>SCMQ01000003.1 GCA_005503335.1 Comamonadaceae bacterium 2FH
GGGGGGGGCGGGGGCGGTTCGACCAGTCGCGGCGCCGCCTGCTGCGGCACGGCCGACCAGAGCTCGGCTTCCACGCCCAGGTCGTTCTCGCTCTGGCGCTTCCAGTGCACGCCCCAGGTCAGCGCGCCTAGCAGCAGGAGGTGGGCCAGCAGCGCCAGGCCCAGCGCGCGCAGCGTGCCGGGCGGCTGCGGGGGAATGAATTCGTTGCGTTCGGCGGCGGCGTGCATGAGGCGAAGCTCAGGGGATCAACTGCACCGACAGTCCCACGCGCTTGACGCCGGCGCGCTGCAGCTCGTCCATGGCCTTGACCACGGTCTCGTACTTGATGCCCTTCTCGGCGCTGATCACCACGGCGCTGTCGGCGGGCTGCGCCTCCTGCCATTGCCGGGCCAGGCTGGCCGCCTCCTTGGCCGAGACGCTCACGGTCTTGTCGTCGGTCTTGAACTGCAGCCGCTCGTCCTTGTCGATCAGGATCTGCGCCACCTTCGGGGGCTGCGCCGGCGCCTTGCCCACGCTGGGCAGGTTGATCATGCTCGGCGTGATCAGCGGGGCCGTGACCATGAAGATGATCAGCAGCACCAGCATCACGTCGATGAAGGGCACCATGTTGATCTCGTTGATGGTGCGGCGGCCGCGGCCGCGGGAGGCGACTGAGGGCATGGCGGGCTCCCCGGCGCTGGCTCAGTGACCCGAGGGCGAGTGCGCGCCCAGGTTGCGCTGCAGGATGTTGGAGAACTCCTCGATGAAGGTCTCCAGCTTGATCGCCACGCGGTCGATGTCGCGCGCGAAGCGGTTGTAGGCCACCACGGCCGGGATGGCGGCGAACAGGCCTATGGCCGTGGCGACCAGGGCCTCGGCGATGCCGGGCGCCACCGTGGCCAGCGTCACCTGCTGCAGGTTGGCCAGGCCGGTGAAGGCGTGCATGATGCCCCAGACGGTGCCGAACAGGCCTACGTAGGGCGAGACCGAGCCGACCGAGGCCAGGAAGGAGAGATGGGACTCGACCACGTCGAGCTCGCGCTGGAAGCTGGCGCGCATGGCACGGCGTGCGCCGTCGAGCAGGGTGCCGGGGTCGTTGAGGCGGCGCTCGCGCAGCTTCTGGTATTCGCGCATGCCGCTGGCGAAGATGCGCTCCATGGGGCCGGCGTGCTTGGCGTTCTGCGCGGCGGCGGCAAACAGGTCGTTGAGGCTGGTGCCGGACCAGAAGTCGCGCTCGAAGTCGTCGTTCAGCGACTTCACGCGCTTGAGCGCGATCAGCTTGCGGAAGATCGCCGTCCAGCTCGCGACCGAGACGGCCACCAGCAGCAGCATGACCAGCTGCACGACGAAACTCGCGTTCAGCACCAGTTGAAGGATGGACAGGTCCTGGTTCATGTTTTCAAAAGCTCAAGGATGTGCGGCGGAATGCGGCTTGGCTTGAGGCAGTCCGCGTCGACCCAGCCGATGCGGATGCGGCCTTCGCAGAGCAGGAGCCGGTCGCTGTTCGCGTCCCGCGCCGTGCTCGAGAGCGCCTGCTGCTCGATTGTCAGGGATGCCCGGCCGATCTCCTGAAGGTGTGCTGTAACAATCAGTTCGTCGTCCAGCCTGGCCGGTCGATGGTAGCGTACGGCCGTCTCGCTGACCACGAACTGCCCGCCCGTGGCCTCGCGCAGCGCCTGCTGGCCTATGCCCAAAGAACGCAGCCATTCGGTGCGCGCGCGCTCGAAGAACTTGAGGTAGTTGGCGTAGAAGACGATGCCGCCGGCGTCGGTGTCTTCCCAGTAGATGCGGACGGGGAATTCAAAGGCCATGGTGTCAGGACAGCAGGGCACGCAGGCGTTCCACGGCCGTCTGCAGCTGGCCCATGGAACTGGCCGTGGAAAAGCGGACGTAGCGCGCGGTGTCGGCGCTGCCGAAGTCGCGCCCCGGCGTGACCGCGATGCGCGCGCGCTGCATCAGCGCGAAGGCGAAGTCCCAGCTGCCCTCGACACCGAGCTTCTCGCAGGCCTGGCTGCAGTCGGCCCAGGCGTAGAAGGCGCCGTCGGGCATGACCGGCACCGTGAGGCCCAGCGCATTCAACGCGGGCACGAAGAAGTCGCGCCGCGCCTTGAACTCGGCGCGCCGGCGCTCGTACTCGGCGATGCTTTCGGCCTCGAAGCAGGCCAGGGCGGCGTGCTGGGCCACCGTGCTGGCGCAGATGAACAGGTTCTGTGCCAGGCGCTCGACCACCGGGACCAGGGCCTCGGGCACCACCATCCAGCCCAGGCGCCAGCCGGTCATGTTGAAGTACTTGCTGAAGCTGTTGATGCTGATGACCTGCTCGTCCAGCGCCAGCGCGGTGTGGCCGAAGGTGTCGTCGTAGCTCAGGCCCAGGTAGATCTCGTCGACCAGGGTGATGCCGCCGTGCTCGCGCACCACCTCGTGGATGCGGCGCAGCTCCTCGGGATGGATGGAGGTGCCGGTGGGGTTGGACGGCGAGGCCAGCAGCACGCCGCGCGTGGCCGGCGTCCAGGCGGCGCGCACCTTGTCGGCGCTGAGCTGGAAGCGCTCGGCGGCCGTGGTCGGCAGCAGCACGGCGCGGCCCTCGGCCGCGCTGACGAAATGCCGGTTGCAGGGGTAGCTGGGATCGGGCATGAGGATCTCGTCCCCGGCCTCGATCAGCGCCAGGCAGGCCAGCTGCAGCGCGGCCGAGGCCCCGGCCGTGACCACGATGCGCCGCGCCGGCACGGCCACGCCGAAGCGCTGCGCGTACCAGGCGCTGATGCGCTCGCGCAGCGCGTCCAGGCCCAGGGCATGGGTGTACTGGGTGGCGCCGTCCCGGATGGCGCGCGCCGCCGCTTCCTGCACCAAGGGCGGGGCGGTGAAGTCGGGCTCGCCGATGTTGAGGAAGATCATCGGCGCCTGGCCCGGTGCGGACTCGCGCGCCAGGGCCGAGGCCGCCTTGGCGACCTCCATGACGTAGAAGGGCTCGATGCGGCGGGCGCGCTCGGCGATCCGGATCACGAAACACCTCCGGGCAGAGCCCTGCGGTGTTGTGCGCCCTTGGGGCGGCCCGGCGGGCTCACGGGCGTGCCTTTCCCGCGAGCCGGTCGGCCTCCACCTCGGCCGCGCGCAGCTTGGGCGCCAGGCCGTTGAGCACGGCGTTGACGTACTTGTGGCCGTCGGTGCCGCCGAATTCCTTGGCCAGCTCGATGCACTCGTTGAGCGCCACGCGCCAGGGCACGTCGGGGCAATGCAGGAACTCGTAGGCGCCTATCCACATCACGCCGCGCTCGATCGGCGAGATCTCGGCCAGCTTGCGGTCCAAGAGCGGCACGATCAGCGCGTCCAGGTCCGCGGCCTCGGCGATGCAGCCGTGCAGCAGCGCGTCATAGTGGGCCGCGTCGGCCTTGTGGAAGCCCGCCAGGTCGCGCGTGAAGGCGTCGATGGCGGCGGCGTCGTTGCCGCCGACCAGGTGCTGGTAGAGCGCCTGCAGCGCGAACTCGCGCGCCCGGCTGCGCGTGGACTTGGCGGCGGCCTTGCGCGCGCCGGTGCTGGTGAGGCCGGTGCGCGGCTGGCGCGGCGGGCGCTGGCTGGGGGTGGAAGGGGTGTCGGGGGCGTCGCTCATGACAGCTCGTCCAGCAGGTTGGCCATCTCCACCGCCACGCGCGCGGCGTCCCGGCCCTTGTCGCTCTGGCGCGCCACGGCCTGCTCTAGGTTCTCGGTGGTCAGGATGGCGTTGGCCACGGGGATCTGGTAGTCCAGCGCCACGCGGGTCACGCCGGCCCCCGACTCGTTGGCCACCAGCTCGAAGTGGTAGGTCTCGCCGCGGATGATGCAACCCAGCGCGATCAGCGCGTCGTAGCGCTCGCGCTCGGCCAGGGCCTGCAGGGCCGTGGGCACCTCGAGGGCGCCGGGCACCAGCACATGGTCGATCTGCCGCGCCGGCACGCCCAGGGCGGCCAGCTCGGCCTTGCAGGCCTCGGCCAGGGCGTTGGTGATGCTCTCGTTGAAGCGGGCCTGCACGATGCCGATGTGCAGCTTGCGGCCATCCAGCTGGGCCTGGTCCGCCGTTCCTTGTTCTGCGCCAAACATGTTCTTATTCCTTGGGGATGTAGCCCGTGATCTCGAGTCCGTAGCCGGTCATGCTGGGCAGGCGGCGCGGCGTGCCCATGAGCTGCATGCGGTGCACGCCGCATTCGCGCAGGATCTGAGCGCCCACGCCATAGGTGCGCAGGTCCATGCGGCCGCGCTCGGGCGCGTGGCTGGCGCGCGCCGTGCCCTGGAACTGGGCCAGCAGCTGCTGGCCGTCCTCGCCGCAGTTGAGCAGCACGGCCACGCCCTGGCCCTTCTGGTCCAGGTAGCGCAGGCTGCTGTCCAGGGCCCACGAGTGCATGGAGCGGTTGACTTCCAGCACGTCGAGCACCGACAGCGGCTCGTGCACGCGTACCGGCACGCTGTCGGCGGGGTCCCAGCGCCCCTTGACCAGGGCCAGGTGCACCGACTGGCTGGGCTTGTCGCGGAACACATGCAGCTCGAAGTCGCCGAAGGCCGTCTGCAGCGGGCGCGAGCCGACCTTCTCGACCAGGGTCTCGGTGCGGCTGCGGTGCTCGATCAGGTCGGCGATGGTGCCGATCTTCAGGCCATGCTCGGCCGCGAACAGCTGCAGGTCCGGCAGGCGCGCCATGGTGCCGTCGTCCTTCATGATCTCGCAGATCACCGAGGCCGGCGTGCAGCCGGCCATGGCGGCGAGGTCGCAGCCGGCCTCGGTATGGCCGGCGCGCATCAGCACGCCGCCATCCACGGCCTGCAGCGGGAAGATATGGCCGGGCTGGACCAGGTCCTCGGGCCGGGCGTTCCTGGCCACGGCGGCCTGCACCGTGCGTGCGCGGTCGGCGGCGGAAATGCCGGTGGTCACGCCCTCCGCGGCCTCGATCGAGACCGTGAAGGCCGTGCTGTAGACCGTGCCGTTGCGCGTGGCCATGGGGGGCAGGCGCAGGTGCTGGCAGCGCTCGCGCGTGAGCGTCAGGCAGATCAGACCGCGGCCGAAGCGCGCCATGAAGTTGATGGCCTCGGGCGTGACATGGTCGGCCGCCAGCACGAGGTCGCCCTCGTTCTCGCGGTCTTCCTCGTCGACCAGGATGACCATGCGGCCGGCGGCCATGTCGGCCACGATGTCCTCGACCGGCGAGATGGAAACGGGGGGCAGGGTGGTCATGCGTTGTCCTTGTTGTGGCGTTGCGGATCGGCGCCGAGCATGCGCTCGACGTAGCGCGCGATCAGGTCGATCTCGAGGTTCACCGGGCTGCCTTCGCGCAGCGCGCCCAGGGCCGTGTTCTGCACGGTGTGCGGGATCAGGTTGATGCTGAGCTCGCAGCCGGCGTCGAGGTCGGCCACCCGGTTCACCGTGAGGCTGACGCCGTTGACGGTGACCGAGCCCTTGTAGGCCAGGTACTTGGCCAGCTCGCGCGGCGCGAGGATGCGCAGCTCCCAGCTCTCGCCGACCTCGGCGAAGCGGCTCACGCGGCCGATGCCGTCCACATGGCCCGAGACGATGTGCCCGCCCAGTCGGTCGTGCGCGCGCAGGGCCTTCTCCAGGTTGACAGTGCCGGGCCGGTCCAGGCCTGCGGTCTTGTCCAGCGATTCGGCGGAGATGTCGACGGTGAACTGGCGGCTGGCGGGGGCCAGCGTGGTGACGGTCATGCAGGCGCCGTTGAGCGCGATGCTGTCGCCCAGTCCCACGTCGTCGAGGTACCCGGCCGGGGCCTCGATGCTGAGGCGCTTGCCGTGGTCTAAAGAGCTACCCAGGTCGTGGACGGCGGCGATGCGCCCCACGCCGGTGATGATTCCGGTGAACATCCGGCTATTTTCGCAGGGATTGGGCTCCTGTCCGGCTGGGGCATGGAAATCGGGCTCAGAAAACGTCCCGGCCCGCGACGCTGGCCAGGATGCGCAGGTCCGGACCGACGGGCTCCACGCTCCCGAACTCCAGGGGCACGGCCTGCGACAGCGCGCTCAGGGGGCCGAACTGCGCCATGCCCCGGCCCTGGCCCAGCAGCTTGGGCGCCAGGTAGACCAGCAGCTCGTCGACCAGGCCCTCGCGGATCAGCGAGCCGTTGAGCTTGTGGCCGGCCTCGACATGCAGCTCGTTGACCTCGCGCCGCGCCAGATCGCGCAGCATGGCGGCCAGGTCCACCTTGCCCTCGGTACCCGGCTGGCGGCCCGGCAGCAGGATCACGGTGGCGCCGCGCGCCTCCAGGGCTGCCTGCCTGGCCGCATCTTCGACCGCTGCGTAGAGGTAGACCGGGCGGCCCTCGATGAACAGGCGGGCGTCGAGTGGGGTTTCCAGCCGACTGTCGACCACCACCAGCGGCGGCTGGCGCGGCGTGGCCACCAGGCGCACGTCCAGCCGCGGGTCGTCCTCCAGCACCGTGCCTATGCCGGTCAGCAGCGCGCCGGCGCGCGCACGCCAGGCGTGGCCGTCGGCGCGCGCGGGCTCGGAGGTGATCCACTGGCTGACGCCGTTGTCCAGCGCGGTGCGCCCGTCCAGCGAGGCGGCGAGCTTCATGCGCACCCAGGGGGTCTGGCGCCGCATGCGGCTGAAGAAGCCGACGTTGAGTGCGCGCGTGGCCTGGGCGCCGGGGCCGAGCTCGACCGCGATGCCCGCTGCGCGCAGGCGCGCGAAGCCCTGGCCCGCCACCAGCGGGTTCGGGTCCTCGACCGCGGCGACCACGCGCGCGATGCCGGCGGCGATCAGCGCGTCGCAGCAGGGGCCGGTGCGGCCATGGTGCGAGCAGGGCTCCAGGGTCACGTAGGCGGTGGCGCCGGCCGTCGAATGTCCGCCTGCCTGGGCGTCGCGCAGCGCGACGATCTCGGCGTGCGGGCCGCCGGCCTGCTGAGTATGGCCCTGGCCCAGCCAGCGGCCGTCGGCGTCCACGATCACGCAGCCCACGCGCGGATTGGGCTCGGACAGGCCGATGGCCTGCCGCGCCAGCTCGGCGGCGGCTTGCATGGGGTCCATCGATGGGGGCGGCGTGGCTGGGTTCATCGGGCTGGTCGGTTGCGGGGGATGGCCGGTGAGGCGGGGGAAAGGTCGTTTTCGACCACTCGTTCCCCCAATTCTGCCGCCTGTCAGGCCAGAGCCCCTGGTGATCCGGGGCGGCGCTAAGATTTTTCCGGCAATGAAGGGGCAAGGGTCGTGCACAAGAAACAAGCCGGATTTTCGCTGATCGAGTTGATGATCGCCGTGGCCATCGTGGCCATCCTGGCCAGCGTCGCCTACCCCTCCTACACCCAATACGTGGTCCGATCCAACCGGGCTGCCGCCAAGGCCCAGATGCTGGACATCGCGAACCGCCAGCAGCAGTTCCTGCTGTCCAACCGCGCCTATGCCTCCAAGACCACGCTCGGGACCAGTGGCTACCAGCTGCCGGCCGAGGTCAGCGGACGCTACGACTACGACATCACCATCGGCACGGACGCCGTGCCGTCCTACACCATTACCTTCACGCCCAAGGGGGCCCAGGCCGGCGACGGCACGCTGACCCTCAACAGCGAGGGGGTCAAGACCCCCGCCGGCAAATGGTGAGTAGGGCCTCGTCCTGCCGGTGGCTGCGCCAGCGCGGCACCTCCATGATCGAGGTGCTGGTGACCCTGGTCATCATCGCCATCGGCCTGCTGGGCCTGGCGGGCTTGCAGACCCGGCTGGAGTCCTCGGAGATGGAGTCCTACCAGCGCGCGCAGGCTCTGGTCCTGCTCGACGACATGGGCAGCCGCATGGGGAGCAATCGCCTGAGCGCGGCCAAATACGCCGAGGCCGCGCCCCTGACCGCGCCCCTTGGCGCCGGCATGGTCTGTCCGGCCACGGACGCGAGCTCCACGCGCGCCCAAGTCGACTCGGCCGAATGGTGCGCGGCCCTGCAGGGCGTGGCCGAGACGGCCGGTGGCAACCGCCTGGGCGCGGTGGTGGGCGGCCGCGGCTGCGTCGAAGACCTGGGCCTGGGGCCGGCGGGCGACCGCATGTTCCGCGTGACCGTGGCCTGGCAGGGGCTGACGCCGACCACGGTGCCCGTGGAGGGCTGCGGCGCGGGCCAGTACAACGGCCCCGCCGGATCCGTCTGCGCGGGCGACCTGTGCCGCCGCGCGGTCTCGGCCTTCATCCGCATGGCGAACCTGAAGTAAGCAATGGACAGGCCTGCAATGCATACCAATTTCGCGACCGGGCAGGCCCGCCGCTGGCACGGACGCCGCGCCGAGCGGGGGCTCTCGCTGGTCGAGCTGATGGTTGCCATGGCCCTCGGCCTGATGATCATGACGGCCCTGGCCGCCCTCTACGGCAGCATGAGCCGCACCAACAACGAGATGGCCAAGACCAACCAGCTGATAGAGAACGGCCGTTTCGCGGTCCAGCTGCTGCAAGGCGACCTGGTCCATGCCGGTTTCTGGGGCCCCCTCGATACCCTGCAGGCCACGGCCGTGCCCGACCCCTGCCTGGTTTATGCGAACTGGCCGACCGACGCCACGGCGCTGGCGGAATACAAAGTCAATTTGATGGCCATTCCGGTGCAAGGCTATGCCGACGGCAGCGCGCTGGCAGGCTGTGGCGTCGCCAGCGTGTCGGCCAAGAGCGACGTGCTGCTGGTGCGGCACGCGAGCACCTGCGTGGCCGGCGGCTGCGACGGCGGCGCGGATGCCGGCCCGCACATCCAGATATCGTCCTGCCGTACCGACGCGCCGCCCGAACCGGCCTATCTGCTGGACGCGAACCCGGCGAGCCTCACGCTGCGGCTCAAGAACTGCACCACCGTCGCGCCGCGCCGCCAGATGCTGGTGAACCTCTACTACGTGTCGACCAACGGCAGCGGCATGCCGCGCCTGATGCGCAAGTCCTTCAAGGAGGGTGCCTATGCGGCCTCCGCCGAGGCCCTGATCGAGGGCATAGAGGCCTTCCGCGTCGAGTACGGCGTGGACAACCTGGGCTCCAACGGCCTGCCCATCAGCGCGAGCAACCCGGGCGACGGCAACGCCGACAGCTACGTGAGCTGCGCGCCTTCGTGCGACCTCGCCACCCTGTCCAACGTGGTCGCGGTGAAGGTGCATGTGCTGGCGCGCAACCTCGAGCCCACGGCCGGCTACAAGGACGAAAAGAGCTACCAGCTCGGGCCGCTCGCGATCGCCGCGGCCAACGACAGCTACAAGCGCCACGTGTTCTCGACCACGGTGCGCCTGGTCAACCCTTCCTCGCGCCGGGAGCAGCCATGAAGCCGGTCTCGTTGCGGCGCCACCAGCGGGGCGCCACCCTGGTGACGGGCCTGATCCTTTTGACCCTGCTCATGCTGTCGGTCTCCATCGCCTTCCTGATGAGCAACAACAACCTCAAGTCGGTGGGCAACATGCAGTCGCGGGCCGAGGCGGCCGCGGCCGCCGAGGCGGCGGTGGAAAACCTGATCAGCACCGACACCATCTTCCTGGCGCCGGCCCAGACCGATGTGCCGGAGAACGCGCAGGGCGTGGCCGTGAGCATTGCACCTCCGACCTGTGTCACCTCGGTGCCGGTCGATGCCCAGTCCAGCGGCGACCCGCTGTACCAGCTTTACCAGCAGGGGGTCTCGCCCACGGCGGGCTCGGGCTATGTGCTGACCGACTGGGACATTGCCGCGACCGCGAGCAATGCGGCCACCGGCGCGAGCGTGGAAACGCACCAGGGTGTGCGCATCATTCTTCCCGCCGACCCGAACCCATGTCCATGAATGACTGCAGAAAAGGAACAGGCATGAGATCGTCTTGCGGGTGGGCCGGCGCGCTGCTGGCGCTGGCCGGCGTGGTGGCCTGGCCGGCGCTGGCCGAGGACGTCGACCTGTTCATGACCCCTGCCACCACCGCGGACACGCGTCCCAACGTGCTGCTGGTGCTCGACAACGCGGCCAGCAACAACAGCACCATCACCCAGCTCGACGGCAGCAGCGGGAACAAGCTGACCATGCTGCGCCAGGTGCTCGACATCCTGGTCGACCCGCTCAACTCGGCCTATTTCCCGGGCTGCGACACCAGCGTCACGCCACGCGTGCCGGCCGGCTGCTCGACGCGCCAGGAGATCGAGGACCTGGTCAAGAACGTGAACCTGGGCCTGATGATCGCCAACCCCTCGGGCGCGGGCAAGGGCGGCTACGTGCGCTACCACGTGCGGCCGATGAACGTCGCGGCCAACAAGTCGGCCTTCTTGTCCAAGATCAATCCGGCCATTCCCGAGGCCAACAACGCGCCGCATGCCAAGAGCATGCACGAGGCCTACCTGTATTTCGCCGGCCTGGCGCCCTATGTCGGCTTCGACAGCTCGCAGTACGATCCGGCCGCGCGCAGCGGCAGCCTGTACCTGAGCCCGATCAGCGACAACTGCCAGAACAACAACCTGGTGTTCATAGGCAATGGCGGTCCGGACTCCGGCGAGGAAAACGACACCCGCACCCTGCTCAACGGCCTGGGCGGCATCCTCAGCAGCGACCCGATCCGGTTTTCGCCGAGCAACTACCAGAGCAGTTGGTTCGACGAGTACGCGCGCACCCTGAACCGGCGCGACGTGGCGCCCGGCGTGACCGGCTACCAGAACATCACCACCCACACCATTGCGGTGCAGAACCCCGCGGACAACAACTACAACACGGCGGGCATGCAGAGCGCCCGGGCCCTGCTGGAGAGCGCGGCCCTGATTGGCGGCGGCTCGTATTTCCTGGCCCAGGACGGCAAGACCGCGCTCAAGGCGCTGATCGACCTGCTGCGCCGTCTGCAGCCGGTCAACTCGGTGTTCGCGGCCGTGACCCTGCCGGTCAGCGTCAACGTGCGCGGCACCTTCCTGAACCAGGTCTACATGGGCCAGTTCCGACCCGACCCCAACGCCAAGCCGCGCTGGCCCGGCAACCTCAAGCAGTACCAGATCGGCCTGGACGCGCAGAACAATCCGGTGCTGGCCGATCGCTTCGGCAAGCCAGTGGAGGACAGGATCAACGGCTTCCTGCTGCCCGACGTCACCAGCTTCTGGACGCTGGACACCAGCTACTGGAGCTTCGCCGCGCCGCTGTCGGCCAGCGATGCGCCCGACGGCTCGGTGGTGGAAAAGGGCGGGGCGGCGCAGCGCCTGCGCACGATCTACAAGACCAGCCAGGCCGACCGCAAGCTCTACACCTGCAACGGCAACTGCGCGGCGGGCGCGCCCCTGTCCTCGGCCCTGTTCGCTGACAGCAACACCACGGGCCTGACCATCGCCAACCTGGGCGTGGCCGACGCCACCGAGCGCACCGACCTCATCAACTGGGTGCGGGGTGCGGACAACCGCAACAACGAGGACGCCAACGGCGTGTCGACCGACATCCGCGCTTACGTGCACGGCGACCTGTTGCATTCGCGGCCCGCGGTCGTGAACTACAACCGAACCAACGACAACCGCGACATCGTGGTCTATTACGGCGCCAACGACGGCGTGTTCCGCGCGGTCAAAGGCGGGCAGGACGACAGCGACGGCTATGAGAAATGGGGCATCGTGTTCCCGGAATTCCTGAGCCGGCTCAAGCGCCTGCGCGACAACACGATCGAGGTCACGGCAGCCACGCCCAAGCCGTATTTCGCCGACGGCTCGGTGTCGATCTACCAGAACGACATCAACAGGGACGGCAAGCTGGTGGCCGCCGACGGGGACAAGGTCTACCTCTACATCGGCATGCGCCGTGGCGGACGCTTCTCCTACGCGCTCGATGTCAGCGATCCGGACGCGCCCAGGATACTCTGGCAGATCGATTCGTCCAAGACCGGTTTTTCGGAGCTGGCCCAGACCTGGTCGACCCTGCGCCCGACCAACATCCGCGCGGTGAGCGGCGACCCGGTGGTGATCTTCGGCGGCGGCTATGACAACCTGAACGAGGACCCTCAGCCGGCCACCGCCGACACCATGGGGCGGGGCATCTTCTTCGTCAACGGCCGTACGGGCGAGCTCTTCAAGCACCTGCTGCCGGCCGGCATGGGCAGCGTGCCGGCCGACCTCACGGTGCTGGACCGCGACGGCAACGGCCTGGCCGACCGCATCTATGCCGTCGACACCAAGGGCAATGTCTGGCGCATCGACATCGACAACGCGGACTCGGAGCAGTGGCAGTCCTACAAGATCGCCAGCCTGGGCGGCAGCGGGGCGGACGCGCGCAAGTTCCTGAACAAGACCGACGTGGTGTTCGGCACCAGCTTCGACGCCGTGCTGGTGGGCTCGGGGGACCGCGAGCACCCGTTCGAGACCTCGGTGCAGGACCGTTTCTACATGCTGCAGGACCCGTTCGTGGGCCTGAGCGGCGGCCTGTTCTGTGGCAGCACCGATGCCCTGGCCACCTGCACCCATGCGCACCTGGCCGACGTCACCAGCAATCCCTACCAGGGTGGAACGCTGCCCAGCAGCTTCAAGGGCTGGTACTTGTCGCTGTCCGCCGGCGAGAAGGTGGTCGGCAGCCCCGTGACCGTGTTCGGCACCGTGATCTTCGGCACCAACCGCCCGACGCCGCCCACCGCCGGTGTCTGCACGGCCAACCTGGGTGAGGCCAGGCTGTACCAGATCGGCTTCCTGACCGGCGACGCGCGCGTGGACCTTGATGGCGATGGCGTGCTGAGCGTTGAGGACCGTTACTCGGTGTTGCCCGGCGGCGGCTTCCCACCCTCGGCCGTGTACTCCCCCGTCACCATCAACGGCAAGCGGCAGGACGTGGTCTGCGTGGGGCCGCGCTGCTTCAAGCCGGGCGGCGCCAATTTCGACACCCGGCGGCGCCGGACCTATTGGTACACCAAGCAATGAGGCTGCCAGTGCGCCGACCCCGAGGGCCAGGGCGGTCCGCCGCCTGCGGCCTGACCCTGATCGAGCTGATGGTCACGATCGCGATCGCCGCGATCCTGGCCGGCTTGGCCGCGCCTTCGTTCCGGGAGATGCTGGTCGCCAACAGCCTCAAGTCGAACGCCAGCGCCATGCTGTCCAGTCTGCTGCTGGCGCGCGGCGAGGCGATCAAGCGCAACGGGCGCGTGGCGCTGTGCAAGTCCGCCACGGGCACGGCCTGCACCACCGACGGCAGTTGGGAGCAAGGCTGGATCGTGTTCGCCGACGTCAACAACAACGCGGCGCTGGACGCCGGCGAGACCGTGGTCCAGCGCACCGCGGCCCTGGGCAACGGCCTGCGGCTGACCGGGAACGGGAACATCGCGAACTACGTTTCGTACAGTGGGATGGGCGAGACGCGAATGACTGCGGGCAACTTCCAGTCGGGCACCTTCACGCTGTGCCAGCTCTCGGCCTCGGGTGGCAAGGCCCGCGATATCGTGATCAGTGCGACGGGACGGCCCCGCATCGAGCAGACCACCGTAGCCTCGTGCTTGTAGCGCTCGTCAGCGCCGCACCTCGTCGACCAGGGTCTTGAACTCGTCGATGTCCTCGAAATTGCGGTACACGCTCGCAAAGCGCACATAGGCCACCTTGTCGAGCTTCTTGAGCTCGCGCATCACGAGCTCGCCGATGCGCGTGGACTGGATCTCGCGCACGCCCAGGTTGAGCAGTTTCTCCTCGATGCGCTCGATGGCAGCGTCCACCTGCTCGGTGCTCACCGGGCGCTTGCGCAGCGCCAGGTTGAAGGAGGCGAGCAGCTTGGCGTGCTCGTAGTCGATGCGGCGGCCGTCCTTCTTGACCACGGCCGGGAAATTGACTTCCGGCCGCTCGTAGGTGGTGAAGCGCTTCTCGCAGGCGCCGCACTGGCGGCGCCGGCGCACGAAGTCCCCTTCCTCGGACACGCGCGTCTCGACCACCTGGGTGTCGACGTGGCCGCAGAAGGGGCATTTCATCGCAGGTCGACCGGGCGCCGGCTTACTTGTAGACCGGGAAGCGCGCGGTCAGTGCGTTGACCTTGGCGCGCACGGCCTCGATGTTGGCCGCGTCGCGCGGGTTGTCCAGCACGTCGGCGAGCAGGTTGGCCGTCATGCGCGCCTCCTCGTCCTTGAAGCCGCGCGTGGTCATGGCGGGCGTTCCGACGCGGATGCCGCTGGTCACCATGGGCTTTTCCGGGTCGTTGGGGATGGCGTTCTTGTTGATCGTCATGTGGGCCTGGCCCAGCACGGCTTCCGCCTCCTTGCCGGTGATGCCCTTGGCGCGCAGGTCGACCAGCATCACATGGCTTTGCGTGCCGCCGCTGACGATGCGCAGGCCGCGCTGGGTCAGGGTCTCGGCGACAATGCGGGCATTGGTCACGACCTGCTGCTGGTAGGTCTTGAACTCGGGGTTCAGCGCCTCCTTGAAGGCCACGGCCTTGGCCGCGATCACGTGCATCAACGGGCCGCCCTGCAGGCCGGGGAAGATGGCGCTGTTGATCGCCTTCTCGTGCTCGGACTTCATCAGGATGATGCCGCCGCGCGGGCCGCGCAGGCTCTTGTGCGTGGTCGAGGTCACCACGTCGGCGTGCGGCACCGGGTTCGGGTAGACGCCCGCGGCGATCAGGCCGGCGTAGTGCGCCATGTCGACCATGAAGACGGCGCCCACGTCCTTGGCCACCTTGGCAAAGCGCGCGAAGTCGATGTGCAGGCTGTAGGCCGAGGCGCCGGCGATGATCAGCTTGGGCCGGGTCTCGTGGGCCTTGCGCTCCATCGCGTCGTAGTCGATCTCTTCCTTTTCGTTCAGGCCGTAGGAGACGACGTTGAACCATTTGCCGCTCATGTTCAGCGCCATGCCGTGCGTGAGGTGGCCGCCCTCGGCCAGGCTCATGCCCATGATGGTGTCGCCGGGCTTGAGGAAGGCCAGGAACACGGCCTCGTTGGCCGAGGCGCCGCAATGGGCCTGCACGTTGGCGGCCTCGGCGCCGAACAGCTGCTTGACGCGGTCTATGGCCAGCTGCTCGGCCACGTCCACGTACTCGCAGCCGCCGTAGTAGCGGCGGCCGGGGTAGCCCTCGGCGTACTTGTTGGTCAGCTGCGAGCCCTGCGCCGCCATGACGGCCGGAGAAGCATAGTTCTCGCTCGCGATCAGCTCGATGTGGTGTTCCTGGCGGGCGTTCTCGGCCTGGATGGCGGCCCAGAGTTCGGGGTCGGTTTGTTCGACAAGAATGTTTCGGTTGTACATGGCAGTCCTTCAAGACGGTGAACCTTGGCGCAATGACAAGGGCTGCCCAGGCGAACGGCTGATCACCCGCGCGAGCGGCCGGCGGGCCGGTCTACGGGCGGTGCGCTTCCCAGTGGTTGTCCGCGGCCAAGCGCCGCAGGGGTCCACGTCAGCGCGGCCTGCCCGTGCACCGGGTGCCGTGCCTATCGCCAGTTGCGCACCCCGCAAGTGTAGCCGAGGCGCGCCCCAGGGCGGTGCTCAGGAGGCGGCCAGCAGGGCCACCTTCTCTTCGCGCGCGGCGGGGGCAGGAGCGGCCACGGGCAGGGCGCGGGCCGGGGCAGGGCGCGCCTGCTGAGCCGCGGGGAGCGGCAGGGCGCGACCCTTGGCCACCTGGTGGAGGCGGGCGTGCTCGGACATCACCTTCTCGGCGTAGCCGCCGTCGCCCTCCAGGTTGGCGGCGCCCACGTAGTGCTTGAGGCCGCCTTCGAGCGAGCCGGCGCGGGCAATCGATTCCTGCAGCACCTTCACGCCCACGCGCAGGTTGGTCACCGGGTCGAAAGCGGCCAGCGTGCCGCCGAAGCCCTGGTACTTGTCCGAGTGGATCTTGGTCATGACCTGCATCAGGCCCTGGGCACCGACCGCACTCTGGGCGAAGGGGTTGAAGCTCGACTCCACGGCCATGATGGCCAGGATCAGGGTCGGGTCCAGCTTGGTGCGCTGGCCGACCTCGTAGGCCTCGGCAACCAGGGCGCCCAAGGGCTCGGGTGCCACGCGGTACTTGCGGCTCAGCCAGTAGGCCACCGCGGCCTGCTCGCGCGGCAGGTCCTTGGGGTCGGTGGCCGTGGCGCGGTCGATCGCGTCCGGCTCGGCCTCGATGCCGACGGTGGCGACCTGGCGCGACTGCAGCCAGCTCATCAGTTTTTCTTCCCCGGCCTGACGCAGGTCAGGGCGGGCTGTCAGGGTGATCGCCGCAAAGACGACGGCCAGGCCGACGAGGGCAAAGCCATTGTGCGTGATCTCAAAAAAGCCCTCTGTGACATCGCCTGCGAAGGTGCGCAGGCCCTGGGCCATTTTTCCTAACGCTGTCATAGCACTTCCTTTCTACGCAAGGCGCATGGGCATCGCGCTGTAAAAACAGCATCGACACGCAAGCTCCTCGTTTGGATTGGTACGCAGTCCATGGCGCGAACGTCGTAGCTGACGTGTTGCCTCGCGATTGGACCTAGCCGGGGTCGGCAGCGGATTCGGGTCGTTCCGGATTCTTCGGACGGAACGGGCGGATTCTAGGGGGGCATCTAATGCCAGGTCAATACTTAACCTTACGTTTTAAACTACTTTTTATCATAAGGGCGGGCGCGGATACGGCGTTTACAAGTGCGTTCCGAACTCCTGAAATACCGGAGAAGCGCGGTCAATGCAAGCCTCGAAAAACAATCACGGGCCCGGAGATGATTAAAAACTCTATTTGCATTCCCCTGGGGTGGCGCCTAACTTGGTAGGGCCTGATTGATTTCGGGCATCAAGCCGGTAGGACGGCGCTGCCGCTGAAGGTGAGCAGCAAAGAGCCCCGGCGATTCATGGAGGCAATCTCTTGCCTCCTGTGCAATGCGGAACGTCCATCTTCCCGTTGCAAACCCCGACGGCAAATGACATTGAGTCTGCCGTCAAGCCCGGCGGTAGGCCATGTGGTCGACCGCCGGGCTTTCTTCTTGGCGTCGCGGCGTGGCAGCATTGAGCTTTTGCGGCTGGCACAGCACACTCGTGACATGGACAACAAGAAGTTACTAGGGAAAATCCAGGGACATCGATGGACGCGGCGCGCGCTCTGGGCGGCCGGCGGCCTGATCCTGATGTGGGCGCTGGCCTGGCTGGCCGTGCCGCCGCTGCTCAAGAGCCAGGCCGAGAAGCTGGGCAGCCAGGCGCTGGGGCGCCAGGTCCGCATCGGCGCGGTGGACTTCCGGCCCTGGTCGCTCGAGCTGGCCGTGTCGGAGCTGCGCGTGGCGAGCGCCGACGGCCAGTCGGTCCAACTGGGCGTGCAGCGCCTGTATGCCGATCTGGAGCTGCAATCGCTGCTGCGCCTGGCGCCGGTGGTCGATGCGCTCGAGGTGGACGCTCCGGTGCTGCGCCTGGCCCACCTGGGCGAGGGCCGCTACGACGTCGACGACATACTGGGCAAGCTGAGCCAGCCCGCCCAGCAACCGGCCGGCGAGCCGCCGCGCTTTGCGCTCTACAACCTGGCGCTGCGCGGCGGCGCCATCGACTTCCGCGACGCCACGGTGAACCGCACCCACGAGTTGCGCGAGCTGAGCCTGGCCGTGCCCTTCCTGAGCAACCTGGCCTCGCGGCGCGAGGTCAAGGTGCTGCCGCACCTGGCTTTCAGCCTCAACGGCAGCCGTTTCGACTCGGCGGCCGAGAGCACACCGTTCGCCCAGACGCGCAAGACCGACGCCACGCTGCGCATCGAAGCGCTCGACCTGGCGCCCTACCTGGGCTACCTGCCCGCCAGCCTGCCGGTGCGGCTGAACTCGGCGCTGCTGGATGCCGAGCTCAAGCTGTCCTTCGCCCAGACGCCCGATACCGCGGTGCGGCTCAGCGGCAGCCTGCAGGCGCGCGGCGTGCAGCTCAGCGATGCCCGGCAACAGGAGCTGCTGGGCTTCGAGGCGCTGAGCCTGGGGCTGGAGGAGCTGCGCCCGCTCGAGCGCTCGGCCCGCCTCTCGTCCGTGGCGCTGAAATCGCCCAAGCTGACGCTGCGGCGCGACCGCGCCGGCCAGCTCAACCTGGCGCCGGCGCCCACCAAGCCCGCGGCTGCTGCGGCGACCGCGGCGGCCGCGCCCCCGCCCAGCGCCTGGCAGCTGGCCGTGGCCAAGCTCGAGGTGCGCGACGGCAAGATCGGCTGGATCGACGACAGCGCCGCCGCGGCCGGCGCCCCGCCGGCGCGCATCGACCTGGGGGGCTTCACGCTGGACGCCAGCGACATCGCCCTGCCGTTCGCGCGCCCGGCGCCGTTCCGTGGCGCCGCGTCCCTGGCCAGCGCCGACGCGGCCGGGGCGGGCACGCTGCAGTTCAGCGGCAGCGCGAGCGACCGCGCCGCCACGCTCAAGCTCGACGCCAAGTCCCTGCCGCTGTCCCTGGCCGAGCCCTATGTGGCGCAGTTTCTGACGCCCAGGCTGGCCGGCACGCTGCATGCCGCGCTGGACCTGGACTGGCAGTCGGCCAGCGAGCCGGGAAGGCCGGACACGCTGAAGCTGAATCTGGAGCGCGTGGCGCTCGAGCAGCTGGCCTTGGTCCAGGGCAAGAACAGCTTGGCTGCCATCCAGTCCCTGGAGCTGGCCCAGGCCCGCATCGACCTGGTTGCCCGCTCCGCGGCGCTGGGCCGGCTGGCCCTGACCCAGCCGCGGCTCAAGGTGGCGCGCGGTGCCGACGGGCGCTGGATGTACGAAACCTGGATGCGCGCAGGCCCCGCCGGTGGCTCACAGGGCGCTGGCGCGAAGCCTGCGCCGGCCTGGAAGCTGTCGGTCGACGACCTGCGCCTGGACGGCGGTCAGCTCGGCTGGCAGGACCTGGCCACGCCTCGCCCGGCGGTGTTCGAGGTCTCGGCGCTGGCGCTGCAGGCCCAGGGCCTGGACCTGGCCGGTCGGCGCCCCGCGCCGCTGCAGCTGTCGGCGCGCATCGCCGCGGGGCGTACCGAACCGGGCCGGCTGGCGTTTCGCGGCCAGCTGGGCCTGAACCCTGTGGCAGCCCAGGGCCGGGTGGACCTGGCTCATTTGCCGCTGCACGCGCTGGAGCCGTACTTCGGCGAGGCCCTGAACCTCGAGCTGCTGCGCGCCGACGCCAGCTTCAAGGGGCAGCTGCGCTATGCCGACAGCGCCGCCGGCCCGCAATTGCACGTGACGGGCGACGGCGCGCTGGAGGAGTTGCGCGCGCACAGCCTGCCCGGCAGCCCCACCGCGGGCGACGCGGTGGCGGCCCGGCCGACCGGCGCCGCGGTCGCACCCAGCGCGCCGCGCGCGGGGCGCGAGGGCGGGGCGCTGCGCCTGGGCGGGGAACTGCTGGCCTGGAAGGCCCTGAACCTGCGCGGGATCGAGCTCGCGCTGGCGCCGGGCAAGCCCACCCAGGTCGAGGTCAAGGAGACGGCGCTCAGCGATTTCTTCGCCCGCGTCATCATCCACGAGAGCGGCCGCATCAACCTGCAGGACCTGGTCAAGACGGCGCCCCCCGCCGCAGGGCCGGCGGCGGCTCCTGCCCCCGCCCCGGCACCCGCCCCGGCGCCGGTGATCCGCTTCGGCCCGGTCAGCCTGCTGGGCGGCAAGGTCCTGTTCTCCGACCGCTTCATCCAGCCCAATTACTCGGCCGACCTCAGCGAGCTGACCGGCAAGCTGAGCGCCTTTTCCTCGGTCGCGCCGCAGGGCGGCACGCCCGAGCTGGCCGACCTGGAGCTCAGAGGCCGGGCCGAGGGCACGGCCTCGCTGCAGATCCTGGGCAAGATCAACCCCCTGGCCCAGCCGCTGGCGCTGGACATCCAGGGCAAGGTGCGCGACTTGGAGCTGCCGCCGCTGTCGCCCTACTCGGTGAAATACGCCGGCCACGGCATAGAGCGCGGCAAGCTCAGCCTGGACGTGGCCTACGCCGTGCAGCCCAACGGCCAGCTCACGGCCAGCAACCAGCTGGTGCTGAACCAGCTGAGCTTCGGCGACAAGGTGGAGAACGCATCCGCCAGCCTGCCGGTCAAGCTGGCCGTGGCGCTGCTGGCCGACCGCAACGGCGTGATCGACATCAATCTGCCGATCTCAGGCTCGCTCAACGACCCGCAGTTCAGCCTCGGCCCCGTGATCTTCAAGGCCATCGTCAACCTGATCGCCAAGGCCCTGACCTCGCCGTTCAGCCTGCTGGCTGGCGCCCTGGGTGGGAGTGCCGACGAGCTCGGCACGGTGGCCTTCGCGCCCGGCAGCGCCCTGCTCGGGGCCGAGGCCCGGCAGAACCTCGACAAGCTGGCCAAGGCCATGACCGAGCGGCCCGCGCTCAGGATGACCGTGGTCGGCACCGCCAGCCTGCAGGCCGAGCGCGAGGGCTACCAGCGCGAGCGCCTGCGCGCCCTGGTCCTGGCCGAAAAGCGCCGAGCCCTGCTGGCCGGCGGCGCCGCGGCCGACGCCGTCACGCTGGGCGATGCCGAGTACCCGGCCCTGCTCAAGGAGGTCTACCGGCGTGCCGACATGCCCAAGCCGCGCAACCTGATCGGCCTGGCCAAGGACCTGCCGCCGGCCGAGATGGAGGCTCTGCTGCTGGCCCATGTGCCGGTCAACGAGGACCTGATGCGCGAGCTCGCGCTACAGCGCGGCGTGGCGGTGCGCGACTACCTGGTCGCGCGCTCGCTACCGGTCGAGCGTCTGTTCCTCGGCGCGGCCAAGACCGTGGCGGCCGAGCCCGCCTGGCGCCCCCAGGCCGAGCTCAGCCTGAGCATGCGCTGAGCCCTCGTCGAACGCGATCTCGCGCACGGGACCAAATCCCGGCGAAAATAGCGGTTTGACTGCCCGGCGCCACCGCCGCCGGGCCGGCCTCGGGCCGGGCCATCGCCCGGCCTGGCGCCTCCAACCCGAATGACAACGATGTTTTCCTTTTCCCGCAACACCACGCCTGCCAGCCCCGCCGTGAACCAAGCCCCTTCCAAATCCCAAGAGCCGCATCCGCTCGACGCCCTGACCGGCGGCGCCTTCTCGGCCTCGACCTCGGGCGAGCGCGCCGCGCGCATCCGCGAATGGCTGACCACCGAGCCTGCCCCCGAGCAGCTGCAGGAGGTCTTCAAGGAGCTCAGCGCGCGCGACAAGGGCGCCGCCAAGCCGCTGCGCGAGAAGCTCGACGAGATCAAGCGCGCCAAGGGCCAGGAGCTGCTGGCGGCCGAATGGGCCGAGAAGGCCCAGGGCCTGCTGTCCAGCCCGCGCCTGAACATCGCCGACGCCCTGGCCTGGCAGCGCGACGCCGCCAAGGCCGGTGCGCCGCTGTCGCGCGAACCCCTGGCCGCGCTCAAGCTGCAGCTGGCCGAACGTGTGAGGGCGATCGAGGATCTGCAGAACCAGGCCATGGTGCAGCGCGAGGCCGCCGTGCTGCTGGCCCAGCGCATCGAGGTGCTGTCCACCAAGGGCTGGCAGGACGCGCAGGCCGCGCTGGAGGTGCTGCGCGCCGACGTGCAGCACTGGCAGTCCCAGGCCGACGTGCTGGTGGCCGAGGCCAGCTGGTCCAGCGTGGACGCCAAGTTCCCGCCCCAGATCGAGGCCTCGCGTGCCCAGTTGCTGGTGGTCTGGGAGGCGTTCAGCGCTGCGCTGGCGCAGGCCGTGCTGGCCGCCGCCGACGCCACGGCCGCGCTGCCGCCCGTGCCGGTGTGGGCCGACGAACTGCGCGCCGCGCGCGGCCTGCCGCCGGCCGAAGCGCCGGCCGTACCGACTGGGGCCAGGACCGAGAAGCCGGCCCGGCCCAAGGTGGACCCCGAGCTGCGCGCGCGCGCCGCGCAGGCCGTGGGCGAGGCGCTGGCCCGGCTGGAGCAGGAAGTGGCCGAGGGCCATGGCAAGGGCAGCAGCGGCGCCGCCGCCGCGCTGCGCAACGCGCTCAAGGAGCATGGCCGGCTGATCGACGACAAGCTGGAGGCCAAGGTCCATGCCGCCCTGGCCTCGGCCGGCGAGCTCGAGGGCTGGCAGCGCTGGCGCGCCGACCAACTGCGCGAGGAGCTCGTGGCCAAGGCCGAGGGCCTGTTGCTGCGCACGGGCAAGGACGGCCAGCCCCTGCCCGAGGGCCAGGCCCCGCAGCCGCGCCTGGGCGGGCGCAAGATGCAGGAGACCCTGCGCCAGCTGCGCGAGCAGTGGAAGAGCACCGACCAGGGTGGCGTGCCCAACCATGCCCTGTGGAAGCGCTTCGACGCGGCCTGTAACGAGGCCCACAAGGTGGTCGAGGCCTGGCTCGACAAGCTCAAGCAGGAGTCGGCCGAGCACCGTGCCCAGCGCCTGGCGCTGATCGAGGAAGTCAAGGCCTGGGGGGCAGCCAACGCCTCGGCCAGCGACTGGAAGGCCTTCCACCGCGCCCTGCACCAGTTCTCCGAGCGCTGGCGCGAGGCCGGCCACCTCAGTGAAAAGGCCTTCGCCGAGCTCCAGCCGCTGTGGAAGGAGGCCATCCACGCCGCCGCGGCGCCGCTGGAAGCCGCGCAAAAGGACAGCGTGGCGCGTCGCCAGGCCCTGATCGACGAGGCCACCCGGATGGGCGCTGCGCCGGCGCTGCGCGTCGATGCCGTGAAGGCCTTGCAGCAGCGCTGGCAGGCCGAGGCGCAGGGCGTGCCGCTGGAGCGCAAGCTCGAGCAAAAGCTCTGGGACGCCTTCCGCAAGCCGATCGACGAGGCCTTCAACCGCAAGACCGAGGAGCGCGAGAAGGCCGCCACCCAGATGAGCGAGCACGATCGCCTGGTGCTGGAGGCCGCCCGGGCGCTGGAGGCCGCCAACGCCAGCGGCGATGTCCAGCGCATTCGCGCCGCCATGGCGGCCCTGGACCAGGCGCTCAAGGGCCAGGCCCAGGCGCAGGCCGAGCGCTCCGAGCCGCAGCCTGCTGCCGAGGCCGCGCCGGCGCCTGCCGAGACGGCGGGGGAGGCCGTGGCCGAGTCGACCGAGTCTGACGAACCGGCTGCGGCGGCCAGCGAGGCGCCGGCCGCCAAGCCGGCCGCCAAGCCCGTGATCGCGATGCGCGGCGATGACCGCCCGGGCATGAAGAAGGCAGAGCCAGTCGTGGCCGGCCGCGGCGGCGCGCGCTTCGGCGAGCGCAAGGGCGCGCCGGGTGCGGGGCGCTTCGGCGATCGGCGCGAGGAGCGCGGCACGCGTGATGGAGGCCGCGACGGTGGCCGCTTCGGCGACCGTGCCGAGCAGCGGGGGCCGCGCCTGGGCGATGCCGCCTTCCGCGCCCAGCGCGACGCGCTCGAGCATGCCCAGGCGGCGCTGCGCAAGCTGGCTGCACAGGCCCATGGCGAGGCCCTGAGCCAGCTGATCGCAGCCTGGGAGCAGCGCCAGTCCGAGCAACTGCCGAGCCAGCAGGAGCTGGGCCGCGGCGTGACCCCGGCCCTGCGCGGAGCCTGGGTCCAGGCGCTGGGCGCGGCGCCTTCGGGCGACGCCGCCGAAGCCCTGCTGCGCCTGGAGATGGCGGCCGAGCTGCCCACGCCGGCCGAGCACCTGAACGCCCGTCGCGCCCTGCAACTGCAATTGCTGACGCGCCGCAACGACCCGGCGCCGGCCCAGACCTGGGGCCGCGATGCCGCCACGGTGCTGGCCAGCGGCTTCGACGGCGCCAACGCCCGTCGCCTGCAGAACGCGCTCAAGGTCCTGCTGCGGAACTGAGGGCGCACCGAACCCGCTGATGGCACTGCGGCGGGCCTGCTGCCGGCGGCGGTGTTCGCCTTCTGGACTTGGCAATGGCAGTTTGCGCCGAATGGACGGCTGCCGGCCGGTGAGGTTTCCGGCCCGGCATGGTGTGGCGGACAATGGGGTCATGAGGAGGACGACTGAAGCCCATGCGCATCCTGCTGGCGGAAGACGATGAATTGCTGGGCGCGGGCCTGAAGGCCGGGCTCGCCCAGCAGGGCTTTCATGTGGACTGGGTGCGCGACGGCGTGGCCGCCGAGCGCGAGCTGACGACCGGGGCCTATCAGGCGGCCGTGCTCGACCTCGGCCTGCCGCGCCAGGACGGGTTGGACAGCCTCAAGGCCGTGCGCGCGCGCCGCGTGGCCACGCCGGTGCTGGTGCTGACCGCGCGCGACGCCTTGCCCTCGCGCATCGAGGGCCTGGACGCCGGGGCGGACGACTACCTGATCAAGCCGGTCGATCTGCTGGAGCTCGCCGCGCGCCTGCGCGCACTGGTGCGGCGCGCCCATGGCGAGGCGCAGACACGGCTGAGCGCGGGCGGGGTGGAGCTCGACCCTGCCGCGCACCGGGTCTGGCTCGATGGCCGGCCGGTCGAGCTCTCGGGCCGCGAATACGACCTGTTGCACGTGCTGCTGCTCAACGCCGGCCGGGTCCTCACGGCCGACCAACTGGAGCAGCACCTCTACCCCTGGGGCAGCGAGGTGGCCAGCAATGCGGTTCAGGTGCATGTCTACCATTTGCGGCGCAAGCTGCGCCCCGGGCTGATACAGACCGTGCGCGGCGTGGGTTACATGCTGCAGCGCGAGGCCCAGCCGTGAGCGGGGCGCGCGAGCCGCTGTGGCGCCTGCGGCCCCGTTCGCTGCAGGCCCGGCTGCTGCTGACCGTGCTGGGCCTGGTCGCCGGCGTGTGGCTGGTGGCGCTGGTGGCCACCTGGTACGACACGCGGCACGAACTCAACGAGTTGCTCGATGCCCACCTGGCCCAGACGGCGGCGCTGCTGTCCACCCAGCCCGTCGAAGAGCTGGACGACGACGCGTTCACCCAGGCGCCGACGCTGCTGCACAGGTACCAGCCGCGCGTCGCCTTCCAGGTCTGGCATTCGGGCCGCCTGGTGGTGCGCTCGGAGCAGGCGCCCAATCTGCCCTTGTCCGACAGGCGACAGAACGGCCTGGCCGACAGCCAGGTGGGTGGGCAGGCCTGGCGCGTGTTCACCACGCCCGGACGCGAGCCGGGCGTGCTGATCCAGGTCGGTGAGCAGTGGTCGGCGCGCCGCCACATCCTCGTGGCCAGCCTGCGCAGCGTGATCTGGCCCGCGCTGCTGGCGCTGCCGCTGCTGGTGCTGGGCATCTGGTGGGCGGTGCGCGACGCGGTGCTGCCGCTGCGCCGGCTGGGGCAGGGCGTGGCAGAGCGCCGGCCCCAGTCCCTCGAGCAGCTGTCGGCACAGGGCGTGCCGCCCGAAGTGCAGCCACTGGTCACCGCGCTCAATGGCCTGTTCGAGCGCATGGCCGAGCACTTGGCGTCGGAGCGGCGCTTCACCGCCGACGCCGCGCACGAGCTGCGCACGCCGATCGCCGCCATCCGCATGCAGGCCCAGGTCGTGCAGGGGGCGGCCAGCGAGGGCGAGCGCCAGCGCGCGCTGGGCGCCACGCTGCAGGGCTGCGACCGCGCCACCCATCTGGTCGAGCAGCTGCTGCAGCTCGCGCGCCTGGAAGCCGAGGAGGCCGCGGCGCCCGAGGCGTCCGCGGGCGGCACCGACCTGGCCGCGGTCGCGCGCAGCGTGCTGGCCGAGCTGGCGCCGCAGGCCCTGGCGCGCCGGCAGGAGCTGGCGCTGGCGGCGCCGTCGCCCCTGCGCGTGGCCATGAGCGCGCCGCTGGCGGCCGTGCTGCTGCGCAACCTGGTCGACAACGCCTTGCGCTACAGCCCGGACGGCGCCAGGGTGCAGGTGGATCTGGCTGCAGGGCCGGCGAGCCTGACGGTGGAGGACAGCGGGCCGGGCCTGCCCGACGAGGCCCTGGCTCGACTGGGCGAGCGCTTTTTCCGTGTGCTCGGCACCAGGCAGTCCGGCAGCGGCCTGGGCTGGTCCATCGTGCGGCGCCTGGCCCGCCTGCACGGGCTGGCGGTCGAGCTGGACCGCAGCCCGCAACTGGGCGGCCTGCGCGTGCGCATCGCCTGGCCGCAGGCGGCTCAGGGCTGAAAGAAGGCGTCGAACATCGGGGCCAGCGGCGCCAGCTCTTGCAGGAAGCGCGGGCGGTTCACGAAATAGGCCTCGCAGGCCACGGCAAAGAATTCGTCCGGCGCCGTGGCGCCATAAGGGTCGAGCCAGACCGGCGCGCCGCCAAAGCGCTCGGCCACGATGAGCTGTTCGCGAAAGCGCTCGTACTCGGCCAGCAACTGCTTCAGCCAGGCGGCGCGCGCAGCGCGTGCCGTGGGCGCGCCCATGAAGCCCGCCGGCAGGGGCGGGCAGCCGTCGGCCTCGCCGTCGCGCAGGTCCATCTTGTGGATGAATTCGTGGATCACCACGTTGTAGCCCTGCGTGGCCGAGGCGCCGGCCTGGTCCACGTCGCGCCAGCTCAGCATGACGGGCCCGCCCTCCATGGCCTCGCCAGCCAGGGCCTCGCTGTAGCGATGCACGACGCCATGCTCGTCCGTGATCTCGCGCTGCGCCAGCACTTCGTCCGGGTGCATGACGATGCCGACGAAGTCGTCGTACCAGCGCAGCGCGGCCTCGGGTGCGTCGGGCGGCCCCAGGTGCAGCAGCGGCCGGCAGGCCTGGACCGCCACGGCCAGGGCCATGGCGTCGCTGACCACCAGGCCGGAGGTGCCCTGGAATTCCTTCTGCGCCAGGAAGTGGCTGGCCAGCCGGCGCAGGCGCTGGCGCTCGGCCCTGTCCAGGGCGGCGAGAAAGGGGTAGTGGGCCAGGGTCGTGTGCCACAGGGCTTCGGGAATGGCCTGCGGCGCCGATCCGCGCGGCCGCAGGCGCCGGCGCAGCCAGTCGAACATCAGTACAAATCCAGGCGCTGAGGGTCTGCGCCCGGTGTCAGTCGCAGCACCTGGGCGCGTGGCGGCTGGGCGCCGGCGTCCCAGTCGCTGAGCACGATGCGCCGCAGGCCTTCGCCCAGCGGGTGGTCGGCCGGGCGGTGGGTGTGGCCGTGGATCAGCGTGGTGGCGTTGGCCGCCTGCAGCCACTGGCGCGCCAGCGCCGCGTCGACGTCGGCGTAGGTCGCGTCGCTGCGCTTGCGCGCCTCGCTTCGTGCGCGCATCTGACGCGCAAGTGCCTGGCGCTCGGCTAGGGGGCGGGCCAGGAAATCCTGCTGCCAGTTCGGGCTGCGCACCTCGGCGCGAAAGCGCTGGTAGTCCAGGTCGTCCAGGCACAGGGCGTCACCATGGCTGAGCAGCCAGCGTTGGCCAGCGAAGGCCAGCACCGTGGGGTCCTCGAGCAGCCGCATGCGGCACTGGGCGGCGAAGGCCGGGCCGAGCAGGAAGTCGCGGTTGCCGTGCAGGAAGAACAGGGTGCAGCGCGCGGACGCCTCACGCAGGCAGTCGCCGCCGAGCGCTTCGAACGAACCGGGCGTTGCGGCGTCGTCGCCGACCCAGACCTCGAACAGGTCGCCCAGTATGAACAGGGCGTCGGCCGGCGTCTCGGCCAGGTAGCGCCGCCAGGCTGCGAAGGTGGCGGGCTCGCTGGCCTGCAGGTGCAGGTCCGAAATGAAGTCGACCGTGCGCCAGCCCGCGGGAGCGCTGAGCTCGGCGGGCCGGGGCACGGTCGCGGTGGACATGGTGGAGGAGATTGGTGTCAGTCGCCGCCGGGCCGCCCCAAGGCGACTGCGGCCCCCTTGGGGGGCAGCGCAGTACACGCAGTGACAAGCGTGGGGGCCATTTAAAGCGCGACGGCTTTCTCGATCACCACGTCGGTCTGGGGCACGTCATCGTGGAAGCCCTTGCGGCCGGTCTTCACGGCCTTGATCTTGTCCACCACCTCGGTGCCGGCGACGACCTTGCCGAACACCGCGTAGCCCCAGCCCTGGGCCGAGGGCGCGGTGTGGTTCAGGAAGCCGTTGTCGGCGACGTTGATGAAGAACTGCGCCGTGGCCGAGTGCGGTGCGTTGGTGCGGGCCATGGCGACGGTGTAGTTGTCGTTCTTCAGGCCGTTGTTGGCCTCGTTGTCTATCGGCGCGTCGGTGGGCTTCTGGTTCATGCCGGGTTCGAAGCCGCCGCCCTGGATCATGAAGCCGGGGATCACACGATGGAAGATGGTGTTGTCGTAGTGGCCCTTGCTCACGTAGCTCAGGAAGTTGGCGACCGACTTCGGGGCCTTGTCGGCGTCGAGTTCGAGCGTGATGACGCCGAGGCCGGCGATGTGGAGTTCGACTTGGGGCTTGCTCATGGCGGGGTCCTTATTTGACGAGGGTTGCGTTGCGGATGACCACGGGCGTGAGCGGCACGTTCTGGTGCATGCCGCGGTTGCCGGTGGCGGTGGTGCGGATCTTGTCGACCACGTCCATGCCGCCCACCACCTTGCCGAACACGGCGTAGCCGTGGCCGTCGGGTTGCGGGGCGTTCAGCATGGCGTTGTCCACCACGTTGATGAAGAACTGGGCGGTGGCCGAGTTCGGATTCGCGGTGCGCGCCATGGCGATGGTGCCACGGTCGTTCTTCAGGCCGTTGCCGGCTTCCAGCGGGATGGGCGCGCGCGTGGGCTTTTGCTGCATCTGCTCGTCGAAGCCGCCGCCCTGGATCATGAAGCCGTCGATCACGCGGTGGAACACCGTGCCGTCGTATTGCCGCTCGTTCACGTACTGGAGGAAGTTCTCCACGGTCCGGGGTGCCTTGACCGGGTTCAGCTCGAGCACGATGTCGCCGGCCGTGGTGGTCAGCTTGACGCGCGGCGCCTGCTGCGCGAGCGCTGTGCCAGCGGCCAGGGTCAAGGCGGTCAGGAGCAGGGCGGCGCGGCGCGGCCGCGAGAATGCGAAAAGGCTCATGGGCGGGTGTGCTTACTTGGGGTCTGAGGCGCCGGGGGCGGCGGGGGGCGCTGCCAGCAGGCTGCGCAGCGCCGACAGCTTGGGCGCGACGCGGGGGTTGGCGGGCTCGAGCTGCTGGGCGCGGCTCCAGGCCTGCGCGGCGAGCCGGGCCTGGATGTCGCCGAGGTTCTCATGGGCCGTGGCGTAGCCGGGCTTGAGCTGTATGGCCATCTCGAGCGACTGGCGCGCCTCGTCCAGCCGGCCCTGGGCCGCCTGCAGCGCAGCCAGGTTGTTGTAGGGCTCGGGCAGCTCGGGGTAGTCCTCGGTCAGGCGCGTGAAGGTGGCCAGCGCCTCGACGGCCTGTCCGGTCTCGGTCTGGATCACGCCCTTGAGAAAGCGCAGCTGCGGATCGCGCGGCCGGGCGGCCAGCTGCCGCTCGACCAGGGTCATGGCCTGCGCATGCTGGCCGGTTCGCACCAGCTGCTGCACCTCGGCATGGGCGTCGGCCCGGGCCAGTCCTGCGGTCAGGGCGAGGGCCAGGCCCAGGGCCAGCAGCGGTCCCGAAGGACGCCGGCGGCGAGGCTGCGAGAGGGCGAGCGGGGCTTGCATCATGGCACGGGACAGCGGGGTCAGAGGGCGGTGGCAAGCCCGAACGCGGGGGCTTATACTGGCGGGATTGTAGCCGAGGGGGGTCTGCCGACTTCGGTCATCAAGTCCGTCACACCATCCCGGAAAAGCCTGCCAGCGCGTGCGCCCGAGCCACGATGGCGGCGCCGGCTTTTTCCAGTTTCTCCTTCTTGTTCATGAGCTTGCGCATCTACAACACGCTGTCGCGTGCCCTGGAGCCTTTTTCGCCGCTCGAACCCGGTCATGTGCGCATGTACGTCTGCGGCATGACGGTCTACGACCTGTGCCACCTCGGCCATGCGCGTTCCATGGTGGCCTTCGACGTGGTGCAGCGCTGGCTGCGCGCCAGCGGCCTGCGCGTGACCTACGTGCGCAACATCACCGACATCGACGACAAGATCATCCGGCGCGCGCTGGAAAACGGCGAGTCCATCCGCAGCCTGACCGACCGGATGATCGCGGCCCTGCACCAGGACGCCGATGCCCTGGGCATCGCGCGCCCCGACCACGAGCCGCGCGCCACCGACTACGTGCCGCAGATGCTGGCGCTGATCGACCGGCTCGAGCAAAAGGGCCTGGCCTACCGCTCCGCCAACGGCGACGTGAACTACGCGGTGCGCAAGTTTCCCGGCTACGGCAAGCTGTCGGGCAAGTCGCTCGACGAGCTGCACGCGGGCGAGCGCGTGGCCGTGCTCGAGGGCAAGGACGATCCGCTCGATTTCGTGCTCTGGAAGAGCGCCAAGCCCACCGAGCCGGAGGAGGTGAAGTGGGACAGCGCCTACGGCCGTGGCCGCCCGGGCTGGCACATCGAGTGCTCGGCCATGAGCTGCCAGCTGCTGGGCGAGAGCTTCGACATCCACGGCGGCGGCGCCGACCTGACTTTTCCGCACCACGAGAACGAGATCGCGCAGAGCGAGGGCGCGACCGGGCACCCGTTCGCGCGCACCTGGATGCACAACGGCTTCATCAACGTGGACAACGAGAAGATGTCCAAGTCACTGGGCAACTTCTTCACCATCCGCGACGTGCTCAAGGCCTTCGACGCCGAGACCGTGCGTTTCTTCGTGGTGCGCAGCCACTACCGCAGCCCGCTGAACTACAGCGACGTGCACCTGAGCGACGCGCGTGGCGCGCTCAAGCGCCTGTACACCGCGCTCGACCTCGTGGCGCCGGAGCAGGTCGCGATCGACTGGGCCGAGCCCCATGCGGCGCGCTTCAGGGCCGCGATGGACGAGGACTTCGGCACGCCCGAGGCCGTGGCCGTACTGTTCGAGCTGGCCGGCGAGGTCAACCGCAATCGCTCGGCCGAAATGGCCGGCCTGCTCAAGGCGCTGGGCGGCTGCCTGGGCCTGCTGCAGGACGATCCCAAGGCCTTCCTGCGCGCCGGCGCCAGCCTCGACGAGGCGGCCATCGTGCAGCAGATCGAGGCGCGCGCCGCGGCCAAGAAGGCCAAGGACTTCGCCGAGGCCGACCGGATCCGCAACGAACTGCTGGCCCAGGGCATCGTGCTCAAGGATTCCCCCACCGGCACCAGCTGGGAGGCGGCCCAGTGAGCGCATGCGGTATACGGTGCAGGACAAGCACCTGAAGGACGGTCGATGGCAGCCACAAAAACAACAGCCCCCACGCTCATCACCCCGGACTACTGGGAAGACGCCTGCAAGTACCTGGCCCGCAAGGACCGGGTCATGAAGCGCCTGATTCCGCGGTTCGGCGACGCCTGCCTGCAGTCACGCGGCGACGCCTTCACCACCCTGGCGCGCAGCATCGTCGGCCAGCAGATCTCGGTCAAGGCGGCGCAGTCGGTCTGGGACAGGTTCGCGGCGCTGCCGCGCAAGATGACGCCGGCCAGCATCCTGAAGCTCAAGGTCGACGACATGCGCGCGGCCGGCCTCAGTGCGCGCAAGGTCGAGTACCTGGTCGACCTGGCGCTGAACTTCGACGCCGGCACGGTGCATGTCAAGGCCTGGGAGGCCATGGAGGACGAGGCCATCGTCGCCGAGCTGGTGGCGATCCGCGGCATAGGCCGCTGGACCGCCGAGATGTTCCTGATCTTCCACCTGATGCGGCCCAACGTGCTGCCGCTGGACGACGTGGGACTGATCAACGGCATCAGCCACAACTACTTTTCCGGCGATCCGGTCAGCCGCAGCGACGCGCGCGAGGTGGCCGATGCCTGGAAACCGTATTGCAGTGTGGCGACTTGGTATATTTGGCGATCCCTTGAACCCGTGCCGGTGGCTTACTGAGCGATGGACGGGATCTTCCGGCCCCAGGCGGCGCCGGGGGCAAGTGGCATTACAAGGAGAATGACGTTGGCCAAACGAACCTTTCTCGATTTCGAGCAGCCCATCGCGGAGCTCGAGACCAAAATCGAAGAACTGCGCTATGTACAGACCGAATCGGCGGTCGATATTTCCGAAGAGATCGACCAGCTGAGCAAGAAGAGCCAGCAGCTCACCAAGGACATCTACTCGGACCTGACGCCCTGGCAGATCACCAAGATCGCGCGCCATCCCGAGCGGCCCTACACGCTGGACTACGTGAACGAGATATTCACGGATTTCGTCGAGCTGCACGGCGACCGCCACTTCTCGGACGACCTGTCCATCGTCGGCGGCCTGGCGCGCTTCAACGGCAGCGCCTGCATGGTGATCGGCCAGCAGAAGGGGCGCGACACCAAGGAGCGCGCCATGCGCAACTTCGGCATGAGCAAGCCCGAGGGCTACCGCAAGGCCCTGCGCCTGATGAAGACGGCCGAGAAGTTCAAGCTGCCGGTGTTCACCTTCGTCGACACGCCCGGCGCCTACCCCGGCATCGACGCCGAGGAGCGCGGCCAGTCCGAGGCCATAGGCCGCAACATCTACGAGATGGCCCAGCTCGAGGTGCCCATCATCACCACCATCATCGGCGAGGGCGGCTCGGGCGGCGCACTGGCGATCAGCGTGGCCGACCAGGTGCTGATGCTGCAGTACTCGATCTACTCGGTGATCAGCCCCGAGGGCTGCGCCTCGATTCTCTGGAAGACCAGCGAGCGGGCGCAGGACGCGGCCGACGCGATGGGCATCACGGCGCACCGGCTCAAGGCCCTGGGCCTGGTGGACAAGATCGTCAGCGAGCCGGTGGGCGGCGCGCACCGCGACACCAAGCAGATGGCGGCCTTCCTCAAGCGCGGCCTGAACGATGCCTGGCGTCAGCTCGGCGACCTCAAGGTCAAGGAACTGCTGGACCGCCGCTACGAGCGCCTGCAGAGCTACGGCCGCTTCAACGACACCAAGGCCGACAAGTAAGCCCCAGCTCGTCCCGGGCTGTCGGCGGCAAGCCATGAGCCAGACCCTGCCGCAGGCGCTGGCCGCTTTCCGGCCCGGCCTGCCGCTGGCCGTGGCGCTCAGCGGCGGTGCCGACTCCACGGCCCTGCTGCTGGCCTGCGCGCGCCAGTGGCCGGGCCAGGTGCGCGCCATCCACATCCACCACGGCCTGCAGGCCGCGGCCGACGATTTCGAGCGCCATTGCGTGGCGCTGTGCGCTCGGCTGGCCGTGCCGCTGGCGGTGCGCCGCGTCGACGCGCGCCACGCGCCCGGCGAGAGCCCCGAGGACGCAGCGCGCCGGGCCCGCTACCAGGCTTTCGCGGCCGTGGCCAGCGAGGCCTGGCCCGAGGCTCCGGTCGCCGACATCGCGCTGGCCCAGCATGCGGACGACCAGGTCGAGACCCTGCTGCTGGCGCTCTCGCGCGGCGCCGGCCTGCCCGGGCTGGCGGCCATGCCGGCGTGCTGGGCGAGCGGAGGGCTGAACTACCACCGGCCGCTGCTGGCCGTGCCCGGGCCCGCCGTGCGGGACTGGTTGCGCGAGCAGGGCGAGCCTTGGGTCGAGGACCCGAGCAACACCGACCAGCGCTTCACGCGCAACCGCATCCGCGCGCGCCTGCTGCCGGCGCTGGCGGCCGCCTTCCCGCGCTTTCGCGACACCTTCGCGCGCAGCGCCGCGCATGCGGCCCAGGCCCAGCAGCTGCTGGCCGAGCTCGCGGCCGAGGACCTGGCGCGCCTGGAGCAGCCGCCGCTGATCCGCCCGCTGCAAGCGCTGTCGCGCCCGCGCCAGGCCAATGTGCTGCGCCACTGGCTGCGCAGCGTGCATGGCACCACGCCCAGCGCGGCCCAGCTGGCCGAACTGCTGGACCAGGTCGCGGCCTGCCGCACGCGCGGCCACCGGCTGCGCCTGAAGGTCGGCGCCGGCTACGTGGTGCGCCAGGGCGAGGCCCTGGGCTGGCAGGCGGACTGAGGGCGGCCTCGGGTCGAGTTGGTACAATTGCACGGTTTTGCCGGAGATCCGCGCGAGACCTTTTCCCGGCGCACCCGGCGACAACGCCGGCGGCCCGTCCGCCGCGCCCCCACTGCTTTTTCCGTATCACACCAATGGCATTGATCGTTCACAAATACGGCGGCACGTCGATGGGCTCGACCGAGCGCATCCGCAACGTCGCCAAGCGCGTGGCCAAATGGGCGCGGGCCGGCCACCAGATGGTGGTGGTGCCCAGCGCCATGAGCGGCGAGACCAACCGCCTGCTGGGCCTGGCCAAGGAGCTGGCCCCGGCCAAGCCCGACGCCGCCTACAGCCGCGAGCTCGACATGCTGGCCGCCACCGGCGAGCAGGCCTCGTCGGCCCTGCTGGCCATCGCGCTGCAGGCCGAAGGCCAGCAGTCGGTCAGCTACGCCGGCTGGCAGGTGCCGATCAAGACCAACAGCGCCTACACCAAGGCCCGCATCGAGTCGATCGACGACGAGAAGGTGCGCGCCGATCTGGAGGCGGGCAAGGTGGTGATCATCACCGGCTTCCAGGGCGTGGACGAGGAAGGCCATATCACCACGCTGGGCCGTGGCGGCTCCGACACCTCGGCCGTGGCCGTGGCGGCCGCGATGAAGGCCGACGAATGCCTGATCTACACCGATGTCGACGGGGTCTACACCACCGACCCGCGCGTGGTGCCCGAGGCGCGCCGCCTGCATACCGTGAGCTTCGAGGAAATGCTGGAGATGGCCTCGCTGGGCTCCAAGGTGCTGCAGATCCGCTCGGTCGAGTTCGCCGGCAAGTACAAGGTGCCGATGCGCGTGCTCTCCAGCTTCACGCCCTGGGACATTGACATCCACGAGGAAGCCAAATCCGGCACCTTGATCACTTTTGAGGAAGACGAACAAATGGAACAAGCCGTCGTTTCCGGCATCGCGTTCAACCGTGACGAAGCCAAAATCTCCGTGCTCGGCGTGCCCGACAAGCCCGGCATCGCCTACCAGATTCTGGGCGCCGTGGCGGATGCCAATATCGAGGTCGATGTGATCATCCAGAATGTCAGCAAGGACGGCAAGACCGACTTCAGCTTCACGGTGCACCGCAACGACTACGCCAAGGCCATGGACCTGATCAAGGACAAGCTGGTGCCGGCGCTGGGCGCGCAGGAAGTGGTCGGCGACACCAAGATCTGCAAGGTCTCGATCGTGGGCATAGGCATGCGCAGCCATGTGGGCGTGGCCAGCAAGATGTTCCGCGCGCTGTCGGAGGAGGGCATCAACATCCAGATGATCTCCACCTCCGAGATCAAGACCTCGGTCGTGATCGACGAGAAGTACATGGAGCTGGCCGTGCGCGCGCTGCACCGCGCCTTCGACCTCGACCAGGCCTGAACGCAGCTTCGGAAGCCGCCGTTTTCTCTGGCATAATGACGTCTTCCTTTGGAGACGTGACCGAGTGGCCGAAGGTGCTCCCCTGCTAAGGGAGTATGGGGTGTAGAGCCTCATCGAGGGTTCGAATCCCTCCGTCTCCGCCAGAACAATGAACCCCGCCTTGTGCGGGGTTCAGTGTTTTTGGGGTTCGGGAGGGTGAGAACCCTCGCAGGGTTCGCTCAACGAGCGTCCGGGGACTCTCATTGGCCGTGCGCAGCACGGGGGCGAAGCCCCGAGAAATTCGCGCAAGACGAATTTCGAGCCATCCCTGCGCTGTGCTGGCTCAAGCGCCGCATCCTTTTGTGCAAACAACGACGCTTGGGTAACACCGAAGGGGCGACGTCCTGGTCGTCTACAAGCTCGACCGCGTGGTGCGATCGCTGAAACACCTACTCCAGGTCCCTGACGAGCTGCAGGCCAAGGGCGCGGAGTTCCGGTCGCTGACCGAGAGCATCGGCACCTCTGCACCGAGGTGCACCACATCATGCACAAGTGAGTTTTCGCGTGCGAAAATTTGCTGGAAGGTAAACTACCGCCATGGAACTCGAGATCTACAACGCCTTTGTCAAGGCCGGCATCAGCGAATCGGACGCCAAGGCCGCCGTCGAGTCGATCAGCAAGGAGATCGACAAGCGGTACTCCTTGCACTCGGAAGCCCTGGCCACCAAGACGGACCTGGCTGAGGCCAAGGTCGAAATCATCAAATGGACCGTGGGAACCATGTTCGCGTCCGTAGCCCTCTTCGCGACGATCACGAAGCTCTGGCACTGACCAGGCCAGACGAGGAAAAAAACCGCCTTCGGGCGGTTTTTTATTGGATCAGTTCCTGCTCTGGGCCATTCAGGCCATGGCATCGAGCTTGGCCTCGCTGGGAAGCGCTGGCGGGACCGGGAAGCCCCTGGCATCGACCAGGGCGGCGACCTGGTAGGCCTGCTTCTTGACGTCGCCGAACTCCGTCTCGCTCGAACCGATCTCGGGTTCGACCTTGACACGGCGGCCGTCGTCGTGGCAGGTGCACTGGCCTCGCCACACGGCGCAGCCGGCGTAGGCCCGGACCGGCTTGCCGGACTCGAGACTTGCTGCACCAGTTGCTGAAGCACTTGCCATCGATGCCGACGCCGCGGACTGCGGGCCGAACGCGGGAACTGTGACGCGTCACAGCCGAGCGCGACATCTCAAAAGCGGGTACCTTATGCCAAGAAGGAGATGGTCATGCCCCGCAAAACACCCATTGAGCGCTATCGCAACATCGGCATCAGCGCCCACATCGACGCCGGCAAGACCACGACCACTGAGCGGATTCTTTTCTATACCGGAGTGAATTACAAGCTCGGCGAAGTTCACGAAGGCACGGCGACCATGGACTGGATGGAGCAGGAGCAGGAGCGTGGCATCACCATCACGTCCGCCGCGACCACAGCGTTCTGGAAAGGCATGGCCGGCAATTACCCCGAACACCGGATCAACATCATCGACACGCCGGGGCACGTGGACTTCACGATCGAAGTCGAGCGCTCGATGCGCGTGCTCGACGGCGCGGTGATGGTCTACGACGCGGTCGGTGGCGTGCAGCCGCAGTCGGAAACCGTCTGGCGCCAGGCCAACAAGTACAAGGTGCCGCGCCTCGCGTTCGTCAACAAGATGGACCGCGTCGGTGCCGACTTCTTCCGCGTGCAGCGCCAGATCGGCGAGCGCCTGAAGGGGGTCGCGGTGCCGGTGCAGATTCCGATCGGCACCGAGGACCACTTCCGGGGCGTGGTCGATCTCGTGAAAATGAAAGCCATCGTCTGGGACGACGTCAGCCAGGGCGTGCATTTCGAGTATGGCGAGATTCCGGCCGGTCTTGTCGATACCGCGAACGAATGGCGCGAAAAAATGCTCGAAGCCGCCGCCGAGGCGAGCGAGGACCTGACCGGCAAGTACCTGGCTGGCGAGCCGCTTACCGAAGACGAGATCAAGCGGGGGCTGCGCCAGCGCACGATCGCGAGCGAAATCGTTCCGATGCTGTGTGGCAGCGCGTTCAAGAACAAGGGCGTGCAGGCGATGCTCGACGCGGTGATCGACTACCTGCCCTCGCCCGCGGACGTGCCGGCGATCCTCGGCCACACCGAGGACGAAGGGCAAGCCGAGCGCCATCCGGGCGACGACGAGCCGTTCGCGGCGCTGGCCTTCAAAATCATGACAGATCCGTATGTCGGGCAACTGATCTTCTTCCGCGTGTATTCGGGCGTGGTCAGCGCGGGCGACACCGTGTACAACCCGACCAAGGGGAAGAGGGAGCGGCTCGGACGGATCCTGCAGATGCACGCGAATGCGCGCAACGAAATCAAGGAGGTCCGCGCGGGTGACATCGCGGCGGCGGTCGGACTGAAGGATGCGACCACGGGCGACACGCTGTGCGACCCGGACCAGGTGATCATCCTCGAACGCATGGTCTTCCCGGAACCGGTGATCTCGCAGGCCGTCGAGCCCAAGACCAAGGCCGATCAGGAAAAGATGGGGATCGCGTTGAGCCGGATGGCGCAGGAAGACCCGTCGTTCCACGTGCAGACCGATGAAGAATCCGGCCAGACGATCATCTCCGGCATGGGCGAACTGCACCTCGAAATTCTCGTCGACCGGATGAAGCGCGAGTTCGGTGTCGAAGCGTCCGTCGGCAAGCCGCAGGTTGCGTACCGCGAGACGATCAAGCAGGCGGTCAATGACGTCGAAGGAAAATTCATCAAGCAATCGGGCGGGCGCGGCCAGTACGGCCACGCGGTGCTGAACATCGAGCCGCTGCCCTCGGGCCAGGGCTACGAGTTCGTCGATGCGATCAAGGGCGGCGTGGTGCCGCGCGAATACATCCCGGCCGTCAACAAGGGCATCCAGGAGACCCTGAAATCCGGCGTGCTCGCGGGCTATCCGGTGGTCGACGTCAAGGCCACGCTGGTGTTCGGTTCGTACCACGACATCGATTCGAATGAAAACGCGTTCCGCATGGCCGGCTCGATCGCGTTCAAGGAGGGCATGCGGCGCGCCAAGCCGGTGCTGCTGGAGCCGGTGATGGCGGTCGAAGTCGAGACGCCGGAGGATTTCATGGGCAATGTGATGGGCGACCTGTCGTCGCGCCGTGGCCATGTCCAGGGCATGGAGGACATCGCCGGTGGCAGCGGCAAGCTGGTGCGCGCAGAGGTGCCTCTGGCCGAGATGTTCGGCTACTCGACCACATTGCGCTCCCTCACGCAGGGCCGCGCGACCTACACGATGGAATTCAAACGGTATGTCGAAACGCCGCCCGCGGTGTCGGCGGCGGTCACGCGCGACAAGGCCGGGTAAATACTCCCAGGCAAAGCCGAGGGCCTCCATTGACAGGCGCGATCCAGGTCCGCCAGCACCGCCAAGGGGCGGCCCCCGGGTCCAAGGGGTTCATGCCGGAGAAACGGTGTTCGTCTCGTGTTGGCAGAAGTTTTACCTGCTACCGAAGAAGCTTTCCCTGCAATCCGCACGTGCTCGCCGCCCGGCTCAGCGGCGCTGGCCGACCTTGTGGATCAGGCCGTCCAGCTCGGGGAAGTCGACGCGGCAGCGTATGCCGCCGGGCAAGCGGCCCTTGGGGTTGGGCAGTTCCAGGCGCACGCCGTAGGTGCCGCTGGCCGCATCGAAGACGCGGTCGACGATGCGCACCGTGGCTGCGTAGGCGCCGCCCAAGCCTTCGGGCACGACCTGGGCCTGCATGCCGGGCTTGAGGCGGCCGTAGGTCGCGAGCGGCAGCACCACCTCGACGCGCAGCGGATCGACCTGCGCGAGCTTGAGGATGGGCTTGCGGCCGTTGCCGGACTCGGCCAGGTCGCCCGGGTTCAGCATGCGGTCGACGACCACGCCGTTGAAGGGGCTGCGCAGTCTCTTCTGGTTCAGCAGGTCGATGCTGCGCTGGTAGTCCAGGCGCGCCAGCTCGCGGTTTTCCAGCGCCTCCTTGAGCTCGGACTCGGCGAGGTTCCTCTCGGTCTCGGCCTCGTCGCGGGCCTGGGCCGAGATGAAGCTCTGGCTGTGCAGTTCCCTGGAGCGATCGCTCTTCTTGCTCGCGTACGCCATGCGGTTTCTCGAGGCCGTGATCCGGCCCTCGGTCTCGGTGCGGTACTTGGCGGCGGCGGCGGAAGAACGCTCGACGGCCGACTCGAGCTCGACCAGGGTCTGGCCCGCCTTCACGTCGTCGCCGCGCTGCACGTGGATGCGGCGGATCAAGCCCTCGACCGCGCTACGGATCTCGACCACTTGGTTGGGCTCGAGCAGGCATTCGAAGGACTCGGCCTGGCCTGCCAGGGGCAGGATGGCCAGGGGCCAGGCCAGGGCCAGCCGGAGACGGTGGACGGTGCGGGTCCTGCGGTTGGGCAATGGGTTCATGGCTGCCTCCCTGAAAAAGCCAGCAGCTGGTCCAGCTGCCGGTCGTGCTTGAGGTTGCGGATGCGCACGCGCGCGTTCTTGCGCTCGGCGGCCGACTGGGCCAACCGGCGCAGGCCCTGGATCGCCGGCTCGGGCAGGGGACGCCCGCTGGCGCGCCAGGCCCGGGTCAGGCGTGCGCCCAGGGGCGCGTGGACGGCGAACAGCTCGTCCTCCAGGGCCACGAAGACGGCGCAGCTGCCGGGATCGCCCTGGCGCGCGCAGCGGCCGTACAGCTGGCGGTCGATGCGCCGCGACTCGTGGAATTCGGTCAGGATCACGTGCAGCCCGCCGCGCTCGGCCACGCCGGGCCCCAGGTGGATGTCGGTGCCGCGGCCGGCCATGTTGGTGGCCACCGTCACCCTGCCGGCCTGGCCGGCCTGGGCGATGACCCGGGCCTCGTCCTGGTCCTGCTTGGCGTTGAGCAGGGCGTGGGGGATGCCGCGTGCGTGGAGCACCGCGCTGATCTCCTCCGAGGCCTTGACCGAGCGCGTGCCGATCAGCACGGGCCGCTCGCCGGCCACGGCCAGGCGCTGCACCGCATCGGCCACGGCCTGCCACTTCTCGGCGCAGGTGGCGAACAGCCGTGGCGTCTCGTGGATGCGCCGGCTGGGCCGGTGCAGCGGGATGGCGGCCACGTCGAGCCGGTACACCGAGCGGATCTCCGGCGCCACCTCGCGCGCGGTGCCGGTCATGCCGGCCAGCCGCACGTAGCGCCGGAACAGGCGCTGGTAGGTGATGCGCGCCAGGGTGCGGCGCTCGTCGCTCAGGCTGCAGCCCTCCTTGGCCTCGATCAGCTGGTGCAGGCCGCGCTCCCAGCTGCGGTCGGGCAGGATGCGCCCGGTGGACTCGTCGACGATCTGCACCTTGCCCTCGGCCACCACGTAGTGCTCGTCGCGCCGGAACAGCAGCAGGGCGCTCAGCGCCTGGCTGACCAGGGCCTCGCGGCCGCGCGTGGAGGTCCAGGGGCCGCTCAGGGGTTCGGCGAAGGCGTCGATCTTCTGCTTGCCGGCGGTGCTCAGCTCGACGCGGCGCAGCCTTGCGTCGAGCCGGTAGTCCTCGCCGGCGACCAGCTCGCGCGCCAGGTCCAGCGCCTGGCCGCAGTGCTCGGCCGACTCGGTGTTGGGCCGCGTGCTCGAGAGGATCAGCGGCGTGCGGGCCTCGTCGATGAAGACGCTGTCGGCCTCGTCGACGATCGCAAAGTGCAGGCCGCGCATGACCAGGCGCTGGTCGCGGTCCGGGCCGCCGCCCAGCCGCTCCAGCGCCAGGTGCAGGGGGCTGTCGCGATGGCCGAGCGCGACGCGGTCGCGCAGGTAGTCGAAGGCCAGCTCCTTGTTCGTGCAGTAGGTCACGGCCTGGGCATAGGCCGCGCGCCGCGCGGGCTGCGCCATGCCCTGGACCACGGTGCCCACGCCCAGGCCCAGGAAGCTGTAGAGCGGCGCGAGGTCGGCGGCGTCGCGCTGCGCCAGGTAGTCGTTGACGGTGACCACATGCACGGGCTGGCCGGCCAGGGCGGCGGTGCAGGCCGGCAGCACCGCGGTCAGCGTCTTGCCCTCGCCGGTGGCCATCTCGACCAGCCGGCCCTGCAGCAGGGCCCAGCCGCCCATGAGCTGGGACGGGTAATGGCGTCGGCCGAGCACGCGGAAGCTGGCCTCCTGCAGCAGGGCGAAGCAGTCGGCGACCAGGGCCTCGGCGAAGCCCTCGCGCCGCAGGCGCGGCCGCAGGGCCTGCAGGCGCCCGGACAGCTCGGCATCGTCCAGCGCGTCCAGGCCCTGCGCATGCTGCGCCACCCGGTCCGCAAAGGCCTGTAGCCGCCCCGGGCGCTGGGCGCCGAAGCGGCGCCAGGGGGCGAGCGCGGCGCCGAACAGGCCCTGTGCGAGCTCGTCGTGCCAGGGCAGAGGGGGGTCGGCGCGCTCCGCGTGGGGGCGGGCGGCGATCTCGGCAGCGTCTGCGACAAGCATGGCCCTAGACATGGAAGTGGGTCAGGAAAAGCCGGCGCAGCTGGCGGTACCACTGCCGCGCCAGGGGTTCCCAGGGGTGCTCGAAGCGCACATGCACACGCTGGCCGAACAGGTCCGGGCGCGGCTCGCCGGCCAGCGCCACGTCGAACTGGAACAGCCGTTCCAGCGCCTTCGTGCCCTGGCTGTCCTGCGGGTCGACCGAGATCTGGCCGCCGCCCTGGCGGGCCAGGGCCCGGCTGGGCAGCTGCGCCCCGCCGGCCGGGACCTGGCGCACCAGCCGGCCCTCGAGCACCTGGTGCAGCGCCGGCGCCGGCCGCACCTGGACCCGCTCGGCCGCCAGGCGCACCAGATCGACCTCGGCCTGCGTGACCACCACGCGTGCCAGGGCCTGGTGGCGCTGGTCGGTCAGGTAGCCCAGCAGTTCGCCCTTGCGGTAGTAGCGCCCCGTCAGGTCCGCCGCCTGGGGCAGCTCGAAGCTGCCGTCGCTGCCGGCCACGGCGATCAGCGCGGCCGCCTTCTCGCGCACGCGCGCCAGCGTGGCCTGCTCGCTGAGAAGCTGCTGGCGCAGGATCTGCGCCTGCGCGGGGCTGACGACGAACTGGGCGGCGTAGCCGGCCTCGAGCTCGGCGACCCGGGCCTCGGCCAGCCTCAGCTCGGCCTCGAGCGCCGGGTCCTCGAGCCGCGCGAGCGGGTCGCCCCGGGCCGCGCGCCGGCCCGGCTCGGTCAGCAGGCTGCGCAGGAAGCCGTTGCCGCCGGCCCGCACCATGGCCTCCTCGGGCAGCCAGACCACGCCCTCGGCCTGCGAGCGAAACGGCATGGGCACGGTGAACAGGAACAGCAGCACCAGCGCCAGGCCGCCGCCCACCACGGCCAGGGCGCGTCGGCGGTTGCGCTGCAGCCGAGGGCTGAGCACGAGGTGGCGCAGGCCCTTGGCCAGCGGCAGCACGGCCATGGCCACCAGGGCCCAGATGGCGAGCAGCACGCCGATGAAGAAGAACTCGCCGGCGATGAACAGGGCGATCGCCACCGTGACCAGCACGCGGTAGATCGAGGAGGCCAGGCCGTAGCACAGCAGCCAGGCTTTTTCGCTGGCGGAGGCCGGCGGCGGCGTGGCGTCGGCGCTGCCCAGCAGGTAGCGTTCGAGCAGGTAGCCCCAGTAGCGCAGCGCGCGCTGCGCGAGGTTGGGCATCTCGACCAGGTCGGCGAGGATGTAGTAGGCGTCGTAGCGCAGCAGCGGATTGCCGTTGAAGATCAGGGTGGACACGCCTGCAATCAGCAGGGTGTTGAACAGCAGGGCGCGCAGCGTGCCGGGCTCCACCAGCAGCCAGGCGTAGAAGGCCAGGGCCGCGATGAAGAGCTCGACCAGCATGCCGGCCGCGCCCACCAGGGCGCGCCGGTAGCGGGACTTGAACACGCTGGCCGCCGAGGCGTCGACATAGGGCACGGGCATCAGCACCAGCAGCATCAGGCCCATGTCGTGCACCTCGCCGCCGCCGGCCTTGGTGGCCATCGCATGGCCCAGCTCGTGCAGGGCCTTGACGAGCGGGAACACCAGCCACAGCAGCAGCAGGTTGTCCACTGCCAGCACGCGGTCCGAGAAGTTGTGCGTGAGCTCGGGCCAGTGCAGCGGCGCGAGCAGCAGGGCGGGCAGCACCACGGCCAGCCAGAGCAGGGCGCCCCAGCGCCCCCACAGCGGCGCGGCCAGGGCCTGGACCCGGTTGAGGAAGCGGTCCGGGTCCCACAGCGGCAGGCGCAGCGCCATGGGGTTGGTCCAGGAGCGGCGGCGCTTGGCCTTGTCCTGGCGCTCGCCGCGCTGGAAGACCTCGGCCGTGTCGGGCGTGACGTCGCTTTGCAGCAGGTCGGCCGCGTGCAGCTGGCCGAGCAGGCGGATCATCTCGTCCTGGGTTGGCGCGGCGTCGCCCAGGTGCCGGTTGGTCAGCTCCCACAGCTGCTCGACGCTGCGCCGCCCGTCCATTGCGGCGATCAGCAGGCGCGCCGCGGGCGTGAAGCGGTGCACGCGGCCCGAGGCCGGGTCCTGCAGCAGGTACCAGACCTCGTCGCGGTAGCGGTGGCGGTACAGCCGCGCCTGGCTGCGCAGACGGGGCCTGAGGCCCGCCACGCGGTGCCAGGAGTCGCTGGTCAGTGACTCGCTCATGGCATCCAGTTCCAGCTGGCCAGCCGCAGCCAGTCGAGCAGGCCATGGGTCCAGATCCAGATCAGCCGGTGCTCGCCGACCGCGATCTTGCCCACGCCCTCCATGCCGGGGCGCAGGCGCTCGGACGCCTGCTCGAGCTGGGCCTCGACCCGGAAATGGTTGCGCCCGTCCTGCGCCTGGGTCACCGGCGTGATCTGCTTGACCGAGAAGGGCAGGGTGCCCAGCGGCAGGCCCGACAGGGCCAGGGTCCCGGTCTGGCCCAGGCGCACCTGGGCGATGTCGCGCTCGTCCACCTGCAGGATCACCCGGTAGGCGTCCAGCGGCGCGATCTCGAACAGCACCTTGCCCTGCTCGAGCGGCGTGCCCAGCAGCTGGCTGAGGTCGCCCGAGACCACCACGCCGTCGAACGGGGCAACCAGGGCGGCGCGCGCCAGCTTGCTCTCGACCAGGGACAGCTGGGCCTCGGCCTGGCCGATCTGGGCCGCCACCAGGGCCATGCCGGCGCGGTCCTGCTGGGCGAAGGCCTGGCGGTGCTTGCCCAGCAGCTGCTCGCGTTCGGCGCTCCAACGCTGGCGCTCGAGCAGCAGGTCCTTGTCTTCCAGGCGGCTCAGCAGCTGGCCCTGGCGCACGGTGTCGCCGGCGCGCACCAGGCTCTCGGCCAGGTAGCCGTCGAACGGGGCCACGGCGGCGCGCTGCACCGCGCCCTCGACCACGGTGCGGGCCGCGACGCGGTACTCGCCCGTGGCCAGGCTGAGCCACAGCAGCAGCGCGCCCAGCAGCAGCGCGCCGAGCTTGAGCCCGGGATGACGGGGCCCGAGCAGGCCGGCCAGCGCGCCGCGGCCCTGCTCGCGCGCGCGCTGCCAGGGGCCGCGCTCGTTGTCGCGCTTGAGCGCGAGCACCGGGCCCAGGGCCAGGCCCACGGCCTTGCACAGCGCCACGGCGTCGGCGTCGAAATTCGGGCCCGCGCTGCGCTCTAGCGTGAGCACGCCCACCGCATGGCCATGCTCGACCAGGGGCACCGAGCAGATGGCCTGGTCCCGGCATTCGCGCGCCAGCTCGGCATGGGCCAGCACGCCGAACTCGTCGCCGTCGATGGGCGGGTAGACCATGGCCAGGTCCAGGTCCAGGACCTCGTCCATGGCCTCGCCGAGCAGCCGGACCAGGTTGGTGCGCGGGTCGAAGCTCGCGGTGTGCGAGATCGCCTGCACCTCGACGCTGCCGGCCTGCTCGAAGCCCAGGCTCACGCGATCGCAGTCCAGGCGCGCGGCCAGCTGGTTGGCCAGCGCCAGGGCGGCCGGCGCGAAGGCGCGTTCACCGACGGCCGTGGCCAGCACCTCGGTCACCAGGCTCAGCCGGCCCAGGCGAGCTTCCTGCTCGGCCTGCAGCTGCTGGCGGAAATGGTCGACCAGCCAGGAGGTGCCCCAGTGCACCTGGCGCATGGCGCGCTGCAACTCGGCCTCCGAGCAGGCCGCCAGGTGCAGCACGACCGCACCGTAGAGCTCGCCCGCCACCTCGATCGGGTAGCCGACATGGGCCGGCTGGTCGCGGCTGGGCGGCGAGCTGCCGTCCGGCGCCACGACCACGCCGGCGCGTTCGCGCAGCGTCTTCTCGGCCGCCGGCCCCAGGTACTGCATGGGGCGTGCGGGATCGGGCCAGACCGCGGCCGCCACATAGCCGCTGTCGTTCGCCGAGCGCAGCAGCAGCAGGGCGCCGCGCGCCAGCTCCACCTGGGCGCAGAGGATGCCCAGCCAGCTGGCGTTGAACTCGCTCGCGTCGGCCGGCGCGGCAAAGCGCGCCCAGGCCGCGGATTCGGCCCGCGCGCGGTCCTCCTTGACCAGCGAGTAGATGGAAGCCGTGCCTGTCATGGGCAGCCCTCACGACGGGAGAGGAGGCGCACCCCTGCCTGCGCCGCCGGGGGCGCTGCGGGGCGCGCGCACGGGCCTCAGGCCGCTGCCGCCTGCGGGGCTCCCTTGCCGTTGAGACGGTTCGCCTCGGCCGCCTCTTCGTCCGAGGTGCCGGCTTCTGCCTCGGCCTTGCCGCCGGGGATCACGACCAGACGCTCGCGCATGCTCGAGAAGTTGCGGATCGACTCCAGGTGCAGGTAGATCAGCTCCAGCTCGTCGGTGCGCGCCAGCTCGCTCAGGGCCTCGCCCGACAGGGCCTTGAGGCGCTTGCGCTCGACCGCCATGAAGCCGGTCAGCGAGAGGCGCTCGCCGCTGGGCAGGGTGACGTTGGCCTGCATGGGCTCGAGCAGGTCGAGTTGCTTGAGCTTCTTGCAGAAGGCCTGGGTGCGCTGGAACTGGGCCTGGTAGTTCTGCAGGAACTGCAGCACGTTGTCGACATAGGGGGTGGCCTTGCCGTCGTCGGTGAACAGGCGCTCGCCCCGGCCTTCCTGGTTGCAGCCGGCAAAGGCCTCGTCAATGCACAGGGTCAGGGTCTTGCCAGTGTCGTTGCTCGAGAACACGAAGGGATAGCGGCGGATGAAGGCCGGGATGTACTTGGCCTGCCATTTGCCGTCGGCGTCGAGGTAGACGTTCTCCTGGCCGCGCATGCCCAGGATGACCACCGGCATGATGCTGTCCTCGTTGCCGGCAAACACGATGGCGTACTCGCCGGCCGCGGCGGGGAATTCCACGCCCATCAGGGGGACCGAATTCACCTGCTTGCAGAAGGCGTAGCTGCTGCCCGCCTCGACGCTCCATTTGCCGTGGCGGCGGCTGGAGACGGGGTATGCGGTTTCGTAGATCAGAAGTTGCGTGCTCATGATGTGTCTTTCCCTGTGATGAGGTTAGCCAAGCCGTGCCCGCAGCAAGCGGGCGTCCACCACGACTCCCTGATGCTCGATCCGGAGCCGAAACCGCAGGCTGGCGTGGCCGACCGCCCTCGCTCCCCCTGCGAGATCATGCTAAGGCGGGCGCACGTAGAAATGACCTAGGAATGGCGAAACTCGGCCCGGGCGCCAGCGCCACAGCCGCGTGGGCGTGGCGGGCCCGGCCTGGAGCACCCGCCCGCCGCGGCGCGCGGGGCGGGCGGGGCAGGGCGGAGAGGCCAGGCAGCGCCTAGCCTACGGGCGGCTGGCCGCGGGCCGCGACTCGCTGGCCACCGGGATCTGGATGCGCAGGCTGGCGTTGGGATTGCGGTGTGCCTCGCTTTGCCCCATGTGCTGCACGAAGTCCTTGACCCAGACCGAGTTCGCGGCACCGGCCGGGCGGCGCCCGATGTCGGTGTAGCCGCCCTCCCAGTTGATGCGCGGCGAATGGGCCTCGGCCGGCGCGGCCGCGCGCGAGGCGGCGAAGGCCAGCGCGTCGAAGTCAGGCGCCTCGAAGCCCGGCGCGCCCCAGCCTTGCCCGTCGGCCTGCTCCGGTTCGCGGGTCGGCGGCGCCGCTTGCAGTGCGAGCGTGGCACTCGGCAGGGTGCGGCTGCCCAGGGACAGGCTGTGGTCCATCCAGCCGTCCTCGGTGTGGGTCAGGCCCAGGCCATGGCCCAGCTCGTGGGCCAGCACCGACAGCAGGTCCATGCGGCTGGCCGCAGCGCCGTGCTCCGCCACCCCGTCCAGGCCGAACTCGCTGTCGTCCGCCGGCGTATGGTCGATGTACCAGCCATGGCCAGCGGCGTCGACGTCGATCACGATCACGCCGTCCTCGTACCTGGCCAGCTCCTGGCCGGGCAGGTCTTCGATGCGGATGGCTACATCGGCCAGCGCGGCCAGCAGCGTCGCGTCATCGGTCAGCGAGAGGCGGCTCAGCGCCTCGTCCAGCAGGGGCTGGACCTGGGTGGGCACCTGGGCCTGGGTCAGCCGCGCTCCCTTGGGATGCTCGGCCTCGGTCTCGGCCTGCAGGCTGCGGGTGGACGCGCTGGCCGTGCCGCTGGCGAAGGCCGGGTCGTTGGTCTTGAGCGTCACGTTGTCGAAGGCCGTGGTGCCGCCCTGGCTGAACAGGCCGAAGCCGCCATCCACCGTGAGCGCGTTGAAGCCGTGGCTGAGCGCGAGCTGGCCGTTCAGGCTGACGCTGACGCTGGAGCCGCGGAGCGAGATGGCCAGGGTGTAGTCGCTGCCCGCGTTTATGGTGCGCGAGACCACGGCGTCTATGGCCCAGCCGCCGCGCGCCGTGCGGTGGCCAATCAGGATCTGGTCGGTCGCGGCGTCGATGGCGACGAACTTGAAGTCGTCCGGGCCGTAGCGGTCGAACACGAAGCCCGCGCGACCCTGGGTGTTGAGCGTCGCCGACAGGTCGAGCATGGAGCCCGCCTGCAGGCCGTCCACGCCCAGGTCGATCAGGCTGACGGCCAGCGTCTCGCCGGCCAGCGGCGCGCCGAGGTAGCGGCCGGCGCTGACGGTCCAGCTGCCGCTGGTCTCGCCATCGAACAGCGGGCCGGGGCCGGCGTCGAAGCGCTCGGTGTGCTGGAAGGTGATCTGCGGCGGCAGCACGCGCACCGCCACGTTGTCGAACACGCCGCGCGAGTTGTCCGAGCCCACGCCCACCAGGCCCTTGTTGAGCCCGTAGGCGACGCCGTCGATCATGCGCGGCGTGAAGCTGTGGCTGAAGTAGGTCTTGTTGTCGACCACCACGCTCACGTTGCTGCCGTTGACGGCCACCAGCACCTGGTAGAACACGCCGGGCTTGACCTGCACCGGGGCGGTGGACTGCACGTCGACCACCCAGCCCGTGGCCGTGCGGTGGCCCATCTCGATCTTGTTGGTCGACACGTTGATGCCGGCGAACTTGAAGTCGGTGGGCGAGAAGTAGTCGAAGATCACGTAGGCGTTGGCCTTCCAGCCGGCCGTGGGCTTGTCGGCCTTGACCGATGCCGAGACCTCGTAGTACCCGGGCAGGTACTGGTCGAGGTAGAGCACGGCCGCCGCATCTTTGCCCTGCGAGGCGGCCGAGACGCTGAGCGCCCCCTTGCTCACCTGGAACACGCCGCTGTCGACCGCGAAGCCGCTGGTGCTGCCGTCGTTGAAGTCGGCCGAGCGCAGCACGTCGCGCGAGCCGCCCGGGATGTTGCCCGGCTGCGGGTCGGTGGGGCCGCCGGTCTGGTCCTGCCACAGGCCATGGTCACTTTGCACGATCAGGCCCAGCTCGCCGTCGGGCTCGCCGTTGCGCAGGGCGCTGTTGCCGGTGTCGCTGTCGCGCGTGGGGTCGGCGCCGTCGCTGGCCGAGAGCGCGTAGAGGAACTCGGGCAGCTGCGGCTCGACCTGGCGGCTCACGGTGTTGATGCCGAAGGGCGCGAAGGGAACGATGTAGCTGTTCCATTCGCCGACCCAGTCGATCAGCCGGTCGCCGCCGGTGTTGCCGATCAGGATGTCGAGCCCGGCGCCGCCGAACACGCGGTCCTCGTAGACCGGGTGGCTGTCGGTGCTGTCGTTGAGGCCGCCGTTGGTGGTGAGCACGTCGTCGGCGTTCATGAGGTCGTTGCCCCAGCCGCCGTAGAGGTTGTCGCGCCCGGTGCCACCGACCATCCAGTCGTTGCCCAGGTCGCCGAACATCACGTCGTTGCCGTCGGTGTTCTTGAAGGCGAACGTCAGCGGGGTGCCGTTGGGCGAGAAGCTCGTGGCCCCGTAGATCGATACGCCTTCGTCGGACACCTGGTTGAGGAAGAACTGCTTGGTCGGTGCGGTACCACTGCTCCAGACTTGGCCGTTGTCTTGGAACAGGATCTCGCGCCGCGGGTCGTACTCGTTGTAGAGCAGGAACTCGCCGAGCCGGCTGACCACATGGTTGTTGACATGCCAGGGGTTGGTGTCGGCGCCGAAATGCAGGATGTCGCCCGGGTTCCAGGGCCGGTAGAAGTCGGTGCGCACCAGGCCGGGGTTGGCCACGTTGGCCGGGTCGAGCTGGATGTAGGACTCGCCCAGGGCTTCGCCGCCGGCCATCGCGTCGTCGCCCGATCCGCCGTGCAGGAAGTCGTCGCCCAGGCCGCCGAAGATCACGTCGTCCACGCTGTTGGCGTCGAACAGCGGGTCGTCGGCGCCTGCGGTATTGGGCCTGAGGTTGAACGGCGTGATGTCCACGGTCTTCTTCAGCGCCTGGTTCGGGTTGAGCACGGCGGTCTGCACCTGTCCCGGGGTGTAGACGAACTCGTCGATCACGTTGCCGTGGATCACCTGCGGGTGCTTGGGATCGGGGTCGGTGGCGAGCAGGTAGCTGATCGCGTAGAGCGGCTCGGCGAACTGAGAGATGTCGCCGGCCGTGTTGCGGCTGGTGAAGATGCGGCCGTCGTCGCCGATCACGCCGTCCTGGCCGGTGCCGCCCGAGATCCAGTCGTTGCCCCAGCCGCCGATGATGTCGTCGTCCTGGCCGTCGCCGAAGGCGATGTCGTGGCCGGCGCCAAGGTAGACGGTGTCGTCGCCGGCTTCGCCATGCACCTCGTCGCGCCCGCCGATGTCGATGCGCGAGGCCAGGCCGTTCACCGCGTAGTAGCCGGCCGCATTCGTGCCGAACAGGTCGGGCCGGAAGTCCGGGCCGCCCGGCGTGTAGTCGAGGTGGCTGACGCCGCGCACGACGATCTTGACCGGGCCGTAATTGTCGTAGTTGAACGTGAGGTAGAGCTGGGGCGAGATGTTGTCGATCAAGTCGTCGCCGTTGGTGCCCACGATGCGCACGATGTTGCCGTTGTCGCCCACGATGGCGTCGGCGTCGTCGGCATGGCCGGTGGCCGTGGTGGTGATGAGGTTCTGCGTGTTGGCGTCGGGGCTGGTGATCGTGGCATCGCCGATGTCGTTGCGCGCGGTGTTGGTGCCGGCGCCGCCGAAGATGATGTCGTCGCCGTCGGGGCGCTGGTGCAGCTCGGCATCGTTGACAAGGTTCACGCCGGTGTTGGTCAGGCCGAACAGGCTCGAGCTGCCGCCGACGATGTCGTCCTGGCCCAGGCCGCCGAAGACCACGTCGTTGCCGCCGCCACCCTCGATGTAGTCCTGGCCGTCGGTGCCGGCCTCGTAGGAGGCGATCACGCTCAGCGGGCCCACCGGGTCGGTCGGGCCGCCGGGCGTGCGCGAGGCGCCGGCGTGCGAGGTCGCGGCGAATGCGTCCTCGATGCCGCCGTCGCCCTGGATCACGTCGTTGCCGAGCTGGCCGAACAGCAGGTCGTGGTTCTCGCTGCCGGCCAGGTAGTCGTTGCCGAAGCTGCCCTTGCCGGCGTGGCCGCGGTCGAAGGCCACGGTGTGCAGCGCGGCGTAGTCCACCGTGTACTCGGCCCACCAGGGCGCGCCGTCCGGGTCGCGGTACTTCCGCGCTACCCCGTCCACCAGCAACACACCGCTGTTGTCACCGGTTACGGCGTCGAAGCCGGCCGGCACCGGCTGGTCGGTGCGGCTGTAGAGCAGGGTGCCGCCCAGGGTCTGGAAGCGCAGGCTCTCGGTGTCGTCGAAGACGTTGCCGTCGGCGCCGCCCATGCGCGTGAGCGCCGTCACGTTGTCGCCGAACACCAGGTCGTCGGCCTCGTCGCCGTCCGCCATGTCGTGGCCGGCGCCCGCGACGATGATGTCGCGGCCCAGGTTGCCGAAGATCACGTCGTCGTTGCCGTTCTGCAGGTCGGCCGAGCCGATCTGCAGCACCGAGTCCAGCAGCGTGGTCTGGATCTTCTGCAGCAGCGGGTTGGGCAGGTTGGGATCGGCCGTGTTCTGCTGCACGAAGCCGTGGTCGCCGAAGATGATGTCGTCGTAGGCATACTGCGGCGCGCCGCCTGTCGTCACCGTGCCCGGACCGTCGCCGTAGATGAGGTCTCGGCCCGCCTCCATGGTGTCTCGCACCAGCGATGCGAAGGGCTTGATGGTGATGCCGGTGTCCAGGAAGCTGGTGTTCAGCGGGTCCAGCGTCGGCAGCGGCGCCTGGTCCTGCGTGCTGATGGTCAGCGCGCGGGTCAGGATGTTCACGTTCACGCCGGAGTCGCCATAGATGTGGTCGACGCCGCGCAGGCCCAGGATGGTGTCGTCGCCCGAGCCGCCGGCCAGATGGTCGCCGGCCTGGCTGCCGTAGATCAGGTCGTTGCCGGCGCCGCCGTAGGCCGTGAAGCCCACGGAGGGCAGGTTGTCCGGCGCGAGGCCGGCGAACAGCGCGCTGGCGTCGATGATGTCGTTGCCGGCGTGATCGAACGGGTCGCCCAGCGGGAACACCCACTCGTCGTCCTCGTTCTCGCCGTCGGGCAGGTGGGTGAAGGCATCGAAGGGCTTCTCGCCGAACTCGTAGCCGAGCACGTTCGAGCTGGAGCCGCTGTACCACACGCCGTCCTGCGAGGTGTCGCCATACACCACGAGCGGCGAATCGGGGCCGGCGCCGCCGGTGAGCACGATGTGGTCGCCGCCCATGCGCACCTCGCCCGCCGCGCGCACGCCCGCGTCGCGCAGGTCGTAGCCGAACACCTGCAGCGTGCCGGTCTGCGGCGTGAGCGCCAGGTTCTGCAGCGTCATGGTCGTGGCCGTCAGGCCGGAGACGGTGAAGCCGCCCGCCAGGCCGGAGACATAGACCACCTGGCCTGCGTAGAAGCCATCGGCCAGCCAGTCGCCGCTGCCGCGGGTGATGGTGCTGAAGCCCGCGGTGCTGGTCGCGATGCTCATCGCGCCGCTGGCTTCCGCCTTGTACGGGTCGACCACAGACACCTGCAGCTTCAAGTCGGAGACCGGCGCGATGTCTGCGCCCACCAGCACCATGCGGCCGCCGACGCCGGCGTCCTCCCATGGGTGCGAGGCCACGTCGTCGTTCAGGTCGGCCAGCGCGACGTCCTCGAAGCCCGCGATCTGCCAGACGCCGGACAGGCCTTCGATGGTGATGAACTGGCCGACCGCGTAGCCGCCCTCCGCCCAGGCGTGGCCGTCGCGCCGCTCGAGGAAGTCTGCGCCGATGTTGATGCGCGGGTCGAGCTCCAGGGCGAAGTTGCCGCCGCCGTGCACCACGGTCAGGCCTCCGTGCAGTCCGGCCACCGACAGCGTGCGCGTGCTGGTCTCATTGGGCAGCGGGTTGCCGCGCACGGTCAGCACCGTGCCGCTGATGCCGGTGATGCGCCAGTTGCCCGCCAGGCCGTCGATCAGCAGAAGTTGGCCCTTCTCGAAGCCATCGTCGATCCAGCTTCCGCTGGCGCGGGTGATGGTGCCGCCGGCCTCGTTCTGGTCGCTGCCGGCGATGTCGGTCGTGCCCGCGTAGCTGGCTTCGACGGTGGTCGTGACCGGGGTGTCGGCCGCCTCCAGGCGGATCAGGTCGTTGCCCAGCGTCAGGGCCGTGCCCGACAGCTGCACCAGGTGCAGCCGCGTGTTGTCGAAGGTGTCGAGCGGGTTGTCGTCGGTGATCGCCGTCACCTGGAAGCTGCCGATCAGGGCGCCCTTGGCGAAGGTCACGGGGTCGACCTCGTAGACCGAGACGATCTGGTCTGGCAGGAAGCCGACGGCACGCCAGTCGACCCCCGCCTTGCTCAACACGAACTCGCCCGCGTCATCGGCGATGCTCATCGTGCCGGTGGCCGACACCGGCACGTCCGGGATCAGCGTGCTCTCGATGTCCAGGCGGTCGTTGCCTGCCCCGCCGAGGAAGTTGACCACCTCCACCGTGCTGCGGGCGCCGTCGGTGACGAACTGGCCGTCGACGAAGGCAATGGTGCCGAAGCTGATGCCGCCGGGGAAGGTGGCGGGCTCGCCAAAGAAGCTGCTGCCGAAGGCCAGGTCCTTGGCCATGCCGAAGCCCTGCAGCGAGGTGGAGGTCAGCGTGCCGCCCAGATCCGCGACGCTCGCGTCGTTGAACATGTTGAGCACGTCGATGGCGCGGCCTTCCGGCGGCTGCGGGCCGATCTGGATCAGCGGCGCATCCGTTTCGCCGGGCAGCTTCAGGCCGTTCTGCAGCGAACGGTCGGCGCTGGTCGGGCCGCCCTCGACGGCCAGCGGGCCGCGCAGCTTGGACAGCAGGTGCGTGGAGGCCGGGAAGACCTTCACGCCATCGCGCGTCAGCGGGACTTCGTAGAAGGGGTCGGCTTCCAGCTCGATGCTGCGCTGCTGGTACCAGTCGGTGTCGGTGAAGGTCACCACGGCCGCCAGGCGCGTCACCGTGACCGTGGCGGCGCCCGCCGCGACGATGGGGGTCTCGAGCGTCAGCTCTATCGTGGTGTCCTTGGTCTTGTTGTCGCCACGGATGATCGCGATCTTGTAGTCGCCCGCGTTGGCGCCGCTGTCGATGCGGATCATCTGCCCCTCGAGGAAGCCGTCGGCCAGCCAGCCGTCCTGTTCCCAGTTGTCGCCCACGTAGACGCGGGTCATGCGGTAGATCGGGTCTCCGGAGTCCGGGTCGACGCCGACCGTGAAGACCACTTCGCCCGTAAAGACGCCCTGCGAGGACAGCTTGGCGATGCGGGACAGCTCGTAGGCGCCGTCGGCCACAGTGGCGAGGCTGTCGGAGAGCGTGATCGTACTGGCGCTCAGCGCTGCGATGCGCAGCGGCGTCACGCCGTCGGTCTCGGTGTCGTAGGCGGTGAAGCTGATGCCGCCATCGGTGGTGAGCGTGAGCCGCACCAGCTGGCCGACCTCGAAGCCTTCCTCCAGGAAGCTGCCCAGGTCCGAGCCCTCGCCACGGGTGATGGTGGCGCCGGCGATGTTGATCGTGCCGCTGAACATGGTCGCCGCCTGGTAGCCGCCGATCTCCTCGATGGTGAAGCCCCCGCCGCTGACGCTGACCACGTCGGCCAGGCCGTCGGTGAGGATCGCCACCTTGACATCGTCGGTCGGCTGCTTGGTCAGCCGCATCAGGTAGGTGTCGGTCTGCGATTCGTCCAGCACCGTGTCCAGGTTGTCCACCACCAGCTGGGTGTTGTTGCCGGTCTCCAGGGCCACCACGCCGGCGCTTTCGTTGTCGATCACCTCGATGTCGAGCAGGCCGGTGCCCGAGCGCAGGTTCGGGAACACATAGTCGCCGTCGGCGTCCACCGGTGCCGCGCTGTAGCTGCCGAAGGTGAAGCCGGTCTTGTGCTGCACGAACTTGATGACCGCCGTTCCCGGGTCCTCGCGGCCGTCGTCGTCGAAGGCCTGGATGGCCACGCGCACCGCATCGTCCCAGTTGCCGTCGTCGAACTCGATGAAGTAGCGTGTCTGGCTGCCGGAGGTGACGACCTTGAGCCGCGGATCGAGGTCGTTGCTCAGGAACACCTGCTGGGCGCTGTCGGGGTCCAGCAGCAGCTCGGTCACGATGAGGTCGCCGGCGTCCGGCGCGCGCGCCAGTTCGACCAGGATCTCATCACGCAGCTGCGTGGTGGTCGTGCCCTCGATCACCAGCGTGCGGCCGTCCTCCGTGGAGGAGCCGGGCTGGACCTCGGTGACGTAGATGCCGGGCGTGTCGTTGTCGCGCAGCTTGACCTCGACGTTGCGGACCGCGACGCCGTCGTAGTCCGCTGCATTGGAGATGACGCTGTGCTGTGTCACCACCACGCGGTCGCCCTCGGAGCGGGTGTCGTCCACCGCGTACAGGTGCACGGTCTGTGGCGTGTTGTAGTTGAACTGGTCGAAGCGCAGGACCACGGCGCGCGAGGGCTCGTGGTGCAGCACGCCGTCGATCAGGTAGTGGCGGCGGAAGTCCTGCATCGGGTCCACGCCGGGCGGCACCGTGCGAAGCCACAGGGTGTCGCCTGCGCCGTCGGTCAGCGGCGCCGGGTTGTTCAGGATGTCGTCGGCTTCCTCCTGCGGCGAACGCGCGGCGGAGACGGTGACGTAGACCACTTCGCCGGCCAGCAGGGGCCGCGAGAGGTGCACGGTGTAGCTGTCCAGGGACAGCCGGGTTCCGGCCAGCAGGTAGGCGCCGCCTTCGGTGACGGTGGTGCCGCTGCCGCTCTCGTTGATCACCACCAGGCCCTCGGTGGCGGTTGCCACGTTGTAGTCGAGGCCGTCGACCGGCAGGCTGTCGTACTCGGCGTCCTCCGAACGGACCAGGTGGTCGATCGCGCCGCTGGCGCCTTCCAGCTCGCGGGTGACGATGTCCTCGGTGACGTCGCTGGCCACGTTGATCACGTCCGAGCCCAGTCCGCCGATCACCCGATAGGCGACGCCGAAGGCGGTGGACTGCACGAAGAACTCGTCGTCGCCTTCCAGGCCGTCCACCTCCACCACTTCCACCGTGGTGTAGCGCACGTTGAGGCCGGCGCCGAAGATGCCCTTTTCCGTGATGGCGATGTCGTCGGCGAACTCGGTCGCGAGTATCACCAGCTTGTCGAAGCCCGTGCCACCGTCCACCGAGACCGGCGCATTGACGTTGTACTGGACCTCGTCCTCTCCGCCACCGGCGCGGATGTCCAGCGGACGGCCGGTCGAGAAGCCCAGGCCGATGATGGGCCGCGCGACCCACTTGCCATCGACCAGGTCCAGCACGATCTTGTCGTCCTGCCAGTGGTTGGGGCCGTCACCCAGGTCGATGCGGCCGTCGCCGTTGGTGTCGGTCGTGGTGTGGGCGTCGGCGGCGTTGAAGACGCCGTCGCCGTTGTTGTCCACACGCCGGTGCAGCGGGTCGAGGATCAACGGCCGCAGCGGATCGAGCGACTCGTCGCCCGCGTCCGCGTAACCATTGCCGTTGGTGTCGATGCCGTAGGGGTCGTCGATGTCGAGCGCATCGAGTACGCCGTCGCTGTTCGCGTCGGTGTCCACGACGGCGGCCAGGGCGAAGGCCCGCACGATGAACAGGTCGTTGTCGTCGTCGCCCTCCAGCCGCAGCTCCGCCTGGTTTGAGTAGACGATGAACTCGTCGTTGCCGGTGCCGCCGTTGACCACCATGGGCGCGCCGGTGCCGGGGCTCAGCCAGCCGCGCGTGGTGGCCAGCAGGCGCGGGAACATGTCCTCGGGTGCGAGCTCGCCGCCGAACTCGGGCGCCGCCGCTTCCACCGGGTCGAGGGTGCCAGGGTCGCCGTCGCGCTGCGAGCCGAAGATCTGGCCGATCTGGAAGGTGTCGAAGCCGACACCGCCATCGAGCTGGACGATGGCGCTGGTGTCGTCGGAGGCGAAGTAGTCGTTGCCCGAGAGGCCGTAGACATTGATGCGGCCGTTGAGCGCGGCGTCGTAGTTGATGCGCTGCACCTCGGTCGGCGCGTTGTCCGGATCCAGGTCGCGGTGCAGGGTCAGATCGCCGTGCAGCAGTGCGATGAACGCCGGATTGTCCGCGTCTTCCGTGCCGCCGTCGCCCGGCTGCAGCGAGGGGATGTATTGCGCGGCACGCAGCAGGAAGATGTCGTCGGCCGGCTGCTTGGCCGCCCCCGGTTCTTCGGAAACGTAGCCGTTCAGGCTGGATTCGATGCCGTAGACGAAGGCCTCGTCCACGCCGTCCGTGGGCGCGCCCGTGTCCAGCAGGTTGAGCACGTAGTTGCGGCGGTCCTCCACGTTGGCCTGGCTGCCCGTGGTGTAGATGGTGTAGTAGTCGGTGTCGGCCTGGCCGTCCAGCGTGAGCGTGTGGCCCGCCGCGACGTCCATGCTCAGCAGCCGGTTGACGACGAAACGGTCTTCGCCGTCGTCGCCGCCAGCGTCCGTATCCTCGCTGCCGTAGACCTCGGTCTTGCCGTCCAGGTCGGCCTCGTCGAAGCTGATCTGGTCGACGTCGGTGTGGCCGAAGATGCGCACGATGTTGGGGTGCGCGGCGTCGCTGCCCGCCAGTGTGCCGGGGCGGTAGGTGCCCGTGAAGGTCGTATGGGCACCGAAGCCGGCATCGAGGTTGACGTCGTCGAGGAAGATGTCTATCCACTCGCCGGCCTGCACGACCGAGTTGCCCAGGGTGCTGGTGGGCAGGCCGGGGCCCTGCTCGTCGACCAGGTCGTCGCCTATGCGCAGCTCGACCCAGCCGGCGGAGGCGATCTCGTAGTCGGTCGCATCGCCGACGTTCTCGAGCACATTCTCGAGGAAGCGGACGCCGCCCTGCACGTTCAGGATCAGGTCCTCGTCCAGGTCGGCGCTTTCGCGCACCGTCAGCCGGATGTCGCCGCTGCTGGTCTGGGCCAGCACCAGGTGCAGGCCGTAGCCGGTCACGTCCTGGGCCTGCGGATCCCCGTTCTGCACGGCCGGCACGGTGACGCCGGGGGCGCCTGCGGAGTCGGTCTCGGTCAGGTAGATGCTGTCGGTGGCGCGCAGGCCGACATCGCCGGTGGCGTATTTCTGCGAATCGATGTCCAGGTCGTTGGACAGCGAGGGATGCGCTGCGCCGAAGCCGGCCACATCGCCGATCGAACCGCCGTTGGCGAAGATGTCGACCGAGTTGGCGATCACGTCGGCCGCGGCATCGCCCACGCCGTTGGCGCGCGCGTCGCGCACGCTGCCGCTGGTCGTGGCCAGCGAGGCGTCGCCGACCGTGTGCACGGTGTGCACCTGCAGCGCGTTGCTGCCGTCCGCCTCGGCGACGCCGCCCAGCGCCGTCAGCACATCGCCGGCGCGCTTCACTTCGGTCAGGTAGATGCCGAAGGTGTTGCCCAGACCGGCGGCCGTGTCGTAGGCCTGCAGCGAGCCGACGATGCCGCCGCCGCCCTGCAGGATGTCGACATTGACCTCCAGGAAGTTGTCGCGCGTGCCTATGCCGCCCACGCCCTCCATGCCGCCGATGCCGTTGTCGCCCGCGGTCATGGTGATGTGGCGGCCGGTGACGTCGGCGTCCACGCCAGGGCCGGCATCGCCGGTGTTGGCCGTGCCGCTGATCGCGTCTAGGATGCGCCGCGGCGAGTTCAGGAACACGTCGCGTCCCACCGAGGCGATGCGGCCGACCCGCAGGTCGCCCTGCACCTCGGTCACCGTGATGTCGCCGTTGGAGATGATGTCGATGTTGCCGAGGTCCAGGATCTCGGTGAAGGACTCCACGTGCACCAGGGCGCCGCTGGTCGGCGCCGTGACGTCGATGTCGCGGCCCGCGATGATGCGCTTGTCGGCGTCGCCCGCAACGCCGTAGGCATAGGTGACGTTGGTGTCGCCGCTGCCGGTGCCGAACACGCCGAGCGGGAACAGCTGGGCCACGCTGCCCGGCTCGCCGGTGGAGCGGAAATGCGTGCGCACCGTGTCGACCACCGAGGGCGTGGGGCCCAAGACGCTCACGGTGCCCGGGATGTTGGTGCCCGGTGCGCCGTTGCCCTGGTCGACCTCGATCTGGTAGTCGACCGAGGAGGGGGTGGTCTGGTCGGTGCCGTGGCGCAGCAGCAGATTGACGTCGCGCCCGGCGCTCAGGCGGTCCACGTCGGTGACGAAGCCGCTGTCGGCGGTCTCGCCACCGGCCAGGGCGCGGCGCTGCAGGCCGCGCTGCTCGAGGTAGATGTCGGTGCCGGCGTCGATGCGGCGGAAGCGGTTGTCCCCGGTCGGGCCGTCGTTGCTCTCGACGATCTCGAGCTTGAGGCGGTGGCTGTCGTCGTAGCCCACGCTGCCCTGCTCGGCGACGATCTCGAAGCTGTCGGTGCGCACCACGCCGGCGCCGGAGGACCAGATGTCGCCCGACACGTTGTGGATCAGGGTGATGCCGATCGGGTTGTCGACCTCGCCGATGAACTCGATGTAGGGGTCTGCGCTGCCGAGCTCGGTGTTCTCCACCGTGATCGTCGTGGGCTTGAAGTCGTGCGTGACGTCGAGCTGGAAGGCCGAGTCTGTCGCCACGCGGATGAAGACCTCGTGCGCGGTGGTTACGGCGGTCTTGTTGATCACGTAGACGTCGCTGACCCGCATGTTGTGGTCGGACTCGTTGGTGAGGTTCACCTCGAGGTAGGTGTCGCGGAAGGTGAACAGCGGCGATCCGGCGGCGGTCTCCGAGATCGAGGCGTCGCCGCCGTTGGACTTGAACAGGGCCTGGCCGCGGTCGTCGTTGACGATGTCGTCCACGGTGAAGGTGCCGCCGGTCATGTAGCCGACGCCGTTGCCGCCGTCGACCGTGACGTTGACCGCCTTGACCACCTGGCCGGCCGAGTTGACCACCAGGGTCGGGCTGGGCCCGCTTTGCAGCACGACATCGGAGTTCCAGGTGATGCTGCGGCTGTCGGCGTCGCCGTCGTCGTTGGTGTAGTCGGGGTTCGCAATCTCGACCAGCAGCGCGAGCGAGGGCACGGGCGTCAGGTCCGTGGTGTCGAGGCTGGTGTCGCCGGTGATGCGCGGCGCGGCGATGAGGGTCATCGCGTCGCCGGTGCTGATGCTGGCGCTGTTGAACCCCTTGCGCACTTCGTCGGGGTCGCCCGCGCTGAGCCCGTAGAACACCGCGTCGGCGTCGACCACGCGGCTGATGCCGGAGAGCAGCACGCGCAGGTCCACCCCCTCGCGGCCATGCACCAGGGTGCCGCCGCCCTGAACGTCGATCTTGGCGTCCAGATCGGCGTCTTCCCGGGCGGTGGCCGAGGAAGTGCCGGTGAAGCCGCCGGCCTCGGTGCTGGCGGTGACCTTGATGTTGACGTCGTCGTAGCCCGAGTGGACCCGCACACCGCGCGCCAGGATCTGGGCGCCGCCGCCTATGGTCGCCGTGGTGCCGCCGTTGTGGTTGGTGCCGTCGTAGCTGCCGTCGTCGAAGATCACGTCGGAATCGGCATCGGCGAAGGCGAGGAAGCCGCCACCTTCGGCGCGCGCATGGGACTTGGCCGTGAGCGAGTTGAACGCATCGAGGGCGAAATCGCCGCGGGCCTCGATGACGCTGCCGCCGCCGACCGAGGCGGCTGTTTCCGAGGCGAAGATCGCGGTCGCGTCGGTATTGCCGGCCTGGACGAAGCCGCCGCCGGTGTTCTTGGCGTAGGCGGAGATGTTGGCGTCGGAATCGGCCGTGATCTCGACGTCGCCGTCGCTGCTGACCGAGGCGGCGTTGAGCTGGGCGGTCACGGTGGCGGTCACGATGATCTTGGAGTCCGGGTCGCCGCCGGCGATGACGCCGCCACCGCCGCCCTGCGCCGATACCGCCGACAGGCCGTCCCCGGGCGGCGGTGCCAGGGTGCGCAGTGACACCCCGTCGGGGCCGAGCAGCAGGTGCTGGCCCGAGCCGCTCGCCATGTCGATGATCAGCCTGTGGGTGTCGCTCGACGAGCCCGCGGCGATGTTGATGCCGGCCTTGGACAGGCTGAACAGGCCGCTGCGCTCGCTGTCGTCCAGGTCCAGCGCCACGTTGGTGCCGACCACCGCGAGCTGGAAGTCGTTGGGGTCGCCGCCGTCGCCCTTGTTGATGACCTCGTAGGTCACGCCGTCCTGCAGCACGCCCAGCGAGGGCCGCACCAGCCAGTGCCGGGCGCGGTTCGCGTCGTTGTCGGCGTCGGTGCCGCTGCCCGAGATGCCCACCGGCGTGATACCGATGTGGGGGCCGCCGTCGTCGTCGTCGGGGTTGGTGCCATCCAGCGTTTCCGACAGGCGGATGCGGTAGGCGTCGACCACGATCACGTAGTAGGTCTGGCCGTCGTTCAGGCCGTTGATCTCGAAGGCGGGCGTATCCGTGCGGTACACCACCCGGTCGCCCGTGCTGAAACTGTGGCCTTCGATCACGTCGTCGTTGTTGAGGTCGGTGCCGACGTAGATGGTGTTGGCGTCTCCTCCGCCCGTGTTGAAGCCGGTGAATGCCCCGGAGCCATCGATCGAGCGCTCGACGCCGTTGGCACGGAACGTCACCGGCGCCGGATCGCGGTAGGTGACGCGGTCGCCCTCGTTGAAGCCGGCGAGTACGATGCGGTCGTCGCCCGTCACGCTGCCCACGCCGAAGCTGGCTTCGCCGTCGTTCAGCGCATCCGCCCGCGATGTGAAGAGCTTGATCGTGAAATCGTCCACCACATGGACGTAGTAGGTGCCTTCGGCAATCCCGATCGAGGGGTCGCCGTCCTCGTGGTCGTAGCGGACCGCGTCGCCGTTCTGGAAGTTGTGCGGGATGGAGAAGCGGATCATGTCCCGGTTGCCATCCACGCCCTGGGTGACGCCGCCGTCGGGGATGAAGAGCTGCAGCGCGGTGATGTTGCCGGCCTGGAACTCGTTGCCCAGGCTCAGCGTGTTGTCGTCGTGCACGATGACGTTGTACTCGCGGCCGGGGCCCGTGCCGCCGTCGGCCAGGGTGCCGCCGCCGGTGGTGGCGATGGCCGGGTTGCCGTTGGCGTTGTAGACCACGGTGTCGCCGGTGGCCAGGCCGTGGGCGAAGAAGTAGATGACGTCGCTTCCGTAGTCCGTCGCGTTGTCGCCGGTGTTGCCGGCGTTGAAGGTGTCGCCGAACTCCGCGCCGCCGGGCGTGTAGTTCTGGACGGCGCTGACGACCACGTCGCCCACGGCTTCGATGGTGGTGCCGGTGCCTATCTTGGCCTCGACCACCGGCGTGACGGTGCCGGTCGCGGTGGCCACGCCGATCTGGACCACGCCGCCGCCGTAGGCGCCGGCGGTCGCGTCGCCCTCGGCCTGCGCCGAGGTCGCGGTCACGCGCACGCTGCCCGTGACGTTGTCCAGGGTCGCATTGGCGCCGATCGAGGACTTGACCGTCGGGTTCACCGTCACCAGCGCCTGCACGCCGCCGGCGGAAACGAAGCCGCCGGTGCCGGCCGTGGTGTTGGACGCGCCCGTGCTCGAACCGAGCGACTCGATCGCCACGTTGGCCGCGCCCAGCACTTCGGCGCCGTCTTCCATCTTGGCCTCGGTGCTGCCGCCAGCGAAGGACTCGGACAGGAAGATGGCCACGCCGCCGAGCAGGCCGCCGGCACCGCCCTCGGTCATCGCGGTCGCGAGGTTGGTGGAGGTGGCCGTCACGTCCAGGTGGCCGCCGATGTCCACGCTGGACGCGCCGGTCAGGGTGGCGGTGGTGCTGCCCGTGGCGTCGGCCTTGGCCGCCGCTGCCGAGCCGCCGAACACGCCCGCGATCGAGATCACGAAGTCCTCGGCCTTGGCCGTGCGGTTGGCTATCGCCGACACGCTGAAGTCGCTCGGCGAGCCACCGCTGTCGGTCGCGCTGCCTGCGAAGCTGGCGCTGGTCGAGCCCTTGGCCTCCATGGTCGAGCTCATGAAGGCCACGGAGCCGCCGAGGGCCAGGGCGCCGCCCGAGGCATAGCCCTCGGCATGGCCGGTGTTCTCGGCCCAGAAGCCCGACGAGCCGGCCGAGGCCACGCTGGACCCGGCCAGGCCCTGCGCGGTCACCGTGGCGGAGTCAATGCCGAGCGCGCGCGCGCCGGCGCCCGAGGCCACGGCCGAGCCGCTGGCTGCGATTGCACGCGAGTAGGCGTAACGGTTGCCGTCGCCCGCGCCGGCGTTGTGGCGGGCCCGGAAGTTCGCGCCCGCGGTGTTCGAGCGTGCGCTCGCGTTCGTGCCCAGGGTGCTGCTCACCATGGGCGTGATCCGCACGTCGCTCCAGCTCAGCGCCGCACCACCGGCCAGGCTGACTGCCACGCCCAGGACCTCGCCCTCGGCGTCGTGGTGGGAGTCGGCGTTGATGTCGATGGCGCCGGTGGTCGTGACCTGGGCATTGTTCCCGATCTTCGCCTCGACGGTGGGATGCACGTTGACGAAGTCAAAGTTGGCCGTGATGCCCACGGCGCCGGCGCTCAGGCCCGTCACCGAGGAGTCCACGTCCACCGTCGAGTCCGCCCATACCGAGAGGCTTCCCACGCTGTCGGTCTGGCCGATCAGCGCGCCCGCGATCACCTGAGCGGTCGCGCCGCCGGTGACTTCGGCGCGGGCGTAGGAGGCACCCGCCGCGGCGGCGCCCACACCCATCTGCGCGGTGGTCTGATGTATCTCGCGCTGGTCGACCGCGCTGACTGTCACGCTGCCGGCCTTGATCACGTTGCCGATGCTCGCCTGAACGAGGCTCGAATCGTTGAGCACGGCGACGGCGCCGCCGATGCCGACGAAACCGGTCGTGCCGGAGAGCGAGGTCATGTGGATGGTCGAGTCGAGCACGGCCTCCACGGTGATGTTGCCGCCTGCGCTCAGCGTGCCTTCCGCGAGCGCAGCCACGTTGTTGGCGACGCTCAGGATCGCGACCGACGCGCCGGCGGCAACCACGCCACCGGCGAACTGGCCCGAGACGATGGTGATGTTGTCGAGTTCGTTCGCCTTGACCCCGATCGCGTCGCCTGAGGTGAGGGTGGCGCCCGCCTGCACGACCGCCGAGGTTCCCGGCGGCGTCGGCGCGCTGTTCAGCCGGGTAGTGATGTCGGTCTTGCTCGGGGTCGCAGCATCGACGCTGGCCGCCGAGGACTGCATCGCCGCGCTGACGCGATTCTGGTTGGTGTTGGCGTTGCCGGTGCCGTCGCCATCGAAGTTGTCGATGCCGCCGCCGTCGCTGCCGTTGCTTCCGCTCTGGGTCACCGACTCGGTGCCGCCCTGGGCCTGCCCGGCCGCGTCCTCGTCCGCGATCTTGCCGCCGCCGCCGTCGACGGCGCTGCCGGTGTCGGCGCCTTCCGCGTTCTGCGTGCCCTTCTGGATCTGGGTGCCGATCGACCAGACACTGACCGCGCCCCCCACGCCGACGAAGCCGCCCGAGCCGCTCGCATCGAAGCCCAAGATGTCCTTGGTCGCGACCGCGTTGACCTCGATGTCGTCCTTGGCTCTCGCCTGCGCGCCGCTCTCGACCAGTGCCTTGGTATTGTTGTTGACCGTGCCGACGTCGACCGCACCGGAGACGCCGACGAAGCCGCCGGCGATGCCGATGATGAAGGTGGTGATGTCGAGCTCGTCCGCCGCGTTGACGTAGACGCTCTGGTTGCCGCTGGCCGAATCTTGGTGCAGCGTGTTGATCCGCGCGTCGCCGTAGACCACGGCTTCGGTGTTCGCTTCGACCAGGGTCAGTCCCACCGCACCTGATACGCCGACGAATCCGCCCGCGCCGGCGGCCACGATGTGCAGCAGGTCCTCGCTCGACTCCGCCTGCACGACAAGGCCGTGCACGCTGGTGGTGGAGGGCTCGCCGGAGCCGATCTCTCCGTTCAGCACGCCGTCGATGGCGTCTGACCCGCCGCCGAGCGCGTCGACGTTGCCGTCAACCGACGCCTCGGTGTCCTTGCTGATCAGCATCACGCCGACCGAGCCGCCGATGCCGACCAGGCCGCCGGCGAGCGCGCCCGACAGCTCGAGCACCTCTGTCTCGTCCAGCGCCGAGACGAAGATGTCGCCGCCGGCGAAGACCGTCGAGTCGCCGATCGACGCCGTCGTCATGTTGTCTATGCTCAGCACGTCGACCGCACCGCCGATGCCGACCACGCCGGCCGCGATGCCGAAGCCGATCATGACCAGGTCTTCGCGCGCGGTCGCCTGGATCGAGATGTCGTCCAGCGCCTGCACGGTGGCCGAGTCGCCGATCAGGGCCTCGGTCGTGTTGCTGACGATGTTGACGCCGACCGCCGGCGCCACGCCCAGCGCGCCGGCCGCGAGCGTGCCCGCCACCGCGAGGTGGAAGAAGTCTGTTCCGGCGCCGACCAGGACCGACTGTGCGCCGTTCGCACCGGCCGTGCTCTCGTTGACCTTGGCGCTGTCGCCGACATAGGCCCGGGTGGTCGCGCTGACCACGTCGACGCCGGCCGAGACCGCGATGCCGACGATGCCCGCCGCCAGGCTGAAGGTGAAGGTGCGGATTTCGTCGCGGTTGGTGGCCGAGACGCCGACGCCGCGGAAATGGTTGTCCGTGCCCAGCGAGGTGGTGCGCCGGCCATCGAGCGAGTCGTTGTCCACCTCTTCGCCGCTGCCGTCGTTGTGCAGGTCCATGGACGCCAGGTCGGGCGTGTTGACCTGGCCGGAGGCGCGCAGCGCGCTGCGGTCGCCGCTGGCTGCCGCGGTCGCGGTGCCGGCGCTGTTGGTCTCGATGCCAATGCCGCTCGGGTTGCCGGCGTCGAAGGTCGGCGCGGCCAGGTCGCTGCCGGTGCTGATGCGCCCGGTGTTGACCGAGACCTCGGTGCCGCCGCCGTCGCCCGTGACCTTGGCGCCTTCGCCGATGAAGGCCTCGGTGTGCTTGGTCAGCACGTTCACGCCAGCGGCCGCGCCCACGCCGACCATGCCGGCGCTGAGCACGCCGACGATCTCGTTGATGTTGGTGTAGTCGTTGGCAGACACCACCAGGCTGCCCTTGGCGTGCACATGGCCGGCGCCGGCGCCCGAGGGGTCGTCCGGGTCGTCGCCGATGAAGGCGCGCGTGGTCAGGTCGAACACATGCACGCCGGCATTGGCCGACACCCCGGCGATGGCGGCGCCCACGCCGGCCGAGATCGAGATCAGGTTCTCGCTCGAATCGGCGGTAACCAGGATGTGGCCGTCCACCGTGGCGGTCACGCCAGAGTCGATGAAGGCATTGGTGTGCTTGGTATAGACGCCCACGTCGGCGCCCACGCCGACCGCCGCGACCCCGCTGGCGGCCAGCGAGCCGGCGACCGAGATCACCCAGGTGTCGTCGTCCGCGCTGACCTCCAGGTCGTGGCCAGCGCCGGTGATGGTGATGCTGGCGTCATGGCCCACATAGGCCGTCGTGTTCTCGTTGATCACGTTGACGGCCGCCGAACCGGCCACGCCCACGGCGCCGGCCACACCGATGCCGGCCGCGATCGAGACCACGTCTTCGCTCGCGTCGGCCGTGACCGAGACCGTGCCGGCCGTGGTGACCGCGGCGTAATCGCCGATGTAGGCCTCGGTCGTGCCGTTGTGCACCAGGGTGGCGTTCGCCGCGCCTATGCCGGCCGAGCCGGCTGCGCCCACCGCGCCGCCGACCATGGTGGTCTTGAAGCTGCTCGAGGCCAGCAGCGCCATCGAACCGGCGTCTATGTCCGCGGCCGTCAGCGCCCCGGAAGCGTTTTCCACATAAGCACGGGTGTGCGTACTGACCACCTGCACGGCGGCCGATCCCGCGATGCCGACCGAGCTGCCTATGCCTGCATTCGCGGCGACCGATACCAGGGTTTCGCTGGAGGTTGCCGTGAGGTTGGCGGCGCCGCTCAGGTCCAGGTCGGCGTTGCGGCCCACATAGGCCTTGGTGTCCTTGCTGATGATCGCCAGATCGATGCCCGCGCCTATGCCGGTGCCGCTGGTGCCTATGCCCACGCTGCCCGCCGCCGAACTCCAGTTCGTCGTGTCGGTGGCGGTCACCGTCAGCGCGCCGGCCTTGGCGTCGCCGCCGAGATAGCCTTCGAGCACCGTGCCGCGTTCCACGCGCGCCTGCGTGGTGGTGTTGAACACGTTGATGCCCGCCGAGCCGGCGACGGCCGAGCCGCCCGCACCCAGCGCGGCCGACACGGCCAGCGAGCCTATGCTGAAGCTGGGGTCGGCTATGCCGGCGTCGTTGATCGGCGTCGGCAGGTCGATCACGCCCGTCATGCCCAGCATGTGCGTGGCGCTGACGTTGACGGCTCCGTTGGCCTGGACCGTGGCGCCGGCGTCGTCGCCGTCGGCGTCGCCGATGCTCGCGAGGGTGTTGGCCCCGCCGCTGCCGAGGCCGACGATGTTGATCGCCACGGCCGCGCCCACGGCAAAGTCGCCCGAGCCTGCGCCCGCGGCGGCGATGGACTGCATGCCCATGTTGTGCTCGGCTGCCACCGTCACGTCGGCGGTGGACTTGAGGCTGGCGCCGTCGCTGACCAGCGCCTTGGTGTCGACGTCGACCACGTTGATCGCGATCGCACCCGCCACCGCGGCCGTGCCACCCTTGTTGCCGCCCAGCGCGTACGCGGTGGCGACGAAGTCGTTGCGGTCGCTGCCCGTGGTCACGGCCTCGACCGTGACGCCGTTGCCGTCCACGACCGAGGCGGCGCCGACGCTGGCCGTGTTGGCCAGCGTCACGTAGTTGAAGCTGACCGCGGCCGCAATGTTGACGTCGCCGCCGAGGTTGACCGAGGTCGCGTCCGACTGTGCCTTGCCGTCGACGCTGGCCTGGGCGCTGACCAGCACCGCGCCGCTGGCCGACACGTCGGCGCCGTTGGTGATGGTCGCGCCGTTGCTCACGGTGAGCACGTTGACGGCGACCGAGGCGGCGATGCCGACGCCGCCGTTGTCGCCCTCGGCACTGCCCGTGCCCGACTCGGACTTCGAGCTGTCGTTGGCGCTGTCGGCGTTGGTGGAGGCCGACTGGGTGTTGCGGCCGCCGCCGGCGCTCGAGGTGTTGTTGGCGCTCTGGCTGGACTTGGCGTCGGCCTTGTCGCCGTCGCCATCGTCGTTGTCGCCGCCCGAGGCGCTGGCGTGCACGTCCAGCGTGCTGGCGAGCGTGAGCTCGCCGCGCAGCGTGACGCCGCCGCCGTTGGCGTCGAGGTTGCGCGAGATGTTGGCCAGGTTGGTGTCGGCCAGGTAGTTGACGCCGACCGAGGCGCCGACCGAGGCGCTGTCGCCCGCGGCCTGCGAGCTGACCTTGGTGAGCACCACATGGGTGTGCTCGCTGGTCACGCTGGCGCCGCCCGCGGTCACGAGGTCGGTGCCGCTGGTGCCTATGCGTGCCTTGGTGTCGGCCTCGCTGATCACCACTGCCACGGCGCCGCCGATCGCCGTGCTGCCGCCGGCGCCGTTGCGCGCCTCGGTTTCCGTGGTGTGGCGGCCCACCGCCTCCACCGTCACGCTGCCGGCGGGCGCACCGCCGATGGCCGCGCCGTCCATGATCTCGGCCGCGGTGTCGTGGAACACCAGGTTGAGCGCGAACGAACCGCCGACCCCGACGCTCGACCCCACGGCGCCTTCGCCTTCGGGCACCGCCTTCGCGTCGTTGAGCGTGGTGGCGTGGGCCCTCACCGAGAGCGCGCCTATGGTGCTGCCGCCGTCGCTGCCGTCGGCCAGCGTGACGTCGCCCGCCAGCTGGGCCGTGGTCAGCACTTCGCCGCGGTTGACGGCCACCGAGCCGGCCACACCGACCTCGTCGCTGCCCGCACCCGAGGTGGCGCTCGCGCGCACCGTGTGGGTGAGCTCGGTGAAGAAGTCGTCGTCGCCCACGTCGTCGGAGCTGAGCGCGATGGCCGTGCCCTTGAGCGCATTCTCGCGCGAGCTCGCGAGCTGGATGCGCGTGTCGTCCAGCTTGATCACGTAGTAGCTGCTGCCGTCGGTGAGCCCGCCCACCGCCGCGCCATCGCCCTTGTGGTAGACCACCTCGTCGCCGGTTTCCAGTCCGCTGTGGGCGCCGACCTCGACGACGCGCAGCGAGTTCGGGTCGGGGTCGAACGTGACCTCGCCGGCCGGAAACGGCTTGTCGAGCTTGTGGCTGTCGCCCGAGCCGGAGGACGTCAGGTTCACGCGGCCGGTGGTGCTGCCCGTGGCCTCGGCATGCGCCTGGGTGTCATAGAGCTCGACCTTGCCGCCGCCGAGGTCGCGCACGTAGTAGGTCGTGCCGTCCGTCAGGCCGCCGATCGAGCCGCCGCCGCCGTTGTCGTATTCGACGGCCTGGCCCGTGCCCAGGCCATGGCCGACGCCGAGGAAGATGGTTTCCTTCGCGGTGTCGACAATGGGGATGGTTCCGGTCTCCAGGTCGACGCGGCGCTCGGCCATCAGCGCCTCGACGACCACGCCATCCGCCGTTGCCGTGCCGCCCAGCCGTGCCTCGTTGTCGACGTCGACCGTGTTCACCGCCACCGCAGCGCCGACCGCGACGCTGCCGCCGTCGACCGCTGTGCCCTCGGCGATCGCCTGGCCGTCGACGTTGCTCCTGGCGCGCAGTGTCAGCAGGCCGCCGGCCGTGATCGTGCGGCCATCGCCGATCTCGGCGCGCGACTCGCTGTCCACGATGTTGATCGCGATCGCCGCGGCCACCGCGACCGCGTCGCCCGAGCCCTCGCTGCTGCCCGGCGTCTCGGCCTTGCCCTCGCTGGAGCTGGCGCTGCCGGAGCCCGACGCGCCGCTGTTCGATGCGCGCTGGTTGCCCGCCGTGCGCTTGCCGTCGCCCTTGGCTTGTGCGTCTTCGCCGTCGTCGCTGGCGCCGCTGGCGCTCGCCTTGGCGCGGGTGTTGTTCTGGCCGGTCGAGCTCGAGGTGAAGGACACGGCGCCGCTCGCGGCCGCGACGTCGCGCAGCGTGGTGGCCACCACGTCGTCCTTGCTGTAGCCGAAGGCGATCGCCGCGCCCACGGCCACGCTGGCGCCCTGGGCCGTGCCGTCGGCGAGCGTGCTGACCTCGCCGACATGCTGGGCGTCGGCCGCCAGGTTGCCGCCCAGGGTCAGCAGGCCGCCCGTGCCCAGGCCGGCCTGCGTGTCGACCGTGGCGATGGAGATCGCGACCACCGGGGCGACGCTGGTGTCGCCCCCCGAGGCACCGGCCTTGGCTTCGGTGAGTATGCCGTGATCGGACTTGGCCGTGAGGCTGAGCTCGTCCGCGCCGCTCAAGGTGGCGCCGTCGCCGAGCTTGGCCTGCGTGTCGTGGTCGGCAATGTTGATCGCCACCGAAGCGCCCACGCCGGTCGTGCTTCCGTCGCCCTCGACCTTGGCCTTCGCAATCGCCTTGACATCGGTCGTGGCCTGGGCCGTCAGATGGATGTCGGCGCCGTTCGCCTGCACATTGCCGGCGATGGTCGCGTAGGCGTCGAGCACCGCCACATTCAGCGCGAGGGCGCCGGCCACGCCCAGGTTGGAGCCGCCGGCACCGGAGGTGGCGGTCGCATCCACCTTGCTGGCGGGGATGAGTGCCTTGACGTTGACATCGCCGGTGGCGTCGACATTCGCCGTGCCGCCGAGCGTGGCGCTCACGTTGGGCGTCACCACGTTGATCGCCACTGCGGCCCCCACGGCGGTGCCGCCGTCGGTCTTGGTCGAGCCGTCGGCAGTCGTCGTCACCATGACCTTGCCGCTCGCCGTCAGGTCCAGGTCGCCGGACGTTGCAGTGACCGTGCCGCCCGTGATGCTGGCCGTCGTGTCGCCGGTCACCACCGCGACGGCGACGGCCGCCGCGAAGCCCACGTCCCCTTCGCCGGTGCTGGCCTTGTCGGCGTTGCTGCCGTCCTTGTTCGGATCGTTCAGGCGCTTTTCCGATTCGTTGTTGGTGCCGGCGCCGTCGTTCGCGCCGCCCACCGTCGCCTTGGCCAGGGCCGTGGACGTGCGCTCGCTCTTGGCCTCGATGCTGACCGCGTCGGCGTCTATCGTGCCGCCGCTCACGCTGACCGAGGTGCCGCCCAGGAACAGGTTGAACGCCACGGTGCCGCCCATGTCGCCGGTCAGGCCGTCGGCCGTGGTGTTCGCAGTCACCGTGTTGGTGGCCTTGATCGTCGCGTTGCCGCCGGCGTCGAGGTCGCCGCCGGCGATCGTGACCACGGGCGAACTGGTCAGGATGGCGCTGGCCACGGCAGCGTCGACCTGGTCGTCGTCGTCCTCGGCGTCGTCCGGTACCGTCGACAGGGTCGAGGTGACGGTCGACTTGGCCTCGATGCTGAGGTTGCCGCTGGAGTTGATGACGCCGTTCGAGATGTTGACCGCGGCATTGGACAGGCCGATGGCGAAGGCGATGTTGACCGAGCCCGGGCTGAAGTCGCTGTTGGTGATGGTGATGGTCGACTCGGCGAGCAGGGAGATGTTGCCCGCCGTGCTTTGCAGCCAGGCGCCGGCGCTGCTCATCGTGATCAGCGCGTCCGCGGTGAAGAGCAGGCCGTCGACCTCCGGCAGGCCCTCGTCGTCCAGGGCCGAGGTCTTGAGCGAGATGTCGCCCTGCGCGACCACGTCGCCGGTGATGACGATCTCCTCGTGCGCCTGCAGGTCGAACGAGGCCAGCTCGTAGCCGCCGTCGCCGATGATCTCGACCTGGTCCGAGGTGACCAGGGGCACGCCGCCCTGGCCGTCCATCAGGACCTGGATCGCGTACCGGTCGGCGTCCTGGCCAATGATGCCGCTGAAATCGATGCTCAGCCGGTCGCCCATGCCCTCGATGCCGGTCAACGTGAGCTTGTTGACGCCATCGTAGGCCAGCGTGCCGGAGGCGAGCTCGGAGTCGTTCTCGGCCAGCAGCTTCAGAACGTCCGCGCCGCCCGAGTCTTCGATGACGAGGCGGTAGTGGTTGGTCGTGAGGTCGCCATCGTCGAAATTCACGGCGTCACCGGCCGAGTAGGTGTAGCTGATGTCGGCCGAGAGCAGCAGCCTGGGCTCGATGGCTTCGAGGCCGAAGCCCTGGTTGGCGCCGGGCTGACCGGCGGCCTGGACGTCTTCGCGCCACCACAGCGGGCCCCGCGCCGTGCCGGCGAGCGGCGGCGCGGCCTGGGCCTCTTGCCGCTGGGCGTAGCTCTCCTTCAGTCTGGACCACAGCCGGCTGGGACGCAGCGCGGCAGGGATGAAGCGGGGCCGTTGCGATGCAGAAATGCCGTGCGCAGAAGTATTCATATTGCCCTCCGACGGGCGGTGCCCGTGCTGCAACCATGCTCTGCGCGGCATCGGCGGTGCGGGCCTCGCGCAGCCATGCGGCACCGGCCCGGCTGGCTTGAGCACGAGACCTCCCGCGGCGCGCGCGCGCAAAACGCGACCGTCCGTTATCGGCAGAAATTCAATTCCATGCTAGTTGGCGGCAACCTAGCGATGGCTTAGAAATCGGAAAAACTGTGCCGCCCGGGATGGGGGCGCAGGGGCTCAGCTCGCGCTCTGGACGCAGGCGCGGCGGATCTCCTCGGTGGCGGCCGAGGGCGAGATGCCCAGGACGATGGACAGCAGCTCCCGGCAGCGGCGGTAGACGCGCACCGACTCGGCGTGCTCGCCGCGCTGATGGTGGCAGAACATGAGGCGCTGGTAGAAGCTCTCTGCCAGGTTGTCGATCTCTATGCCGCGCTCGTAGACCTCGATCGCGGCCTCCCATTGGCCGGCGCTCTCCAGGCGCGCACCGAGGGCGCGCACCAGGCGCTGGAAGCGGTTGCGCAGGCGGTCGCGGTAGGGCAGGGACCAGGGCTGCTCGGCCTCGGACTGCAGGAAATGCCCCTGGTAGAGCCTGAGCGCCGCCTGGGCGCCCGACTCGGAGAACGCGTCCTCGCGTCGGCTGCCGTCCTCGCTGCCGTGGACCCTGGACGTCGTCAGATGCTCGAAGGCCCAGGCGTCGACCCAGCAATGGTCGGCATCGAGCGTGAGCTTGGCGTCGTGCAGGTGCAAGACCTCGTTGTGGCCGAGCAGGCGGCGCAGCCGGTGCAAGGTGTTGTCGAACAGGTTGCGCAGGTTGCTGCTGCTCTCGTCGGGCCACACGGTCTGCATCAGGCGCGTGGTGTGCACCTCGCGGCCGCCCTGGGCGATCAGGGCTTGCAGCAGGTCCAGGGCCTTGCGCGGCGATTTGCCGTTGAAGGCCAGCGGCTGGTCCTCGCAGACCAGGTAGAAGCCGCCCAGCGTGAAGATGCGGACCGGCCAGGGCCAGTGCGGCGTGTCGGCCTTGTGGGGGCGCAGCTGCCGCAGGCGGATCAGGCGCTTGACATAGTCGATTTCGACGCCGGCGTCCAGGGCCTCGCTGCACAGGCGCGCCATCATCTCGGGCAGGTCCGGCAGGGTCTCGTCGAAGCCTTCGCGTCTGGCCCGCTCGAAGGCCGCTCGCAGCATGGCCTGGCAGGCCTCCTGCCAGCCCAGCTGGCGCAGGATGTCGGCGAGGAACAACTGGGCAACGACATGCTGGGCATCGGCCTCGCGGCTGGCCTGCTCCTCGCACTGGCGCGCCGTGCTCAGCGCCTGCTCGAGTTCGCCGCAGGCGGCCAAGGCCTGGGCCAGCAGGCCCTGGGCGCTGACCCGCTCCATGCCGGCCTGCGCGTCGGCGACCCAGCGCTGCGCCTGCGCCCTTGCAGCCTGCGGCTGCTGATACAGCAGGGTGGTCCAGGAGGGCGCGTCATAAGCCAGAGGCGCCATAGGCGATGCCGCCTCGGCCCACGAGGCTGGTAACGCCTGGTAATCATCGGCGTTTATTTGACCTTGTTTCACGAAAACACTCCCTGTCCTCGCTGATTTGGTTTCGATTTTCAGCGTGCAGATGAATTCTTGTACGTTTGTTACCGAGGTATTTACCTGTTGTTTCGTTTGCAACCAATTTGTCATGGGTCACGCCATGGCGGTGCCAATGCACCGGTTACGGGCGCGGGGAGGGGGCGGGGGCGCAGTGGGAGCGCGCCGTTCAGTCGTCCAGCGAAGCGCTCCAGCGGCTGTTCCACTCGCGCGCCTGCTGCTGGTCGCGCCGCTCGCGCTTGGTTGGACGCCCCTGGGTCAGGCTCAGGGCCGGCTCGGGCGCCAAGCGGCGCTGCTCGGCCGCCTTCTCGCGCGCGGCGAGGCTGTCCGCGGTTTCCTCGTAGAGCTGCTGTGCCACCGGGGCCGGGCCGCGCATGGCGCTCAGGCCCTTGACGACGACGCTGCGCTGCACCGGGCCCTGGCGCAGCGTCACGGTGTCACCCGGCCGGACCTCGCGCGAGGGCTTGGCGTCCTGGCCGTTGACCTGCACCCGGCCCTTGCCGATTTCCTCGGCGGCCAGCGAGCGTGTCTTGTAAAACCTCGCGGCCCAAAGCCATTTGTCGATGCGCTGTGTATCCATCAGCAGCGATGCTACGCCGCCTGCGGTGCCAACGGTAGTCGCACCGTCGCGTCCAGCCCGGCCAAGCGGCCCTGGCTCATGCGGTTGTCGAGCGCGATGCGGCCTTGCAGCGCATCCGCGATCTCCCTGCAGATCGCCAGGCCCAGACCCGAGCCATGGCGCACGTCGCCGGCGGAAAACGGCTGGAACAGCCGGCCCGCGAGATCCGCGTCGAGACCGGGGCCGCTGTCGCTGATGGTCAGCGTCGCGTGCTGCGCATCGCTGCTCACGCGCACCGACAGCGGGGCGCCTTCGGGCGTGTGGCGGATCGCGTTGTGCAGCAGGTTGCGAACGAGCTCGCGCAGCATCCAATCGTGCGCCAGCACCGGGGCCGGCGCGGTCTCGATGTCGAAGTCGATGTCGCGCTCGGCCATCAGCGGTGCCAGGTCCAGCGCCACCTCGCGCACGGCGGCCGCCAGGTCCGCCACGGTCGGGGCGCTTTGCTGGCGCAGCTGCTCGACCTTGGCCAGGGCCAGCATCTGGTTGGCCAGCAGGGTGGCGCGGTCCACCGTGCCGTTGATTTCCTGCAGCGCCTGGGTGGGCGCGACGTCGCCGCGCAGCGCCGACTGCACCTGGATCTTGAGCACGGCCAGCGGCGTGCGCAGCTGGTGCGAGGCGTCGCGCACGAAGCGCTTCTGGTGCTCCAGCAGGTGGGCCAGCCGGCCCATGACCTGGTTGGTCGCGTCGATCAGCGGATGCAGCTCGCGCGGGGCGTCGGGCGCGGCGATCGGCGTGAGGTCGCCCTCGGCGCGCGCGCGCAGCTGCGCCGAGAGCACGCGCACCGGCCGCGTGGCGCGCTGCACCACCAGCACCACCACGGCCGCGATCACGGCCACCAGCAGCAGCTGGCGCCACAGCGTGTCGAGCAGCAGCTGGCGCGCCAGCGTGTGGCGCAGCTCCAGCGTCTCGGCCACCTGGATCAGGGCCATGCCGCGCCCGTTGGCGCTGGCCACGGGCTGCAGCAGGGCGGCCACGCGCACCGGCTGGTCGCGGTAACGGTCATCGTAGAAGTCGACCAGCGCGGCATAGGCAGGGCGCTGCGGGATGCGGCCGCGCCAGGCCGGCAGGTCGGCGAAGCCCGACACCGGCTCGCCGCTCGGGCTCGAGACCTTGTAGAAAATGCGGCTCTGGTTGTCGGCCTCGAAGGCTTCGAGCGCGGAATAGGGCACCAGGGCGCGCAGGCGCGCCTGCTCGTCGTAGCCTTGCACGTCGAGCTGCTCGCTGATGGTCTTGGCCGAGGCCAGCAGGGTGCGGTCGTAGGCCGTGTTGGCCGCGGCCAGGGCCTGGCGGTACAGGCTCCAGGTGTTGAAGGCCACCACCAGGCCGACCGGCAGCAGGATGCCCAGCAGCAGCTGGCGCCTGAGGGACTGCGGGCGCAGCCGGGCCGTCAGGCTTGCGGCTAGCGCGCCTGGCTTCACGCCGCCACCTTGAGCAGGTAGCCCAGGCCGCGCAGCGTGACCAGGGCCACGCCGGTGTGGGCCAGCTTCTTGCGCAGCCGGTAGGCCACGACCTCGATGGCCTCGTACTGCACCTCGGCCGCGCCGGGAAACACCAGCTCGAACAGGCGCTCCTTGGCCACGGCCTGGCCGGGCCGCGCCAGCAGCGCCTGCAGCAGCGCGAGCTCGCGCGGCGCCAGGTCCAGCACCTCGTCGCGGCAATAGACGGCGCCGCTGTCGCGGTCCAGGCGCAGCGTGCCGAAGCCGGTCGTGGCGGGCAGGGGGGCCTCGGTGGCGCCGGCGCGCGCGGCGCTGCGCCGCGCCAGGGCGCGCACGCGCGCCTCGAGTTCGTCGAGGTCGAAGGGCTTGGGCAGGTAGTCGTCGGCACCGGTGTTGAGGCCGATGATGCGGTCGCCTACGGTGCCACGCGCGGTCAGGATCAGCACCGGCTGGCTCCAGCCGCTGGCGCGCGCCTGCTGCAGCACCTGCAGGCCGTCCAGCCCGGGCAGGGTCAGGTCCAGCATCACCACATCGGGCTGGAAGGCCGGCCATTTGAGCAGGGCCTGGTGGCCGTCGCCGCAGGCCGCCACCTCCATGCCGCGGCGCGACAGGCTGCGCTGCAGCGTGGTCTGCATGGTCGGATCGTCTTCTACAAGCAACAGTTTCATGGGTAAGGCCTGCGAACAGGCCCTTGACATTAGCACTTTCCCTGATGTCCAGGACAGCCGTTTGACAGCTTGAGGGCCCATCATCGCCCCCTATCGCAACCACAAGTTCAGGAGACAAGCCATGCGTCGTGACACCTTCCTCAAGTCCCTGGCCGCGCTGGCGGCCGCCGGCGCGCTGCCGCTGCCGGCCCTGGCCGCCGCCAACCTCAAGATGATGATCCCCGCCAATCCCGGCGGCGGCTGGGACACCACCGGTCGAGCCCTGGGCAAGGCGCTGCAGGACAGCGGTGCTGCCTCGTCGGTGAGCTACGACAACAAGGGCGGCGCGGCCGGCGCGATCGGCCTGGCCCAGTTCGTCAACGCCAGCAAGGGCGACCCGAACGCGCTGATGGTGATGGGCGCCGTCATGGTCGGCGGCATCATCACCGGCAAGCCGCCGGTGAGCCTGTCGCAGGCCACGCCGCTGGCGCGCCTGACCAGCGAGTACAACGTCTTCGTGCTGCCGCCGAACTCGCCCTTCAAATCCATGAAGGAGGTGGTCGAGCAGCTCAAGAAGGATCCCGGCAGCGTGAAGTGGGGCGGCGGCTCGCGCGGCTCCACCGAGCACATCGCGGCCGCCATGATCGCGCGCGAGGTCGGCGTCGATGCGGCCAAGATCAACTACGTGGCCTTCCGCGGGGGCGGCGAGGCCACCGCGGCCATCCTGGGCGGCAACGTCACGGTGGGCGGCAGCGGCTACAGCGAGTTCGCCGAATACATCACCACCGGCAAGATGAAGGGCATCGCCGTGACCTCGGGCGCGCGCCTGAAGGGCGTGGCCATTCCCACGCTCAAGGAGCAGGGCATCAACGTCGAGATCGGCAACTGGCGCGGCGTGTACGGCGCGCCCGGCATCACGGCGACGCAGCGCAAGGACCTGATCGAGATGATCGTCAAGGCCACCAAGCACAAGAGCTGGCTGGACGCGCTGGAGAAGAACGGCTGGACGCCGGCCTTCATGACGGGCGACGAGTTCGGCAACTTCGTGGACAACGAGTTCGCCAGCATGCGCGCCACCATGGCAAAGAGCGGAATGATCTGAGCATCCCGCGCATTGCCTTAGTCTTGACCGGCTGAACCCCTCCCAACCCTTCCCGCCGAGCGGGAAGGGGCGGCCCCTCGGGCCGCATCGCTTTTCTCCCGCGGGGCATCCCATGACACAACATTCCTCCCGTTCGCCTGCCGCGCAGGCGCTGATCGGCGCCGGCACGCTGCTCGTGGCCGGCGTGCTGGCCTGGGGCGCGGCGACCACCTCGTCCGATGCCGGCTACGCGGGCGTCGGCCCCAATTTCCTGCCCTGGCTGGTGGCCGCCGTGATGGCGCTGTGTGGCGCCTGGCTGATCTGGGAAGCGCGCAGCGGCGGCTTTCGCGAGCTGGAGGAGGGATCGGGCGCCGAGACCGGACACTGGCCCGGCTTCGCCTGGGTGAGCGCCGGCCTGCTGCTCAACGCCGCGCTGATCACCACGCTGGGCTTCATCCTGAGCTGCGCGCTGTGCTTCCTGCTGGCCGTGCGCGGCTTCAGGAGCTCCGAGGGGCGGCTGGACCTGAGCCTGCGCGCCTGGGTGCGCGACGCCGCCATCGGCATCCTGATCGCGGCGCCCGTCTACTGGATGTTCACGCAGCTGCTGGCCATCAACCTGCCCGGCCTCACCGGCACCGGCTGGCTTTAACCTAGAAACGGCAGTTGACCGCTTGTTTCCCGCAGGACGTACCCGTGCCCATGGACGTTTTTGACCACGAACCGCATCACCTGCATGGTGAGAGCGCTACGCACCCGATTGCGCCGCCCTGGGGCGCGCTGGCGGCGTTGCTCCTCCTTGCTGGCAGTAGCCAGCCGCATCGTCGCGCCTTGCCAGCCCACCCCATGACGGCCCACTCGGGCGCGTCCAACTGCCGTTTCTAGGTTTAAAGAGATCACGACATGGACATCCTGAATTCCCTGCTCGCGGGCTTCGCCACGGCGGCCACGCCGCTGAACCTCATGTGGGCCTTCGTCGGCTGCGTCATCGGCACGGCCGTGGGCGTGCTGCCCGGCATAGGCCCGGCGGTGGCCGTGGCCATGCTGCTGCCCATCACCACCAAGGTCGACCCCACGGCCTCGCTGATCTTCTTCGCCGGCATCTACTATGGCGCCATGTACGGCGGCTCGACCACCTCGATCCTCTTGAACACGCCGGGCGAGTCCGGCTCCATGGTCACGGCCATGGAAGGCAACAAGATGGCCAAGAGCGGCCGCGCCGGGGCGGCGTTGGCGACGGCGGCCATAGGCTCCTTCGTGGCCGGCACCATTGCCACCGTGGTGGTCTCCTTCTTCGCGCCGCTGGTAGCCAACTACGCGGTGCGCCTGGGGCCGCCCGAGTATTTCCTGCTCATGGTGCTGGCCTTCACCACCGTGAGCGCGGTGCTGGGCAAGAGCACGCTGCGCGGCATGGCGGCGCTGTTCGCCGGCCTGGCGCTGGGCTTGGTCGGCATCGACCAGATTTCTGGCCAGGCCCGCTACACCGGCGGCGTGCCGGAGCTGATGGACGGCCTTGAGGTGGTGCTGATCGCGGTCGGCCTGTTCGCCGTGGGCGAGGCGCTCTACCACGTGCTCTACGAAGGGCGCGTGCAGGAGACGCAGAACCGCATGAGCAAGGTGCACATGACGAAGCAGGAGTGGCGGCGCTCCTGGCCGGCCTGGCTGCGCGCGACCTTCATCGGCATTCCCTTCGGCACCATCCCGGCCGGCGGCAGCGAGATCCCGACCTTCCTGAGCTACGCCACCGAGAAGAAGCTGTCCGCGCACAAGAACGAGTTCGGCACCACGGGCGCGATCGAGGGCGTGGCCGGTCCCGAGGCGGCCAACAACGCCGCCATCACGGCCACGCTGATCCCGCTGCTCACGCTGGGCATCCCGACCTCGAACACCACGGCCATCATGCTGGGCGCGTTCCAGAACTACGGCATACAGCCCGGCCCGCAGCTGTTCGACAGGAACGCCGCCCTGGTCTGGGCGCTGATCGCCTCCATGTTCATAGGCAACCTGATGCTGCTGATCCTGAACCTGCCGCTGGTGGGCCTGTGGGTCAAGCTGCTGCGGATACCGAAGGCCTACCTCTACGCCGGCATCCTGATCTTTGCGACCCTGGGCGTGTACGGCATGCGCCAGAGCGCCTTCGACCTGGTGCTGCTCTACGTCATCGGCCTGCTGGGCGTGCTGATGCGCCGCTACGACTTCCCGACGGCGCCGGTGGTGGTCGGCATGATCCTGGGCCCGCTGGCCGAGGCGCAGATGCGCAATGCGCTCTCGATCGGCGAGGGCAAATGGACCGTGTTCATCGATCGCCCCGTATCCATCGTGCTGCTGTCCATCGTGATCACGGTGCTGGTGCTGCCGCGCCTGGGCAAGCACTGGGCTGCGCGCCGCATGGCTGCCCTGCAGGGCTGACGCGGAAGCGCCTGCGGGGGAGAGGGCCGGGGGAGGGCTCTCGCAGTTCCTCGCGGCAAAGGCGTGCGCGGGCAGGCCGCAGCGCTTCAAGCGATGCGGTCGCTGCTGTGCAGCGACTCCCCTGCGATGCTCGCGCCCGCGGCCCGTCGCAGAACTCGCTGCGTTCGCTGCGCTCACTCCGCTCAAACAACTGCGACGAGTCAGATCACGATGCGCGCTGCGCGCGCGGCCGCAGTCGCTGCGCTTCTCGGCGCCTCGCAGGCGCGCTGCAACCTGCCCGCGCACGCCTTTGCAGAGGCCGTGTTGGTGCGCCAACGGCAACGAGCGCCGCTTCGTCACTTTGCCGCGGCAGGCGGTGCCCGGTGGGGGCGATTTCTGTGGCGGCTGCGCTGGGCGGTCTGGGGTCGGGCGCGCTGCTCCAGCGCGCTTCGTTTCTGACTCGCGGCCGCTGTTTGAACGTAGCGCCCGCAGGGCGCGAAGTGAGTTCGGCCGCGCCGGCCCCAGGCCGTTCAGCGCAGCGGAGTCGGCGCCAAGCGCCGACCGCCACAGTATGAGCCCCTGCCGGGTACTGCCTGCCGCGGTGCGAGGTGCGCAGCCTGCGAAGCGGGTCCGTCTTGCTCTGCGCAGCAAACAAAGCGGGAATCCCATCCCGAAAAGAACCCGCGCAGCCCCATAGAGATCGTGAACAGGCTCTTATCCGGCGAAGCTGCCAAAATGGTCCTGTGCCACCCGACGCCGCCCAGGCCCCGCCCGCCGCCGCGCTGTTCCATCCCGCCGTTTCCGGCTGGCTGAAGGCGCGCTTCGGCCAGCCCACCGAGGTCCAGGCCCAGGCTTGGCGCCACACCGCGCTGCGCCGCCATGCGCTGATCGCCGCGCCCACCGGCTCCGGCAAGACGCTCGCGGCCTTCCTCTCGGCGATCAACGAGCTGGTGCAGGAGGGCCTGTCGCAGGGCCTGACCGACGAGGTGCACGTGCTCTACGTGTCGCCGCTCAAGGCCTTGTCCAACGACATACGCAAGAACCTGCAGGAGCCGCTGGCCGGCATACGCGCCGGGCTGGTCGCGATGGGCCTGCCCGACGTGGGCATCCGCGACGCCGTGCGCACCGGCGACACGCCGCCCGCCGAGCGCGAGCGCATGCGCCGCGCGCCGCCGCACATCCTGGTGACCACGCCGGAGTCGCTGTACATCCTGCTCACCTCGGACGCCGGCCGCCAGATGCTCAAGTCGGTGAGGAGCGTGATCGTCGACGAGCTGCACGCGGTGGCTGCAGCCAAGCGCGGCGCGCACCTGATGCTCTCGCTGGAGCGACTGGAGGCCCTGTGCGGGCACGCGCCGGTGCGCATCGGCCTGTCGGCCACCGTGAAGCCGCTCCACGATATGGCGCGCTTTCTCGTCGGGCAGCGTGACGAGCCCGTGGCCATCGTCGACGCCGGCCATGTGCGCGAGCGCGATCTCGCGCTGGAAGTGCCGCGCTCGCCGCTGACCGCGGTGATGGCCACCGAGGTCTGGGCCGAGATGTACGACCGGCTCGCCGAGCTGATCCAGCAGCACCGCACCACGCTGATCTTCGTCAACCAGCGGCGCATCGCCGAGCGCGTGGCGCGCCATCTGGCCAAGCGGCTCGGCGAGGCCCATGTGACCGCGCACCACGGCAGCCTGGCGCGCGAGCACCGGCTCCAGGCCGAGCAGCGGCTCAAGGCCGGCGAGCTCAAGGCGCTGGTGGCCACCAGCTCGCTCGAGCTGGGCATAGACATAGGCGACGTCGACCTCGTGTGCCAGCTGGGCTCGCCGCGCGCGGTGAACGCCTTCCTGCAGCGCGTGGGCCGCGCCGGCCATGCGATCGGCGCGATCCCGAAGGGCCGCTTGTTCCCGCTGGCGCTGGACGACCTGCTGGAATGCGCGGCGCTGCTCGACGCGGTGCGGCGCGGCGAGCTCGACCGCATCCATGCACCCGAGAAGCCGCTGGACGCGCTGGCGCAGCAGATCGTCGCCGAGGCGGCCTGCCGAGATTGGGTGCTCGACGCGCTGTACGAGCGCTTCCGCCTCGCGCAGCCCTACCGCGAGCTCACGCTGCGCGAGTTCGAGCAGGTGGTGCAGATGCTGGCCGAGGGCTACAGCACGCGGCGCGGCCGCCGCGGCGCCTACCTGCATTACGACGCGGTGAACCGCGTGCTGCGCGCGCGCCGCGGCGCCAGGCTCGCCGCCGTCACCAATGCCGGCGTGATCCCCGACCAGTTCGACTACGACGTGGTGCTGCTGCCCGAGGAGCACCGCGTCGGCACCCTCAACGAGGACTTCGCCTTCGAGAGCATTCCCGGCGACATCTTCCAGCTCGGCAACACCTCCTACCGCATCGTCAAGGTCGAGACCGGCAAGGTGCTGGTCGAGGACGCCAAGGGCCAGCCGCCGACCATGCCGTTCTGGCTGGGCGAGAGCCTGGGGCGCAGCGACGAGCTCTGCCACGCGGTGTCGCGCCTGTGCGAGCAGGCCGATGCGCTGCTGGGGGACGGCACCGAGGGCTGCGAGCGCTGGCTGCGCGAGGAGCTGCAACTGCCGGCCGCGGCCGCGCAGCAGCTCACGCTCTACCTCGCCGCGTCCAAGGCCGCGCTGGGCGTGCTGCCCAGCCGGCGGCGCATCGTCTTCGAGCGCTTCTTCGACGAGGTGGGCGACACGCACCTGGTGATCCATTCGCCCTACGGCTCGCGCATCAACAAGGCCTGGGGCCTGGCGCTGCGCAAGCGCATGTGCCGCAAGTTCAACTTCGAGCTGCAGGCCAGCGCGCTCGAGGACAGCATCGTGCTCTCGCTGGGGCCCACGCACAGCTTCGCGCTGGACGAGGTGAAGGGCTACCTCAAATCGGCCAGCGCGCGCGAGTTGCTGATCCAGGCGCTGCTCGACGCGCCGATGTTCGGCACGCGCTGGCGCTGGAACGCCACCGCGGCGCTGGCCGTGCGGCGCATGAACGGCGGCCGCCGCGTGCCGCCGCAGTTCCAGCGCGCCGACGCGCAGGACCTGCTCACCGTCGTCTTCCCCGACCAGCTCGCCTGCGCCGAGAACCTGGTCGGCGAGCGCGAGATCCCCGACCACCCGCTGGTGGCGCAGACGCTGCACGACTGCCTGCACGAGACCATGGACGTCGACGGCTTCCTGCGCCTGCTGGCACGCATCGAAGCCGGCGAGGTGAGCGTCACCACCTGCGAGCTGGCGTCGCCCTCGCCGCTGTCGCACGCCATCCTCAACGCGCGGCCCTATGCCTTCCTCGACGACGGCGCCGCCGAGGAGCGGCGCACCAAGGCGGTCCACCTCCAGCCGCTGATGGACGTGGCCACCGCGGCGGACCTCGGCCGGCTCGATGTGCAGGCGATCGCGCAGGTGCGCGAGGAAGCCCGGCCGGAGATAGGCAGCGCCGACGAGCTGCACGACGCGCTGCTCGTGCACGGCTTCCTGACCAGCGACGAAGCCGTTTTCCCCGATCTCGTCGAGGTGCTTGCGCAGCAGCGCCGCGCGACGCGGCTGCAGCCGCATTCCGGCCGCGCGCTGTATGTCGCCGCGGAGCGCCTGCACGAATTCCTTGCCGCGCTCCCCGGCGCCGCGCTGTCGCCGGCCATAGCGGCCGTTTACCAGGAGCTCCCCACACCCGAAGACGCGCTGCGCGAGATCCTGCGCGGCCGGCTCGAGCTGCTGGGGCCGGCCAGCGCCTTGGAGCTTGGCGCGCCGCTCGGCCTGGACGCCGACGCCGTGCTGCCCGGCCTGCTGGCGCTCGAAGCCGAGGGCGCCGTGATGCGCGGCGCCTTCACGGCCGAGGCCCGCGACGAATGGTGCGACCGCCGCCTGCTGGCGCGCATGCACCGCTACACGCGCGACCGGCTGCGCGCCGAGGTCCAGCCCGTCGCGCCGGCGCAGTTCATGCGCTTCCTGCTGCGCTGGCATCAGCTCGCCGGCACCGACGGTGACGAGCGCCGCCAAGGCGAGGGCGGCCTGGCCGAGGTGCTGCGCCAGCTCGAAGGCTTCGCCGCGCCGGCCGCGGCCTGGGAGGAAGACCTGCTGCTCGCGCGCGTGAAGGACTACGCGCCGGCCATGCTGGACCGGCTGTGCGCGGCCGGCCGCGTGGTCTGGTGGCGGCCGGGAGAGGCCGGCGACCCACCCGCTCGAAAGACCGGGCCGATCCGCGGCACGCCCGTGCTGCTGTGCGAGCGGGACGCGCTGGCGCACTGGCAGCGCGTCGGCGGCGACGCAGCCCAGGAGCCGCCGTTGACGGCCAAGGCGCGCGAGGTGCTGGAGGCCTTGCGCACGCACGGCGCCAGCTTCTTCGCCGACCTGCAGCACGACGCACGCCTGCTGGGCACCGAGGTCGAGCAGGCGCTGGCCGAGTTGGTGGCGCAGGGCCTGGTCACCTGCGACTCGTTCGCCGGGCTGCGCGCGCTGGTGATGCCCGCCGAGCTGCGCCAGCGCCTGCGCCGCAGGCGGCCCGGCCACGACGCGATCGACGACGCCGGCCGCTGGTCGCTCACGCGCCGCCCGCGTGCCGTGGCCCAAGCCCCCGGCGCGCTGGCCGATCCGCATGTGGAGCACATCGCGCGCGTGCTGCTGCGCCGCTACGGCGTGCTGTTCCGCAAGTTGCTGGAGCGCGAGGAGGGCCTGCCGCCCTGGCGCGATCTGCACTACGTGCTGCGGCGCCTCGAAGCGCGCGGCGAGCTGCGCGGCGGGCGCTTCGTCAGCGGCTTCTCCGGCGAGCAGTTCGCGCTGCCCGAGGCCGCCGCCGCCTTGCGCAAGACCGCGAGGACGGCGGGCAGCGAGCGCGTGGCGATCTCTGCCGCCGACCCCCTGAACCTCGCCGGCATCCTCACGCCCGGCGACAAGGTGCCGCGGCTGGCGGGCAACCGGCTGCTGTTCGAGGGCGGGGTGCCCATCGCCGTGCAAAGCGGCGGCGAGCTGCGCTACCTGGCGCCGCTGGACGCCGGCGCGCAGTGGGAGGCGAAGAACCAGCTGATCCGCAGGCCGCGGGGGGCGTAGGGCGCAGCCGCTACCATTGCGGCATGCCCGCATCCGACGCCTTCGAGCCCACCCTGCCGCTGGACGGCCAGGGCATCCTGGCGCTGGCGGCGCGCTCGATGTTCGAGCTGTTCGCCAACGCCAGCGAGGGCATGCTGCTGGTGGACCGGCAGGCGCGCGTGGTCTGGATCAACGACCAGTACCGGCGCTACCTGCCCGCGCTGGGCTTCGCGCGCGAGGAGGATTTCGTCGGCCACCCGGTGTCGGCCGTGGTGCAGAACACCCAGATGCACCAGGTGCTGGAGACCGGCAAGCCCATCCTGATCGACCTGCTGAGCAACCGCGCCGGCACCTTCGTGGTCAGCCGCATTCCGCTGCGCGACGAGAGCGGGCAGGTGATAGGCGCCCTGGGCATCGTGCTGTTCGACCAGCCCGAGACCAATTTGCAGCCGCTGATCGCCAAGTTCTCGCGGCTGCAGCGCGACCTCGACGACGCGCGGCGCGAGCTGGCCAGCCAGCGCGTGCGCCAGCAGGGCGGCCAGCGCCAGTCGCGCTACACCTTTGCCAGCTTCGTCGGCAGCAGCCCGGCCGCGGTCGAGGTCAAGCGCCAGGCGCGGCGCGCCGCCCAGTCCTCCAGCCCGGTGCTGCTGCTGGGCGAGACCGGCACCGGCAAGGAATTGCTGGCCCATGCCATCCACGCCGCGTCCTCGCGCGCTGGCGGCCCCTTCGTCGGCGTCAACATCGCGGCCGTGCCCGACACCCTGCTCGAGGCCGAGTTCTTCGGCGTGGCGCCGGGCGCCTACACCGGGGCCGACCGCAAGGGGCGCGAGGGCAAGTTCCGCCTGGCCGACCGCGGCACGCTGTTCCTCGACGAGATCGGCGACATGCCCCAGGCCCTGCAGGCCAAGCTGCTGCGCGCGCTGCAGGAGGGCGAGATCGAGCCCCTGGGCTCGAACCGCCTGCTGCCCTTCGACGCGCGGGTGATCGCCGCCACCTCGCGCGACCTGGCCGCGCTGGTGCGCGAGGGGCGTTTTCGCGAAGACCTCTACTACCGGCTCAACGTGCTGCCGGTCCGCGTGCCGCCGCTGCGCGAGCGGCGCAGCGACATCCCGGCGCTGGTCGAGCTGCTGGGCGAGGACATGGCGCAGCGCGGCGACACGCCGCCGCCCGAGCTCACGCCCGAGGCGCTGGCGCTGCTGACGGCGCAGCCATGGCGCGGCAACATCCGCGAGCTGCGCAACGTGCTGGAGCAGGCCGCCATGCGCAGCGAGGGGCCGCAGATCGACGCCGCGCTGGTGGCCGAGGTGCTGCGCGCCTCCGGCGTGGCGCAGATCCTGGCTGCGCCGGCCGCGCCCGAGGCCGCGCCGCCGGACCCGGCGCCCGCCCAGCTGCGCCCCCTGGCCGAGCAGGTGGCCGAGCTCGAGGCGCGCGCCATCGCCGCCGCCCTGCAGGCCACCGGGGGCAACAAGCTCGCCGCCGCGCGGCTGCTCGGCATCTCGCGGGCCACGCTCTACGAGCGGCTGGGCATGTCTGTCTGAAATTCAGGCAATTGTCTGAATTTCAGACGGTAAATTCGTCTGTTTTTTGGGCAATTTTCCGTTCGCTTTCTTGAAACTCCTTGCAAATCAAGGGCTTGCTGAGTGGGCACGGTCCATGCTGTAGCTGCCTGGCCTGTCACACAACAAGGAGACCGTCATGCAAAGCCGCACCCTCATGGCCCTGGCTGCCGTCGCCGCGCTCGCCGCGCCCGTCGCCTTCAGCCAGTCCGGTGAGATCCGCATTGCCCATGTCTACAGCAAGACCGGTCCGCTCGAAGCCTATGGCAAGCAGACGGCGACCGGCTTCATGATGGGGCTGGACTACGCCACGGGCGGCAGCATGACGGTCGCAGGGAAGAAGCTGGTGGTGATCGAGAAGGACGACCAGGGCAAGCCCGACCTGGGCAAGAGCCTGCTGGCCGCTGCCTATTCGGACGACAAGGCCGACCTCGCCGTCGGCCCGACCTCGTCCGGCGTGGCGCTGGCCATGCTGCCGGTGGCCGAGGAATACAAGAAGGTGCTGCTGGTCGAGCCCGCCGTGGCCGATTCCATCACCGGCGAGAAGTGGAACAAGTACATCTTCCGCACCGGCCGCAACAGCAGCCAGGACGCGATCTCCAATGGCGTGGCGCTGGACAAGCCGGGCACCGTGATCGCCACGCTGGCGCAGGACTACGCCTTCGGCCGCGACGGCGTCAAGGCCTTCAAGGACGCGGTCAAGAAGGCCAAGCTGGTGCATGAGGAATACCTGCCGACCAGCACCACGGACTTCACCGCCGGCGCCCAGCGCCTGATCGACAAACTCAAGGACCAGTCGGGGCGCAAGGTGATCTTCATCATCTGGGCCGGCGCGGGCAACCCGTTCAAGATCGCGGACCTGGACCTCAAGCGCTACGGCATCGAGATCGCCACCGGCGGCAACATCCTTCCGGCCATGGCCTCGTACAAGAACTTCCCCGGCATGGAGGGCGCGGCCTACTACTACTTCGGCATCCCCAAGAACCCGGTGAACGAGGCCATGGTGGCCCAGCACTACAAGCAGTTCAAGGCGCCGCCGGACTTCTTCACGGCCGGCGGCTTCTCGGCGGCCATGGCCGTGGTCACGGCGCTGAAGAACAGCAGGGGCGACGCCAGCGCCAACAGCTTGATCAAGACCATGGAAGGCATGAGCTTCGACACGCCCAAGGGCAAGATGACCTTCCGCAAGGAGGATCACCAGGCCATGCAGAGCATGTACCACTTCAAGATCAAGGTCGACCCGGCCTTCGCCTGGGGCGTGCCCGAGCTGGTGCGCGAGATCAAGCCCGAAGAAATGAACGTTCCGATCAGGAATCAGCGCTGAACGCGAGCGTGCCCGGTACGCCCGGGCTGGCGAACATGCTTGAAACCCAAGACCTCACGGTCCGCTTCGGCGGGCATGTGGCGGTCAATGCCGTCTCCTGCCGCTTCGAGCCGGGCACATTGACCGCCATCGTCGGGCCCAATGGCGCCGGCAAGACCACTTATTTCAACCTGATCTCGGGCCAGCTCAGGGCCACGGCAGGGCGCGTGCGCCTGAACGGGCAGGACCTGTCGGCGCTGCCGGCCTCGGCGCGCACCCGCGCCGGCCTCGGTCGCGCCTTCCAGCTGACCAACCTGTTTCCCAACCTCTCGGTGCTGGAGAACGTGCGACTGGCGGTGCAGGCCACGCGCGAGGGCGCGCACCGGCGCGGCCTCGACCTCTTCAGCATCTGGAGCGACCACGGGCAGCTCACCCAGCGCGCGCGCGAGATCCTGGCCTCGGTGGCCATGGGGGCGCAGGAGGCCATGGCGGTGGCCAGCCTGCCGCACGGCGACCAGCGCAAGCTCGAGGTGGCGCTGCTGATGGCGCTGGAGCCCCAGGTCTACATGTTCGACGAGCCCACGGCCGGCATGAGCCACGACGAGGCGCCGGTGATCCTGAACCTGATCCGCGCGCTGAAGAAGGACCGCAGCAAGACCATCCTGCTGGTCGAGCACAAGATGGACGTGGTGCGCGAGCTGGCCGACCGCATCATCGTGCTGCACAACGGTGCCCTGGTGGCCGACGGGCCGCCGGCCGAGGTGATCGCCTCGCCCGTCGTTCAGCAGGCTTACCTGGGGGTAGGCCCCCAGGACGCCTGCGCGCAGGATGGGACGCCCCCCCAACCCGGCCTTCCCCCTCGAGGGGGAAGGAGGACAAACCCATGAGCGAGCCTCTCCTGACGCTGGAAGGGGTGCACACCCATATCGGCGCCTACCACATCCTGCATGGCGTCGACCTGGCCGTGCCGCGTGGACAGCTGACCCTGCTGCTGGGCCGCAACGGCGCGGGCAAGACCACCACGCTGCGCAGCATCATGGGCCTGTGGCAGGCCTCGCAGGGTTGCATCCGCTTCGGCGGCCAGGACATCACGGCCTGGCACACGCCGCAGATCGCGGCCCTGGGCATTGCCTACGTGCCCGAGAACATGGGCATCTTCGCCGACCTCACGGTCAAAGAGAACCTGCTGCTGGCTGCGCGCAGCGCAAGCCGCGCCAGCCAGATGGACGAGGCGCGGCTGGCCTGGATCTTCCAGCTTTTTCCCGCCGTGGAGAAGTTCTGGAACCACCCGGCCGGCAAGCTCTCGGGTGGGCAAAAGCAGATGCTGGCCGTGGCGCGCGCCATCGTCGAGCCGCGCGAGCTGCTGATCGTCGACGAGCCCAGCAAGGGCCTGGCGCCGGCCATCGTCGAGAACATGATCGAGGCCTTCCGCCAGCTGAAAGACCAGGGCGCGACCATCCTGCTGGTCGAGCAGAACATCCACTTCGCCAAGCGGCTGGGCGACCGCGTCGCCGTGATGGACAACGGCATCGTGGTGCACGCCGGGTCCATGCAGGCGCTGGCCGAGGATGAGGAACTGCAGCACACGCTGCTGGGGCTGGCCTTATGAACCAGCTGGACTTTGATTGGAAGCCGCTGGCCCTGGTGCCGGTGCTGGCCGTACTGGCCCTGCCGCTGGTCGGTTCGGGCTCGACCTGGCTCACGCTCACCGTGGCCGGCCTGGCCATGGGCATGATCGTCTTCATCATCGCCTCGGGCCTGACCCTGGTGTTCGGCCTGATGGACGTGCTCAACTTCGGCCACGGCGTGTTCATCGCGCTCGGCGCCTTCGTCGCCACCAGCGTGCTCGGCGCCATGGGCGACTGGACCGGCTCGGCCGAGCTCTGGCGCAACTTGGCGGCCGTGCTGCCGGCCATGGTGCTGGCCATGGCCGTGGCCGGCGCAATCGGCCTGGCCTTCGAGCGCTTCATCGTGCGGCCGGTCTATGGCCAGCACCTCAAGCAGATCCTGATCACCATGGGCGGCATGATCGTCGGCGAGGAGCTGATCAAGGCGATCTGGGGCCCGCAGCAGATCCCGCTGCCGCTGCCCCAGGCCCTGCGCGGCGCGCTGCTGCTGGGCGATGCGGCCGTCGAGAAGTACCGCCTGGTGGCCGTGGTGGTGGGGCTGGCGGTGTTCGGCGGGCTGGCCTGGACGCTGGCGCGCACCAAGCTCGGCCTGCTGATCCGTGCCGGCGTGCAGGACCGCGAGATGGTCGAGGCCCTGGGCTACCGCGTGCGCCGGCTGTTCGTTGCCGTGTTCGTGGCCGGCAGCGCGCTGGCCGGCCTGGGCGGCGTGATGTGGGGCCTGTACCAGCAGAACGTGGTGCCCCAGATGGGCGCCCAGGTCAACGTGCTGATCTTCATCGTCATCATCATCGGCGGCCTGGGCTCCACGGGCGGCGCGCTGATCGGCGCGCTGCTGGTCGGCCTGACCGCCAACTACGCCGGCTTCCTGCTCCCCAAGCTGGCGCTGTTCTCCAACATCGCGCTGATGGTGGCGGTGCTGCTGTGGCGGCCACAGGGCGTCTACCCGGTCGCCAACCGATGAAAAGCATGCTTCGTCGACTGCTCTCCAACGACTTCCCGCGCAGCCGCATCCTGGCCGCGCTGCTGCTCGCCGTGCTGCTCGGCCTGGCCTTCGCGCCCTTCGTGTTTCCCGGCGTCAAGGCGCTCAACGTCGCGGCCAAGGTGCTGGTGTTCGTGGTGCTGGTGGCCAGTTTCGACCTGCTGCTGGGCTACACCGGCATCGTGAGCTTCGCCCACACCATGTTCTTCGGCATAGGCGCCTACGGCATCGCGATCGCCAGCACGCGCCTGGGGCCTGGCTGGGCCGCGCTGGCGCTGGGCCTGGGGGCCGCGCTGCTGCTCTCGCTGCTGCTGTCGCTGGCCGTGGGCCTGTTCTCGCTGCGCGTGCGCGCCATCTTCTTCGCCATGATCACGCTGGCCGTGGCCTCGGCCTTCCAGACCCTGGCCTCGCAGCTGTCGGACTTCACCGGCGGCGAGGACGGGCTGACCTTCAAGCTGCCCGGGCTGCTCTCGCCCAGCTTCGAGTTCAGCGAGGAGCCCCTGCTCGGCGTCACGCTCGACGGCCGCCTGCTCAGCTACTATCTGCTGTTTGCCCTGGCCGTGGCGCTGCTGCTGATGCTGCTGCGCATCGTCAACTCGCCGTTCGGCCGGGTGCTGCAGGCGATCCGCGAGAACGAGTTCCGCGCCGAGGCCATAGGCTACCGCGTGGTGCTCTACCGCACGCTGTCCAGCGTGCTGTCGGCCCTGTTCGCCTGCGTGGCCGGCGCCATGCTCGCGCTCTGGCTGCGCTACAACGGGCCGGACACCTCGCTGTCCTTCGAAATCATGATGGATGTGCTGCTGATCGTGGTGATCGGCGGCATGGGCACGCTCTACGGCTCGGTCATCGGCGCGGTGCTGTTCCTGGTGGCGCAAAGCTACCTGCAGGACCTGCTGCGCCTGGCCAGCGAGGCCGCTGCCGCCTGGCCGCTGCTGGCCGCCGTCCTGTCGCCGGACCGCTGGCTGCTGTGGCTGGGCCTGCTGTTCGTGCTCTCGGTCTACTATTTCCCGACCGGCGTGGTCGGGCGCCTGCGCGCCAGCGTCATCCCGGGAGGGCGCTCATGAGTTTCACATCACATTACCTGCGCTGCGCCGGCCGCGAACTGCATTTCACCGACTGGGGCGCCGGCCACGCCGAGACCGTGATCGCCTGGCACGGCCTGGCCCGCACCGGGCGCGACATGGACGAACTGGCCGCTCACCTGGCCCAGCGCTACCGCGTGATCTGCCCCGACACCGTGGGGCGCGGCCTGAGCCAGTGGAGCGCGAACCCGCGCGAGGAGTACTGCCTCGCCTTCTACGCGCGCCAGGCCGCCGAGCTGCTGGACCAGCTGGGGCTGGAACGCGTGCACTGGGTCGGCACCTCCATGGGCGGCGCGCTCGGCACGGTCTGCGCGGCGGGTCTGCGCGAGCCCGGGCTCGAGGGCCGCATCCTCAGCCTGGTGCTCAACGACAACGCGCCCGAGCTCGCCCAGCCTGCGCTCGAGCGCATCAAGGCCTACGCAGGTCAGCCGCCGGCCTTCGACACCATGGTGGCGCTGGGGGACTTCTTCCGCGAGGTCTACCAGCCCTTTGGCTGGCTCAGCGACGCGCAGTGGCGCCGCCTGACCGAAACCTCGATGCGCCGCCTGCCCGACGGCCGCGTGACGCCGCACTACGACCCGGCCATGGTGCAGCAGTTCATCCATCATCCGGGCGACTACCTGATCTGGGACCACTACGACGCGCTCGAGATACCGGTGCTGTGCCTGCGCGGCGCCGAGTCCGACCTGGTGCGGCCCGAAACCGTCGCGGCCATGCGCGGGCGTGGCCCCGGCGCACGCGGCCTGCTGCAGGTGGTCGAGGTTCCGGGCTGCGGCCACGCGCCGGCGCTCAACGTGCCGCATCAGCTGAACCTGGTGTCGCGCTTCATCGACGCGGCGGCCGTCCGGTCGCGCTGAGGCGGGCTCAGTCCAGCCCGAAGCGCCCCCTGAAGGCCTCGCAGAACGCCGGGCTGCCGCTGAGCGTCAGGGTGAGGGTGTGGCGCGGCGCGCCCGTCGGGCCGACGCTCACCTCGAGCCGGCCCGTGGCCTCGTCGTAGTGCAGGGTTTGCGGCGCCGTCACCTCTTGTGCGCCCTGGAGTTCGTAGTCCCAGTCGTGCCCATCCTCCAGCGGCCCGCGGTCGGCGAAGGCCGCATGGGCCCAGCCCAGCACCTCGACGATCTCGGCGTGCAGGGCCTGCAGCTGCGGCGGCCCCACCGCGGCCATGGCCTCGAAGCAGCCCACGCCGGCCGTGTCCTCGCTGTAGTCGAATTCGAGGTAACGCAGGGCCATGCTATTGCTTCGCCCCCATGGCCAGGGCCGCGGCGCGCGAGGCGGCCAGGGTGGCCGGCTCGGCCTCGGTCTGGGTCGGCCAGCCGGCCAGGTGGCGCTCGGCGATCTGGCTCAGGGCCGTGATCCAATCCGGGCTGTCGTTGAGGCAGGGGATGTAGTGGAATTCCTTGCCGCCCGCCAGAAGAAAGGCCTGGCGCACCTCCTGGGCGATCTCCTCCAGCGTCTCCAGGCAGTCGCTGGTGAAGCCGGGGCAGACCACGTCGACGCGCTGCACCCCCGCCTTGGCCAGGGCGACCAGGCTGGGCTCGGTGTAGGGCTGCAGCCACTTGGCCTTGCCGAAGCGCGACTGGAAGCTGACCAGATACTGCTCGGGCGCCAGGCCCAGCTTCTGCGCCAGCAGGCGCGCGGTCTTCTGGCATTCGCAGTGGTAGGGGTCGCCCAGGCGCAGGGTGCGCTCGGGCACGCCGTGAAAGCTCATGACCAGCTTCTCGGGCCGGCCGTGGCTTTGCCAGTGGCGGCGTATGCCGCGCGCCAGCGCCTCGATGTAGCCCGCGTCGTCGTGGTAGCGGTTGACGAAGCGCAGCTCGGGGATGTGGCGGATCTGCGCCGCCCAGCCGTACACCGCGTCGAACACGCTGGCCGTGGTGGTGCCCGAATACTGCGGGTAGAGCGGCAGGACCAGGATGCGCGTCGCGCCCTCGGCCTTGAGCGCGTCGAGCTCGGAGGCGATGGCCGGGCTTCCGTAGCGCATGGCGTAGCGCACCGTCACCGCAGGCCCGCGCTCGCCCAGCCAGCCGCGCAGCAGCTTGGCCTGCTTGTCGGTCCAGAGCTTGAGCGGCGAGCCCTGGGGCGTCCAGATGCTGGCGTACTTGGCGGCCGATTTCCTGGGCCGCAGGCGCAGGATGATGCCGTGCAGGATCAGCCACCATAAGGGCCTGGGGATCTCGACCACGCGCGGGTCGCCGAGGAACTCGGCCAGGTAGCGGCGCAGCGCGGGGGCCGTGGGCGCCTCTGGCGTGCCCAGGTTGCACAGCAGGATGGCCGTGCGGCCGGCCTGGCCATGTTTGTATTCGGGTTCGGGTCGGAAAGGCATGCGGTATTCTCACCGACCTATGATCGATGTATCCGAGATCCGCGCCGTCACGATCGACCTCGACGACACCCTGTGGCCGATCTGGCCGACCATAGAACGCGCCGAGGCCGCGTTGCAGGCCTGGTTCGAGGCCCATGCGCCGGCCACGGCGGCCCTGTGCGCCGAGCGCGACGCGCTGCGCGAATTGCGTGGGCGCATCGACCGCCTGCGCCCCGAGCTTGCGCACGACATGAGCGCGCTGCGCCTGGAGGCGATCCGCCTGGTGCTGGCGCAGGCCGGCGAGGACCCGGCCCTGGCGCAGCCGGCCTTCGAGGTCTTCTTTGCCGAGCGCCAGCGCGTGGACTTCTTCGACGACGCGCTGCCCGCGCTCGAGTTCCTGAGCCGCCGCTACCCGGTGGTCGCCCTGTCCAACGGCAATGCCGACGTGCACCGCGTGGGCATAGGCCGGCATTTCCATGCGGCTGTCAGCGCGCGCGAATTCGGCGTGGGCAAGCCCGATGCGCGCATCTTCGAGGCCGCGGCGCGGGCCGCGGGCGTGGCGCCGTGCGAGGTGCTGCACATCGGCGACGACGCGCAGTTGGACGGCCTGGGCGCGCTCGACGCCGGCATGCAGATGGCCTGGGTGAACCGCGAGGGCCAGGCCTGGGTCCATGCGGCCCGGGCGCCGCACGCCACGGTGGACGACCTGCAGGCGCTGTGCCGCCTGCTCGAAGACTGACCGGGCGCGATGGGCCCGACGATCTACGGCATCGCGACCGCGCGCGCGCTCAGCCCTTGAAGCGCCCGGCCAGGGCCTCGGCGCTGTTGCGCAGCAGGTTCTGGTCGGCGCCCACGGCGACGAACAGGCAGCCGATGTCCACGTAATGCCTGGCCAGCGCCTCGTCGCCGGTCAGGATGCCGGCGGCCTTGCCGCAGGCGCGCACGCGCGCCACCGCGTCGTCGATCGCGGCCAGCACCTCGGGGTGTTTGGGGTTGCCCAAGTGACCGAGTGCGGCGGCGAGGTCGCCCGGCCCGATGAACACGCCGTCGATGCCGTCGACCCGGCAGATCGCCTCGAGGTTCTCCAGGCCCTGCACGGTCTCCACCTGCACCAGCAGGCACAACTCCTGGGCACAGCGCTTGCCGTAATCCTTGACCCGGCCGTAGTCACTGGCGCGCGGGGCGCCGGCGTAGCCGCGTACGCCGAGCGGGGGGTAGCGCGTCCAGGCGACGGCGTTGCGCGCCTCTTCCTCGGTCTGCACATAGGGCACCAGCAGGGTCTGCACGCCAATGTCCAGCAGCCGCTTGAAGGTCACCATGTCGTTCCACGGCGGGCGGACGATGGGGGTGGCGGTGCCCCCCGCCATGGCCTGCAGCTGGGACAGGATGGTCGGCACTTCGTTGGGCGAGTGCTCCATGTCGAGCAGCAGCCAGTCGAAGCCGCAGCCGGCGAGGATCTCGGTGCTGATGTTGCTGCACAGGTGTGACCACAGGCCGATCTGTTTCTGGCCGGACTGCACGGCGTGCTTGAAGCGGTTGACGGGAAGGTTCATGGCTGGGTCATCCCTGGGCACTCAGCCCTTGGCAATCTGGAAGTTGGCGGCCATCTCCAGCGCGCGCACCAGGCCGGAATGGTCCCAGCCGCCGCCACCATGGGCCACGCAGCTGCTCATGAGCTGCTGCGTGCTGGCGGTGTTGGGCAGGGACAGGCCCATGGCGCGGGCGCCCTCGAGCGCCAGGTTCAGGTCCTTCTGGTGCAGCGCTATGCGAAAGCCCGGGTTGAACTGGCGCTTGATCATGCGCTCGCCATGCACCTCGAGGATGCGGCTGGTGGCCAGGCCGCCCATCAGCGCCTGGCGCACCTTGGCCGGATCGGCGCCGGCCTTGGCCGCGAACAGCAGGGCCTCGCCCACGGCCTCGATGTTGAGGGCCACGACGATCTGGTTGGCCACCTTGCAGGTCTGGCCGCTGCCATGAGGCCCGATCAGCGTGATGTTCTTGCCCATGAGCTCGAACAGGGGCTTGACCTGCTCGAACACGGCTTCGCGGCCGCCGACCATGATGGTCAGGCTGGCGGCCTTGGCGCCGATCTCGCCGCCCGAGACCGGGGCGTCCAGGTAGTCGCAGCCCAGGGCCTCGATCCGCGCGGCGAAATCCTTGGTCGCGATGGGCGAGATCGAGCTCATGTCGACCACCACCTTGCCGACGCTGCCGTCAGCGCCGCGCTCGCTTTCCTTCAGGCCTTGGGCGATGCCGTTCTCGCCGAACAGCACATCGGCCACATGTGGGGTGTCGGGCACCATGGTGAACACGATGTCGGCCTGCCTGACCACCTCGGCGGCGCTGGCGCAGGCCTTGGCGCCTTGCGCCAGCAGGTCGGCCGGCGCGCCGCTGCGCGACTGCACGAACAGCTCGTGGCCGGCCGCCAGCAGGTGGCCCGCCATGGGGGCGCCCATGATGCCGAGACCGATGAATCCGAGTTTCATAGCGATGCTCCTGTCGTTTGTAGGGGTTGAAGTGGATCGGGTGTGGCGGCAACCTGCTCAGCGCAGCAGGCCGTCGTCGCCGGCCCTGGGCGCGACCCGCATGCGGGTGCGGTGGCGCCGTGCGGGAAGGTGGGTCGGGGCTTGGGACTCATTTTTGGGGTCGATTAAATGTTGGCAGACATCGTACAACATGAGGCATGCCGAGGCATGCCGAGGCAACCGGGCCGGCCCCTTGTCAGGCGTCGGCGGGCTGGCTCCGGCGCAGGCGTTCGCGGCTGTTGCTCAGGTGGGTGCGCATGGCGGCGCGCGCGGCCTCGGTGTCCTGGTTGCGGATCGCGTTGAAGATGCTCTCGTGCTCGCCATGCACGCGCTGCAGGTAGCTCAGCCGCCCCTCGGGCGCCTGGCCGGGTGTGTTGATGCGGGTGCGCGGGATGACCATGGTGCCCAGGTAGGTCATGAGGTCCGCGAAATGCCGGTTGCCGGTGGCGCGCGCCACCTCCATGTGGAACTGGAAGTCCGAGGGCACGGCGTCCGACTCACTCTCGATCGACTGCTGGAAGGCGCGCAGCGCGGACGCCATCCCCTCCAGGTGGGCTTCGGTGCGGCGCTGCGCGGCCAGGCCGGCGGCCTCGGTCTCCAGGCTGATGCGCAGCTCCAGCAGGGCGATCACGTCGGCCACGGTGGCGAGGTCCTCCTGCGCGATGCGGAAGTTGCCGGGTGCCGGCGGCTCGATCACGAAGGTGCCTATGCCGTGCCGCGTCTCGACCAGGCCAGAGGCCTGCAGGCGCGAGATGGCCTCGCGCACCACGGTGCGGCTGACGTCGAAGCGGGTCATGATCTCGGCCTCGGTCGGCAGCTTGTCGCCGGCCTTGAGCTGGCCCTGGCGGATGCCGGTGGCCAGGCTGTCCACCACGCCGCTGACCAGGCCGCGGGAGCGGCGTGCCGGTGCCGCCGGAGCGGGGGACGGGGGAGCGGGTGCTTGCATGGTGGCCGTGGGTAAATGGGCTTGACAGCGGAAACCTAAGCATACAGAATCCATAGTCATCAGACAACAGATAACATACGAACCTCCGGGTTCATCGACGCCAAAGGAGATGGGTCCATGACGATCAAAGTGCATGAGCGGCTGCTGCTCACCGGTGCCGCAGGCGGCCTGGGCAAGGTGCTGCGCGAGAGGCTGAAGGCCAATTGCGAGGTGCTGCGCCTCACGGACCTGGCGGACCTGGGCCCGGCGCAGCCGGGCGAGGAGCTGGTGCAGGCCGATCTGGCCGACGCTGCCGCGGTGCACGCCATGGTGGAAGGGGTGCAGGCCATCGTGCACCTGGGCGGAGTGTCGGTCGAGGCGCCCTGGGGGCCCATCCTGCAGGCCAACATCGTGGGTGCCTACAACCTCTACGAGGCCGCGCGCAAGCAAGGGGCCAGGCGCGTGGTGTTCGCGAGCTCCAACCATGTCACAGGCTTTTACCGCCAGGACGAGACCATCAACGCCAGCCACCCGCCGCGCCCGGACGGCCTGTACGGCCTGAGCAAGGCCTTCGGCGAAGATCTGGCGCGTCTGTACTTCGACCGCTATGGCATAGAGACCGCCTGCGTGCGCATAGGTTCTTCCTTCACCGAACCCAAGGACCGGCGCATGCTCGCCACCTGGCTCAGCTACGACGACCTGCATCGCCTGGTCACGGCCTGCCTGACCACGCCGGTGCTGGGCCACAGCATCATCTTCGGCATGTCGGACAACGCCGTGACCTGGTGGGACAACAGCCAGGCCCGCCATGTCGGCTACCGGCCGCAGGACAGCTCCGACCGCTTCCGCGACGCGGTCTACGCGCGCACGCCGCAGCCCGACCTCGGCGACCCCGCCGTGCAGTACCAGGGCGGCGCCTTCGTGCGCACCGGTCCCCTCGAGTGACGGTGGCCCCGCAGATGAGCGAGGTTCGAATCGTCGCCCCCACGCGCGACCGCGTGGGCGAGTCGCCGGTCTGGGACGCCCGGGCCCAGGCGCTGTACTGGGTCGACATCGAGGGCCGCCACATCCGCCGCTGGGACCGCCTGCGCAACGAGACCCTGAGCTGGGACCTGCCGCAGCGCGTGGGCTGCATCGCCCTGGCCGAGGACGGCGGGCTGGTCGCCGCGATGGAGAGCGGCATCTTCGCCGTCACCCTGGGCGCGCCGCCGCAGGCCGAAGTGCGGCTGCTGGCCGAGCTTGCCCACCCGGCGCCCGGCATGCGCTTCAACGACGGCCGCTGCGATGCCCGGGGCCGGCTGTGGGTCGGCAGCATGGTGATGGACATGTCGCTCGCCGTGCCGCTCGGCGGCCTGTACTGTCTGGACGCGCGCGGCCTGACCGGGCCCCATGTCGAGGGGCTGGTCACGCCCAACGGCCTGGGCTTCAGCCCCGACGGCCGCACGCTCTACCTGTCCGACTCGCACCCCACGGTGCAGAAGATCTGGGCTTTCGACTTCGATGCCGAAACCGGCCGGCTGTCGGGGCGGCGCCTGTTCGTCGACATGGCGCCGCTGCCGGGCCGGCCCGACGGCGCCGCGGTCGACGCCCAGGGTCATTACTGGATCTGCGCCAACGACGCGGGCCTGGTGCACCGCTTCGATCCCGAGGGGCGTCTGGTCGAGTCGCTTGCCGTGCCGGTCTCCAAGCCCTCGATGTGCGCCTTCGGCGGGCCGGACCTGCGCACCCTGTTCGTGACCTCGATACAGCCGACCCCGGTGCCCCCCGGCGAGCGCGCCGTCAGTGGCGCCGTGCTGGCGCTGCAGCCTGGCGCGCCGGGCCTGTCCGAGCCGCGCTTTCTTGGCGCAGCGTTCTCCGCTTGCTGATTCCTGCTCTTATTTCCAACCACTGTCCGAAGGAGACAACATGAAGACCCTGCCGAAACTGCTGGCGGCCCTGCTGGGCGCCCTGGCCCTGTCCGCCCAGGCCACCGAGTTCCGTTCGTCCGACACCCACAATGCCGATGACTACCCCACGGTGGCGGCCGTCAAGCACATGGGCGAGCTGCTGGCGCAAAAGAGTGGCGGAAAGCACAAGATCAAGGTCTTCAACAAGGCCGCGCTCGGCTCCGAGAAGGAGACCATCGACCAGGTCAAGATCGGCGCGCTCGACATGACGCGCGTCAACGTCGCGCCCATGAACTCGATCTGCCCCATGACCATGGTGCCGACCATGCCCTTCCTGTTCCGCTCGGTCGAGCACATGCGTCATTCGCTGGACGGCCCGGCCGGCGAGGAAATCCTCAAGAGCTGCGAGTCGGCCGGCTTCATCGGCCTGGCCTTCTACGACAGCGGCGCGCGCTCGATCTACGCCAAGAAGCCGATCAAGACCGTGGCCGACGCCAAGGGCCTGAAGATCCGCGTGCAGCAGTCCGACCTCTGGGTGTCGCTGGTCAGCGCCATGGGCGCCAACGCCACGCCCATGCCCTATGGCGAGGTCTACACCGGCCTCAAGACCGGCCTGATCGACGCCGCCGAGAACAACATCCCCTCGTTCGACACGGCCAAGCATGTCGAGGCCGTGAAGGTCTACTCCAAGACCGAGCACTCCATGGCGCCCGAGATCCTGGTGATGTCCAAGATCGTCTGGGACAAGCTGCCCAAGGCCGAGCAGGACATGATTCGTGCCGCCGCCAAGGAGTCGGTCGTGTTCCAGCGCAAGAAGTGGGACGAGCAGGAAGCCAAGTCGCTGGCCAGCGTCAAGGCCGCCGGCGCCCAGATCGTCGAGGTCGACAAGGCCTCGTTCCAGGCCGTGATGGGCCCGGTCTACGACAAGTTCATCACCACCCCCGACATGAAGCGCCTGGTCAAGGCCGTGCAGGACACCAAGTAATCCGCGATACCAGGCCCGGGCCTCGCGCCTGCGTCCGCGCCCCCGGGCCGGGCAGGGCGCGCGTCCGGCTGGAGGAATAGACCATGTTCACCAAATTCTGTGCGGCGCTGTCCAAGCTCAGCCTGGTGCTGGCCGTGATCGGGCTGATCGCGGTCGTGCTGTGCGTGCAATGGCAGGTGATAGGCCGCTATGTCTTCAACGACACGCCGACCTGGGCCGAGGCCCTCGCCATGCTGCTGGTCCTGTTCGTGACGGCCTTCGGCCTGGCCGTGGGCGTGCGCGACGCCGGCCACATCGGCCTCGAGTCCCTGGTCGGGCTGCTGCCCGAGAAATGGCAGCACCGGATCGAGCTGCTGATCCACCTGCTGGTGGGCAGCTTTGGCGCGCTGATGGTGCACAGCGGCTGGCAATGGGCCAGCGCCAAGTGGGCCGAGAAGAAACCCATGCTGCCCGTGCCGGACGGCATCGACTACGTGCCCGTCGTCATTGCCGGCGCCCTGATTGTCTTGTTTTCGATCGAACATATCGTCGCCCTGCTGCGCGGCGAGGAAGTGGAGCCGGCATGGAACTGAGCATTCTTGCCTTGAGTTTTACCGTGCTGCTGCTGCTGGGCGTGCCGGTGGCCTTCGCGATCGGCCTGTCGTCGGTCGCCACCATCCTCGCCGCCGGCCTGCCGGTCGCCGTCGTGTTCCAGAAGATGGTCGGCGGCATGCAGGTGTTCAGCTTTCTGGCGATTCCCTTCTTCGTCTTTGCCGGCGAGCTCATGCTCTATGGCGGCATTGCCGACCGCATCGTGCGCTTCGCCAACAGCCTGGTCGGCCATGTGCGCGGCGGCCTGGGCATGAGCAACGTGCTGGGCTGCACCATCTTCGGCGGCGTGGCCGGGTCGCCGCTGGCCGACGTGTCGGCGATCGGATCGGTGATGATCCCGCTGATGAAGAAGGAGGGCTACGACGCCGACTACGCGGTCAACGTGACCACGCACGCGGCCCTGGTCGGCGCCATCATGCCGACCTCGCACAACCTGATCATCTTCACCCTGGCCACCGCGGGCATCGCCTCGGTCAGCGTGCTCGGGCTCATCCTGGCGGGCCTGGTGCCGGCCATCATCCTGACGGTGTGCAACATGGCGGCCGCCTACTGGGTGGCGGTCAAGCGTGGTTACCCGACCAGTGGCAAGTTCCCCGGCTGGGCCATGGTGCTGAGCGCCTTCCTGGCCTCGCTGCCGGGCCTGTTCGTGGTGGTGATCATCCTGGGCGGCATCCTGTCGGGCGCCTTCACCGCGACCGAGTCGGCCTCGATCGCCGTGGCCTGGGCCTTGGTCGTGACGGTGTTCGTCTACCGTTCGCTGACCTGGCACAACTTCCTCAAGGCCTGCGCCAAGGCCTGCAAGACCACCGGCGTGGTGCTGCTGCTGATCGGCATCTCGGCGGCGTTCGGCTACTTCATGGCCTTGTACGAAGTGCCGCAGAAGACCGGCGAGCTGATGCAGATGATCAGCACCAGCCCCTGGGTCATCTTCCTGATGATCAACGTGCTGCTGTTCATCCTGGGCACCTTCCTCGACATGGCTGCCACCATCCTGATCTGCACCCCGATCTTCCTGCCGATCGCGATGCAGTTCGGCATGGACCCGCTGCAGTTCGGCATCGTGATGCTGATCAACTGCGCGCTGGGACTGAACACGCCGCCTGTCGGCTCGGTGCAGTTCGTGGGTTGCGCGATCGGGGAGATCTCGGTGGGCCAGGTGATGCGCACCATAGGCCCGTTCTACGGTGCGCTCGGCGCCACCTTGCTGGCCGTGACCTACGTGCCCGCGTTCTCGCTCTGGCTGCCCTCGCTGCTCAAGTGATGGCGCCTGAGCCCCCGTCTCGTCGTTTTTGAAGACATTGCCATGCAACCGCAAGCACCCAAGCCGCCTCTGACCATACGCATGCACGAGGCCGACAACGTGGCCATCGTGGCCAACGATGGTGGCCTGCCCGCGGGCACCGTGTTCCCCTCGGGCCTCACGCTGCGCGACAAGGTGCCGCAGGGCCACAAGCTGGCGCTGGTCGACATCGCCGAGGGCGAGCCGGTGCGCCGCTACAACGTGACCATAGGCTACGCGCACCAGGCCATCCCGGCCGGCAGCTGGGTGCACGAGCGCCTGCTCAAGATGCCGGCGGCGCGCGAGCTCGAGGGCCTGCCCATGGCCACGCGTCCCGCGCCCGAGCTGCCGCCGCTTACGGGCTACACCTTCGAGGGCTACCGCAACGCCGACGGCTCGGTGGGCACGCGCAACATCCTGGCCATCACGACCACGGTGCAGTGCGTGGCCGGCGTGGTCGAGTTCGCGGTCCAGCGCATCAAGCAGGAGCTGCTGCCGCGCTTTCCCAATGTCGACGACGTGGTGGGCCTGGAGCACACCTACGGCTGCGGCGTCGCGATCGACGCGCCCGACGCCGTGATCCCGATCCGCACCGTGCGCAACATCACGCTGAACCCCAACTTCGGCGGCGAGGTGATGGTGGTGAGCCTGGGCTGCGAGAAGCTGCAGCCCGAGCGCCTGCTGCCGCCCGGATCGATTCCCCTGGTCGACGAGCGCAGTGTGGCCGACGTGGGCGTCAACGCCGAGGCGGGCCTGGACGTGGTCTGCCTGCAGTCGGAAGAGCACGTGGGCTTCATGTCCATGATCGATTCCATCATGGCCTCGGCGCTGCTGCACCTGGAGCGCCTGAACGACCGCCGCCGCGAGACCGTGCCGGCCAGCGAGCTGGTGGTCGGCGTGCAGTGCGGCGGCAGCGACGCCTTCAGCGGCGTCACCGCCAACCCGGCCGTGGGCTTTGCGGCCGACCTGCTGGTGCGCGCCGGCGCCACCATCATGTTCAGCGAGAACACCGAGGTGCGCGACGCGGTGGAGCAGCTCACCAGCCGCGCCGCCACGCCCGAGGTGGCTTCGGACATCGTGCGCGAGCTCGGCTGGTACGACCGCTACCTGGACCGCGGCCGGGTGGACCGCAGCGCCAACACCACGCCGGGCAACAAGGCCGGCGGCCTGTCCAACATCGTCGAGAAGGCGATGGGCTCGATCATCAAGAGCGGCAGCGCGCCCATCTCCAGCGTGCTCGCGCCCGGCGAGAAGCTCGCGCCGGGGCAGAAGGGCCTGGTCTACGCCGCTACGCCCGCCAGCGACTTCATCTGCGGCACGCTGCAGCTGGCTGCCGGCATGAACCTGCATGTCTTCACCACGGGACGCGGCACGCCTTACGGCCTGGCCGAATGCCCGGTGGTCAAGGTGGCCACGCGCAGCGACCTGGCGCGGCGCTGGCACGACCTGATGGACATCAACGCCGGCCGCATCGCCGACGGCGAGGCCACGATCGAAGAGACGGGCTGGGAGCTGTTCCGCTTCCTGCTCGACGTGGCCAGCGGCCGCAAGAAGACCTGGGCCGAGCAGTGGAAGCTGCACAACGCCCTGGTGCTGTTCAACCCGGCGCCCGTGACCTGATTCCTTTCATCCAAACCATAGACACACCATGACCCAAAGACACGACAACCTGATCAACGGCGAATGGCTGGCCGGTACCGGCTACGCGCCCAACCTGAACCCCAGCAACCTGGCCGACGTGATCGGCGAGTACGCCCAGGGCGACGCGGCCCAGCTCGACGCGGCCGTGCGCGCGGCCCGGGCGGCCTTTCCCGCCTGGGCCACCAGCGGCATCCAGGCGCGCTTCGATGCGCTGGACAAAATAGGCAGCGAGATCCTGGCGCGCAAGGAAGAGCTGGGAACCCTGCTGGCGCGCGAGGAAGGCAAGACCCGCGCCGAAGGCATAGGCGAAGCCGCGCGCGCCGGCGCCATCTTCAAGTTCTTCGCCGGCGAATGCCTGCGCGGAGCGGGCGAGACCCTGCCCTCGGTGCGCCCCGGCATAGGCGTGGAGATCACGCGCGAGCCGGTCGGCGTGGTTGGCCTGATCACGCCCTGGAACTTCCCCATCGCCATCCCTGCCTGGAAGATCGCCCCGGCTCTGGCCTATGGCAACTGCGTGGTCTTGAAGCCCGCCGACCTCGTGCCCGGCTGCGCCTGGGCCCTGGCCGAGATCATCAGCCGCTCGGGGATCCCCGCCGGCGTCTTCAACCTCGTCATGGGCCGCGGCAGCGTCATCGGCGACGCCCTGGTCAACCACCCCGGCATAGACGCCATCAGCTTCACCGGCAGCCAGGGCGTGGGCGCGCGCATCGCCGCGGCCTGCGCGCAGAACCTCAAGAAAGTGCAGCTCGAGATGGGCGGCAAGAACCCGCAGGTCGTGCTCGACGACGCCGACCTGGCCCAGGCGGTGGAGCTCAGCGTGCAGTCCGCCTTCTACTCCACCGGCCAGCGCTGCACCGCGTCGAGCCGCCTGATCGTCACCGAAGGCATCTACCCGAAGTTCGTCGCGGCCATGCAGGAGCGCATGGCGAAGATCAGGGTGGGCGACGCGCTGGCCCAGGGCACCGACATCGGCCCCGTGGCCAGCCTGAGCCAGCTCGAGCAGGACCTGAGCTACATCGAAATCGGCCAGGGCGAAGGCGCGCTGCTGGCCGCCGGTGGCGAGCGGCTCAAGCTCGCCACCGACGGCTACTACATGACGCCCGCGCTGTTCAGCGAAAGCAGCCAGGACATGCGCATCAACCGCGAGGAGATCTTCGGGCCGGTGGCCAGCATCATCCGGGTCAAGGACTATGAAGCCGCACTGGCCTGCGCCAACGACACGCCATTCGGCCTCTCGGCCGGCATCGCCACCAGCAGCCTCAAATACGCCACGCACTTCAAGCGCCACAGCCAGGCCGGCATGGTGATGGTGAACCTGCCCACGGCGGGGGTGGACTACCACGTGCCGTTCGGCGGGCGCAAGGGTTCGAGCTACGGACCGCGCGAACAGGGCCGCTATGCCCAGGAGTTCTTCACCACGGTCAAGACGGCCTATACGCTGGCTTGATTGGTTCTCGGGTTAATCGCGCTGCACCTCGCGCCGCGGCAGGCGGTGCCCGGCGGGGGCTCATACTGTGGCGGTCGGCGCCCTGCGCCGACTCCGCTGCGATGCTCGCACCGGGGTCGCGCCGCATAACTCACTGCGCGATCTTCGATCGCTCCGTTCAGACAGATGCGGCGAGTCAGTTCACGAAGCGCGCTGCGCGCGCCGACCCCGGCGCTGCGCTTCTCGCCGCCACAGAAATCGTCCCCACCGGACACCGCCTGCCGCGGCAAAGTGACCAAGTAGCGCCCGTTACTGTTGGCGCGCCAACAGCGTCTCTGCAAAGGCGTGCGCGGGCAGGCCGCAGCGCGCCTTGAGGGTGCCGAGGAGCGCAGGGCGCATGGCCGCGCGCGCAGCGCGCTTCGTGATCTGACTCGCGGCATCTGTTTGAGCGCAGCGCCGGAACGGCGCGTAGCGAGTTATGCCGCGGGCCATGCGCCCGAGCACCGCAGGGCAGTCGACGCGCAGCGGCGACCGCCCTCATTGAAGCGCTGCGGCCTGCCCGTGCACGCCTTTGCCGCGCACCGCTACGAGCCCCCGCCGGGCACCGCCTGCCGCGGTGCGAGGTGCAACGCCCGTGAGACGGCTCTGATTCAGGAACAGGCGCTGCGGGATCAGCCCAGCGGCGCAGCGGTCTCGCGAAGCAGCGCCAGAAAGCGCGCCGCCGGACCGCTGGCGGGCCGGTCGCGCCGCAGGATGCTGCCGAAAGACTCGAGCCGGTGGCGCAGCGCATAGGGCAGCACGCGCAGCAGCCCGTGCTGTTCGTAGCGCGAGGCGATGGTCTCCGGGATCACCGCGATCATCTGGCTCTGGGCGATCAGGTTGGTGGTGGTGAGGATGGACGCGGTTTCGATCAGGCCCTGCGGCAGCGGCGCCTGGTGCGAGCGGAACTCCTGCTCCATCACCTCGCGCAGCGGGCTGCCCCGGGGCTGCAGGATCCAGGGATAGGCGAGCAGTGCCTTGAAGGCCAGGTTGGGCCTGGCCGCCAGCGGGTGCTCGACCGCCGCCACCACGGACAGCGCCTCCTCGGCGACGGGCGTGAACAGGTGTTCGTCCGCCGAAATCCCGGTCACACGGCCCACCACCAGGTCCAGCTGACCTTGCTGCAGCAGCTCGAGCAGCCGGTCGCTGGTGCCCACCGTGATCTCCACCGACAGCAGCGGGTAGAGCGCCTTGAGTCGGATCAGCGCGCCGGTCAGCAGGGCAGGGGAGGCGGCCATGATGCTGCCGATCGACAGCTTGCCGGCGCTGCCCTGGTGCAGCGCCTTGAGCTCCCGGCCCAGGGCCTCCAACGTGCCGCGCATGCCGTGGAAATAGGCCAGCACGCAGCGCCCCGCCTCGGTCAGGCGCAGGCCGCGGCCGACCCGGTCGAACAGCGCCTGGCCGAGCGCGTCCTCCAGCTCGTGCAGCATCTTGGTGGCCGCCGGCTGGGTCATGCCCAGCTGCGCCGAGGCGCCGCGCAGGGTGCCTTGCTCTTCGATCGCGAGTAGCAGCGATACCTGGCGCATGCGCAGGCGATTGAGCAGTTGGATCGACCTAGGGTTTGTGTCCATATTTGATAGCCTGAGGATATCAATAAATATCAAACTTTCAATTTACGTTATTTAATCCGAGGCCTACCATCGCCTTCATCAATGACCTTTTGTGCGTAGGAGACAGGCATGAAGATGAAGAAATGGTGGATGGCGGCGCTGGCGGGGCTGGCGCTTGCGGGCGCGGCCCAGGCCCAGGAATGGCCCGGCCGCTCGGTGCGCATCCTCGTGGGTTCCGCGCCGGGCGGCGGCACCGACGCCATGGCGCGTGCGATCGGCGACCGTCTGGGCCCGCTGCTCAAGCAGCCCGTGGTGGTGGAAAACCGGCCCGGCGCCTCCAACACCCTGGCCGCCGACGTGACGGCCAAGTCCACCGACGGCCACACCCTGCTGATGGGCGTGTCCACCGCCCACGCGATCGCGCCGCACCTGCTCAAGCTCGGCTACGACAGCAACAAGGACCTGGTGCCCGTGGCCTTCGTCGGCGCCGTGCCCAACGTGCTGGTCGTGACCAACAGCCTGCCGGTGGATTCGCCGCAGTCGCTGATCAAGCTGGCCAAGAGCCAGCCCGGCAAGCTCAATTACGCGACCAGCGGCGCCGGCAGCACCCAGCACATCGCGGCCGAACTGTTCAAGGACGTGGCGGGCGTGTTCATCACCCACATCCCCTACCGCGGCAGCGCCCCGGCCACGGTGGACCTGATAGGCGGCCAGGTGCAGATGAGCTTCGACACCCTGCCTTCGGTGATCGGCCACATCCGCAGCGGCAAGCTCAAGCCCCTGGCCGTGGCCGCCGCCAAGCGCAATCCCCAGTTGCCCAATGTGCCGACGCTGGCCGAGTCGGGCGTGCAGGGTGTCGAGATGAGCGCCTGGTACGGCCTCTACATGCCGGCCAGCACGCCCAAGGCGGTGCAGGAGCGCGTGCACGAGGAGGTGAGCAAGATCCTGGCCATGCCGGAAACCCGGTCCCGCCTCGAAGGCCTGGGTTCGGAGGTCGCGCCTATGACCCAGGCACAGTTCGCGCAGTTCCATGCGGCCGAGTACCGGCGCTTCGGCGACATCATCAAGAAGAACAACATCAAGCTGGACTGAGGGCCATGACGCAACCCAAGCTTCCCGTGGTGGCCTTGACGCTGGGCGACCCGGCCGGCATCGGCCCCGAACTGATCGCCCGCCTGCTGGCCCGCCCCGAGACCACCCGCAGCGCCAACGTGGTGCTGGTCGGCGACCCATGGCTCTGGGCCGAGGGCCAGCGCATCGCCGGCGTGCAGGTCGCCACCGAGCCGCAGCCCAGCCTGGCCGCGGTGCGCGGCCGAGCCGACCGCACGCGCCCGGCCTTCGTCGCCATGGACACGGTCGCAGAGAGCCAGGTTCAGCGCAGCCAGGCCCAGGCTGCCGGCGGCGCCTCGGTGCTCAAGGTGCTCAACGCCTGCATGGACGCTGCCCAGCGCGGCGAGATCGACGCCATCTGCTTCGCGCCGCTCAACAAGCATGCGATGAAGCAGGGGGGCCTGAAGCACGAGGACGAGTTGCACCACTTCGCCGAGTACCTGGGCGTGAGCGGTTATTTCTGCGAGTTCAACACCCTGGGCGAGCTCTGGACCTCGCGCGTGTCCTCGCACATCCCGCTCAAGGACGCCGCAGGCTACCTGAGCAAGGACCGCGTCAAGGACGCGGCCAGGCTGATCTACCGCTCGCTGCAGGCCAGCGGCATGGCCCGGCCCAGGGTGGCCGTCGCGGCCTTCAACCCGCATGGCGGCGACGGCGGCACCTGCGGCCGCGAGGAGGTCGAGATCATCAAGCCGGCCGTGCGCGAGCTCAATGCCGAGGGTCTGCCGATCGCCGGCCCGTTCCCGGCCGACACCATTTTCCTCAAGGCGCAGGCCGGTGAGTACCAAGCCATCGTGACCATGTACCACGACCAGGGCCAGATCGCGATCAAGCTGATGGGCTTCTCCAAGGGCGTGACCGTGCAGGGCGGTCTGCCGATCCCGATCACCACGCCGGCGCACGGCACGGCCTACGACATCGCCGGCCAGGGCCGGGCCGACGCCAACGCCATGAGCAATGCATTCCAAATCGCCTGCCGCATGGGTGCGGCAGGCCTCAACGACTGAGAGACCGCCATGAAGATCAAATCCGTACGCGCCCGTGTTTTCGAGTGGAAGGGCAAGACCGTTCCTCCCCAGGGCAACTTCTGCTCCAACGCCATGGACCTGGTCTATTCGAAGACCGAGACCATGAGCACCTTCCGCTTCCATTCCTGGACCGTGGTCGAGATCGAGACCGACTCGGGCATCGTCGGCCTGGGCAACGTGGCCCTGGCGCCGCGCATCGCCAAGGCCATCATCGACGAATACCTCGCGCCGCTGGTCATCGGCCAGGACCCCTGGGACTACGAATACCTGTGGCAGCGCATGTACCGCGCGACCCATGCCTGGGGCCGCAAGGGCGTGACCATGGCGGCCATCTCGGCCGTCGACCTGGCGATCTGGGACATCCTGGGCAAGAGCGTGAACAAGCCGGTGTTCAAGCTGCTGGGCGGGCGCACCAAGGAAAAAATTCCCTGCTACTACTCCAAGCTCTACCGCACCGACATCCAGGAGATGCAGGCCGAGGCCGAGAAGTACCTCAAGCAGGGCTTCACCATGTTCAAGTCGCGCTTCGGCTACGGCCCGGCGCACGGCACCAAGGGCGTGGCGGAAAACCTCAAGGCCGTGGCGGCGCTGCGCGAGGTGATCGGCTACGACAACGACCTGATGCTCGAGTGCTACATGGGCTGGAACGTCGAGTACGCCAAGCGCATCCTGCCCAAGCTCGAGAAATTCGAGCCGCGCTGGGTGGAGGAGCCGGTGATCGCCGACGACATCGACGGCTATGCCGAGCTCAACCAGCTCACCAGCATCCCGATCTCGGGCGGCGAGCACGAGTTCTCGCTCTACGGCTTCAAGCAGCTGCTCGAGCGCAAGGCCGTGTCGGTGGTGCAGTACGACACCAACCGCGTGGGCGGCATCACGGCCGCGCACAAGATCAACGCGCTGTGCGAGGCCTACAGCGTGCCCGTGATCCCGCACGCCGGCCAGATGCACAACTACCACCTGACCATGAGCTCGCTGGCCTCGCCCATGAGCGAGTATTTCCCGATGTTCGACGTCGAGGTGGGCAACGAGCTCTTCTACTACATCTTCGACGGCGAGCCGGTGGCCGACAACGGCTTCCTGCAGCTCGACGACGACAAGCCGGGCCTGGGCCTCACGCTCAAGACCGAGTTCCTCGACCAGTTCAACATCATCGAGTGAGCCAAGGGAAAAGCACCATGCGCGGACTCTCCAACCCCCGCTTTCGCGGCATCTTCCCGGTGGCGCCGACCACCTTCCACGAGGATGGCTCGCTGGACCTCGCCAGCCAGAAGCGCTGCATCGATTTCATGATCGACTCGGGTGTGGACGGCCTGTGCATCCTGGCCAACTTCTCCGAGCAGTTCCTGATCGCCGACGACGAGCGTGAGCTGCTCACGCGCACCGTGCTCGAGCACGTGGCCGGCCGCGTGCCCGTGATCGTGACCACCACGCACACCAGCACGCAGGTGTGCGTCGAGCGCAGCCGCCGCGCCCAGGCCATGGGCGCGGCCATGCTGATGGTGATGCCGCCCTACCACGGCGCCACATTCCGCTTCGGCGAGGCGCAGATCCACGAGTTCTACGCCCGCCTGTCTCATGCTGTGGACATCCCCATCATGGTCCAGGACGCGCCGGCCGCCGGCACGCCGCTGTCGCCCGCCTTCCTGGCGCGCATGGCCAAGGAGATCGAGCATGTGGCCTACTTCAAGATCGAGACGGCCGGCGCCGCCAGCAAGCTGCGCGAGCTGATCCGCCTGGGCGGCGAGGCCATCGAGGGCCCCTGGGACGGCGAGGAGGCCATCACCCTGCTGGCCGACCTGGAGGCCGGCGCCACCGGCGCCATGACCGGCGGCGGCTTCGCCGACGGCATACGCCCCATCATCGAGGCACACCGCCAGGGCAAGCGCGACCTGGCCTTCGAGCTCTACCAGCGCTGGCTGCCTCTGATCAACCACGAGAACCGCCAGGCCGGCTTCCTGGCCGCCAAAGCACTCATGAAAGAAGGCGGCGTGATCGCCTGCGACGCGCCGCGCCATCCTTGGCCCGCCATGCACCCCGAAGTGCGCCGCCAGCTCATCGACATCGCGCGCCGGCTCGACCCGCTGGTGCTGCGCTGGGGCGAGTAGCAACCCCGGGGGGCTTTCCCCGCCACTCAAGCGAAAACCAGCCTGCCCCGCAGCCCCGGGGCAGGCGAACGGGCCGCATCCGCGCGCCCGCGACGGCGCACGCCCGTACCCCCGGACGTGTCCTAGAACCACCACCGGAGACAGACATGAAACGACTCACCTTCCTCAAGCTCGCCGCCTCGGCCCTGATGCTCTCGGCAGCCGTGACCGCGCAGGCCCAGACCACCAGGATCCGCTTCGCCCACGCCGGGCCCGAGACCGCGTCGCAGCACCAGGCAGCCCTGGAGTTCGCCAAGCTGGTCAAGGAGCGCAGCAAGGGCCAGCTCGAGGTTCAGGTCTACCCCAGCAGCCAGCTGGGCAACGACTCCACCGTGCTGGGCGCGGTGCGCGGCGGCACCATCGACATGATGATGGCCGGCAGCGGCAATTTCTCGGGCCTGGCCTCCAGGTTCGAGCTGCTCGACATTCCCTTCCTGTTCCGCGATCCGGCCCATGCCTACGCCACCGTGGACGGCGAGATCGGCCAGCGCCTGATGAAGGATCTGGAGTCGCACGGCCTCAAGCCCCTGGCCTTCTGGGAGGTGGGCTTCCGATCCATCACCACCAAGAACCGCGCCGTGCGCACGCCCGACGACGTCAAGGGCCTGAAGATCCGCACCATGGGCAACCCGGTCCACATCCAGGCCTGGAAGATGCTGGGCAGCAACCCGCTGCCCATGCCGCTGGGCGAGCTCTACCAGGCCCTGGAATCGGGCGCGGTGGATGCGCAGGAGCACCCGGTCGACATCACCCATGCGGCCAAGTTCTACGAAGTGCAAAAGCACCTCACCATGACCCGCCATGCCTTCACCGCGATGCCGGTGGTGTTCAGCAAGCCCAAGTTCGACGCGCTCAAGCCCGAGCTGCAGAAGGCGCTGGTCGACAGCGCCAACGATGCCAAGCTGTTCCAGCGCAGCAGCAACCAGAAGAACGAGGCCGGCATCATCGCCGACCTGCGCAAGCGCGGCATGTCGGTGATCGAGAGCTACGACCCCGCGCCGTTCAAGGCCATCGTCGGCGACGCCGTGCGCAAGGCCTACGTGACCAAGAACGGCCCCGAGCTGCTGGCCGCGGTGGACGCGGTCAAGTAAGCGCAGGCGCAGGAGTTCTTATGAGATCCCATCTGTTCACGCGCGGCGTGGAGTGGCTGCTGATCGCCCTGCTCGCCGTCATGGTGGTGCTGGTGTTCGGCAACGTCGTGCTGCGCTATGCCTTCAATTCCGGCATCGTGTTCTCCGAGGAGGTGTCGCGCTTCGTCTTCATGTGGCTGACCCTGATCGGCGCCCTGGTGGTGATGAAGGACAAGGCTCACCTGGGCATGTCCAGCCTGGTCGACCGGCTGGGCGAGACCGGCCAGCGCATCTGCCGCTTCGCCTCCGACGCGCTGACGCTGGGCTGCTGCGTGCTGCTGGCGCACGGGGCCTGGAAGCAGGTGGTGATCGGCATGGACAACCGCGCGCCGGTGACCGATCTGCCGCTGGGCGTGGTCTACCTGTGCCTGCTGATCAGCAGCGCCGGCATGGCCTTGATGCTGGCTCTGTCGCTGGCGCGCCAGCTGGCCGGCCGCATGGGCCGCGAGGAACTGGTGCCGCAGGCCGTCAGCGCCGGCGAATGAAAGCGAGCCCGTCATGACCATCTCCGTTTTCCTGTTCTCGCTGCTCGGCGCCATGGCGCTGGGCATGCCCATCGCGTTCGCGCTGCTGGCCTGCGGCGTGGCGCTGATGGTCCACCTCGACAGCTTCGACACGCAGATCCTCGCGCAGAACCTGCTCGAGGGCGTCAACAACTACCCGCTGATGGCCGTGCCCTTCTTCATGCTGGCCGGCGAGCTGATGAACGCGGGCGGCCTGTCGCGGCGCATCGTCTCCGTGGCCGAGGCCCTGGTGGGCCATGTGCGCGGCGGCCTGGGCTACGTGGCGATCCTGGCCTGCGTGATCGTGGCCAGCATCTCCGGCTCGGCGGTGGCGGACACCGCGGCCGTGGCGGCGCTGCTGATTCCCATGATGCGCCAGGCCGGCTACGACGTGCCGCGCTCGGCCGGCCTGATCGCGGCCGGCGGCATCATCGCGCCCATCATCCCGCCTTCGATCGCCTTCGTGGTGTTCGGCGTGGCGGCCCAGGTGTCGATCACCAAGCTGTTCCTGGCCGGCATCTTCCCGGGCCTGATGATGGCCGCGGCCCTGGCCTTCACCTGGTGGCTTTGCGCGAAGAAGGAGCCCATCGCCACGGACCGCAGGTTCGACGTCGCCAAGCTGCGCCGCGCCCTGGTGGACGGTGTCTGGGCGCTGGCGCTGCCCGGCGTCATCATCGGGGGCATGAAGTTCGGCGTGTTCACGCCCACCGAGGCCGCCGTGGTTGCCGTGGTCTATGCGCTGCTGGTGGGCCGCTTCGTCTACCGCGAGCTCAAACTGCACCAGGTGCCCGAGCTGATGCTGACCGCGGCCAAGACCTCCAGCACGGTGATGTTCCTGGTGGCCTGCGCCCTGGTCTCGGCCTGGCTGATCACCATTGCGGACATCCCGGCCCAGGCCACGGCGCTGCTGCAGCCCTTCATGGACAGCCCGATCCTGCTGATGTTCGTGATCATGATCCTGGTGATCGTGGTCGGCACCGCCCTGGACCTGATGCCCACGGTGCTGATCCTCTCGCCCATCCTGATGCCCGTGGTCAAGCAGGCCGGCATAGACCCGATCTACTTCGGCGTGATGTTCATCATGAACAATGCCATCGGCCTGCTCACGCCGCCCGTGGGCACGGTGCTCAACGTGGTCGCCGGCGTGGCCAGGACCGGCCTGGACGGCGTCATCAAGGGCGTCTGGCCCTTCCTGGCGGCGCAGACCGTGCTGCTGTTCCTGTTCGTGCTGTTCCCCTCGCTGGTCACCGTGCCGGCCGGCTGGTTCCGCTAGAGACGATCCAACTCCCCAGAGCCTCATCATGACCCGCGAAACCCTGTTGCTGGTGCAGAAATGCGCCCACACCTTCAGCTTCTACGACCTGGCCACCGGCAAGGCCGACAAGCACATCGTTCTGCCCAATTTTCCGCATGAGTTCACGGTGGATCCGCTGCGCCGGCGCGCCTACGTGGGCCACTACGGCATAGAGACCGCCAGCCACCTAGGCGATGCGGGCGGGCACTCGGTGTTCGTGATCGACCTGGACCGGCGCGAGCATGTGGCCACGCTGAACCTCTGGCCCTACTACCGCCCGCACGGATTGACGGTCGACGGCGAGGGGCGGCTCTACGTCATGTCGGAAGCGCACAACGTGCTGCTGCGCTTCTCCGACCCGGTCAACCGCCATGTGCCCGACCTGGCCGTGCCCTCGGGCGGCTACAAGACCCATCTGTTTGCGCTGACCCGCGATGCGCAGACGGCCTATGCGCTCAACCTGCTGTCGAACACGGTCACCAAGATCAAGCCCAACGACCCGACCTTCGCACCAGTGGCCATGGTGCCGGGGCCGGTGCCGGAAGGCAATGTGCTGTCGGCGGACGAGTCGCTGCTCTACGTGGCCAACCGCGGCGACGACAGCATCGTGGCCGTGGACACGGCCAGCATGAAGGTCGTGGCCCGGGGCAAGACCCGGCGCGACCCGAACCGGGTCTATCGGTTCCGCGGCGCGCAGGGGCAGGACCTGCTGCTCACCACCAACTCGGGCGAGCAGTCGCTGTCCATTTTCCGCACCGATCTGGAAGAGCAGCGCTGCTTCGCCCTGCCCAGCAATCCGCTGGCCCTGTCCTTCCATCCGTCCGACCGCGCGGCCTACATCTCGTTCCAGGACGAGACGGTGCGTCGCCTCAACCTCGACAGTTTCGAATTTGAGCAGGAGATCAAAACCCTGCGCGAGCCCGATTCCTCCTATGTGTGGCAGCACTGAGCCTTCGAAACCCTGGTCCACGAGAAGAAACTGGAGACATACCATGAAGATTCGCCGCACAACGCTGCGCGCCATCACCACCATCGCCGGCAGCCTGCTGGCCATGACGCTGGCGCTGCCCCAGCTCGCCCAGGCCCAGGCTGTCAAGTTGCGCCTGGCGCATTCGGGCGCCGAAGCCGAGACACAGCATGCCGCGGCGCTGGAGTTCGCGCGCCAAGTCAAGGCCCGCACCGGCGGCCAGGTGGAGATCCAGGTCTACCCGGCCAGCGTGCTGGGCAACGACAACACGGCCATTGCCGGCGTGCGCGGCGGAACCATCGACCTGTGCACCTCGGGCACGCCTTATTTCACGGGCATGGTGGGGCGCATGAACGTGCTGGACCTGCCCTACATCTTCGCGAGCGCCGAGCACGCCTACAAGGTGCTGGACGGCGCGATCGGCCGCGACCTGCTCGACGAGCTGGAGGGCCACGGCCTCAAGGGCCTGGCCTACTGGGAGGTGGGCTTTCGCAGCCTGACCAATTCGCGCCGGCCGGTGCGCCAGCCCGAGGACATCAAGGGCCTGAAGATTCGCACCACGCCCAACCCGGCCCACCTCAAGGCCTTCCAGATCTTCGGCGCGGCGCCCACGCCGATGCCGATCGCCGAGGTGTTCTCGGCGCTGGAGAACAAGGCCGTGGACGGGCAGGAGAACCCGGTGGGCATCGTGCGCGGCGCCAAGCTCTACGAGGTGCAGAAGTACATGTCGATGACGCGCCACGCCTACACCGCCATGCCGGTGGTGATGAACAAGGCGAAGTTCGCCTCGCTCTCGCCCGCCCAGCAGCAGGCCCTGACGGAAGCCGCGCTGGCCGCCGGCAGCCTCCAGCGCGAGCTGATCCGCAAGAGCGAGGCCGGCGACATCGCCTTCCTGCGCGCCAACGGCGTACAGGTCGAGGAGAACATCAACCCCGAGCCGTTCCGCAAGCTGGTGGCCGAGCCGATCAAGCAGCTGTTCGCCGAAAAGCACGGCACGCAGCTGGTGGACGCGGTGCTCCAGGCGCGCTGACAGCAAGAAGGGGGCAGACATGGAAGCTTCGAACCCGCTGCTGCAGGACATGCCCATCGTCGACGCGCACCATCACCTGTGGGACCTGTCGCGCGGCCGCTACCCCTGGCTGCAGCAGGACTACGACGCCGACAAGTTCTTCCTGGGCGACTACCGGGCGCTGTGCCAGGATTTCCTGCCCGCGCATTACCGCGAGGCCAGCGCCGGCTGCCGCGTGATCGCGACCGTGCATGTGGAGGCCGAGCGCGACCGCAGCGAACAGCTGGCCGAGACCGCGTGGCTGCACGAGCAGCATGCCGAGCACGGCTTTCCCAACGCCGTGGTGGCCCATGCCTGGCTGGACCGGCCCGAAACCGACGAGCGGCTGCGCGAGCACCTGCGCTATCCGCTGGTGCGCGGGATTCGCAGCAAGCCCGTGACCGCGGAATCGCCCGTCGAATCCGTGCGCGGCCAGCCCGGCACCATGCAGGACGAGGCCTGGCTGCGCGGCCTGTCGCTCTTGCCCCAGCTCGGTCTGAGCTGGGACCTGCGCGTGCCGTCCTGGCACCTGGCCGAGGCGGCCGAGGTGGCAGCGCAGTTTCCCCAGCTGCCCATAGCTCTCAACCACCATGGCTTCGCCTGGGATCGCAGCGAGGAGGGCCTCAAGCGCTGGCGCGACGCCATGGCGGTGCTCGCGCGCCAGCCCAACGTGCACGTCAAGCTGTCCGAGTTCGGCCTGCGCGACCGCGCCTGGCACTGGGCGGACAACGCTCGCATCGTGCGCGAGACCCTGGCCATCTTCGGCTGGCAGCGCTGCATGTTCGCCAGCAACTTCCCGGTGGCGGGCCTGCGCGTCGGCTACCGGGAACTGGTGAGCGGCATGCTGCGCATGCTGCAGGACCTGACGCCGGCCCAGCAGCGCGCCGTGATGGCCGACAACGCGCTGCGCTTCTACAGGATAGCCGCATGAGCCCAGGCGACCTGGCGCAGGCGAGGGCGGAGTTCCTCGCGACGGGGGATGAGCGGCTGCTGCCCATCGTCGATGCCCACCACCATTTCTGGGACTTGGCGCTGAACCCCCATCCCTGGCTGCAACAGCGGCCGCTGATTCCCTTCCGCTACGGCGACTACAGCGCGATCTGCCGCAGTTTCCTGCCCGAGGACTACCGCCGCCAAGTCGGCCCTCATCGGGTGCTGCGCCATGTGCTGATGGAAGGCGAATGGGATCCGCAGGACGCGGCGGGCGAGGCGCGCTGGGTTCAGGCCCTGGCCAGCCAGACCGGCGCACCGCATGCGATGGCGGCCCAGGCCTGGCTCGACCGCGACGACCTGGACGAGCTGCTGGCCGCCTACGCGCAGCTGCCCCTGGTGCGCAGCGTGCGGCACAAGCCCCGCAGCGTGGCCCGGGACGCGCACCGGCCGGACTACGCGGCGCCCGGGTCCATGCGCTGCCCGCGCTGGCGCGCCGGCTACGCCAGGCTGGAGGCGGCCGGCCTGATGTTCGAACTGCAGGCACCCTGGTGGCACTTTGCCGAGGCGGCCGAACTGGCGCGCGATTTTCCGCGTACCCGCATCGTGATCAACCACGCTGGCCTGCCGGCCGAACGCGACCCGGTTTCGCTCGCCGCCTGGCGCCGCGCGCTGGAGGCAATGGCCGGGCAGCCCAACGTGTTCCTCAAGATTTCCGGCCTGGGCGTCGCGGGCCGGCGCTGGACGCCCGAGCTCCAGACAGGCGTGGTCGGCGATGCGATCCGCATCTTCGGCTGGCAGCGCTGCATGTTCGCGAGCAACCATCCCGTCGATGGGCTGGTGGCCTCGCTGGATCAGATCTTCCAGGGCTTCAAGACCTTGACGGCCGGCCTGCCGCGTGAGCAGCGCCTGGCCCTGTTTTGCGACAACGCGGCCGGCTTGTACGGCCTCAGTTCAACCCCCAAGCAATAGGAGACGATCATGAAAAAAGCATGGAAACTGGCCCTGCTGGTGGCGGCCCTGGCCGGCAGCGCCCTGGCCGGCGCGCAGGAGATCCTGGCCAAGTTCGGCACCAGCCTTCCCGACAGCCATCCCCAGACCCTGGGCGCGCGCAAGTTCGCCGAACTGGTCGAGGCCAAGACGGCGGGGCGCATCAAGGTGGCCGTGTACTCGGCCGGCCAGCTCGGCAGCGATGTGCAGATGCAGTCGGCGCTGCAGGGCGGCACCCAGGAGTTCACCGCCCCCTCGACCGCCACCCTGGCCGGGCTGGTGAAGGACTTCGGCGTGCTGGGCCTGCCGTTCTCGTTCGCGAGCGAGAAGGAGGCCGACACCGTGCTGGACGGGCCCTTCGGCCGGAAGCTGCTGGCCAAGCTGCCGGACAAGGGCCTGGTGGGCCTGGCGTTCTGGGAGAACGGCTTTCGCAACGTCACCAACAGCAAGCGGCCGGTCACGCGCGCCGAGGACATCGCGGGCCTGAAGATCCGAACCATGCAGAACAGCCTGTACATCGACATGTTCGGCGGCCTGGGCGCCAACCCCGTGCCCATGGCGGTGACCGAGCTGTTCACGGCGCTCGAGTCCAGGGCCGTGGATGCGCAGGAGAACCCCTACACCGTGGTGCACGCGCAGAAGTTCTACGACGTGCAGAAATACCTGTCGACCACCGGCCATGCCTACGACGCGCTGGTGCTCACGGCGTCGCGCAAGTTCTGGGACCGGCTCTCGCCGGTCGACCAGAAGGCGCTGCAGGAGGCCGCCGCCGAGGCCACCGCTTTCGAGCGCAAGACCAGCCGCGAGCTCAACGCCAGGCTGCGCGAGGAGCTGACCAAGCTCGGCATGCAGATCAACGAGGTCTCGCCCCAGGAAAGGGCCCGCATGCGCGACAAGCTGCAGCCGGTCATCGCCAAGCACACGGCCGGCGCCGGCGAAGACGTGGCGCGCGAATTCTTTGCCGAGATCGACAAGGCGCGCAAGCGCTGATACCGAGCACCGCCTCGTAATCCCTCATGACCTCCAAACACGACAACCTCATCAACGGCGAATGGCTGGCCGGCGCCGGCTACGCGCCCAACCTGAACCCCAGCAACCTGGCCGACGTGATCGGCGAGTACGCGCAGGGCGATACGGCCCAGCTCGACGCGGCCGTGCGCGCGGCCCGGGCGGCCTTTCCCGCCTGGGCCACCAGCGGCATCCAGGCGCGCTTCGATGCGCTGGACAAGATAGGCAGCGAGATCCTGGCGCGCAAGGAAGAGCTGGGCACCCTGCTGGCGCGCGAGGAGGGCAAGACCCGCGCCGAAGGCATAGGCGAGGCCGCGCGCGCCGGCGCCATCTTCAAGTTCTTCGCCGGCGAATGCCTGCGCGGAGCGGGCGAGACCCTGCCCTCGGTGCGCCCCGGCATAGGCGTGGAGATCACGCGCGAGCCTGTCGGCGTGGTTGGCCTGATCACGCCCTGGAACTTCCCCATCGCCATCCCCGCCTGGAAAATCGCCCCGGCCCTGGCCTATGGCAACTGCGTGGTCCTGAAGCCCGCCGACCTCGTGCCCGGCTGCGCCTGGGCCCTGGCCGAGATCATCAGCCGCTCTGGGCTGCCGGCCGGCGTCTTCAACCTCGTCATGGGCCGCGGCAGCGTCATCGGCGACGCCCTGGTCAACCACCCCGGCATAGACGCCGTCAGCTTCACCGGCAGCCAGGGCGTGGGCAGCCGCATCGCCGCCGCCTGCGCGCAGAGCCTCAAGAAAGTGCAGCTCGAGATGGGCGGCAAGAACCCCCAGGTCGTGCTCGACGACGCCGAGCTGGCCCAGGCCGTCGAGCTCAGCGTGCAGTCCGCCTTCTATTCCACCGGCCAGCGCTGCACCGCTTCGAGCCGCCTGATCGTCACCGAAGGCATCTACCCCAAATTCGTGCAAGCCATGCAGGAGCGCATGGCGAAGATCAAGGTCGGCGACGCGCTGGCCCAAGGCACCGACGTCGGCCCCGTGGCCAGTCTGAGCCAGCTCGAGCAGGACCTGAGCTACATCGAAATCGGCCAGGGCGAAGGCGCGCTGCTGGCCGCCGGTGGCGAGCGGCTCAAGCTCGCCACCGACGGCTACTACATGACGCCCGCGCTGTTCAGCGAAAGCAGCCAGGACATGCGCATCAACCGCGAGGAGATCTTCGGGCCGGTGGCCAGCATCATCCGGGTCAAGGACTATGAAGCCGCACTGGCCTGCGCCAACGACACGCCATTCGGCCTCTCGGCCGGCATCGCCACCAGCAGCCTCAAATACGCCACGCACTTCAAGCGCCACAGCCAGGCCGGCATGGTGATGGTGAACCTGCCCACGGCCGGGGTGGACTACCACGTGCCGTTCGGCGGGCGCAAGGGTTCGAGCTACGGACCGCGCGAGCAGGGCCGCTATGCCCAGGAGTTCTTCACCACGGTGAAGACGGCCTACACGTTGGCTTGAGGGGCAGACTTTAGAGGGGAGCGCAGCGGCGCGCGGCAAAGGCGTGCACGGGCAGGCCGCAGCGCTTCAATGAGGGCGGTCGACGCCTTGCGTCGACTCCCCTGCGATGCTCGGTCTGGCGGCCCGCCGCATAACTCACTGCGCGATCTGCGATCGCTCCGTTCAGACAAATGCGGCAAGTCAGTTGACGAAGCGCGCTGCGCGCGCGGCCGCCAGCCCTGCGCTTCTCGGCGCCCTCAAGGCGCGCTGCAACCTGCCCGCGCACGCCTTTGCAGAGGCGATGTTGGCGCGCCAATGGCCACGAGCGCTGCATCGTCGCTTTGTCGCGGCGCGAGGTGCGACGCGTGCGAGGCGGTGCGAACGGGTTCATGACCAGGCTGCGCGCGTTCAGGCCAGCGGCGTCACGCCCGCGCGCACGCGTTCCTGCAGCGCCTGGAACGAGATCAACTCGCCGGCCAGCGCGCTGGCCATCACCGTGGGCGGGCTGGCCAGCCAGACCTGTCCGGGTCCGGAGCGGCCGGGGAAGTTGCGGTTGATCGCGCTCACCGTGACCTGGCCGGCCTCGGTGGACGAGCCTGGCCCGCAATTGGCGCAGGCGCCGCAGGAGGGCTGGAGCATGCGCGCGCCCGCGGCCGCGAAGGTCTTGTCGTAGCCGCGCGCGATGCAGTAGTCGCGCACGGCCGTGGTGCCGTACTGCAGGTAGAGCTGCACCCGGGGCGGCACGGTCAGGCCCTGGGCCAGGCCCCAGGCCAGCACTTCATGGTAGTGGTCGAAATCCTCGCGCTTGCCGGCCGTGCAGGAGCCGCCGTAGGCGATGTCCACCTTTACCGGCTGGTCCAGCCGGTCCAGCGCCAGGCCGTTGCCCGGGTCGCCCGGCGCGGCCACCATGGGCGAGAGCCGGGCGCAGTCGACCTCTATCTCCTCGGCGTAGCGGGCGCCGGGGTCACTGGCCATCCAGGGCTCGAGCTGGAAGTCGATGCCGCGCCTCTGCTTGAGAAAGCGCAGGGTCTCGGCATCCGGCGCGACCAGGCCGGTGAGACCACCCAGCTCGGCCGTCATGTTGGTCAGGGTCGCGCGCTCGTCGGTGGACAGCTGGGCGAGCGCGCTGCCGCAGAACTCGAACACCTTGCCGACACCGCCGCCGGCGCGAATCCTGGGGCTGGCCAGTAAATGCAGGACGATGTCCTTGGCCGTGAGGCCGGCGGGTAGCGGGCCCTTGAGCTCGACGCGCAGCGACTCGGGCATGGTCATGCGCACGGCGCCGGTGGCGAAGGCGTTGGCCATGTCGGTGGTGCCGACGCCGAAGGCCACGCAGCCCAGGGCGCCGCTGTGCGGGGTATGCGAATCGGTGCCGACCACCAGCTGGCCGGGCAGGGCGTAGTGCTCGGCCATCATGGCGTGGGAGATGCCGGCCACGTTGCGGCCGTCGTCCAGCGCGGCTTCTGCCTCGGTCAGCGTGCGGTGCAGCCGCAGGCCGTAGCGCGCCGCGAAGTCGCGCTGCGCCTGGCACATGGCCAGCATGTTCGGGACCAGGCCGTTGCGCACATGGGCCGGGCTGGTGGCCACGTAGGAGGTGTGGTCCTCGAACACCACGATTCGCTCGGGCTCGTGCAGCACCAGCGGCTGGCCGAAGCTGCTGTGCAGCATGTGGGCCGCCATGCCGGTGTAGTACTCGTGGATGAAGCGCCAGTCTGCGCGCACGAAGGCGCCTTCGCCGGGAGCGGGGTCGGTGCTGGTCAGCGTTGTCCGCAGCGCATGGCGGGCGACGATCTTCTCGAACAGGGTTTGAGGCTGGGCTTGCGGCCCGGGCGTCGCGGCCATGACCTGGCGCAGTTGCTGCTGGCCGAAGCCCAGCAGGCCGCCGCTTCTCAGGATGGCGGCGGCCAGTGCGTCGCGGCCGGCCACGAGTTCCTCTAGGGCGATGGCCTCACCGCGCTGTATGCGCTCGACGAGGCCCAGGTCGGTCGAGGTGAACAGGCCGATGTTGTCGGCGTTCTGGCGGTAGATGCGTTCGAAGCTCTCGGCGATCACCAGGCGTATGCCGGCCAGCTTCTCGGCCGCCGGGCTGTGCTCGCGCGAGGAGCCCTTGCCGTAGCGCCGGCCGGCGACGATCACGCTGAAGCCGCCGGCGCGCAGGGCGTCGGGGCCAATCGGCTGCTGCTCGCCGGCCTTGAAGCCGGCGTGGGCATAGCGGCCCAGTTTCTCGTCGTAGTGGCTGAGGATGGCGACCGGCGTGATCTCGTCGGTCGAGACGTCGTCGCGCAGCGGAGCGGCCTCGGCGAGGCCGAGGCGCTGGCCCTCGAGCTGGGCGGTGACCCGCGCCGGGTCGGCGCAAAGGAACAGCAGGCGGCCGGGCAAGGCCAGGGTGGACGAGGGGGCGGTCATGGGGCGATGGTGGCGTCGCCGGCCGGCGGCGGCAAGCGCCGAGGCGGCACAGGGGGCATCGCGGAACGCGAGCGCCCCGAGGCCTGCGACCCTGACGGCCTCAGGGTGATTCTGGGGACAACCCGGCCCGCACGGAACCAAGGCCTGCGCGCCCGGTCAAATGACTGCCAGTTGGCATGTTGGCTATCCATAGGAGGTGCAATCATGAAACTGAGACATTGGCAGGACTTGGTCAACGCCTTGTTGGGCGTCTGTCTGATTCTGTCTCCCTGGGCTCTGGGCTTCGACGGCATGACGATGGCGATGTCGAACGCGGTCGTGATCGGCCTGGCCCTGATCGCCGCGGCGCTGGGCGCGATCTTCGTGCCGCGCGCCTGGGAAGAATGGACGGAGGGCGTCCTTGGCCTCTGGATGCTGGTCTCGCCCTGGGTGCTGGATTTCGCGATGCATCGCGAAGCCATGCTCAGCGCGGTCGTGATCGGCATCGCGGTCGCGGCGCTGGCGCTCTGGACCTTGTTCACCGACAAGGAATACAGCGCCTGGTGGCACGACAAGATCGCGCACTGAGCATGCGACGTCGCAACTAGAAGAAGAAAAAGAGGAGAAAAAGCACCGTGGTCCGCCGAGCGGGGCGCGGTGCTTTGGTGCGCCCAACGCGGAGGGCGGCTTTCCAGGCAGCGAGGACCGGGGGTCTATTGCCTTCTGGGCAGGGCCGGGTGGTCGATCGGCGAGTCAGTTTGAGCGCGTGGCCAGCAGCCTGTGATGCGGCGTGTCGCCGACTTTGCTTGCCGCGTCCCAGCCGCCGCCGAGGGCGCGGATCAGAGCCACGGAGGCCTGATACTGGGCGGATTTCACCTGCAGCGCCTGGCGCCGGTTGCGCAGTTCGCTGCGCCGCGCGTCGAGCAGCTCGAGCTGGCTGACCAGGCCGTTGCGGTAGCGTGAGTCGGACAGCACCGTGGCGCGGGTCGCCGAGGCCACGGCTTGGGCCTGGGCTTCGGCCTGCTCCTCCAGCAGGCGCAGTGAGGAGAGCTGGTCTTCCACTTCCCGGAACGCCACCAGCACCTGGCCGCGATAGCTGGCCAATGCGGCGTCCAGCTGGGCCTGGGCGCCTTGCACGCCGGCTTCGCGGCGACCGCCATCCAACAGCGGAAGAGAGAGCAGGGCGCCGACGCTCCAGGCGCGCGCCGACCATTTGAACAGGTCGCCGAGCTCGGGCGAGGCGTAGCCGCCCGCGGCCGTGAGCGAAACGCTGGGAAACCACGCCGCCTTGGCCACGCCCACGCGCGCCTGCGCGGCAAGCATCGCGCTTTGGGCGGCCGATACATCGGGCCGGCGTGCCAGCACCGTGCCGGGGATACCGGGCGGAACCACGGGCAGGGCCGTGGTCCAGTCCGTCACACTCAGCGTGAAGTTCGAGGCCGCATCGCCTGCCAGCACGGCCAGCGCATGCTCGAGTTCGGCGCGTCGCCGGTCCAGTGCCAGCGCTTCGGACTCGGTGGACGCCAGTTCGGTTTGCACGCGCGCCACATCGAGTTCCGCGATGTCGCCGGCCTGGTAGCGGCGCTGCGTCAGCTGCAGGGTGTTGCGGTAAGCCGCCACCGTTTCGCGCACCAGGGTACGCTCGGTTTCCAGCGCACGCAGCGCAAGATAGGTTTGCGCCACGTCGGCTTGCACCAGCAGGCGCGTGCTTTGCAGCAAGGCCTCGCGCGCCTGGGCGTCGAGCGCCGCGGCGTCGCTGGCGCGCGCCAGCCTGCCGAACAAGTCGATCTCGTAGGACAGGCTGGCACCGGCGCTCGTCAGCGTGGTGGGCGTGGCGCCGCTCACGGTGCCGGCGCCGGCCTGGCGCGTGGCACCGGCGCCCACGCCGATCTGCACCGATCGGTCGGCATCGGTGCTGCGCACCAGGGCGCGCGCCTGCGCCAGCCTGGCCGCCGCTTCATGGATGCTGGTGTTGTTGAGGCTGGCCCGCTCCACCAGGCTGTCCAGCACCGGGTCGGCGAAGGCCTTCCACCAGGTGCCGCGATCCTGGGCCTCGGCCGGTGCGGCGACGGTCCAGCGTTCGCCGCTTTCCTTGAAGCGCGCGGGCGGCGGGGTTTGCGGGGGCAGCTCGGGCGGCGTGCTGGCACAGCCAGCCAGCAGCAGGGCGGCGGCCAGGGGCAGCAGGGCAAGCTTGAAGACTTTCATGGTCGAACTCCTTACTCGTGGGCCTTCAGCGGCGCGGCGGGCACCAGCCGCGCCGAAGCGCCGCCGGCGAAGTCTGCGGGCGCGGCAAAGGCTTCCAGGTGCGGCACGGTGCCGTGCAGTTTCAGCGGGCGGTTGCCGGCCAGCCGGCGCAGCGCCACGTAGAACACCGGTGTGAGGAACAGGCCGAAGGCGGTCACGCCTATCATTCCGGCGAACACGGCCACACCCATGGCCTGGCGCATCTCGGCGCCGGCGCCGGTGGTCAGCACCAGGGGCAGCACGCCCATGATGAAAGCCAGCGAGGTCATCAAAATCGGCCTCAGGCGCAGGCGGCTGGCCTCGATCGCTGCCTGCACCGGCGTGCGCCCGGCGAACTCCAGTTCGCGCGCGAACTCGACGATCAGGATCGCGTTCTTGGCCGACAGCCCCACCAGCACCATCAGTCCGATCTGCGTGAACACGTTGTTGTCGCCGCCGGACAGCCACACGCCGGTCATCGCCGCCAGCAGGCCCATGGGCACGATCAGGATGATCGCGACCGGCAGGGTCAGGCTTTCGTACTGGGCCGCGAGCACCAGGAACACCAGCAGGATGGCCAGCGGGAACACCCACAGCGCCGAGTTGCCGGCCAGGATTTCCTGGTAGGTCAGCTCGGTCCATTCGTAGCTGATGCCGGTGGGCAGGGTCTCGGCCGCGATGCGGGCCACGGCGGCCTGTGCCTGGCCCGACGAATAGCCCGGGGCCGGGCCGCCATTGATGTCGGCCGACAGGTAGCCGTTGTAGCGCATGGCGCGCTCGGGCCCGAAGCTGGGCTTGACGCTCATCAGGGCCGACAGCGGCACCATCTCGCCGCTGGACGAGCGCACCTTCAGCAGGCCCACGTCCTCGGCACGGGCGCGGTAGGGCGCGTCGGCCTGCACGCGGACCGAATAGGTGCGGCCGAACTTGTTGAAGTCGTTGGCGTAGAGGCTGCCCAGGTAGATCTGCATGGTGTCGAACACGTCCGTGACCGGCACGCCGAGCTGGCGTGCCTTGGTGCGGTCGATGTCGGCATAGAGCTGCGGCACGTTCACCTGGAAGCTGGAGAACAGGCCGGCCAGCTCGGGCGCCTGGTAGGCCTTGGCCATGAAGGCCTTCAAGGCCGCGTCCAGCGCCTCGTAGCCTAGCGAGCCGCGGTCCTCCAGCTGCAGCTTGAAGCCGCCCGTGGTGCCCAGGCCCTGTACCGGCGGCGGCGGGAACATCATGACGAAGGCGTCCTGCAACTGCGCGAACTGGGCATTCAAGCGGCCGGCAATGGCGCCCGCGCTCTGGTCGGCGCCGCGCTCTTCGAACGGCTTGAGCGTGGCGAACACGATGCCGGCGTTCGAGCTGTTGGTGAAGCCATTGATCGACAGGCCGGGGAAGGAAACGGCATGCTCGACGCCGGGCTGCTTGAGCGTGATCTCGCTCATGCGGCGAATCACATCCTCGGTGCGATCCAGCGTGGCGCCATCGGGCAGCTGGGCGAAGCCGATCAGGTACTGCTTGTCCTGCGCCGGAACAAAGCCGCCGGGCACCAGCTTGAACAGGCCTAAGGTCAGGCCCACCAGCACCAGGTAGAGCGCGAGCATCAGTGTCTTGCGCGAGATCGCGGCCTTGACGCCGGTGCTGTAGCGGGCGGCGCCGCGGCCGAACGCGCGGTTGAAGGCGGCAAAGAAGCGGCCGAGCACCCGGTCCATGCCGCGCGTCAGCGCGTCCTTGGGCGCATCGTGGCTCTTGAGCAGCAGCGCGGCCAGGGCCGGCGACAGGGTCAGCGAGTTGACGGCCGAAATCACGGTGGATATCGCGATCGTCAGCGCGAACTGCTTGTAGAACTGCCCGGTCAGGCCGCTGATGAAAGCCAGCGGAACGAACACCGCGATCAGCACCAGCGCGATCGCGATGATGGGCCCAGATACCTCGCGCATGGCGCGGTAGGTGGCCTCGCGCGGCGTGAGGCCGGCCTCGATGTTGCGCTCCACGTTCTCCACCACCACGATGGCGTCGTCGACCACGATGCCGATGGCCAGCACCAGGCCGAACAGGCTGAGCGCGTTGATCGAGAAGCCAAACAGCTGCATCACCGCGAAGGTGCCCACCACCGATACCGGCACCGCCAGCAGGGGGATGATGGAGGCGCGCCAGGTCTGCAGGAACAAGACGACCACCAGCACCACCAGGGCGATGGCTTCCAGCAGGGTGTGGATCACCGACTCGATCGAGGCGCGCACGAACTGCGTAGGGTCGTAGACGATCTCATAGTCCACGCCCTGCGGCATGTTCTTCTTGAGCTCGGCCATGGTGGCGCGCACCTGGTCGGAAATCTGGATCGCATTCGAGCCCGGTGCGGCGAAAATCGGCACCGCCACCGCGTCCTTGTTGTCCAGCAAGGAGCGCAGGGCGTAGCTCGAGGCGCCGAGCTCCAGCCGCGCGATGTCGCGCAGCCGCACGACCTGGGTGGAGGGGGCGCCGCCGGTGCCGCCCTTGACGATGATGTCGCCGAACTCTTCCTCGCTCTGCAGGCGACCCTGGGCATTGATCGACAACTGCAGGTCCACGCCCTCGAGGCCCGGCGAGGCGCCCACCACGCCGGCGGCGGCCTGCAGGTTCTGCTCGCGGATTGCGCGCACCACGTCGCCGGCCGAAAGGCCGCGCTGGGCCACCTTCTGCGGGTCCAGCCAGACGCGCATCGAGTAGTCGCCCGAGCCGAACAGCTGCACGTCGCCCACGCCCTGCACGCGGGCCAGCCGGTCCTTGACATTGAGCAGCGCGTAGTTGCGCAGGTAGGTCATGTCATAGCGCTTGCTGGGCGAGGTCAGGTGCACCACCATCGTGAGGTCGGGCGAGCTCTTGATCGTGGTCACACCCAGACGCCGCACTTCCTCGGGCAGCCGAGGCTCGGCCTGGGCCACGCGGTTTTGCACCAGCTGCTGGGCCTTGTCGGGATCCATGCCGAGCTTGAAGGTGACGGTGAGCGTCATCAGCCCGTCGGTGGTGGCCTGGCTGCCCATGTAGAGCATGCCTTCCACGCCGTTGACGGCCTCTTCCAGCGGCGTGGCCACGGTTTCGGCGATCACCTTGGGGTTGGCGCCGGGGTAGTTGGCCCGCACCACGATCGAGGGCGGCACGACCTCGGGGTACTCGGAAACCGGCAGTCCGCGCAGCGCGATCAGGCCGGCGATGAACATCAGCAGCGACAGCACGCCGGCAAAGATCGGCCGGTCGATGAAAAACTTGGACAGATTCATGTGCTTCTCTTCGGGCTCAGGATTGCGCCGTGCCGCCCCGCTGGGCCTGCACCTCGGGCTTGGCGCCCATGCCCACCGGCTGCGGCGCGAGCTGCGCGCCGGGGCGGATGTGCTGCAGGCCGTTGACCACGATGCGCTCGCCGGCCTTGAGGCCGCTGCTCACCACGCGCAGGCCGTTCACCGGTGCGCCCAGCGTGACTTCCCGGTACTCGGCCTTGTTGTCGGCTCCCACCACCAGCACGAACTTCTTGTTCTGGTCGGTGCCGACCGCTCGCTCGTTCACCAGCAAGGCCTTGCTGCTGCGCGCCTGGCCCATGCGCACGCGGGCAAACTGCCCGGGCATCAGGGCGCCGTCCTTGTTGTCGAAGGCGGCGCGCACGCGGATGGTGCCGCTCTTCGCATCGACCTGGTTGTCTATCAGTTGCAGCTTGCCCTGGTAGGGCGTGTCGGCCATGGCCGCCGTGCCCATTTGCACGGGGATGCGTTCGATCAGCGTGCGGGCGCTGGCGCCGCCGGGCAGCTCCTGGAGCGCGCGGGCAATGACCTGCTCGTCGGTGTCGAAACTCGCGTAGATCGGGCTGACCGAGACCAGCGTGGTGAGCACGGGCGCGCCGGGGCCGGCGGCCACCAGGTTGCCCACGGTAACCTCGAGGCGGCCGATGCGTCCGGCCACCGGGGCGCGCACCTGGGTGTAGCCCAGGCTCAGCCGCGCCGTCTGCAGCTGGGCCTGGGCCGCGCGCAGGTTGGCCTCGGCCTCGCGCTGGGCATTCAGGCGCTCTTCGTATTCGCGCTGGGCAATGGCGCGCTCCTCCCACAGGCGTTTCGCGCGTTCGTGCTCGCTCGTGGTGTGCGAGACACGGGCCTGGGCGGCCGCGACCTGGGCCTCGGCACGCTCGACTTCGGCCGCATAGGGCGCGGGGTCGATGGTGAAGAGCAACTCGCCCTGCTTGACCAGCGCCCCTTCGCGGAAATGCACCGACTGCACGGCGCCCGCCACGCGCGAGCGCACGTCCACCCGCTCCACGGCTTCGAGCCGGCCGGAGAACTCGTCCCAGGCCGTGACTTCGCTCTCGGCCACCGTGGCCACCGACACCGGCGTGGCGGGCGGCTCGGCCGGGCCTGCGCTCGCCTGCGCCGCGGCGCCCCGCAGTCCGAGTGCGGCCGAGCCGACGGCCACCAGCGCGACGAGCGCGGTCACGGCCGCCCAGAGCCGGCGGCGCGGGAAAGAATTGGCGTTGTTGTTCATGGATTCGTCCTTTTTGGGGTGAGTCGGTCCTTCCCGGTGGGGTACACCGGGTTGGCGCAGGGGTGGGGCCGCTTGGCGGGGCGGGTCTAGGAAGGCGCTGCTGCGGCCGCGTCGAAGAAGGCGCGCAGATGCTGCTGCACGCTGGCTGCGCAGGCGCATTCGGCATCGGCAGGCTGGTCCAGCGAATCGGGCCAGCCGGTGACTGGCAGCACGCCCGCGGTCACGGCGATGCCCGCGCCTTGCAGGCGTCTGGCGTAGGCCAGGGCTTCGTCGTGCATGGGGTCGTCCTCGCCGGTCAGCACCAGGGTCGGCGGCAGGCCGGCCAGGCGCTGCGTGCGGCCGGGCACGGCATAGGGATGCTCGGCGTCCATGGGGCTGCGCAGGTACTGCTGCCAGCCTTGTGTCCATTTGCAGCAGGTGGCAGTGCCCATGGCTTCGCGCAGCGAGGCCGTGCCGACGCAGGGGTCGAGCATGGGCGCTACCAGAATCTGGCCGGCCAGCGGCGGGTGGGCGCGGTCGCGCGCCATCAGCACCACGGCGGCGGCCAGGTTGCCGCCGGCTTCCTCGCCGGCCAGGAACATGCGGGCGCCCGGGCCGGCCAGCTTGCTGCGCTGCTGGTGGGCCCATTGCAGGGCGGCATAGCCGGTCTCCACGGCTTGCGGGAAGGGGTGGGCCGGCGCCAGCGGGTAGGCCACCGAGACCACCACCGCGCCGGCTGCCGCCATCAGGCGGGCCAGGCAGGCGCCGCTGTCGAGGTCACCGGACACGAAGGCGCCGCCGTGGAAATGCACGACCAGCGGCGCTCCGCCGCCCGTGCGGCGGCTGCCGTACAGGCGCAGGTCCACGCTGGCCTGACCGGCCAGTACCATCGTGGTGTCGGTTTCGACCGTGGCCCGGGCCGGGTCGGCGCTTGGCGGCAATGAAGGACGAGGTGGCATGGTGGGCAGGACAGGCGTTCGGCCTGGAAACTGGGGAACTGTGCCGGGAATGTTAGGCGCGGAGGACTCGCGAATAAAGTAGGCTGTTGCCAGCTTTCTGTTTCCAATTGAGAAACAATCCCGGGGCACTCCAAGTTGAGAATGTCGAGCCGGAAAAGGAAGGAAGATGGATCAGATTCTGACCATGCGTGTCTTTGCCCGCGTCGTTGAAGCGGGCACGTTCACGAAAGCCGCGGCCTCACTGGACATGCCCAAGGGCACGGTCACCAAGCTGGTCCAGCACCTGGAGGCGCGGCTGCGCGTCAAGCTGCTCAACCGCACCACGCGCCGCGTGACGGTCACGCCCGACGGCGCCGCCTACTACGAGCGCATGACGCGGCTGCTCAACGATCTGGACGACATCGAAGCCAGCATGACGAACGCCCAGGCCAAGCCTAGCGGCCGGCTGCGCGTCGACGTGGGGGCCTCGGTCGCGCGCCTGGTCATCATTCCGGCGCTGTCCGGTTTCTACCAGCGTTATCCCGAGATCCAGCTCGACCTGGGCGTGAGCGACCGTCCCGTGGACCTGATCAGCGACAACGTGGACTGCGTGATCCGCGTCGGCGAGTTGATCGAACAGTCCCTGGTGGCGCGGCGCATCGGCCATCTGGCCTTCGTGACCGTGGCCTCGCCCGGCTACGTCGAGCGCCACGGCGTGCCCCAGCATCCGAACGACCTGGAGGACAGCCACACCACGCTGAACTACTTCTCGGCCCGCACAGGGCGCATGCATCCGCACGAATTCGTGAAGCATGGCGCAAGCATCGAAGTGACCGGACGCTACAAGCTGGCCGTCAACGAGAGCAATGCCTACGACGCCGCAGCGCTGGCGGGCCTGGGCATTGCGCAGTGCGTGACCCTGGTGGCCGCGCCCCATCTGGCGAGTGGTGAACTGGTTCAGGTGCTGGCCGACTGGTCCTGCCCGACGCTGCCCGTCTACGTGGTCTACCCGCCCAACCGGCACCTCAGCGCCAAGGTGCGCGCCTTCGTGGATTGGGCGGCCGATCTGTTTGCGCGCGAGCCGCGACTGCAGGGGGCATGAGGCCGGGCAAGCTCGGCCTTCACGGCGCTGCCCGAGACCATGGGCCTGCTGACTTGCGGCTCATGACAGCGGCGCGCGGGGGGCCTGACGCAGTGACACGGCGGCAGCTGCGAGCAGCAGCAGCGGCCCCAGCCAGAGTCCGGCGGCCAGCGAGCCCGTGGCATCCGAGAGCGCTCCCGCGAGCAGGGGGCCGAGCGACTGGCCCAGTGAGAACGCGGCCGTCAGCAAGGACAGGCCCCATGTCAGCGCCGGGGCCGGCAGCAGGCGCTGCGCGACCATGCTGACGGCGGCCGGCCCGGCCATGAAGCTGGCGCCGAACAGCAGGGCGGAGGCCAGCGCCGCCAGCGGCGTAGGCGAGACCAGCAGCGGCAGCATGCCCAGGGCCACGGCGGTGCAGACCAGGGCGAAGCCGCGGCCCAGCGGCAGGCGCGAGAGCGCCGGTCCCCAGGCCAGGCTGGCCGCCATCGAGGCGCCGCCCAGCAGCGCGAAGAAGCCCAGCGTGGTCGCCGGGGGCAGGCCTTGGCCGTGCAGCAGGGCAATCACGAAGGTCATGTAGCCCACGTAGCCGGCGCCGAACAGCAGGTTGGCCAGCAGGCTGGGGGCGAGCAGGCGCCAGATCGCGGGCGCCGGCCTGGCGCCGCCGGCTGGCGCCTCGACCCGGGCCGGCACGGCACGCGCCGCGCGAATGGCCAGCCAGGTCGCCGCGCCGGCCAGGCCCGCCATGACCAGCCAGGAGCTGCGCCAGTCCAGGCCCTGCGGGCCACCAGCGGCCAGGGGCAACAGGGTGCCCGCGATCACGATGCCGCTGCCCGAGCCCGCGAAATACAGGGCCAGGGCCATGGCCGAGCGGCCGGGCCAGACGCGGGCCGCGAACGCCGAGCCGAGCACGAAGGCCAGGGCGGTGGCGACCCCACCCACGAAGCGCACCGCCAGCAGCAGCGGCAACCAGGACCAGAGGGCCGTCGCGGCCAGCGCCAGGGCGCTCAGTCCCATGGACAGTCCGAAGCTCCTGAGCGCCCCCAGCTTGGCGGCCAGCGGCGCGGCGAGCAGCGCGCCGACCAGGTAACCGGCGGCGTTGGCGGTGTTCAGCGAGCCGGCCTGGGCGAAGCTCCAGCCGAATTCCTGCTGCATGGCCGGCAGCAGCAGCGCATAGGCGAAGCGCGAGAAACCCAGGGCGACCAGCGGCGCCAGGGCCAGTCCCAGCGCCGGTGCCAGGCCGGCCGCTGCCTGAGGCGGAGGGGAGGAGGGCGTGTCACGCGCGACGCGTGCCGTGGTTTGCATGGCCCCGATATTGCCACAAACCCGCTTGACCGTCACAAAATCTGTTGATATTGTGACAATCACTTTTATGTTTGTGGCAAAGCAGATCCGACAAGGCCAGGGCGACCCCGAGGGGAATGCCGCAGCCTGCCCACCCGGCGCGTCGCCTGTGAGCCCATCCCTTCCCTGACCCGAGGAGACTTTTCGATGACCGCTTCCCGCTTTGCCCGCCGCGCCACCGTGGCTGCCGTCCTGGGCCTGGCGCTGGCCAGTGCCGGCGCCAACACCCTGACCTGGTCGTCCAGCCTGGACGCCCTGTCGATGGACCCGCATTCGACCAACAACACCTTCACCAACGCCTTCGTCAACAACGTCTACGAGGGCCTGGTGCGCTTCAACGAGAAGCTGCAGGTCGAGCCGGCGCTGGCCACGAGCTGGAAGACGCTGAGCCCCACGGTGTGGCGCTTCACGCTGCGCCAGGGCGTCAAGTTCCACGGCGGCGAGAGCTTCGACGCCGACGACGTGGTGTTCTCCTGGAAGCGCACCAACACGCCGGGCTCGCTGATCAAGGGCAACCTCAGCGACATCAAGGAGGTGCGCAAGGTCGACGCCTACACGGTCGACATCGAGACCCACCAGCCGCTGCCCATCCTGCCCAACGAGCTGCAGCAGCTCTTGATCATGGACAAGGGCTGGAGCGAGCTCAACCGCGCCACCGAGGCCAGCGACCTGCAGAAGCAGAAGGAGAACCACGCCAACCGCAACGCCAACGGCACGGGCCCGTTCCGCCTCGAGTCGCGCGACGTCGACACCCGCACCGTGATGGTCGCCAACGCGAGCTGGTGGGACAAGCCGCGCCACAACCTCAGACGCGTGGTGTTCACGCCGATCAAGTCCGACGCCACGCGCACCTCCTCCTTGATCAGCGGCGGCATCGACGCCTCGATCAACGTGCCGCTGCAGGACGTGCAGCGCCTGCAGGGCAGCGGCAACCTCCAGGTGGTGCAGGGCCCCGAGCTGCGCACCATCTTCCTGGGCATGGACCAGCAGCGCGACGAGCTGCTGTACAGCGACGTCAAGGGCAAGAACCCGTTCAAGGACCTGCGCGTGCGCAAGGCCGTCTACCACGCGATCGACATCGAGGCGATCAAGCGCTCGGTGATGCGCGGCGCGTCCTGGCCCGCGGGCACGCTGCTGTCGCCGCACCTCAACGGCGCGCCGGCCGCGCTGAACAAGCGCCTGCTGTCCTACGACCCCGAGGCGGCCAAGAAGCTGCTGGCCGAAGCCGGCTACCCGAACGGCTTCGCCGTGGGCCTGCAGTGCCCCAATGACCGCTATGTCTACGACGAGGCCATGTGCATTGCCATGTCCTCCATGCTGGCCAAGGTCGGCATCAAGGCCCAGCTGATGATCGAGCCCACGGTCAAGTGGAGCGTGCGCCTGAACACCAACGACGTGTCGCTCTACGTCGTCGGCCACGCCGGCCTGCCCATGGCCGACAGCTACGGCCTGCTCAAGGACATCGTGCACAGCCGCACGGCCAAGGAGGGCTCGCTCAACGCCGGCCGCTACTCGAACCCCAAGTTCGACGCCATGCTGCCGCAGGTCGCGGCCGAGATCGACCCGGCCAAGCGCAACAAGCTGATCGAGGAGGCCGTGGCCATCGAGCGCAACGACGTCTCGCATGTGCCGCTGCACCAGCAGCCCATCACCTGGGCCGCGAAGAAGGGCGTTTCGCTGGCCCAGGCGCCGGACAACCAGCTGCGCCTGTGGCTGGTGACCGTGCCGGAAGTCAAGTAAGGGCGGCGCCCCTGCCTGGAGCATCCTGATGCTGCGTTTCATCCTGGGCCGGCTGGCCAACGGCCTGCTGGTCATGGCGGTGGTGTCCCTGCTGTCGTTCGCGCTGTTCAACTTCACCGGCGACCCGGTCAACAACCTGGCCGGCGAAACCGCCACCGTCGCCGAGAAGCAGCAGCTGCGCGCCTCGCTGGGCCTGGACCAGCCGCTGCCGCTGCAATACCTCAAGTTCGTCGGCCGCGCCCTGCAGGGCGAGTTCGGCGTGTCCTACCGCAACCTGGAGCCGGTCGCGCAGCTGATCGCCTCGCGCCTGCCGGCCACGCTGGAGCTCAGCGCCGTGGCCGCGCTGCTGGCCCTGGGCCTGGGCATTCCCATGGGGGTGTACGCGGGCATCAGGCCGCGCGCCCTGGGGGCGCGGGCGCTGCAGATCGTCTCGCTGATCGGCGTGTCCGTGCCGTCCTTCGTCACCGGCATCGCCCTGATCCTGGTGTTCTCGGTGGGGCTGAACTGGCTGCCGTCCTACGGGCGCGGCGAGGTGGTGCAGCTGGGCGGCTGGAGCACCGGCCTGCTGGGCGCCAGCGGCTGGAAGGCCATCGTCATGCCGGCCATCACCCTGGCCCTGTTCCAGCTCACGCTGTTCATGCGCCTGACCCGCACCCAGATGATGGAGGTGATGAAGAGCGAGTACATCAAGTTCGCGCGCGCCCGCGGCCTGCGTGAGCGCGCCGTGCATTTCCGCCACGCGCTGCGCAACACGCTGATCCCCATCATCACGGTGGCGGGGCTTCAGCTCGGCTCCATGGTCGCGTTTTCCATCATCACCGAGAGCGTGTTCCAGTGGCCGGGCCTGGGCCTGCTGATCATCCAGGCCATCACCTTCAGCGACGTGCCGGTGATCGCCGCCTACCTGCTGCTGGTGGCAGCCCTGTTCGTGCTCATCAACACCGTGGTCGACCTGCTCTACGTGGTGGTCGATCCGCGCCTGCGCGTCGCTCGCTGAAGGAAATCTTATGGACCCCCAAGCTCACATTTGTTCGCTGCCCCCCGAGGGGGCGCACGCCTCCTTTGAGGCGGCTCGGCAGGAGGCCTGATCTATGCAATCTCTTGTCCTGCGCCTGTCCCGCTGGCGCCAGTCGGACCTGGCCTGGAGCTTCGGGCGATCGCCCGAGGCCGTGGCCTCCGCGCTGCTGCTGATCGTCTACGGGGTGCTGGCCCTGGGCGCGCCCTGGCTGGCACCGCAGAATCCCTTCGACCTCGCGGCCGTCGAGCTGATGGACGCGCGCCTGCCGCCGGCCTGGCTCGAGGCCGGCCAGCTCAAGTACCTGCTCGGCACCGACGGCCAGGGGCGCGACCTGGTCTCGGTCATGCTCTACGGCCTGCGCATGTCGCTGCTGGTCGGCCTGGCCTCGACCCTGCTGGCCATGCTGATCGGCGTCACCCTGGGCCTGGTGGCCGGCTACATGGGCGGCTGGGTCGACAACCTGATCATGCGCGCGGCCGACGTGCAGCTGAGCTTTCCGGCCATCCTGGTCGCGCTGCTGGTCGACGGCCTGTCGCGCACCCTGCTGCCCAGCGCGCTGCAGCAGCAGCTGTCCCTGCCCATCGTGGTGCTGGCGATCGCGCTGGCCACCTGGGTGCAGTACGCGCGCACCGTACGCGGCGTGACCATGGTCGAGAAGAACAAGGACTACGTCAACGCCGCGCGCCTGATCGGCATGGGCCGCGCGCGCATCCTGGCGCGCCATGTGCTGCCCAACGTGCTGAGCCCGGTGCTGGTGATCGCCACGCTGTCGATCGGCCTGGCGGTGCTGACCGAGGCCACGCTGAGCTTCCTGGGCCTGGGCGTGCCGGCCACCTCGCCCTCGCTGGGCACGCTGATCCGCCTGGGCAACGAGGTTCTGTTCTCGGGCGAGTGGTGGATCACGGTGATGCCGGGCCTGCTGTTGATCGGCCTGGTGCTGGCCATCAACCTGTTCGGCGACTGGCTGCGCGACGCCCTCAACCCCCGCCTGAAATGAAATGCCCCCACGCTCATCACTACGTGTAGGAGGCCTGAAATGAGTTCCACGATGAAACCCGAAACCCTGCTCGACGTGCGCCGGCTGCGCGTGGAGATACCGACCCGGCATGGCGCGCTCACGGCCCTGGACGAGGTCAGCTTCCAGATCGCGCGCGGCGAGATCCTGGGCTTCGTCGGCGAGTCCGGCGCCGGCAAGTCGCTGACCGGCATGGCGGTGATCGGCCTGCTCGACGCGCCGGCCCATGTGGCGCGCGGCGAGATCTGGTTCGACGGCCGGCGCATCGACCAGTTCGACGCCGCCGCCATGCGCGCCCTGCGCGGGCGTCGCATAGGCGCGATCTTCCAGGACCCGCTGGTCAGCCTGAACCCGCTGCTCACCGTGGGCGACCAACTGGTCGAGACCATGCTGACCCACCTGCCGCTGTCGCGCAGCCAGGCGCGCGAGCGCGCGGTCGACTGGCTGCGCCAGGTCGGCATTCCCTCGCCCGCGCAGCGCGTGGACGCCTACCCGCACCAATTCTCGGGCGGCATGCGCCAGCGCATCGTGATCGCCCTGGCCCTGTGCGCCGAGCCCGACCTGGTGGTGGCCGACGAGCCGACCACGGCGCTCGACGTCTCGGTCCAGGCCCAGGTGCTGGAGCTGCTGCGCGGCCTGTGCCGCGAGCGCGGCACCTCGGTGCTGCTGGTCACGCATGACATGGGCGTGATCTCGGAGAACGCCGACCGCGTGGCCGTGATGTACGCGGGCCGCATCGCCGAGATCGGCCCGGTCGACGAGGTCGTGAACCGGCCGCGCCACCCCTACACCCAGGGCCTGATGGGCTCGATCCCGCCGATAGACGCCAGCCCCGAATGGCTGCGCCAGATCGACGGCGCCATGCCGCGCCTGGCCGCCCGGCCCGCGGGCTGCGCCTTCCACCCGCGCTGCGCCAGCGCCAGTGCGCGCTGCCGCGCCGAGCTGCCCACGCCGGCGGCCCAGGGCGCGGTGCAGGTGGCCTGCTGGCACCCCCAACAACCCACGGTTCTGGAGGCCGCATGAACGGCACCCCCACCTACCTCGCGGTCCAAGACCTGTCGCGCCATTTCCAGGCCCATGGCCGCACCGTGCGCTCGGTCGACGGCGTGAGCTTTTCGATTCCGGCCGGCAGCACCTTCAGCCTGGTCGGCGAGTCGGGCTGCGGCAAGACCACCCTGGCGCGCGTGGTCGCGGGCCTGGACCGCGCCACGGCCGGCAGCCTGCGCTTCACGCCGCCGTCCGGCGGCCGGCCGCACCGCGTGCAGATGATCTTCCAGGACCCCTATGCCTCGCTCAACCCGCGCTGGCGCGTGGGCCGCGCCATCGCCGAGCCCATCGCCTACCAGCGCCTGAGGCCCGCGGACCAGATCGGCGCGCGCGTCGACGAGCTGCTGGGCCGCGTGGGCCTGGCGGCGGCCGACGGCGCCAAGTTCCCGCACGAGTTCTCGGGCGGCCAGCGCCAGCGCATCGCGATCGCACGCGCCCTGGCCGGCGAGCCCAGCTTCCTGGTCTGCGACGAGCCGACCTCGGCGCTCGACGTCTCGGTGCAGGCCCAGATCCTCAACCTGCTCAAGCGCCTGGAGCAGGAGGAGGGCCTGACCAGCCTGTTCATCAGCCACAACCTCGCCGTGGTGCGCTTCGTCTCCACGCGCATAGGCGTCATGTACCTGGGGCGCCTGGTCGAGGTGGCCGACACGGCCTCGCTGTTTGCCGCGCCGCGCCATCCCTACACCCAACTGCTGCTGGAGGCCATCCCGCGCGTCGGCCAGGGCCGGCGCAGCGTCACCGTTCCGGCCGGCGAGCTGCCCAGCCCGCTGGCGCCGCCGCCCGGCTGCGCCTTCCACCCGCGCTGCCCGGCCGCGGCCGACATCTGCCGCCGCGAGGCGCCGCGCCTGACCACGCTGCGCGACGAGGTGGCCGTGGCCTGCCACGCCGTGGGCGCGGCCGGCCAGCCGGTGCGCTTCATGCCGCGCGCGGCCTGATTCACTCGACTTACCGAGAGTCTTCATGACCCAAGCCATAGACCTGCTGATCGAGCACGGCACGGTCATCACTCTGGACCCGCAGCGCCGCGTGATCGAGGACGGCGCGGTGGCCGTGCTTGCCGACCGTATCGTCGCGGTCGGCCGCACGGCCGAGCTGCGCGAGCGCTACGGCGCGCGCCAGACCCTGGACGCCCACCGCAAAGCCGTGCTGCCCGGCCTGATCGACAGCCATGCCCATGCCGGCCACGCCATGCTGCGCACCCTGGGCGGCGGCGACACCCATGCCTGGAGCGATGCCGCCGCCAGGATCTACACCTCGGCCTCGGACGAGGGCTTCTGGCGCGCCGAGTCGGCCCTGGCTTCGCTCGAGCGGCTCAAGGCCGGCGTGACCACCGGCGTCTCGCTGCTGGGCGGAGGCGACTCCATCATGCGCGTGGACGATCCGAAATACGCGCGCGCGCATTGCGATGCCGTGGTCCAGGCCGGCACGCGCTCGGTGGTCGCGGTCGGCCCCTCGCGCCCCGACTCGCCGCGCCGCTACCTGGACTGGGCCCAGCAGCCGCCCAGCGGGCGAGACATCGACGAGGCCAGCATGCTGGCGGTCTGCGAGCAGGTGATCGCGAGCGAGCATGGCCGCGCCGAGGGCCGCATCGCCATCGCCGTGACCCTGCCGGTGTTCGCGCCCATGCACGAGCCCGGCCAAGCCGCGCTGCGCGAGGCCTACCTGTGGCAGGCCGGCGCCTACGCCCAGCTCGCGCGCCGCCACGGCCTGTCCTTCACGCAGGACGGGCATTGCACCGGCACGCTGGCGCTGGCGCATCGCGAGCTGGGGCTGCTGGGGCCGCGGTCCTTCATGTCGCATTGCATAGACCTCAGCGAGGAGGACATCCAGCTTGCGCGCGAGACCGACACGCGCATCGTGCACAACCCCAGCGCCATCATGTCGATCCGCGGCCGCTGCCCGGTGCCCGAGCTGATCGACGCCGGCGTGACCGTGGCCCTGGGCTCGGACGGCGCCGCGCCCGACCGCGGCTACGACATGTTCCGCCACATGTGGCAGTGCATGCACTACCACCGCCGCCATTTCCGCGACCCCGGCGTGCTGCCGCACGGCAAGGTGCTGGAGATGGTGACCATCGACGCGGCGCGCGCCTTGGGGCTGGGGGCCGAGATCGGCTCGCTCGAGGCCGGCAAGAAGGCTGACATCATCCTGGTCGACCTGTTCAAGCCGCACCTGATGCCGATGAACATGCCGCTCTACCGCGTGACCTGCTTCGCCAACGCGGCCGACGTCGCGACCACCATCGTCGACGGCCGCGTGCTGATGCAGGATAGGCGCGTGCTCTCGGTCGACGAGGGCGCGGTGCTCGAGGCCGCCCAGGCTGCGAGCGAGCTGATGCTCGAGCGCAGCGGCCTGCAGCACCTCACGCGCGAGCCGGCGCGCCTGTGGGGGGCCAGCCATTACTGAGGAGCCGGCCGGGGGCTTTTACACGCTCTTGCATTCATTGAGATGGCCTCATCGCGCTGCGACGCGGTGCCGTGTTCCGTTCATGTCCCCCGGCGCCGACCTTCGGCCGGCACCTCCTCCTTGACCTCGCTGCACACGACACCGCGCCGCAGCGCTCCAGCCGGCGTCGTGGTGCGCGAAGCCGTGGCGCGGGAGCGGTGGTGGACCCGAAGGGGAGGGCGGGTGAACGGCGCAGTGAAGTCAAGGAGGAGACGAGGGCGGCACGCCCTCGTCGGGGGACATGAACGGAGCCGCTCGCCCGCCCTCCCCGCCATACTCGACGCAGCGAGGGACTTCTGACTTCTTCTTGTACTTCTGATCGCAAGTCTGTATCAGGCCTTCAGCGCATCGATCAGCGCCTGCACCGGCCGCAGTCGCGGCGTCTTGCGCAGCGCGTAGAGGCAGAGCTCGCGCGCGGCCCAGGGTTCGGCCAGCGGGCGGCGCACGAAGCGGGCCGTGCCGGCGTAGGCCTTGGCCGCGCTGAGCGGGATCAGGGCGATGCCCAGGCCTGCCTCGACCATGCGGCAGGCCGCGTCGAAACCGCTGACCGAGACCGGGCTGTGCAGCGTGAGGCCGGCCGCCAGGGCGCGCGCGCGCAGCTCGCTGTCCAGCGCGCCGCCGGCGTGGATGCCGATCAGCGGCCAGGCCAGGGCCTCCTGCAGGCGAACGCTGCGCTGGCGCGCCAGCGCGTGGCCGCGCGGCAGCACCACGATCAGCGGGTCTTCGGCAAAGGGCCAGGCCTCCAGGCCCGGTGGCGGCTCGGTCCTGACCCCCACGCCGAGGTCGGCCTGGTCGTCCAGGCAGGCGCGCAGCACGTCGCGCGTGTCGAGCTCGGTCAGTGACACGGCCACGCGCGGGCAAGCCGCGCTGAAGGCCTTGAGCCGCTCGGGCAGGAAGCCGATGATGGCCGAGAGGTTGGCGGCCAGGCGCACCTGGCCGCCGATCTGGCTGCTGTCCTGGCCGTGCAGGGCCTGGACTTCGCGCGCCAGGTTCTGCAAATCCTGGTCGATCTGCAGGCCGCGCTGCAGCACCAGCTGTCCCGCCTCCGTCAATTCGATGCCGCGCGGCGAGCGCACGAACAGCGGGCTGCCGAAGGCGTGCTCGAGGTCGGCGATGCGCCGGCTCAGCGCCGAGGCCGCGATGTGCTCGCGCTGCGCCGCGCGCGCGATCGAGCCTTCGCGCGCCGTGCTCACGAACAGGCGCAGGCTGTAGGGGTCGACGCGGGGGCTGGTGGGGCGGGGCATGGGCGAAGTATCGCTTGCCATGGCGCGGACTCCGGGCCACGGGCGGTCCAGGCCTGGCCGGCTTCGCGCCGCGCGTGCAGTGCCACGTCGACGACGGCTGGCTGGCGAAGAAGCTCGACCTCCGGCGCCGCCCGGCGGTTATGCGTTTTCCGTCTAGCAGCTAGATGCGCCGCGGCTTGCCCGCGGGCGTGCAGATTGCACACAATGGCGTTTTCGCGCGCGCCCGAAAGGTCGGGTTGTGTGCGCCATCATCGCCACTCGAAGGAAAAACCATGCTGTCTCGTCGTGATCTTCTCTCGCACAGCCTGGCGCTGGGCGCGGCCGGCCTGCCGCTGGCTGGCCGCGCGCAAGCCGGCTTCCCGTCCAAACCCATACGCATCGTCGTGCCCTTCGGCGCCGGCGGCGTGGCCGACCTGACGGCGCGCACCGTGGCACAGAAGATGGCCGAGGGCCTGGGCCAGAGCATCGTGATCGAGAACAAGCCGGGGGCCGGCGGCATCGTCGCCGGCGACACGGTGGCCAAGGCCGAACCGGACGGCCACACCCTGCTCCTGATGAGCAACGGCACGGCCGTCAGCGAGGGCCTGTTCAAGAGCCTGCCCTTCGACCCGCGCAAGGACTTCGCGCCGGTCTCGGTGCTGGGCTTCTTCGACCTGGTCATCGTCGTGCCCGAGGGCTCGCGCTTTACGACCCTGGCCGAGCTGGTGGCCAACGCCCGGGCCAATCCGGGCAAGCTCAACGTCGGCACCGTGGCGATCGGCAGCACGCAGAACCTGGCGGCCGAGCTGTTCAAGACCAGCGCCGGCATCGAGGCCCAGATCGTGCCCTTCAACGGCACGCCGGCCGTGGTGACGGCGCTGCGCGGCGGCCAGATCGACGCCGCGGTCGAGATCCTGGCGCCGGTCGCGGCCCAGATCTCGGGCAAGGCGCTGCGCGCCCTGGCGGTGATGGGCGACAAGCGCAACGTCGCGCTGCCCGAGGTGCCGACCGTCAAGGACGCGGCGCGCCTGGCCAGCTTCAGCGTGGCCTCGTGGAACGCCCTGGCCGCGCCGGCCAGGACGCCGCGCGAGGTGGTGGCGCGCCTGAACCAGGAAGTGCAGGCCGCGCTCAAGTCGCCCGAGGTCAGGAAGCGCTTGGCCGAGCTCGGCGTGGAGGCGCATTCGAGCACGCCGGAGCAGCTGGCTGCGCTGCTGGACGCCGAGATCAAGCGCTGGAGCGAGGTCATCACCCGCGCCCGCATCCCGCGCCAGTAAACCAACGGGGCAGGGGAGGACCAGTCATGAAACCAGCACGCATAGGCCTGATCGGCTACGGCGAGGTCGGCAAGATCTTCAGCGCCGGCCTGAAGGACAAGGACGGCGTCAGCGCCGTCAGCGCCTGGGACCTCAAGCTGGCCGACCCGGCCACGCAGGCGGCCGAGCGCGCCCATGCGGCCCAGGCCGGCGTGGCGGCCCAGCCTTCGATGCAGGCCCTGTGCGAGGCCAGCGATCTCGTGATCTCGGCCGTCACGGCCTCCAACACCCTGGCCGTGGCGCAGGAGGCGGCGGGCTTCATCCGTCCAGGCACGGTGTTCCTGGACCTCAATTCCGCCTCGCCCGGCACCAAGCAGCAATGCGCGGCGCTGATAGCCGCGGCGGGCGCCCATTACGTCGAGGCCGGGGTCATGACCTCGGTGCCGCCCTATGGCATACGCGTGCCCATGCTGCTGGGCGGCGCCCGGGCCGCCGAGCTGGCCGCCTTGCTGGGCGCCTGGGGCATGGACGCCAAGGCGGTGAGCCAGCAGCTCGGCGTGGCCAGCGCCATCAAGATGTGCCGCAGCGTCATGATCAAGGGCCTGGAAGCCCTGGTCATCGAGAGCTACACCACGGCGCGCGCCTACGGCGTGGAGGACCATGTGCTGCCCACGCTGCAGGAGACCTTCCCCAGCATAGACTGGAGCGAGCAGGGCGCCTACTTCTTCAGCCGCGTGGTCCAGCATGGCCAGCGCCGCGCCGAGGAGATGCGCGAGTCGGCCAACACGGTGCGCGAGGCCGGCTTCGAGCCCCTGATGACCGCCGCCATCGCCAGCAAGCAGCAATGGGTGGCCGACCAGGCCAGGGCCGGCGTGTTCCAGGGCCTGGCCAAGGGCGCTCCCTGGCAGGACTATGCCGACCGGCTTCTCGCTTCCCGCAAGAAGTAGATGCTCGACATCCTGGCCATCACCGGCCCGATCTACGTCGCCATCGCCCTCGGCTACCTGACCACCCGCATGGGCCTGTTCGCGCGGGCCGACATGCAGGTGATGGGCCGCTTCGTGATCAACCTGGCCCTGCCGGCTCTGCTGTTCAACGCCCTGGCGCAGCGCCCCATAGGCGAGATCCTGAACGGCGCCTACATGGGGGTCTATCTGCTGGGCTCCCTGCTGACCCTGGCCCTGGGTCTCCTGTGGGCGCGCCGCGGCGCGCGGCAGGACCGCACCACCAGCGTCTACTGGGCCATGGGCATGGCCTGCGCCAACAGCGGCTTCGTCGGCTACCCCGTCGCGCTGCTCACGCTGGGGCCGGTGGCCGGCGTGCTGCTGGGCCTGAACATGATCGTCGAGAACCTGCTGCTGATCCCGCTGCTGCTGGCCCTGGCCGAGAGCGCCGAGAACCGCGGCAGCCGCTGGCAGGCGGTGGTGGGGCAGGCGCTGCGCAAGCTGCTGCGCAACCCCATGGTGCTGGGCCTGGTGGCGGGCTTCGCGGTCTCGCTGCTGGGCTGGCAGCTGCCTTCACCCCTCGCGCGCACGGTCACGCTGTTTTCCCAGGCCAGCGGCGCGCTCTCGCTGTTCGTGATCGGCGGCTCGCTGGCCGGCCTGCACATCGAGGGCATGGGCCGCCAAGTCGCGCAGATCGCGGCGGGCAAGCTGCTGCTGCACCCGCTGGTGATGGTGGCCGTGCTGACGGGGCTGGAGCTGGCCGGCCTGGTGGCTCTGGAGCCGCAGCTGCGCCTGGGCCTGCTGCTGACCGCGGCCTGTCCGATGATGGGCATCTACACCATCCTGGCGCAAAGGCACGGCCGCGACGGCCTGGCGGCCGCGGCCCTGCTGGGCACGACCACCGTGTCTTTCGTGACCCTGAGCGCCGTGCTCTGGGCTTTCAAGGCCTTCGGCGGCTGAGTCAGTCGGCCTTGACGCGCCCCGAAGTGATCACGGGACGCCAGCGCACGATCTCGCTGTCGATCAGCTTGCCGAACACCTCGGGCGGGTTGGGCGTGGCCACCGCGCCTTCGGCGGCCAGGCGGGTCTTGAGCTCGGGCGCGTTCAGCGACTGGTTGATCTGGCCATTGAGCCTGGCCACGATCTCGCGCGGCGTGCCGGCGGGCGCGACCACGCCGTACCACTGGTCGGCCTCGAAGTCCTTCATGCCCAGCGCTTCCGACACGGTCGGCAGATCGGGCAGGGCGTCCACGCGTTGCGGGCTGGAGACCGCCAGTGCGCGCAGCTGGCCGCTCTTGATCTGGCTGAGCACGGCCGGCACGCCGGTGAACATGAGCTGGATCTGGCCGCCGACGAGGTCGGTCACGGCCGGCGCCGTGCCGCGGTAGGGGATGTGGACCAGGGCGCTGCTGGTCTGCAGCTTGAGGTACTCGGTCGCGAGGTTGGCTGCGCTGCCGTTGCCGCCCGAGCCGTAGTTGAGCCGGCCCGGGTTGGCCCTGGCGTAGGCCACGAACTCCTTGAGCGTGCGCGCCGTCACGCTGGGGTGCACCACCAGCACGTTGGGCACGCGCGCCACCCAGGCCACGGGCGTGAAGTCCCGCACCGGGTTGTAGGGCAGCTTGGGATAGAGGCTGGGGTTGACTGCCAGGGTGCCGATGTGGCCCATCAGCAGCGTGTAGCCGTCGGCCGGGGCCTTGGCCACCTTGTCCGCGCCGATGGCGCCGCCGGCACCCGGCACGTTCTCCACCACCACGCTCTGGCCCCAGGCCTTGGTCAGCTCCTGGCCGATGGCGCGCGCCAGGATGTCGGTGCTGCCGCCGGGCGTGAACGGCACGACCAGGCGGATCGGCTTGGCCGGGTAGGGCGCCGGCTGGGCCCAGGCGCTGGCGCAGGTCATGAGCAGCGTGCCGGCAACGGCCAGGGCGGCGCGGCGGCGTTGGGTGGGCTGGGGGCGGGTGACGGTCATGAGGCTGTCTCCTTCTTCTCTTTACGGCGGGGTGAGCAAGGTCTGCGCGGTCTCGCGGATCAGCGCCAGCGTGGCCTGCTGGGTCAGCGTGGCCGGTCGCAGCGAGCTGACGGCAGTGGACAGCGGTATGCGCAGCGGCGGCTCGGCGATCGCCCGCAGCGCAAAGGCCGAGGGCTTGATCGAACGCGCCACCGCGTTGCGCGACAGTATGGCGCAGCCCGCGCCGTCGGCCACCAGGTCCAGGATGGCGGACACGCCGTCGATCTCGAGCACGACCTGCGGCCGGCAGCCGATGGCCGCCATCTCGGACTCCACGTGCATGCGGATGGCGTTGGGGCGGCTGGGGATGACCAGGGGCAGCTGCGCGACCTCGCGCAGCGGGACGGGCGGCGGCGGCGGGTCCTCGGGCAGGCCCGGCGGGCGCGCCTGCACCAGCAGCAACTCCTCCTCGATCAGCGGATGGATTTCCAGGCCGGCCTGGGGCTGGGCGTCGTAGAGCACGGCGATGTCGAGCCGGCCGCTGATCAGGTTTTCCTGCATGGCGGTGGACAGGCCTTCGCTGATCGACAAATGGGCTTCGGGCATCTGCTGGCGAAAGGCCCGGGTGAGCGGCACCGTGAGCACGCGCGCCACGCTGGGCGGCAGGCCCAGCGCCACGCGCCCGGCCAGGCCGCCGCGCGCGCGCGCCAGCTCCTCGCGCGCCCGCTCGACCTGGTGCAGGATGCCGCGCCCATGCTCCAGCAGCAGCTTGCCGGCCTCGGTGGGTGTGGCGCCGCGGCCGTTGCGCACCAGCAGGTTCTGGCGCAATTCGACCTCGAGCAGGCGCACCTGACGGCTCAGCGCGGGCTGGGCCACGTCCAGCGCGACGGCGGCGCGCGTGAAGCTGCCCAGTTCGGCCACGCGCACAAAGTACTCGAGCTGCTTGAGGTCCACGATGCCCTTGGAAATTTACATAGCTGGATTGTAGATATAAATATTTGTTCTAGCTGCTAGACGACCTAGGGGCTGTTCGTCCGGGGGGCGAAGTCGCACAATCCGCCCCATCGGCCCGGCATCGCCCGGCGGCCCGCACCTCATCCGCACGACCAGGAGACCTGCATGATCATCGACTGCCACGGCCACTACACCACCGCGCCCAAGGCGCTGGAGAACTGGCGCAACGCACAGATCGCCAACCTCAAGACGCCCGAGCTCGGCCCCAAGGTCGCCGACCTCAAGATCAGCGACGACGAGCTGCGCGAGTCCATCGAGACCAACCAGCTGCGCCTGATGAAGGAGCGCGGCTCCGACCTCACCATCTTCAGCCCGCGCGCCAGCTTCATGGCCCACCACATCGGCGACTTCAAGGTCTCCTCGACCTGGGCCGCGATCTGCAACGAGCTCTGCTTTCGCGTCTCCCAGCTGTTCCCGGACAACTTCGTTCCGGCGGCCATGCTGCCGCAGTCGCCCGGCGTGGACCCTGCGACCTGCATTCCCGAGCTCGAGAAATGCGTCAAGGAATACGGCAACGTCGGCATCAACCTCAACCCCGATCCCTCGGGCGGTCACTGGACCAGCCCGCCGCTGACCGACAAGCAGTGGTACCCGATCTACGAGAAGATGGTCGAGTACGACATCCCGGCCATGATCCACGTGTCGACCAGCTGCAACGCCTGCTTCCACACCACGGGCGCGCATTACCTGAACGCCGACACCACGGCCGTGATGCAGCTGATCCAGGGCGACCTGTTCAAGGACTTCCCGACGCTGAAGTTCATCATCCCGCACGGCGGCGGCGCCGTGCCCTACCACTGGGGCCGTTTTCGCGGCTTGGCCCAGGAGATGAAGAAGCCGCTGCTGCAGGAGCATCTGCTGAAGAACGTCTTCTTCGACACCTGCGTCTACCACCAGCCCGGCATCGACCTGTTGACCAAGGTGATCCCGGTGGACAACATCCTGTTCGCCTCCGAGATGATCGGCGCCGTGCGCGGCATCGACCCGGAGACCGGCCACTACTACGACGACACCAAGCGCTACATCGAGGCCTCGACCATCGTCGTGGGCGACGACCGCTACAAGGTCTACGAGGGCAACGCGCGCCGCGTGTTCCCGCGCCTCGATGCCGCTCTGAAGCAGCGTGGCAAGTAATCGATCGAAACAAGGAAGCTGATCATGTACGAACTCGGAGTCGTCTACCGCAACATCACCCGCGCCGACCGCGCGGCCACCGAGCGCCTGGCCGCGCTGGGCTCGGCCACGGTGCACGAGGCCATGGGCCGCGTGGGCCTGCTCAAGCCCTATATGCGCCCGATCTACAGCGGTGTCCAGGTCTCCGGCACCGCCGTCACGGTGCTGCTGCAGCCCGGCGACAACTGGATGATGCATGTGGCGGCCGAGCAGATCCAGCCTGGTGACATCGTGGTCGCGGCCGTCACGGCCGAGTGCACCGACGGCTACTTCGGCGACCTGCTGGCCACCAGCTTCCAGGCGCGCGGCGCCAAGGCCCTGATCATCGACGCCGGCGTGCGTGACGTGAAGACGCTCAAGGAGATGGGCTTCCCGGTCTGGAGCAAGGCCATCTCGTCCAAGGGCACGATCAAGGCCACGCTGGGCTCGGTCAACATCCCGGTGGTCTGCGCCGGCATGATCGTGAACCCGGGCGACGCCATCGTCGCCGACGACGACGGCGTGTGCTGCGTGCCGGCCGCCAAGGTGGTCGAGGTGGCCGAGGCCGCCGCCAAGCGCGAAAGCTTCGAAGGCGAAAAACGCGCCAAGCTCGCCTCCGGCGTGCTGGGCCTGGACATGTACAAGATGCGCGAGCCGCTGGAAAAAGCCGGCCTGCGCTACATCGACTGAACCCGAGGAACTACCCGATGAAATCCATCCAAATCCTGCGCCGTGGCGCGCTGCTGTCCGCCGCCCTGGCCGTCGCCGGCCTGGGCCTGTTCGCCCAGAACGCGTCTGCCCAGGAATGGCCGACCCGGACCGTGCGCCTGATCCTGCCTTACCCCGTGGGCGGCGGCCCGGACGGCGTGGCCCGTCTGCTGGCCGACAAGCTGGGGCGCAAGTGGGGCAAGCCCGTGGTGGTCGAGAACCGCCCGGGCGGCAACGGCTTCATCGCCATCGACGCCTTCAAGCGCGGCGCCAAGGACGGCCACGACCTGATCCAGCTCGACAGCGTGCACCTGGCGGCCTATCCCTACATGTTCAAGAAGCTGCCCTACGAAGTCGAGAAGGACTTCGAGCCCCTGGCGCCGCTGTTCAAGGCCTACCTGTTCTTCACGGTGGCCCAGGACAGCAAGTACAAGAAGGTGTCGGACATCATCGCCGACGCCAAGGCCAACCCCGGCAAGCTCAACTACGGCTCCTGGTCGATCGGCAACCCGGTGCACCTGGGCATGGAGGAATTCCAGCAGTTGACCGGCACCAAGGTCGAGCATGTGCTCTACAAGGAAACCACCCAGCTCTACACCTCGGTGGCCACCGGCGAGCTGGCGTTCTCGATCGGCTCGGCGGCCACCGCCGGCCCCATGCAGCGCGCCGGCAAGCTGCGCTTCCTCGCGGTGGCGGCGCCCAAGCGCCTGTCTGCCTACCCGGACGTGCCCACCGTGGCCGAGTCGGGCGGCCCGGCTGCGCCCTACGAGGTCAGCGGCTGGAACAGCATCGTCGGCCCCAAGGGCCTGTCGCCGGCCGTCGCCGACAAGATCCGCAAGGACGTGGCCGAGGCGCTGTCCGGCCCCGAGGTGAAGGAGAAGTTCCTGTCCTTCGGCTACGAGCCGCTGAACCTGGACCGCCAGCAGTACGCCAAGTACATCCAGTCCGAGGCCAAGCGCCACGAGGCCATCATCAAGCGCGCCAAGATCGAGCTCGAGTAAAGACAAGGAGTTGCCTGCCATGGAATTCACCAAGACCCCCGGTTGGCTGGACTGGTACGCCGGCCCGAGCAAGCCCCGCTTCCAGCTGCCCGCCGGCAGCGTGGACGCGCACTGCCATGTGTTCGGCCCCGGCGCCGAGTTTCCCTACGCGCCCGAGCGCAAGTACACGCCCTGCGACGCCTCCAAGGCGCAGCTGTTCGCGCTGCGCGACCACCTGGGCTTCGCGCGCAACGTGGTCGTGCAGGCCACCTGCCACGGCGCCGACAACCGCGCCATGGTCGACGCCTGCCTGGCCTCTGCTGGCCGCGCGCGCGGCGTCGCCACCGTCAAGCGCAGCGTCAGCGATGAGGAGCTGCAGCAGTTGCACGCTGCCGGCGTGCGCGGCGTGCGCTTCAACTTCGTCAAGCGCCTGGTCGACTTCACGCCCAAGGACGAGCTGATGGAGATCGCCGGCCGCATCGCCAAGCTGGGCTGGCACGTCGTCATTTACTTCGAGTCCGTGGAGCTGCCCGAGCTGTGGGACTTCTTCACCGCGCTGCCGACCACGGTGGTGGTGGACCACATGGGCCGGCCCGACGTGAGCAAGCCCATCGATGGCCCCGAGTTCGAGCTGTTCCTCAAGTTCATGCGCGAGCACAAGAACGTCTGGAGCAAGGTCAGCTGCCCGGAGCGCCTGTCGGTCACCGGCCCCAAGGCGCTGAACGGCGAGCAAGGCTTGGAAGGTGGTGCCTACCGCGACGTGGTGCCGTTCGCGCGCCGCGTGGTCGAGGAGTTCCCCGACCGCGTGCTCTGGGGCACCGACTGGCCGCATCCCAACCTCAAGGACCACATGCCCGACGACGGCCTGCTGGTCGACTTCATCCCGCACATCGCGCCCACGGCCGAGCTGCAGAAGAAGCTCTTGGTCGACAACCCGATGCGCCTGTACTGGCCCGAAGAAGTCAAGTAAGGAGTCGACATGCCACTCGACAAGCCCTACATGGACGTGCCCGGCACGACCATCTTCGACGCCGAGCAAAGCCGCAAGGGCTACTGGCTCAACCAGTTCTGCATGTCGCTGATGAAGGCCGGGAACCGCGAGCGCTTCAAGGCCGACGAACGCGCCTACCTCGACGAGTGGGCCATGAGCGAGGAGCAGAAGCAGGCCGTGCTGGCGCGCGACCTCAACCGCTGCATCGCCCTGGGCGGCAACATCTACTTCCTGGCCAAGATAGGCGCGACCGACGGCCGCAGCTTCCAGCAGATGGCGGGCTCCATGACCGGTATGACCGAGGAAGAGTACCGCGACATGATGATCAAGGGCGGGCGTTCGGCCGAGGGCAACCGCTACCTCGGCGAGGACGGCGACGCCCAGCCGCAGAACCAGCCGCAAGGCAAGAGCCATGAGCTGCAGCAAGCCGCAGCGGGAAAGACCAAGGGGACCTGAATGGCCAGAATCACCGCATCCGTCTACACCTCGCACGTGCCGGCCATCGGCGCCGCGCTGGACCTCGGCAAGACGCAGGAGCCGTACTGGCAGCCGCTGTTCAAGGGCTACGAGTTCTCCAAGCAGTGGATGAAGGAGAACAAGCCCGACGTCGTCTTCCTGGTCTACAACGACCACGCCACGGCCTTCAGCCTGGACCTGATCCCCACCTTCGCCATCGGCACGGCGGCCGAGTTCCAGCCGGCCGACGAGGGCTGGGGGCCGCGCCCGGTGCCCAAGGTCATCGGCCACCCCGAACTCGCCTCACACATCGCGCAGAGCGTGATCCAGCAGGACTTCGACCTCACCATCGTCAACAAGATGGACGTGGACCACGGCCTCACCGTGCCGCTGTCGCTGATGTGCGGCGAGCTGGACCCCAAGACCGAGGCCTGGCCCTGCCCGGTGATCCCGTTTGCCGTCAACGTGGTGCAGTACCCCGTGCCCTCGGGCCGCCGCTGCTACATGCTGGGCCAGGCCATCCGCAAGGCCGTGGAGTCCTTCGACGAGGACCTCAACGTCCACATCTGGGGCACGGGCGGCATGAGCCACCAATTGCAGGGCCCGCGCGCCGGCCTGATCAACCGCGAGTGGGACAACGCCTTCCTGGATCAGCTGATCGCCGACCCCGAGGGCCTGTCGAACAAGCCGCACATCGACTACGTGCGCGAGGCCGGCAGCGAGGGCATCGAGCTCGTCATGTGGCTGATCGCGCGCGGCGCCATGGCCGACGTGGCCGGCGGCCCGGCGCCCAAGCTCACGCACCGCTTCTACCATGTGCCTGCATCCAACACGGCCGTAGGCCACCTGATTCTGGAGAACTGAACATGACCATCAAAGTCGCTCTCGCCGGTGCCGGCGCCTTCGGCATCAAGCACCTGGACGGCATCAAGAACATCGCCGACGTGGAAGTGGTGTCGCTGATCAGCCGTGACCTGGACAAGACCCGGGAAGTGGCCGACAAGTACGGCATCAAGCATGTCAGCACCGAGCTGGCCGACGCGCTGGCGATCAAGGAAGTGGACGCCGTGATCCTGTGCACGCCCACGCAGATGCACGCTTCGCAGTCCATCGCCTGCCTCCAGGCCGGCAAGCATGTGCAGGTCGAGATCCCGCTGTGCGACGTGTACAAGGACGGCCAGGAAGTGGCGGCCCTGCAGAAGCAGACCGGCCTCGTCGCCATGGTCGGCCACACCCGCCGCTTCAACCCCAGCCACCAGTGGGTGCACAAGAAGATCCAGGCCGGCGAGTTCAACGTCCAGCAGATGGATGTGCAGACCTATTTCTTCCGCCGCACCAACATGAACGCCCTGGGCCAGCCGCGCAGCTGGACCGACCACCTGCTGTGGCACCATGCCGCCCACACCGTGGACCTGTTCGCCTACCAGGCCGGCAGCCCCATCGTGAAGGCCAATGCCATCCAGGGCCCGATCCACCCCGCGCTGGGCATCGCCATGGACATGAGCATCCAGCTCAAGGCCGCCAACGGCGCGATCTGCACGCTGAGCCTGTCGTTCAACAACGACGGGCCCCTGGGCACCTTCTTCCGCTACATCGGCGACACCGGCACCTACATCGCGCGCTACGACGACCTGTTCAACGGCAAGGAGGAGAAGATCGACGTGTCCCAGGGCTACGTGTCCATGAACGGCATCGAGCTGCAGGACCGCGAATTCTTCGCCGCCATCCGCGAAGGCCGCGAGCCCAATTCCAGCGTGGCCCAGGTGCTGCCCTGCTACCAGGTGCTGCACGACCTGGAGCAGCAACTCGGCGCCTGAGTGTCATGGCGAGGCGCGCAGCCTTCAGCTGCGAGGCCGAAGGCCGTGGCGGGCGCGGCAATCCACGGTGGATCGCCGCGCCCCTGCGGGGCTCGCGATGACGATCCAGCGCGCCCGCTCCCGTCATTGCGAGGCGGCGCAGCCGCCGTGGCAATCCATGATGGATCGCCACGCCGCTTGCGGGGCTCGCGATGACGCATGATTCCACGGCTCCATCCTCGCGGCTGGAGCCGTTGCCGTTTTCAGGAGATCTTTCGATGCAACAACGCAAACTCGGCCCCTTCAGCGTCAGCGCCATCGGCCTGGGCTGCATGAACCTCAGCCACGCCTACGGCGCGCCGCCCTCGCCCGAGCAGGGCGAGCAGCTCCTGCTGGCCGCGCTGGACGCCGGCGTGACCCATTTCGACACCGCCGCCCTGTACGGCTTCGGCGCCAACGAAACCCTGGTCGGCAAGGTGCTGTCGCCGCACCGCAGCCGCTTCACCCTGGCCAGCAAATGCGGCATGAGCGGCGTGGACCTCAATGGCGACGGCAAGCCCGTGCGCGTGATCGACGGCCGGCCCGAAACCATCAAGGCCACCTGCGAGGCCGCGCTCAAGCGGCTGCGCACCGAGGTGATCGACCTCTACTACCTGCACCGCTGGGACAAGAAGCTGCCCATAGAGGACAGCGTGGGCGCGCTGGCCGACCTGGTGCGCGAGGGCAAGATCCGCAGCATAGGCCTGTCCGAAGTCTCGGCCGCCACCATACGCAAGGCCCACGCCGTGCACCCCGTCGCCGCCGTGCAGACCGAGTACTCGCTGTGGACGCGCAACCCCGAGATCGCCGTACTCGACACCTGTCGCGAACTCGGCATCAGCTTCGTCGCCTTCAGCCCGGTGGCGCGCGGCTTCCTCACGGGCGCGCCGCCCGACGTGGCTGCGTTCGAAGCCAAGGACATCCGCCGCGCCATGCCGCGCTTTGCGCCCCAGAACTACGCGCAGAACCTCAGGCTGCTGGACGGCTACCAGGCCATCGCGCGCGAAGTCGGCTGCACCCCGGCCCAGCTGGCCCTGGCCTGGCTGCTGCACCAGGGCCAGGACATCCTGCCGATTCCCGGCACCACGCGGGTCGACCACCTGCTGGACGACCTGGGCGCGGTCAACGTCAAGCTCGACGCCGCGGTGCTCGCGCGCCTCGATGCGCTGATCAACCAGAACACCGTGGTCGGCAGCCGCTACAACGACCAGGGCAACAGCGAGGTCGATACCGAGACCTTCTGACGCCCCATACACTCCCGCCATGACCACCACACCCACCCGTACCCAACCCCTGCGCATAGGCATCCTAGGCTGCGCCAACATCGCCAAGCAGTTCGCGCGCGACGTGCAGCCCAGCGCGGCCGTCCAGATCGTGGCCGTCGCCAGCCGCGACGCCGACAAGGCCGCCGCCTTCGCCGCCGCCCAGGGCATAGCACGCCACCACGCCAGCTACGAAGCCCTGCTGGCCGACCCCGAGGTCGACGCCGTCTACATCCCCCTGCCCAACAGCCTGCACGCCGAATGGGCGGTCAAGGCCGCCGAGGCCGGCAAGCATGTGCTGTGCGAAAAGCCCCTGGCCCTGGGCCGGGCCGAGGCGCAGACCATGTTCGACGCCGCGCGGCGCCACCACGTCATGCTGCTCGAGGCCTACCCCTGGTGGTTCCAGCCCCAGACCGGCGACATGCTGGCGCTGCTGCAGCAAGGCGCCATCGGCGAGCTGCGCTCGGTGCAGGCCAGCTTCGGCTTCACCGTGGGCAACCCGCAGACCAACATCCGCCTGAAGCCCGAGCTGGGCGGCGGCGCGCTGCTCGACGCCGGCAGCTACACGCTGAGCCTGATCCGCCTGGTCATGGGCAGCGCGCCCGAGCGCGTGCTGGCCGACGCCAGCTGGTCCGACTCGGGCGTGGACATCAGCCTCGTGGCCACGCTGCATTTCGCCGACGGCCGGCGCGCCCAGCTGTCCTGCGCCATGGACGCGGCCAACCACCGCCGCGCCACCCTGGTCGGCAGCCAGGGCACGATGGAGACCGAGTACCTCAACCACACCAGCGACGGCGCCGGCCATCCCTGGGGCTACCTGCCCAGCCAGCTGCGCTTGCGCCGCGGCATCGCCAACAGCATCCCCTTCGAGGAGATCCGCTCTCCCAGCGGCAGCGGCTTCCGCTTCTGTGCCGAGGCCTTCGCCAAGGTGGTCGCCGAGCAGGATTTCGACGCCATAGCCCGTGCCGCCGCCGCCAGCCTGGACATTGCGGCCACGCTGGAGGCGATCGCGCGTAGCGCGCGCGAGGGCAGGGCGGTGGCGGTTTAGGGCGGGCGGCCAAGCTCCAGCCGGCCGCCTCAGGCGTGGCGCCTTGCGGCCACTCTGTTTTTGTTTTACATTCTGTATTCGCGATTTGCGAATATTGAATCATGGCCCAGCTCAAACCTCAAGACTTTCTGGTCGCCCTCAAGCTCGTGGCCTGGGGTAGTCGGCGCTGGACCTATGCCAGCCTGGCGCAGGCCCTGGGCTTGAGCGCTTCCGAAGCCCATGCCTGCATCAGGCGCGGCTTGCAGGCCGGCTTGCTGGTAGACAACGCGCTGCTGGTGCCGCCCGACTCGGTGCCGATGGGCGTGCAGGAGCCGGCGGCAGGGTATCGGGTGCATACGCGGCCGCGCCGTGCCCGGCTGCAGGTGGGTGAGGCGCCGGACCGGCCGACTGACAACCCGGCGCATGTGAACGCGCGCCATCTGGCCGAGTTCGCCCTGCATGGCGCCAAGTACGCCTTCTTCGCCGAGCGCCTGCCGGTGGCGCTGGGCGTGCCCACCAGTCACAGCGCCCCGGCGTTCGCCAATGTCTTCGTGCCAGGCTCGGACGCCTGGGTCTGGCCCCATCCGCAGGGCACGGTGCGCGGCCAGGGGCTGATGCCGCTGCACCCGAGCGTGCCCTATGCCGCCATGCAGGACGAAAAGCTTTACGAGATGCTGGCGCTGTTCGACGCCTTGCGCGTGGGGCGCGCGCGCGAGCGCGGCATGGCCATGGAGCGGCTGCCCGCGTTGATCTACCCTGAGGGGCCTGCGCCTGAGAAGAGGTCCATGCATGGCTGACCCGAACCTGGCACTGCTCACCCAGATGGCGTTGGCCATGGGGCCGCTGCGCGGACAGGTCGTGTTCGTGGGTGGCTGTGCCACGGGCCTGCTGCTCACGCAGCCGGAGGTGGCCGAGGTGCGCGCCACGGAAGACGTGGACGCGATCGTGGAGGTGTTTACCTTGGCGGCCTACCACCAACTGGCCGAGGTACTGATGGCACAGGGCTTTCGCCAAACCATGGAGGCCAGCACGCCGCCGTTCCGCTGGTATTGGAACCGCATGCAGCTGGACCTGGTGCCGCTGGAAGAGAGCGTGATGGGCTTTGCCAACCGTTGGTACAGACCCGCCTTCGCGGCCGCCGTGACCACCGAGCTGGCGCCTGGTCTGCCGCTGCGGCATCTGTCAGCCCCTTACTTCATGGCCACCAAGCTCGAGGCATTCAAGGATCGTGGCCAGAATGATCCGTATCTCAGCCATGACCTCGAGGATGTCATCACTGTGGTCGATGGGCGGGCCGAGGCGGTGGGCGAATTGGCCGACGCTCCTGCGGACGTGGCGGACTTTGTCGCCGAAACGCTGCGTGGGGTACTGGCTCACCCGGATTTCCTCAATGTGCTCCCCGGCCTGGTGTCGGAGCCTGCGCGCAGCGGTCTCGTGCTGCAGCGACTCCGGCAGATGGCCGCCTTGGCCGGGCACTGACACCTTCAGCACAGCCCGTCCTGAACCGTTTGGGTATAAACGAAGGCTATGCCATCTCCCACCCGCTCCCTCAAGCTCACCGGCGCCAGCAACTTCCGTGACCTCGGCGGTTACACCGGCCTGGGCGGGCAGCAGCTGCGCTGGCGGCGGCTGTTCCGCTCGGACCATCTGGCCGGCCTGACGGAGGAGGATACGCAGCGGCTGACGGCGCTGGGCCTCACCCGCGCCTTCGACCTGCGCGGCGTGAGCGAGCGCGCGGCCGTGCCCTACGAGCTGCCGGGCGTGGCGCAGCACGCGCTGCCGATCGAGCCCACCGTGGTGCAGGGCATGAAGGACTTGCTGGACGCGGGTCACCAGGTGACGGCGAATGACACCGTGCGCCTGATGCAGCAGACCTACCGCGCCTTCGTGCACGACAACGCCCACCGCTTTACCGAGCTGTTCGGCCACCTGCTCGAGAGCGACGCGCCCCTGGTGATCCACTGCACGGCGGGCAAGGACCGCACCGGCTTCGCCGCCGCGCTGATCCTGCTGGCCCTGGGGGTGCCGCGCCCCGTGGTGATGCGCGACTACCTTCTGACCAACGAGCTGTTCCGCATGCCGCCGCTGCCGCCCGGGCGCACGCCGCCCGAGGTGATGCAGGTGCTGTGGCGCGTGCAGGAAGACTTCCTCGAGGCCGCGCTGCAAGCCGTCGAGGCCGACTACGGTGGCGTGGACCGCTACTTCAAGGAGTCTTTGCGCCTGGGCGAGCGCGAGCGCCAGCGGCTGGCGCAGCTCTACCTCGAGCCGCCCGTCCTACCCTGACAATCTGGTAGCCTGCCTTACAACCAGTCGGTGCGCCCAGGGATGGATAGGGCGTGAGGGCCAAATGGATGGGAGAGGAACAATGAAACATGCCGAAGAGCGTTCGCCATTGGAGCGCGCCGCGCCACTGCGTGTGCCGGGCCAGTCGCTAACGGACGAGTTGGACGACGTGGTATATGACCATGTGTTGTCGCCACTGTTTCTCGCAGTGTCCATGGCACTGCTCGCCGTGCTTGAGTGGTGGCGGTACGTGAGCGACGCGAAACCTTCGCCATGGGTATTCACCGCTGCGGCGGTTGCGACCTTTCTGTATGCGGTGTTCAAGGTCCGGCGCACGCGAAGGCGGATTCGGCTGCTCAAGCTGGGTCGTGATGGCGAACGGGTCGTGGCCCAGTATCTCGAGTGGTTCAGAACTTCAGGCTTTTTTGTTTTCCATGACGTGCCTAGCGGCGATGCCAACCTGGACCATGTGTTGATCGGCCCGCGTGGTGTCTTCTCCATAGAAACAAAAACGCTTTCCAAACCGCGGCGCGGTGATTGCAAAGTGTCCGTGGTGAATGGCGTGGTGCTGGCCAATGGCCGGAAGCTGGACCGCGATCCGCTGGTACAGGCCAAGGCCCAAGCGGGCTGGCTTCGCAGCTTCTTAACTGGAAGCCGGTTTGATGTGTCGGTGTGGCCTGTGGTGCTTTTCCCAGGCTGGTTTGTCAGCCCGTTCGATTCGAAAGGCGTTGGCGCGTGGGTGCTTGAGCCGAAGGCCTTGAACAAGTTTATTGAGAACGAGCCCGAGCGCTATACGCGCGAGCAAGTGCAGGCGATGGCCTCCGCGCTGAGCAGCTACATCAGGATGCAGAACGAAAAGTAGGACTCGCGCAGTCCGAAAGCTGCCAAGTTGAGAGAGATCGGCGGCGGTCTCACGGTGCGACGGGGCCGCAATCACTCTTGCCGCCCGTCAGTCCGCTGCAGCCTTGAACGCCGCGCTTGCATGGGCGCGCTCGCTGTGCAGCATGTACAGACCCGCGCCCAGCAGCAGCGCGATGCCGACCCAGGCCAGGCCGTTCGGTAGTTCGCCCTAGCCAGCACCAACGGCACCCTGTGCCGCCATCACCGGCCCCACCACCCCCTCCAGCTGCCCCCTCAGCCACCGGTGCGCCGCGTCCTGCTGGTGCCTCAGGTGCCAGACCATGTACATGGGCATGGGGGGGCAGGGCAGGGGCACTTTGACGCTGGCCAGGCCGCGCAGCAGGCCGGTCTGCAGCAGGCCGGGGGCAGTGGCCAGCAGGTCGCTGCTGCGCAGAAAGGCCGGCAGGCCGGCAAAGCCCGGCACCATGACGGCGAAGCGGCGCTGCACGCCGCGTGCGGCGAGCAGCTGGTCCAGGTCCAGCGGGCGGCGCGGCTCGTAGAGTACGGTCACATGGTCGGCCGCCAGGTAGTCCGCCCGCGTTCTTGGCGCGGTGCGCACGGCCGGGTCGTAGAACACGCGGTAGCGGTCCTCGAACAAGCGCTTTTGCAGGATGTCGCTGCCCTCGGGCGGGCGCGGGCTGATGACCAGCTGGCAATGCTCGTGGCGCAGCATCTCCAGCGTGGGCACGTCCGAGGGGATGACGCGCAGCGCCACGCCGGGCGCCTGGGCGCGCAGGCGCGCCATCAGCGGCGGCAGCAGCACATCGCGCTGGAAGTCGTTGGCCGCGATGGTGAAGCTGGTCTGCCAGCGCCCCGGGTCGAAATCGCCCGAGCGCGCGAAGCGCTCCATCTGGCCGAGCAGCTCGCGCGCCTCGCCGGCCAGCGCCTCGGCGCGCGCGGTGGCCACGATGCCGCGGCCTGACTTGACGAACAGGGCGTCGCCGGTGATGGCGCGCAGCTTGTCCAGCAGGTGGCTCACGGCGGATTGGGTGACGCCCAGGCGCTGCGCCGCGCCGGTGATGGAGCCGGCTTCCACCACCGCCACTAGCAGCTGCAGCAGGCGGCCGTCCAGGTCTGACCAATCGAATTTGCTCATGAATCTGATGATCATTCATCGGTTTATTTCTGGCAATGAGGGCGGAATACTGGGTGCCTGACACAGCTCAAACACAGGAGAAAAAGGTGAGCCATCCACTGCCCGAGATTCCCGGCACCACGCCTTTCGACGGCGCGCAGGCGCGCAAGGGCTATGCGCTGAACAAGATGTGCTTTTCGTTCAACGACGAGGCCAACCGCAAGGCTTTCGTCGCCGACGAGGAGGCCTACATGAAGCAGTACGGGCTGACCGAGTCCCAGGCCGCGGCGATCCGCGCGCGCAATGTGCTGCAGCTGATCGCGGCCGGCGGCAACGCCTACTACCTGGCCAAGTTCGCCGGGATCTTCGGGCTGGACATGCAGGACATAGGCGCCCAGCAGACCGGCATGAGCAAGGAAGCATTCAAGGCCAAGCTGCGCGCGGCCGCCTATCAATAAGCAGGAGCACCCACAGCATGGCAACACTCATCGGCGGCCTCGGCACCTCCCACATTCCCGCCATCGGCGGCGCGATCCACAAGGGCCTGCAGCAGGACCCGTACTGGAAGCCCTTCTTCGACGGCTTCCCGCCCATCCGCGACTGGCTGGGCCAGAAGCAGCCCGACGTGGTGGTGATGTTCTACAACGACCACGGCCTGAACTTCTTCCTCGACAAGATGCCGACCTTCGCCATCGGCGCGGCGCCCGAGTACAACAACGCCGACGAGGGCTGGGGCATTCCCACGCTGCCGCCGTTCAAGGGCGAGCTGGACCTGTCCTGGCATTTGATCGACCAGCTGATAGCCAAGGAGTTCGACGTCGTGACCTGCCAGGAGATGCTGGTCGACCACGCCTGCACCCTGCCGCTCAAGCTGTTCTGGCCCGAGGGCGACTGCCCGGTCACCGTGGTGCCGGTCTGCATCAACACCGTGCAGTTCCCGCTGCCCTCGGCCAAGCGCTGCTACGCCCTGGGCAAGGCGGTGGGCGAGGCCATCCAGTCCTGGGACAGCGACAAGAAGGTGGCGGTGATCGCCTCGGGCGGCCTCTCGCACCAGCTCGACGGCGAGCGCGCCGGCTTCATCAACAAGGCCTTCGACCTGCAGTTCATCGACAGCCTGGAGTCCAACCCCGAGTGGGCCACGCGCTTTTCCATCCACGAGCTGGTGGAGAAGACCGGCACCCAGGGCGTGGAGCTGTTGATGTGGCTGGCCATGCGCGGCGCGCTGGGCGCGGCGGGCGGCGCCCAGCTGCGCCGCGTGAGCGGCAACTACCACATACCGATCTCCAACACGGCCACCGCGGTGCTGGCGCTGGAGAGCGTTTAGCCTCAGCCCGTGCGGATCACCGAGATATGCTCGGTGCCGCTCTCGGGCAGCCAGACCTCGCCGGGCCGGCCGAGGATCTGGCGCACGTTGGCGCTCTCGCGCGGGAAGGCGTAGCGCTCGAAGCGCTCGCTGCGCGCATCGAAGGACCAGCAGGCGTTGCCGCCGAAGTCGCTCACCCAGACCATGTCGCGCTCGTCCACGTAGATCGCGTAGGGGCGCGGGCGCTCGCCGGGCAGCTTCCACTGGCGCCAGCGCCCAGCCGCGCCGGCAGCTGCCGGATCGTGCACCGAGAGCTGGCCGCTGTTCCACTCGCTGACCCAGATGCGGCCCCGGCTGTCGCTCCAGACGCGGCGCGCGCCCTGCTCGGGCGTGGGCGGCTCCACGACCACCGAGTCGCCGCTGCGCCGGTCTATGCGCGCGATGAAGGAGCCGGCCAGCGAGCACCACCAGACCTCGCCGCCCGGCGTGCTGCAGATGCCGTAGGGCCCGCGGCCGCGCGGCGAGGCCTTGACGCTGACCTGGCCGGTCTTCACGGCCACCCGGCCCACATAGCCGGCCTGGCCCGTGAACCAGAGGTCGCCATTGCCGTCGAAGGCGCAGGTGTTGAGGTTGGCATGGGGCGTGCCGCGGGGCAGGGGATAGAGGTGCAGCGAGCGCTCGGGCCAGCCCACGCGCACGATGGCGTTCTGCCCGCCGTCCGTGATCCAGGCCGCCTTGTCCGGGCCCTGGATCACGCCATGCGGCGCCGAGCCCGACCCCAGGGCCAGCAGCTCGGTGCGGCCGCTGCCGGGATCGAACCAGCCCAGGTGGCCGCTGGCCTGGGCCGTGAACCAGACGCCGCCATCGGGTGCCGGCGCCAGGTCGTGGATGCCGGTGCGCCGCGCGGTGGAGAGCTTCCAGGACTGCATGCGGCCTGTCTGGGCGACGGCGGGCTGCAGGCCCGCGGTGCCGGTCAGCAGCGCCGCGCCCAGGGTGGCGAGCGCGCTGCGCCGGGTGAATGGTTCCATGGCTCACCTCGCTTCTCGAGCGGCAAGAAAGCGCATTCTCGCGCGGCTCGGCCGCGCAGCGTGCATTGCGCGCGGTCTAGGGCTGCTTTTCTGCCGCCTCGGCCCCGCGCACCAGGTGCTCCACCAGCAGCCGCGCCGCCGGCGACAGCCCCTGCGCGTCGCGAAAGCAGATCGCGAAGCGGCGTCGTGCCCAGTCGTCGCTGAGCGGGATCACGCTGAGGCCGAAGGCCGCCGCGAAGGGCTGGGCCAGCTCGGCCGGCAGCACGCTGATGGCAAGCTGGGCGCGCACCACGCGCAGCGCGGCGTCGAAGGTCGCGACCACCACGCGCGACTGCAGGGGCCGGCCGGCGAGGGCGGCGGCGCGCTGCAGCATGACCGGCACGGCGCTAGACGGCGGCAGGCTGACCTGCTCGTAGTCCAGCGTCTGCGCGAAGGCCAGCGTCGCGTGCTGCGCCAGCGGGTGGCCCAGCGGCGCCACCACGGCCAGGTGGTCGCTGCGCCAGGGGCGGCTTTGCAGGCCCTCGAGGTTGGCCCTGTCCCAGCACAGGCCGACCGAGGCGCTGCCCTCGCGGATGCCGCGCAGCACGCCGCTGCTCACGCGCTCCTCGATGTCGACGCGGATGTCGCCATGCGCCGGGTCCTTGAGGAAGGCCGCCACGTCGTCGGCCAGCGATTCGGCGATCGCCGAGGCCGTGGCCAGGATGCGCACCTGGCCGCGCACGCCGGCTGCGTAGGCCGCCATGTCGCGCTCGATCTGGTCGCTCTGGGCCAGCATGGCGCGCGCATGCTCGAGCAGGGTCTCGCCGGCCGCGGTCGGCTCCACGCCGCGCCGCCGGCGCACCAGCAGCGGCGTGCCCACCGTCTCCTCGAGCTGGGCCAGGCGCTTGCTGATGGCCGAGCCGACGATGGCCTGCTGCTCGGCCGCGCGCGCGATGTTGCGCGTCTCGCAGACGGCGACGAACAGGCGCAGGGTGGTCAGGTCCAGGTCACGCATAGATATTCCCGTTGGGAACTATAAAGCTTCCGGAATTGATTTTGTGATCTATCAAGGAATTTCTAAACTCCAGGTATTCACTGAAGGAGACATGCCTTGGAAGTTACGTCCGCTTCCCCCCGCCTGCCGCGCCAGGCCATCGTCCGAGAGGTCGGCCTGCGCGACGGCCTGCAAAGCATCGCGCGCACCCTGCCCACGGCGCAGAAGCTGGAGTGGCTGCGCGCGGCCCATGCCGCCGGCCAGCGCGAGATCGAGGTCGGCTCCTTCGTGCCGGCGCGCCTGCTGCCGCAGCTGGCCGACACGGCCGAGCTGGTGGCCTTCGCCAAGACCCTGCCGGGGCTGTTCGTCTCGGTGCTGGTGCCCAACCTCAAGGGGGCCGAGAAGGCCCTGGAGACCGGCGCCGACCTGATGATCGTGCCGCTGTCGGCCAGCCATGCGCACAGCCTGGCCAACCTGCGCAAGACGCCCGACGAGGTGGTGGCCGAGGTGGCCCGCATCCGCGCCGCGCGCGACGCTGCCGGCGCCAAGACCCTGATCGAAGGCGGCGTGGGCACGGCCTTCGGCTGCACGATACAGGGCGAGGTGGCCGAGAGCGAGGTGCTGCGCCTGATGCAGGCCCTGCTCGACGCCGGGGCCGACCACGTGAGCCTGGCCGACACCGTGGGCTATGCCGACCCGGCGATGGTCGCGCGCCTGTTCGAGAAGGCGCGCCACCTGGTGGGCGACAAGCTCTGGTGCGGCCATTTCCACGACACGCGCGGCCTGGGCCTGGCCAACGTGTTCGCCGCGCTGCAGACCGGCGTCACGCGCTTCGACGCCTGCCTGGCCGGCATCGGCGGCTGCCCGCACGCGCCGGGCGCCAGCGGCAACGTGAGCACGGAAGACCTGGCCTACATGCTGCGCAGCATGGGCATTGAAACGGGGCTGGACATTGCGGCCCTGCTGGCGCTGCGCAAGCAGGTCGCGGGCTGGCTGGAAGGCGAGTGCCTGCACGGCACGCTGTGGCAGGCCGGCCTGCCCAAGACGCTGGCGGCCGCGTGAGTGCAAAGCCCATGGGGCTTGCCCAGACTTCGCGGGCAGGCTCAAATTTGGCTGATCGAGGTTTCAAGGAGTCCGAGATGACAGATCTGTTCGACAACCCGATGGGGCTGATGGGCTTCGAGTTCGTGGAATTCGCCTCGCCCACGCCCAACCAGGTGGAGCCGGTGCTGGAGCTGCTGGGCTTCAGCCTGGTGGCGCGGCACCGCTCCAAGGACGTGGTGCTGTACCGCCAGGGCGAGATCAACTTCATCGTCAACCGCGAGCCGCGCAGCGTGGCCGGCTATTTTGCGGCCGAGCATGGCCCCTCGGCCTGCGGCCTGGCGTTTCGCGTGCGCGACTCGCACCTGGCCTACGAGCGCGCGCTGGCGCTGGGCGCCCAGCCGATCGAGATCCAGCCCGGCCCCATGGAGCTGCGCCTGCCGGCCATCAAGGGCATAGGCGGCGCGCCGCTGTACCTGATCGACCGCTACGAGGAGGGCAAGTCGATCTACGACATCGACTTCGAGTTCATAGCCGGCGTGGACCCGCACCCGCGCGGCCATGGCTTCAAGCTGGTCGACCACCTCACGCACAACGTCTACCGCGGCCGCATGGCCTACTGGGCCGACTTCTACGGGCGCCTGTTCAACTTCCGCGAGATCCGCTTCTTCGACATCAAGGGCGAGTACACGGGGCTGACCTCCAAGGCCATGACCGCGCCCGACGGCAGGATACGCATCCCGCTGAACGAGGAGTCCTCGCGCGGCGCGGGCCAGATCGAGGAGTTCCTGATGCAGTTCAACGGCGAGGGCATACAGCACATCGCCCTGCTGACCGACGACCTGCTGGCCAGCGTGGACAGCCTGCAGCGCGCGGGCGTGCCGCTGATGAAGGCGCCGCCGGCCACCTACTACCGCATGCTGGAGGAGCGCCTGCCGGGCCACGGCGAGAACCCCGCCGAACTGCAGGCGCGCGGCATCCTGCTCGACGGCTCGACCCAGGGCGGCGCGCGCCGCCTGCTGCTGCAGATATTCTCTGGCACGCTGCTGGGGCCGGTGTTCTTCGAGTTCATCCAGCGCAAGGGCGACGACGGCTTCGGCGAGGGCAACTTCAAGGCCTTGTTCGAGTCGCTGGAGCGCGACCAGGTCGAGCGCGGCGTGCTCAAGGCCGAGTGAGAGTCCGCGCCATGAACAGCCCCGCCTACCAATCCGGTTTCGGCAACCAGTTTGCGAGCGAGGCCCTGCCCGGGGCGCTGCCCGTGGGCCGCAACTCGCCGCAGACCTGCCCCTATGGCCTGTATGCCGAGCAGCTCTCGGGCACGGCCTTCACCGCCCCGCGTGCCGACAACCGCCGCAGCTGGCTCTACCGCATCCGGCCCTCGGCCATGCACCAGCCCTTCGAGCGCATGCCCGACGGCCGCATCACCAGCGACTTCGGCGCCTTGCCCACGCCGCCCAACCAGCTGCGCTGGAATCCGCTGCCGCTGCCCGATGCCCCGGCCGACTTCGTCGAGGGCATCGTGACCATGGCCGGCAACGGCGACCCGCATGTGCAGACCGGCGCCGCCGTGCACCTGTACGCCTGCAACCGCTCTATGACGCGGCGCAGCTTCTACAACGCCGATGGCGAGCTGCTGATCGTGCCCCAGCTGGGGCGGCACCGCTTCGTCACCGAGATGGGCGTGATCGAGGCCGAGCCGCAGGAGATCGTGCTCATCCCGCGCGGCGTGCGCTTCCGGCTCGAGCTGCTGGACGAGGCCGCGCGCGGCTACATTTGCGAGAACTTCGGCGCCAACTTCCGGCTGCCCGACCTGGGGCCGATCGGATCGAACGGCCTGGCCAACCCGCGCGACTTCCTCACGCCCGTGGCAGCCTACGAGGACCTGGAGGAAGAGCACGAGCTGGTGGCCAAGTTCATGGGCCATCTCTGGTCGGCGCGCATGGACCATTCGCCGCTGGACGTGGTGGCCTGGCACGGCAACTACGCGCCCTGCAAGTACGACCTGCGCCGCTTCAACGCCATAGGCTCGATCAGCTACGACCACCCGGACCCCTCTATCTTCCTGGTGCTGCATTCGGCCTCCGACACGCCGGGCGTGAGCAGCATCGATTTCGTGATCTTCCCGCCGCGCATCCTGGCCATGCAGGACAGCTTCCGTCCGCCCTGGTTCCACCGCAACATCGCCTCGGAGTTCATGGGCCTGATCCATGGCGCCTACGACGCCAAGGCCGAGGGCTTCGTGCCGGGCGGCGCCAGCCTGCACAACAGCATGAGCGGCCACGGGCCCGATGCCGAGACCTTCGAGAAGGCCAGCGCGGCCGACACCTCCCAGCCGCACTACATCACCGACACCATGGCCTTCATGTTCGAGACCCGCTGCGTGCTGCGCCCCACGCGCGAGGCCCTGGCCTCGCCCGAGCTGCAGGCCGACTACTACCAATGCTGGCAGGGCCTGCGCAAGCATTTCCACCCGGAGCAGCCATGAACCCGCTTGCCACCAACCCCTTGCTGGACGCCACGCACGACCCGGCCCTGGCCAGCTGGGTCGAGTCGGCCAACGATCCGGCCACCGACTTTCCCATCCAGAACCTGCCCTTCGGGCGCTTTCGCCGCGCAGGCGACGCGGACTGGTGCATAGGCGTGGCCATAGGCGACCAGGTGCTGGACCTGCGCCGCGCCAAGCTGATCGAGACCCACGACATGAACCGGCTCATGCGCCTGGCGCCAGGGCCCCGGCAGGCGCTGCGCGCGGCGATCTCCGAGGGTCTGCGCCGCGGCAGCCCGCGCGAGGCGCTGTTCCGCACGGCCCTGGTCGCGCAGGCCGAGGTCGAGCTGGGCCTGCCCTGCGAGATCGGCGACTACACGGACTTCTACGCCAGCATCCACCACGCCACCACGGTGGGCAAGCAGTTCCGCCCCGAGCAGCCGCTGCTGCCCAACTACAAATGGGTGCCGATCGGCTACCACGGCCGCGCCTCCTCGATAGGCGTCAGCGGCCAGTCCTTCCCGCGCCCGCTGGGCCAGACCAAGGCGCCCGACCAGGCGGTGCCGGTGTTCGGGCCCTGCCGCCGGCTGGACTACGAGCTCGAGCTGGCCATGTGCATAGGCCGGCCCAATGCGCAGGGCGAGCCCATCCCCATGGCCAGCGCCGAGGAGCATGTGTTCGGCCTGGCGCTGTTCAACGACTGGAGCGCGCGCGACATCCAGGCCTGGGAGTACCAGCCGCTGGGCCCCTTCCTGTCCAAGAACTTCGCCAGCACGCTCTCGCCCTGGGTGGTGACGCTCGATGCGCTGGCGCCGTTCCGCAGCGCCTTCGTGCGGCCCGAGGGCGACCCGGCGCCCTTGCCCTACCTGGACTCCGAAGCCAACCGCCGCCAGGGCGGGCTGGACATCACGCTCGAGGTCTGGCTGCAGACCGCGGCCATGCGCGAGGCCGGCCACGCCGGCGACCGGCTGATGAGCTCGAACTTCGCCGACGCCTACTGGACCGTGGCGCAGCTGGTCGCCCACCACACGGTGAACGGCTGCAACCTGCGCTGCGGCGACCTGTTCGGCTCGGGCACGCTGTCCGGGCCGCTGCCCGAGCAGGGCGGCTCGCTGCTGGAGCTGAGCCAGGGCGGGCGCCAGCCGCTGCGCCTGTCCAGCGGCGAGACCCGCAGCTACCTCGAAGACGGCGACACCGTCATCCTGCGCGGCCACTGCCTGCGCCAGGGCTTCAGGCGCATCGGCTTCGGCGAATGCCGCGGCACCGTGCTGCCGGCGCGCCAGCCCGTCCTTTCCGTTTGAGAACCTGACCCCATGAGCAACGCAACCCCTTCCCAAAATCTGCCGCTCGCCGGCCTGCGTGTCGTCGAATTCACCCACATGGTCATGGGCCCGACTTGCGGCATGGTGCTGGCCGACCTGGGCGCCGAGGTCATCAAGGTCGAGCCCATAGACGGCGACCGCACGCGCCACCTGCTGGGCGCGGGCGCGGGTTTCTTCCCCATGTTCAACCGCAACAAGAAGAGCATCGCGCTGGACCTGCGCAGCCCCGCGGGCGCCGAGGCGGCGCGCCGCCTCGCGGCCAGCGCCGACGTGGTGGCCGAGAACTTCAAGCCCGGCACCATGGCCAAGTACGGCCTGGACTACGCCAGCCTGTCCAAGACCAACCCGCGCCTGATCTACGTGAGCCACAAGGGCTTCCTGCCCGGCCCCTACGAGCACCGCACGGCGCTGGACGAGGTGGTGCAGATGATGGGCGGCCTGGCCTACATGACCGGCCGGCCCGGCGACCCGCTGCGCGCCGGCAGCAGCGTCAACGACATCATGGGCGGCATGTTCGGCGCCATAGGTGCGCTCGGTGCGCTGATCCAGCGCGGCATCACCGGCCGCGGCCAGGAAGTGCAGAGCGCGCTGTTCGAGAACAACGTGTTCCTGGTCGGCCAGCACATGCTGCAGTACGCGATCACCGGCCAGCCCGCCGCGCCCATGCCCGACCGCATCTCGGCCTGGGCCGTGTACGACGTGTTCACCGTCAAGGACGGCGAGCAGATCTTCCTGGCCGCGGTCAGCGACGCGCAATGGGCCACCTTCTGCGACGCGCTGGGCTTCGCCGACCTCAAGGCCGACCCGCGCTACGCGACCAACAACGAGCGCGTGCGCCTGCGCCCCCAGCTGCTGCCCGAGCTGCGCGAGCGCCTGGCCCGGCGCAGCGCAGCCGAGCTCGCGGCCCTGTTCGAGCAGGCGGGCCTGCCGTTCGCGCCCATCCGCAAGCCCGAGGAGCTCTACGACGACGAGCACCTCAAGGCCACCGGCGGCCTAGCCGAGATCCGCCTGCCGGACGGCGCGCGCGCCGGCCAGACCGCGCAGACCACCTTGCTGCCCTTCACCATGGACGGCCAGCGCCCGGGCGTGCGCCTGCAGCCGCCGACCATGGGCCAGCACACGGCCGAGCTGCTGGCCGGCCTGGGCTACACGCCGGCCGACCTAGCGGCCCTGCGCGAGCAGGGGGCGGTGGCCTGAAGCTCGATGCGCCTGGCGCCGCCCTTGTCCCGGGTCTGCGCCTGCATGGCGCGTGACCGGGCGTCGCATTTCGCGATGACTTTTCCCTCCCGTTCGCCGATAGCATCGGCGCGCGGGTGTTTCATCAAGCAAGCCTGACCCATTCCTACAGGAGACAAACATGAGTCGAATTTCTGCCCTCACCCTGCCGCGCCGCCTGGTGCTGGCCGGCCTGGCGCTGGGCCTCGCAGCGGCGGCCCTGCCGCGCGTGGCGCTGGCCCAGGCCTCCGACAAGCCCATCAAGTTCATCCTGCCCGTGGCCAGCGGCTCGGGCGTGGACACCATCACGCGCGCCACCAGCGTGGCGGTCTCCAAGGCCCTGGGCCATGCGGTGGTGGTGGAGAACCAGCCCGGCGCCGGCGGCGTGATCGGTACGGCCGCGATGATCAAGTCGCCGCCGGACGGCTTCACGCTCAGCGTGGTGTCGAACAACCACGTGATCTACCCCAGCGTGCTCAAGTCCGTGCCCTTCGATCCGGTGGGCGACATCACGCCGATCACCGTCATGGGCACCACGCCGCTGGTGCTGGTGGTCAACCCCAAGGTGCCGGCCCACAACGCCAAGGAGCTCGTGGCCCTGCTCAAGTCCAAGCCCGGCCAGTTCAACTTCGCCTCCTCGGGCAACGGCACCATCCTGCACCTGGCGGCCGAGATGTTCGTCGACGAGGCCGGCGTCAAGGCCAAGCACATTCCCTACAAGGGCGTGGGCCCCATGCTGACCGACCTCATGGGTGGCCAGGTGGAGTTCGGCGTGCTGGCCCTGCCGTCGATCCAGGCCCATCTCAAGAGCGGGGCGCTGCGCGCCATCGGCACCTCGTCGGCGCAGCGCCTGGCCGCCGCGCCCGAGATCCCGACCTTCGCCGAGCAGGGCCTGCCGGGCTACGTGGTCGAAGGCTGGTTCGCCGTGGTCGGCCCCAGGAACCTGCCGGCCGCCGACGTCAAGCGCATCCATGCGGCCTTCAGCACGGCCTTCGCCACCGCCGAGGTCAAGGAGACCATGGCCAAGCAGGGCAACAGCATCTCGATGAGCTCGCCGGAAGCGGCCACGGCCTTCTTCCGCAGCGAGCTGGCCAAGTATTCGGCCCTGGTCAAGAAGGCCGGGATCGAGCCGCAGTAAGGCAGGGCTTTCCTCAGTCACCCCAGCCCGCCTCGCGCGGGCTTGTTTTTGCCCCCAGACTTGCCAAGGGGTAGGGGGGCTGTGCCACAATGGTCGACTGCTGCACAATATTTCGCGACCGACCGGTCGGTTAATAAGTATTATGCCTAATTCTTCCATCAACGCGAGCCCACAGCCATGACCACTCTTCTTCAAAGCTTCATAGCCGGCCGCTGGATCGGCCAGCAGGCGGCCCAGGCGCTGAAAAGCGCCGTCAACGGCCAGACCGTGGCCCAGACCCATGCCGAGGCGATCGACTTCGGCGAGGCGGTGGACTATGCGCGCCGCGTGGGCCTGCCGGGCCTGCTGGCGCTCGATTTCCAGCAGCGCGCCGCGCGCCTGAAGGCCCTGGCCAAGTACCTGGGCGAGCGCAAGGAAGAGCTCTACGCGGTTTCGGCCCACACCGGCGCCACGCGCACCGACAGCTGGATCGACATCGAGGGCGGCAGCGGCACGCTGTTCTCCTACGCCGGCGTGGGCAGCAGCGAGCTGCCCAGCGGCAACCTGATCCACGAGGGCCCGGCGCTGCAGCTGGGCAAGAAGGGCCTGTTCGGCGGCACCCACATCCTGGTGCCGCGCGGCGGCATTGCGGTCCACATCAACGCCTTCAACTTCCCCATCTGGGGCCTGCTCGAGAAGTTTGCGCCCAGCTTCCTGGCCGGCATGCCCTGCATAGGCAAGCCCGCCACGGCTACCAGCTACCTGACCGAGGCCATGGTGCGCCTGGTCAACGAATCGGGCATCCTGCCGGCCGGCGCGCTGCAGCTGGTGATCGGCAGCACCGGCGACCTGCTGGACCGCCTGGACGGCAGCGACGTCGTGACCTTCACCGGCTCGGCCGACACGGCCGCCAAGCTGCGCGTGCACCCCAACATCGTGCGCAACAGCATCCCCTTCAACGCCGAGGCCGACTCGCTGAACTGCGCCATCCTGGCCCCGGACGTGACGCCCGACGACGAGGAGTTCGACCTGTTCGTCAAGGAAGTGGCGCGCGAGATGACCGTCAAGGCCGGCCAGAAATGCACGGCGATCCGCCGCGCCATCGTGCCGCGCCAGCACCTCGACGCCGTGGCCGAGCGCCTGGCGGCGCGCCTGGCCAAGACCGTGGTGGGTGACCCCTCGGTCGAGGGCGTGAAGATGGGCGCGCTGGCCTCGCTGGACCAGCAGGCCGACGTGGCCGAGCGCGTGGCGCTGCTGCGTCAGGGGGCCGAGCTGGTCTACGGCGGCGGCCAGGGCTTCGCGCCGCTGGGCGAGGGCGTCGCCGGGGGGGCTTTCTTCCAGCCCACGCTGCTGCTGTCGCGCCAGCCGCTGGCCCACGACGCGGTGCACGACGTCGAGGCCTTCGGCCCGGTCAGCACGCTGATGCCCTACGAGGGCATTGAAGAAGCGCTGCAGCTGGCCGCGCGCGGCAAGGGCAGCCTGGTCAGCACCCTGGTGACCAAGGACCCGGCCACGGCCGCGACCATGGTGCCGGCCCTGGCCGCGCTGCACGGCCGCGTCCATGTGCTGGACCGCGAGTCGGCGCCCGAGTCGACCGGCCACGGCTCGCCGCTGCCGGTGCTCAAGCATGGCGGCCCGGGTCGCGCCGGCGGCGGCGAGGAGCTCGGTGGCCTGCGCGCCGTCACGCACCTGCTGCAGCGCGCCGCGGTGCAGGGCTCGCCCACCATGCTGACTGCCGTGACGCGCGAGTACGTGCGCGGCGCCAAGGTGATCGAGACCGGCACGCACCCGTTCCGCCGCCATTTCGAGGACATCCAGATCGGCGAGTCGCTGCTGACTGCGTCGCGCGTGATCGGCGACGAGGATGTCCATGCCTTCGGCAAGCTGACTGGCGACATGTTCTACATGCACTTCGACGAGGAAGCCGCCAAGGCCTCGCCGTTCGGCAAGCGCATCGCCCACGGCTACCTGGTGCTGTCCGATGCGGCCGGCCTGTTCGTGGTGCCCGAGCCGGGCCCGGTGCTGGCCAACTACGGCCTGGACACCCTGCGCTTCGTCAAGCCCGTGGGCATAGGCGACAGCATCCAGGTGCGCCTGACCTGCAAGCGCAAGATCGACCGCAACAAGAAGGACGCCAACGGCCAGGGCCAGGGCGTGGTGGCCTGGGACGTGGAAGTCAAGAACCAGGACGGCGAGCTGGTGGCCAGCTACGACATCCTGACCCTGGTGTCGAAGAAGGCCTGATCAGGCAGCCTGTGCCCGGTAATGCGCCACGGTGGCCGCGAGGCCCTGGGCCAGCGTGGTGCGCTGGCGCCCCGGCAGCAGCGCGTCCAGGCCTTCCTCGTCTAGGCCGGGCGCAATCGTGAGCGGCGGGCCCACCGCGTCCAGCCGGGCACCAGGCGGCGGATCTCGGCCATTACCTGGTCCACGGTGGCGGTTTCGCCGACCAGGTTGTAGACGCTGGCGCCCTGGGCCGGCGTGAGCAGGGCCTGCTCGAAGGCGGTGGCCACGTCGTCCACGTAGATCAGGCCCGAGGCGCCGGTATAGCCTATCGTGTACGGCTCGTCGCGCACGGCGGCGCGGCAGGCAATGCTGGGGCCGGCGCTGATACCGCTCTCGCGCCCGGGCCCGTAGACCACGAAGGGCCTGAAGCCCACGCTGGCCAGGCCATGGTCGCGCCAGTAGGCGCGCGCCGAGCCTTCCACGGCGAGCTTGAAGGCGCCGTAATGCGTGGCCGGCAGCGGCTGGCGCGCATCGTCGGGGCCGTAGACGCCCGCGGTGCTGGCGTAGACCAGCTGGCGCAGGCCCTGGGCGCGCGCCGCCTCGAACAGGTTGAGCGAGCCGATCAGGTTGATCCAGGAGTCTGTCGGGCTCTGGGATGGCCCCGCGCCGGGGCGAGTCGGGGCGCCAGGCGAGGCGGCGGCGACGCCGCATGGCCGAGCCATGCAAGGAGCCGGCAACGACGCATGGCGCCCCGAATCGCCCCGGCCCGAAGGGTTGGGCCGGAAACCGGGCCGATGCGGCGTTGCAAATGCTCGCCGGACGGCTAGTCCGGCTGCGCTTTGCGCCTTGCCTCGACCCGGTTTCTGGCCCAACGCGGGGCCATCCCAGAGCCCGACAGACTCCTTGCGCCGCGCACCGGGTCGGCCGCGCAGGCCGGGGTCAGCACGCCGGCCAGGTGGACGATGCCGTCGCAGCCTGCGGCGGCGCGCCGCACGGCCGCGCCGTCGCGGATGTCGCCGACCTGCCAGTCCAGGGACTGGGCCAGGGCGTGGCCCGCGACCTCGGCGACGATGCGGCGCTCGGCGCTGATGTCGAACACCCGCGCCGCGATGCCGCGCCGCGCCAGGCGGCGGATGATCCAGGCGCCGAGGAAGCCGCTGCCGCCGGTGACCAGGACTTGTTTCATGTTTGCTCCTTCAGCGGTCCAGCGGGGGCTTGCCCGGGCGGCCCGGGATCATGGCCAGCATGTGGTCGGAGATGCCGCCGTCGACCACCAGGTTCTGGCCCGTCACGTAGGCCGCGCCGGCGCTGGCCAGCCAGGCCACGGCCGCGCCCACGTCCTCGGCGCGGCCGATGCGGCCCAGCGGCACCAGGGCCTCGCGCCGGGCCAGGGTGCCGGGGTCCTGGTAGACGGCCTCGGTCAGCGGGGTGCGGATCATGCCGGGGCAGACCGTGTTGACGCGTATGCCCGGCTCGGCCCATTCCTGGGCGAGCTGGCGGCACAGCATGATCAGCGCGGCCTTGGCGGCCGAGTAGGCGCCGTAGCCGGGATGCGGGGTGAGGCCCGACATCGAGGCGACGGCCGTGATGCTGCCGCGTGTGCGCGCCAGTGGCTCGCGGGCGGCCTGGGCCAGCAGCCAGGCCGAGCGGGTGTTGAGGTTGAACGTCGCGTCCCACTGGGCCAGCGGCAGGTCGGCCAGGCGGCCGGGCCCGGAGGCGCCGGCGTTGCAGACCAGGGCCGTGAGCTCGCCGCCGCCGGCCTGGGCCTGCGCGACCAGGGCCGCGCATTGCTGCGCATCGGTGAGGTCGCCGCTCACGCCGCCGGCCGTGGCGCCGGCGGCGCGCAACTCGGCCAGCAGGGCCTGCAGGCGCTCGCCGGGCTGCGAGGCCGCGGCGCTGAGGTGGATGGGGGCGCCGTCCCGGCGTGCCTGGTCGATCAGCGCGAAGCAGATCGCGCGGCCTATGCCGCCCGTGGCACCGGTCACCAGGGCGTGGCGGGGAGGGGTGGCCTGCATGGCGCTCAGAGCTTGCAGTCGGGCGAGGGCTGGGGCGCCAGCGTGGCCGGGAAGCTCTGCTGGATCACCGGGCGCAGCTTGCCGCCCTCGGCCTTGACCACGCCGACGTAGTTGGGGATCAGCAGCTGGTTGTCCTGGGCGCGCATGGTGACTTGGCCGTACACGGTGTCCAGCTGGGCGCCGCGCAGGGCCTTGGCCACTTCGGCGGGCTTGACGCTGCCGGCCTTCTTCACGCCCTCGAACATGACCTGGATGCCGTTGTAGGCAGCGCCTTCGTTCTCGGTCGGCAGGCGGTTGAACTTGGCCTTGAAGGCCTGGACGAAGGCCTTGTTGCGCGGGTTGTCGATCTCGGCGCCGTAGCCGATGTTGCCCCAGGTGCCCTCGGTGGCCTTGCCGGTCGCGTCGGCCACGTACTGGAAGATCAGCGCATGGCCCAGCAGGCGCTTAGGGCCGATCAGGCCGAACTCCTGGGCCTGCTTGACGAAGGCGATGCCGTCGCGGCCGACGATGGCGACCCAGACCGCCTGGGCGTCGGAGGCCTTGAGCTGGGCGATGTAGGGCGAGAAGTCCTTGGTGCCCATGGGCACGTAGAGCGACAGGTCGGCTTTCTTGCCCAGTGCGGCGGCCTTCTTGACGAAGGATTCGCCGGAGTCGCGGCCCCAGACGTAGTCGGAGGCGATCACGGCGTAGTTCTGCTCCTTGAAGCTCTTCATCCACTCGCCGATCATGGCCAGGTCCATGGCGTCGGAGTGGTTGGTGCGGAAGCTGCGCGCCTTGCAGCTGTCGCCGGTCATCTTGTCCGACTTGGACAGGGTGCCGAAGTAGACCGCGTCCCAGCGCTCCAGGTTCTGGGCGATGGCCATCGAGATGGAGGAGGGGATGGCGCCGATCAGCAGGTTGTGGCCATCGCGCGCGAGCTTCTCGGCCACGCGGCGGCCGGCGTCGGGCGTGCCCTCGTCGTCGGCGACCTGCACCTTGACCTCGCGGCCGTCCACGCCGCCCTTGGCATTGGCCTCGTCGATCGCGAACTGGATGGCGCGCAGCACCTCCTCGCCCTGCTGGGCGAACTGGCCGGACTTGGACGTCACGAGGCCGACCTGGACCGGCTCCTTCTTCTGCGCGAGTGCCGCGAAGGGCAGGATGGCGCTGAGGGCCAGGGCGGCGAGGGGTTTGAGCTTCGACATGCTTTGTCTCCGAAAGGTGAGGATGGGAATACCGGATGCGGTCCGGCGGCCGGTCTTGCAAGAAAAGCGGTTCAGACCATCACATGGGCCTCGAGGTCGGCGAGCCCCTGGCGCGAGTTGACGACCTCGCCCTGGGCCACTACCGAGCCCTTGGCCATGGCGCAGTAGCGCTCGGCCACACGGGTGACCAGGCTCATGTTCTGCTCGATCAGCAGCAGGGCCGTGCCCTGGTCCGCGACCTTGTTGAAGATCTGGGCCAGCTGGTCCACGATCACCGGGGCCAGGCCCTCGGTCGGCTCGTCGAGCAGGATCAGCGCGGGGTTGGCCATCAGCGCCCGCCCCACGGCCAGCATCTGCTGCTGGCCGCCCGAGAGCGCCGTGCCCGGCGTGTGGGCGCGCTCCTCGAGGATGGGGAACAGCTTGTAGATCGCGGGCACGGTCCAGGGCCCCTTGCGGCCCACGGCCGCGCCCAGCAGCAGGTTCTCCTCCACCGTGAGGTTGGCGACGATGCGCCGGCCCTGCGGCACCACCACCACGCCATGCTGGGCGGCCAGGTAGGGGCGCGGCCGCGGCAGGAGCTTGCCGCCCAGGCGGATCTCGCCGCCGCGCAGCGCGGCCAGGCCCAGGATGGTGTTGACCACCGTGGTCTTGCCCACGCCGTTGCGCCCGATCAGCGCCACGCGCTCGCCGGGGTTCACCGTGAGGCTGAGGCCGTGCAGGATATGGGCAGAGCCATAAAAAGCATTGACGTTCTCAAGTTTCAGCAAGGCGGTCATGCAGCGCTCCCGAGATAGGCTTCGCGCACGCGCGGGTCGGCGCGCACGGCGGCCGGCTCGCCACTGGCGATCACGCGGCCCAGTTCAAACACCGTCACGACATCGGAGATGCCGAACACCACGTCCATGTCGTGCTCGACCAGCAGCACGGACACCTCCCAGCGCGAGGTCAGCGCCTTCAGATGCCTGGCCAGGTCGTGCGACTCCTTGACCGACAGTCCGGCCATGGGCTCGTCGAGCAGCAGCACGCTGGGCCGGCCCACCAGGGCCAGTGCCAGGTCCAGCCGGCGCTGCTGGCCGTAGCCCAGGTCTTCGGCGATCGCGTCGGAAAGCGGCAGCAGGTCCAGCTCCTGGAGCACCGCGTCGGCGTCGGCGTCCGGGTCTGCCACGCCCATCTTGTAGGAGGCCAGCTCGACCTGCTTGCGCACCGGCATCTGGCCGAACACGCTGGTGCGCTGGAAGCTGCGCGAGAGGCCGCGCATGCGGCGCTCGCTCACGCCTAGCGCGCTCACATCCTGGCCGCCCAGCATCACCTTGCCGCGCGTGAGGCGCCGGCGGCCGGTGATGGCGTCGATCACGGTGGACTTGCCGGCGCCGTTGGGGCCGATCAGGCCGCGGATCTCGCCCTTCCTGAGCGTCAGCGAGACGCCGTCCACCGCCTTGACGCCGCCGTAGTGGATGGCGACGTCCTCGGCCTGCAACACGAATTCACTCATGGCCATTCCTTTCAGTGCGCGGTGGCGGAGTGGGTGGCGGGCGCCGCCGCGGCGCCCCGCGGGCGGGCCGCGGCCAGGGGCGCGTGGCGCTTGCGTGGCCGGGCCAGGCGCTGCAGGGCGCCGGCCATGCCGCTCGGGGAGAACACGATCACGGTGATCAGCGCGATGCCGAAGATCGCCATCCAGTGGTTGGCCCAGTCGCCCAGGATGTCCTTGGCCAGGAAATAGACCATGGCGCCCAGCACCGGGCCCCACAGCGCCTTGTAGCCGCCGACCACCACCATCATCAGCGCCACGCCGGAGACGCTCCAGTGCAGGCTCTCGGGCGAGACGAAGCCGGTGTTCAGCGCCGACAGCACGCCGGCCACCGAGGTGATGCCGGCCGACAGCGCGAACAGCGCGGCGCGCGGCAGCAGGGTGCGGATGCCGATGAAGCGCGCGCGCTCCTCGTTGTCGCGCACCGCCTCGGTGACGGCGCCGAAGCGCCCGTGCAGCGCCAGCGACAGGCCCAGCATGCACAGCACCAGCACCACCCAGCAGACCAGGAACATGGGGGCCGGGCGCAGCAGGGCCGAGGTGGAGAGGCCGAACAGCTGGCTCGGCCAATCGATGTTCATGCCGTCGGCGCCGCCGGTCAGGCCGCGCGAGCGCGAGGCGGTGAGGAAGAACATCTGGCCCACGGCCAGGGTCAGCATGCCGAAGGCGATGCCGGGCACGCGCACGATGATCAGGCCGAGCAGGAAGCCGAAGGCCGTGAGGCCGAGCACGGCGATCACGATGGCGGCCTCGGCCGGCACGGCCTTGAGCTGCAGCAGGATGCCAACCACATAGCCGGCCGAGCCGAAGAACAGGGCATGGCCGAAGCTGGCCATGCCGTTCTGGCGCAGCAGCAGGCCCAGGCCGAGCGCGAACACGGCGTAGATCGTGGCCTGGGTCAGCAGCGACAGCGCGGTGCCCGAGCTGACGGCGAAGGTGAGGGCGAGGCCGGCCAGCAGTGCGGCGGCGGCGCAGGCCAGGAGGCGGGACAGGGACATGATGGGACCTCCTTCAGGTACGGCTGCCAGCAAAGCCCGCGGGCTTCCACAGCAGGATGGCGACCATCAGCGCAAACGGCAGCACGGCCGACAGGTCGGGCAGGTAGACCGCGCCGAGCGCCTGCACCTGGCCCAGCACCAGCGCCGCGACGAAGGCGCCGGCCAGGCTGCCCAGGCCGCCGATCACCACCACCACGAAGGAGTCGATCAGCACGTCGCTGCTCATGGCCGGCGAGAGCGCGAGAAAGGGCGCGGCCACCACGCCGGCCAAGCCGGCCAGGGCCGTGCCCAGGCCCACCACGCCGGCGCTCAGCGCGTCGGTGTTGACGCCCTGCATGGCGGTGGTGGTGGGGTCGGTGCTGGCGGCGCGCACGAACAGGCCGAGCTTGGAATGGCGCAGCCACAGGCTCAGGCCCAGCGCCACCAGGGCGCCCACGGCGACCACCGCGACTCGGTAGGCCGGCACCGGCGCGCCCAGCAGCTCGACCGAGCGGCTCAGCAGATCGGGCGCGGGCACCGAGAGGTTGCCCTTGCCCCAGGTGGTCTGCACGAAGTCCTCGATCACCAGCAGCAGGCCGAAGGTGACCAGCACCACGGTGAGCGGGTCGCGGTCCTGCAGCAGGCGAAAGCCCCAGCGGTCGAGCAGCACGCCGACCACGGCCATCAGGGCCGGGGCGGCGAGCAGGGCCACCCAGAAGTTGCTGTGGGTGGCGATCGAGTAGCCTAGGTAGGCCCCCAGCATGTAGAGCGAGCCGTGGGCGAAGTTCACCACTCGGCGCAGGCCGTAGATCAGGGCCAGGCCCGAGCACATCACGATCAGCAATGCGCCGTAGACCAGGCCGTTGAACAGGTGGATGGTCAGCATCTGTCTGTCTCCTAGTGTTGTTGCGAAAATTCCGGCGCGAGCCGGTGGCAGCCAGTCCTCATGACAGCTCCGAGGACAGGCCGGGCAAGGCGCTTTCGGTGGCACCGAAGGCCGACCAGCCGCCGTCGACGCTCAAGCTGGCGCCTGTGACGTAGCTGGCCCGGGGCGAGGCCAGGAACACGATGGCCTCGGCGATTTCCGCCGGCTCGGCCATGCGGCCCAGCGGCGTGCGGTGCTGGATGGCAGGGCCGTCGACCGCGCCCTGGCGCACCAGCTCGGCCACCAGCGCGGTGCGCACGTAGCCGGGCGCGACCGCGTTGACGCGTATGCCCTCGCGCGCCCATTCGCTGGCCAGGGCGCGCGTCATGCCGAGCAGGCCGGCCTTGGCCGCGCTGTAGGCGTTGCGGCCCGGGATGCCGACTAAGCTGGCGATGGAGCCCAGGTTGACGATGGCGCCGCGGTTGCCGCGCGCGTCGCGGGCTTGGCCGCGCATGTGCGCCAGCACGGCCTGGCTCATCAGGAAGCTGCCGCGCAGGTGCACGGCCAGCACGCGGTCGAAGGCCGCGGCGCTCTGGTCCAGCGTGGGCGCGGTCTGGTCGGCGATGCCGGCGTTGTTCACCAGGGCGTCGAGGCGGCCGAAGCGGTCCAGCGTAGCGGCCACGGCGGCCTGCACGCTGTCTGCGTCGGTCACGTCGCAGCCCAGGCCCAGGTGACGGTCGCCGAGCTCGGCGGCACGGGCCTGGGCGGCCTCGGCGCGCAGGTCGAGCAAGGCCACGCGCCAGCCCTGGGCCGCGAATTCGCGCGCCGTGGCCCAGCCTATGCCGTCGGCGGCGCCGGTGACGATGGCGACGGCAGGCGCGAGGGGTTGAGCATCCCCCTGCGCGGGCAGCGCATGCGTGTTGGGATCGGTCATGGCTTAGCTCCTGGGGCTGGGCAGGCCGGGCATGTCCGCCGCCTTGATCAGGCGCGTCTCCTGCGCGGTGATCAGGTGGGCCGAGGCCTGCAGGTAGGCCGGGAAGTCCGGGTGCGTATCGCGCGCCCGGCAGCGCCGCTCGTAGTCGGCCAGGTCCTCGTAGGCCCAGAGGTGCACGAACTGGTTCTGCGGGCCCACGAGGCTGGTGTAGAAGCCGATCGGGTGGCCCAGGGTCTCGATCAGGATGGGCATGGCCATGCGGTTGAACACCTCGAGGAACTCGGGCATCTTGCGCAGGGCGATGGTGTAGACGCGGTGGTCTATCAGCGTCCTGTGGCTCATGCGGCGACTCCTTTCGCGACCTCGACGTTCGCGACCCGGCCCTGGGCCCGGTCGGCGATGTGGTTGCCGGTCACGAAGCCGAAGGTCATGTTCGGGCCGTGCGTGATGCCGGCGCCAGGGTAGTTGCCGCCCATCACGCTGGCGCGGTCGTTGCCCACCGCGTACAGGCCGTCGATGGGCTGGCCGTCGCGCTTGAGCACCTCGCCGATCACGCTGGTCTGGATGCCGTCGAAGGTGCCGAGGTCGCCCATCACCACCCTCACGGCGTAGAACGGGCCTTTTTCCACCGGCGCCACGCAGGGATTGGGCTGCTGATCGGGGTCGGCCAGGTAGCGGTTGAACGAGCTGCGGCCGCGGCCGAAGGCCGGATCCTCGCCGCGCACGGCGTGTTGGTTGTAGTCGCGCACGGTCTGCTCCAGGCCTGCGGCGTCCATGCCGCAGGCGCGGGCCAGCTCGGCCAGGGTCTTGCCCTGGTAGAGGTAGCCGTTCTTGATGTGGCGGGCTATCGGCATGGGCGCGGGCTTGACATAGCCCAGGCCGTACTTGGCCAGCGTGGTCTTGTCGCAGACCAGCCACATGGCCGTCTCCTTCTGGCCTTCGCAGGCTCGCGTGAGCGCGGCGCCCACGTCGTGGTAGGAGTTGGACTCGTTGGTGAAGCGCTTGCCGTTCTTGAGCACGCCGATCACGCCGGGCTTGTAGCGGTCCAGCAGGTGGGGGAACACGCCGAACTCGCCGTTTCCGAAGGGTACGCGCGACACCGGCATCCAGGCCGCGCTGTCCGTGAAGCGTATGTCGACCCGGCCGCCGGCCGCCTCGGCCATGTTGACGCCGTCGCCGGTGTTGCCGACCGGCGTGGGCGAGAGGTGCTCGTGGCCGCGCCGCAGATGCGGGTAGGCCTTGGCGATGCGCTTGATGTCGTGCGGAAAGCCGCCGCAGGCCAGCACCACGCCATGGCGCGCGACGATGCGGCGCTCACCGCCTGCGCCGCCTGTACGCACGCCTGCCACCCTGTTGCCCTTGAAGATCAGCTCCTTGGCCGGCGTGCCGGTCAGGATGGGGATGCCCAAGTCCAGCGCCGACTTGGCCAGCCGCGCCGCCAGCGCGTTGCCGCTGGTCACGTTGATGCCGCGGCGGTAGAGCGCCAGCTCCTTGAGGTGGGTGGCCAGGCGCTTGGCGACATACACGAAGGAGGTCAGCGACTGGGTGGCGCGGAAGAAATGCTTGAGGTCGGCATTGGACGAGTTGAACATCATGCCGATGAAGGTGATGGTCTTGAGCGGCGGCTTCAGGCGCGCCATGTCCTTGCCCAGGCCGCGGATGTCGTAGGGCGCGGCCAGGATGGAGCGGCCCAGGTCCACGCCGCCAGCCCCGTCGGGGTGGTAGTCGGGGTAGAGCGTGGGCACGAACTGCATCTCGGTCTCGCGCTCGAAGAATTCGACCATCCTGGGGCCGTTGTCGAGGAAGGCCTCGACGGCCGCCTCGTCGTAGTGCTGGCCGGTCTCGGCCATCATGTAGCGGCGCACGGCCTCGCGCGTGTCGGCCGGGTTCTGCTTGCGCCCATGGTGGTTGAGCGGGATCCAGAGCACGCCGCCGGACAGGGCGGTGGTGCCGCCGAACACCGGCTCCTTCTCCAGCACGAGCACATCGAGGCCGCGCTTCTTCGCGGTGATGGCCGTGGCCAGGCCGGCGGCGCCGGAGCCGACGACGATCAGGTCATATTCAAGCTGGTTGCCCATCAGTGCCTCGGTTCTAGGAGGTTTGGTTGAAGCCGGGGCGGGGCACCATGTCCATCAGCATGGAGGACATGCCGCCGTCGACCACGATCTCGGCCGCGTTGACATAGGCCGAGCGCGGGCTGGCCAGGAACAGCGCGACGTCGGCGATGTCCTGCGGCTCGCCGATGCGGCGGCTGGCAGTGACGGCGGCGCGCTTTTGCGCTAAGCCCGGTTCCTCGTAGAACCTGGCCGACAGGGCGGTGCGGATCATGCCGGGGCAGATGGCGTTGCTGCGCACGCCCTGCGGCCCCCATTCCACGGCCATCTGGCGCGACATCAGCAGCACGCCGGCCTTGCTGGCGCTGTAGGCGCCGCTGGCGGTCTGGGGCGCGAGGCCGGAGATCGAGGCCACGTGGACGATGCTGCCGCGGCCGGCCGCGCGCATGGGCTTGGAGAAGGCGCGCGCGCACAGCAGGTAGCCGGTCAGGTTCACGGCCAGCACGCTGTTCCAGTCGGCCAGGCTGACTTCGGCCAGGCTGCCGGGGCGCAGCAGGCCGGCGTTGTTGACCAGCACCGCGCCGGCGCCGAGCTCGGCCTGCACGCGCTCGGCCGCGGCCTGCACGCTGGCCTCGTCGGCGATGTCGCAGCTCACGGCGAGAGCGGTGGCACCAGCGGCCGCGAGTTCGGCCGCGACGCGCTCGCAGCCGGCGGCGTCGCGGTCGAGCAGGGCGACCTGGGCGCCGGCCTGGGCCAAGCCCTGGGCGATGGCCGCGCCTATGCCGCTGGCGGCGCCGGTCACGACACAGACCTGGCCTGCAAGGCCCAGCCAGTGACGGGATGAATCGGACATGTGGTCTCCTCGGGAAGCGATGCTGGATTGTTCGTTCCGCAGGCCTCGCACAGTTTGACGATTCACGCCAACAGCAGGACAATTCGTGCATTCTTTTTAGGAGCAGCTTCCGTGGCTCGGGTTATCCCTAACTACGCGCTCTACGGCGATCAGGCCCAGCCGGGCTGGCACAACTCGTTCGATTTCGAGTGGATTCCGCAGCGCTCCCGCCCGTACAACTGGGAGATACAGCCGCATCTGCACGATGCCTTCGTGCAGATCCTGTACCTGACCGAGGGCTCGGTCGAGGTGCAGCTGGACAATGCCAAGTGGCTGGCCCGCGCGCCCTGCCTGCTCTTGATTCCGGCACAAACCGTGCACGGCTTTCATTTCTCCACCGACGTCAACGGCCCCGTGGTCACGGCCACGCAGCGCCCGCTGGAGTCGCTGGCCGCGGTGCTCATGCCCGAGCTCGTGCAGACCCTGCGCAAGCCCGCCGTGATCCTGCTCGACGACGCCAGCCGCCATGCCGAGGCGTTGATGCCTCTGTTCCTGGCGATCGAGCGCGAGTCGCGCATGCACGCCATCGGCCAGGTCGCGGCGGGCATGTCGCTGATCACCGCGGTGCTGGTGCAGATCGCGCGCCTGGGCGACCTGATGCAGCCCACGCCGCTGACGGTGAGCTCGCGCAAGACGCAGCAAATCGAGAAGTTCCGCGCCCTGGTCGACGAGCATTTCAAGAAGCACCTGGCCATGTCGGCCTACGCCAGCCAGCTCGGCATCACGCCGGGCCAGCTCTCGCGCCTGTGCCGCGAGGTGCTGGGCATCTCCAGCCTGGAGGTGATCAACGCGCGCCTGGTGCACGAGGCGCAGCGCGACCTGGTCTACACCAGCGTCAGCATCAAGCAGCTGGCCGGCCAGCTGGGCTTTGCCGACGAGGCCTATTTCGGCCGCTTCTTCCGCAAGCACACGGGACTGAGCCCGCGCGAGTTCCGCGCGCGCGCGCTGCAGGCCCTGCTCAAGCCCGAAGGCGACGGTGTCCGATCTTCAAGAGCTCAGCCAACGTCAGTGGCGACGCCTTTGCTGAATCAAGCCCCGGCGCGGCGGTAAGCTCCCGGCGCGCTGCCGGTCCAGCACTTGAACGCGCGCTGGAAGGCCGCGCTGTCGGCGAACCCCAGTTCGCCAGCCAGCGTCGCCAGCGGCACCGTGCTGGTGTTCAGGCGGACGATCGCGATGTCGCGTCGCAACTCGTCCTTCAGCGACTGAAATGCCGTTCCCTCGCTGGCCAGGCGCCTTTGCAGTGTGGAAGTCGCCATGTGCATGGCTTCGGCCGTCGCGGCAAGGTCGGGCCATGCAGGCTGCGTCCGCTGGAGATGATTGCGTACGCGCGCGCTAACCACGTCACCGCGCCGTGGTGCGATGATATTGCCCTGCGCATCGGCCAGGAAGGTGCGCAGCGCGGCCTCATCCCGGCGCACCGGGTCCTGCAGCCGTCTCGCGTCGAACCAGAAGGCAGACTGGGGCCGCTCGAAATGCAGCGACGCAGGAAAGACCTTGCCGTAGCTGCCCGCGTACAGCGGCGTCTCGAACGCAAAGTCGAAGCGTGCGGCGGGCAAGCGGCCGCCCGCCAGCCATGCCAGCAAGCGCCAGAACACGCGCAGCAACAGTTCATGCAGAAAGGCAGGACGCACCACCGACGGGTCGCTGAAGCGCAGGGCCAGCCCCGCCAGCGCGCCCTCGCGCACCGGCTCCAGCACCACATCGTCCTGCAGCAGACGGAAGGTGCGGGCGACGCGCCGAATGGCCACCTCCAGGTTCGGTGCGCCCAGCGCGGAACGGGACGTCAACGCAAAGCTGCCGCGCTTGAGGGTCCGCGAAAAGAAGCCGAGACCATCGTCGTCGAGGCGGTCGATCAACAGCCGAAACAGCGCCACATACTGGTCCGCGGTCACGCGGGCGCCGGCCTGCTGGAGCAGTTCGGGGGCGATGCCCGCATCGGCCAGGAAGGCGTCACAAGGCTGGCCGCGGGCCATAACTCCGGACAGCATGCCGTGCACGAAGGCGATCGGGATCGTGACCGGGTGATGCAGCATCAAGCGGGAAAGAGTCGTGGATTGAGGTCTTTTGCCATGCGATCGAGGCAATGGGCAATTGTCGGCTCGATCGCTCGTTTTTACCATGAGCGACATACGCAACAGGCTCGCGCATTGACGGGCCGTATGGAGACAAGTATGTACCTCACTCAAGCCTTGCACCGGGCGGTGCAGCAACACCCTGAGCGCATCGCGGTTCGCTTCGGCAACCGCCAAAGCAGCTTCCGCCAACTGGCCGACCGCGTGGCGCGCCTGGCCGGCGCCCTGCAGAAGCTGGGCATGCAAGGCGGCGATCGCGTTGCGATGCTGTCGCTCAATTCCGACTGCTACCTCGAATACCAGATGGCGGTGCCCTGGGGCGGCGGCGTGCTAAACCCCTGCAACATCCGCTGGTCGGCGGCCGAGATCCTGTATTCGCTGGACGACTCGGGCTCGTCCATCCTGTTGGTCGACGAGACCTTCCGACCCTTGGTCGAGCAGTTCCGCCGCGACTCGAGCACCCTGCGCGAGGTGGTCTATTGCGGCGACGGCGACGTGCCGGCCGGCATGCACGGCTATGAGACGCTGCTGGCCGAAGCCAACCCCGTGCCCGATGCCCTGCGCCGCGGCGACGATCTGGCCGGCATCTTCTACACCGGCGGCACCACCGGCTTTCCCAAGGGCGTGATGCTGAGCCACACCGACCTGTGCAGCTCGGCCCTGGCCTTGCGCGCCGAGGGCCTGGCCGCGCCCGGCGGCACCTACCTGCACGCCGCGCCGATGTTCCACCTGGCCGACATGGGGTGCGCCGCGCCGCACTGGATCGAGGGCAACACGCACGCGATCGTCCCGGCGTTCAACCCCGAGCTCGTGCTCGACACGCTGGAGCGCGACCGCGTCACCCATCTGCTGCTGGTGCCGACCATGATCCAGATGCTCGTCGACCACCCGGCCATGAAGAAGCCACGCGATCTGAGTGCGCTGCAGACCATCGTCTACGGCGCCTCGCCGATCTCGGAGGCGGTGCTCGATCGTGCCATGGCCGCGCTGCCCGGCGTGGGCTTCGTGCAGGCCTATGGCATGACCGAGCTGTCACCCGTGGCGACGATCAACCCGGCCTGGTACCACACGGCCGACGGCCGCAAGCTCGGCAAGCTGCGATCCGCCGGCCGGGCCAGCTTCGTCACCGAAGTCAGCATCGTCGATGCCGAGGGCAAGGAAGTGCCGCGCGGCACGGTGGGCGAGGTCGTGGTGCGCGGCCCCAACGTGATGCAGGGCTACTGGAACAAGCCCGAGCAGACCGCCGCGGCCCTGCGTGACGGCTGGATGCACACGGGCGACGGCGCGTACATGGATGAGGACGGCTTCATCTTCATCGCCGACCGACTCAAGGACATGATCATCAGCGGCGGCGAGAACATTTATTCGGCCGAGACCGAGAACGCGGTCGCCCAGCATCCCGCGGTGGCCGCCTGTGCCGTGATCGGCATCCCGAGCGACGAGTGGGGCGAGACGGTGCACGCGGTGGTGGTGCGCAAGCCAGGGCAGGAGGTCTCGGCGGAGGCGCTGATCGCGCATTGCAGGTCGCTGATCGCCGGCTACAAATGCCCGCGCAGCGTGGACTTCAGCGACGCGCTGCCGCTGTCCGGCGCCGGCAAGGTGCTGAAGACCCAACTGCGCGAGCCCTTCTGGCAGGGCCGCGAGCGCAGCGTGGCGTAAGCAACGCCTGCCCTTCTTTCTTTTCCTTTCCTTCGAACCTTCAGGAGTCCCTCATGAGCCGTGACGTCTTTGTCGCCGGGGTCGGTATGATCCCCTTCACCAAGCCGGGGGCCAACGAGCCCTACCCGCAGATGGCCGCCAAGGCCAGCCGCCAGGCGCTGGCCGACGCCGGCATCGGCTATGAGCGGGTGCAGCAGGCCTATGTGGGCTACGTCTACGGCGACTCCACCGCCGGCCAGCGCGCGCTCTACGAGGTCGGCATGACCGGCATCCCGATCGTCAACGTCAACAACAACTGTTCCACCGGCTCGACTGCGCTGTTCCTGGCCCGTCAGGCGGTGGCCAGCGGCGCCGCCGACTGCGTGCTGGCGCTCGGCTTCGAACAGATGAGCCCGGGCGCGCTCGGTGCCGTGTTCAAGGACCGGCCCAGCCCCTTCGAGCGCTTCGACAAAGCCACCAACGAGTTGGTCGACGTCGATCTGCCGCTGGCGTTGCGCTACTTCGGCGGCGCGGGCCTCGCGCACATGAAAGAGTTCGGCACCAAGGTCGAGACCTTCGCAAAGATCCGAGCCAAGGCCAGCCGCCATGCCGCGAACAACCCGTTGGCCTTGTTCCGCACCATGGTGACCGAAGAAGACGTGATGGCCTCGCCGATGCTCTGGCCCGGCGTAATGACCAAGCTGATGGCCTGCCCGCCGACCTGCGGTTCGGCCGCGGCCATCGTCTGCTCGGCCGATTTCGCAGCAGCCCACGGACTGAAGCGCAGCGTGCGCATCAAGGCCCAGGCGATGACCACCGACCGTTCGATCACCTTCGAGGCGCGCGACATGCGCGAGGTGGTCGGCTTCAGCATGGCCCTGGCCGCGGCGCAGCAGGTCTACGAGGCCGCCGGTGTCGGGCCGCAGGACATCGACGTGGTCGAGTTGCACGACTGCTTTGCCCACAACGAGCTGGTCAGCTATGAAGCGCTCGGCCTGTGCCCGGTCGGCGGCGCGGAGAAATTCGTGGTCGATGGCGACAACACCTACGGCGGCAAGGTGGTCACCAACCCGTCGGGCGGCCTGCTGAGCAAGGGCCATCCACTCGGCGCCACCGGCCTCGCGCAGTGCACGGAACTGGTCCAGCAACTGCGCGGCCAGGCCGACAAGCGCCAGGTCGAAGGCGCGCGGCTGGCGCTGCAGCACAACCTCGGCCTGGGCGGCGCCTGCGTGGTGACGCTGTACGAGCGCGTCTGAAAGGAAACCCCATGATCGACAGGAAATGGATAGGCCATGAACTGCCCGCCTCGGTGCTGCCCATCGAGCGCAGCCGGCTGCAGTTCTTCGCCAAGGCGATCGGCGAGACCGATCCTATCTACACCGATGCTGCTGCCGCGCGCGACGCCGGCTACCCGGACCTGCCCGCGCCGCCGACCTTCTTGTTCGCGGCCGAGCTCGACTCCGGGGTCTCTGACCGTCTGCTCGCGGACCTGCAGATCCCGATCGCCAAGCTGCTGCATGGCGAGCAGAGCTTTAGCTACCACCGGCCGGCCTGCGCGGGCGACACGGTGACCGTTCGCTCGACCATCAGCGACATCTACGACAAGAAGAACGGCGCGCTCGAGTTCGTCGTCAAGACCTCGCGCGCCACCAACCAGCGCGATGAGCTGGTGGCCGAGCTGCGCACGGTCATCGTCTGCCGCAACTGAAAGGACAGGCCCATGACTTCCCCCACCTTCGATACCGTGCAGGTCGGCGACCAGCTGCCGACGCTGCAACTGCCGCCCGTGGACCGCACGACGCTGGCCTTGTTTGCCGGCGCGTCCGGCGACCACAACCCGATCCACATCGACACCGACGTGGCACGCCGCGCCGGCATGCCCGACGTCTTTGCACAGGGCATGCTGGGCATGGCTTGGCTCGGCCGCCTGCTCACCGGCTGGGTGCCGCAGAGCCGGCTGCGCCGCTTCGAGGCCCGCTTCCAGGGCATCACCCACCTCGGCAACGCCATGCGCTGCAGCGGCCGCGTGCTCGAGAAGCTAACTCACAACGGGGAGCGCTGCGTGCGCATCGAGCTGCAAAGCGCCAACCAGTTCGGACAAACCAAGATCGTCGGCGAGGCCCTCGTCGCGCTGCCCTAATCCTTTCAGGAGAACCACCCCATGACACGCAAACTCGAAGGCAAGGTCGCCCTCATCACCGGCTCGGGCCGCGGCATCGGCCGCGCGATCGCGCTCAAGCTGGCCAGCGAAGGGGCGCGCATCGTCGTCAACGACCTCGATGCCGGCCCGGCCGAGGAAGTGGTCGCAGAGATCAAGAAGAGCGGCGGCCAGGCCGTGGCCTGCGTCGGCAGCGTCACCGCGCCGGACTTCGCCGAACGCTTCATCGGCACCGCCGTCAACGAGTACAAGGGCCTGGACATCGTCGTCAACAACGCCGGCTACACCTGGGACAACGTGATCCAGAAAATGACCGACGAGCAGTGGTACGCGATGCTCGACTGCCACCTGACGGCGCCATTTCGCATCCTGCGCGCCGCCCAGCCTGTGATCCGCAGCCTCGTCAAGACCGAGACCGAAGCCGGCCAGCGCGTGGTGCGCAAGGTGGTCAACATCTCGTCGGTCGCCGGCCTGTTCGGCAACGCCGGGCAGACCAACTATTCCGCCGCCAAGGCCGGCATCGTCGGCATGACGCAGACGCTGGCCAAGGAGTGGGGGCGCCTGAACGTGACGGTGAACTGCGTCGCCTACGGCCTGATCAAGACCCGCCTGACGGGCAGTGCCGGCGAGGAGGCGACGGCCAACATCGAGGGCCGGGAGATCAAGGTGGGCGTCAACCCCGAGCTGATGGCGATGATGGAGAAGTCCATTCCGCTCGGCCGCGGCGGCACGCCCGACGAGGCCGCGGGCGCGGTGTACCTCTTGTGCATTCCCGAGTCCGATTACGTGAGCGGCCAGACCCTGCTGTGCAGCGGCGGCCTGACGGGGATCTGACCATGATGCCGCAACTGTACCGGCACCGCTGGATGGACGAAGAGATCGAGGCTTTCCGCGAGGTCGTGCGCCGCTACATCGCCGCGGAGCTGGCGCCGCATCTCGACGGCTGGCGCCGCCAGGGCTACATCCCCCGCGAGGTGTGGCGGCCCTTCGGCGAGATGGGCTTTCTGCTGCCCGAGATCGACGAGGAATACGGCGGCGCCGGGGCAAACCTCGCCTACCAGATGGTCGTGCAGGACGAGCTGGCCAAGGCCGAGATGCCGGCCAACGTCGCGGTGCATACCATCGCCGCCCACTACATCCGCGACTACGGCAGCGAGGCTCAGAAGCGCCGCTGGCTGCCGAAGCTCGCCAGCGGCGAGATGCTCGCCGGCATCGCCATGACCGAGCCGGGCTGCGGCTCGGACCTCCAGGCGATGCGCAGCCGCGCCCGGCGCGACGGCGACGAGTATGTCCTGGACGGCGCCAAGACCTTCATCACCAATGGCTTCACCGCCAACTTGCTGGTGGTCGCGGTCCGCACGGGCGAGGCCGGCAGCAAGGGCGTCTCGCTGATCGTGCTGGAGACCGAGAACCTGGCCGGCTTCCGCGTCGGGCGGAGGCTGGAGAAGCTGGGCCAGCATGCCTCCGACACCGCCGAGCTGTCCTTCGAGGGCGTGCGCGTGCCGGCCGACCACCTGCTCGGCGCGGTGGAAGGCCGCGGCTTCGCCCAGCTGATGGGCCAGCTGCCTTACGAGCGCATGCTGCTCACCGTGCCGGCCGCGGCGGTGATCGAGAAGGCGGTGGAGCTGACCCTCGACTACACCCAGCAGCGCAAAGCCTTCGGCCAGTCGCTGTACGACTTCCAGAACACCCGCTTCAAGCTCGCCGAATGCGCGACGCTCGCGCACGTGGTGCGCAGCTTCGTCAACGACTGCATCCAGCGCCTCTTGGACGGCAAGCTCGACGACAGCGCGGCCTACATGGCCAAGTGGTGGTGCACCGAGCAGCAATGCCGCGTGGTGGACGAATGCCTGCAGCTCTTCGGTGGCTACGGCTACATGGCGGAGTACCCCATCGCGAGGCTCTATGCCGATGCCCGGGTGCAGCGCATCTACGGCGGCGCCAACGAGATCATGAAGGAGCTGATCGCGCGGAAGCTGCTCGCATGAAGCCGCCGCTGACCGGTATCCGCATCGTCGAGTTCGAGGGCATCGGCCCCGGTCCCCTGGCCGGCCGCATGCTGGCCGACATGGGCGCTGAGGTGACCGTGATCGCACGGCCTCAGAAGGGCGCCGTGACCGAACGGCTCGGCGGCGCGGCCGACAACAACCCGCTGCGCCGAGGCAAGACCGTCGTGCTGCTCGACCTCAAGCAAGCGACCGCAGTCGCCGAAGCGATGGCGCTGGTGACCGCAGCCGACGCGCTGATCGAAGGCAACCGCCCCGGCGTGATGGAGAAGCTGGGCCTCGGGCCGGCCGACTGCGCCGCGCGCAACCCGCGGCTGGTCTACGGCCGCATGACCGGCTGGGGTCAAAGCGGGCCGCTGGCCCAGGCGGCCGGGCACGACCTGAACTACGTGGCGCTGACCGGGCTGCTGTCGCTGTCGGCGCACCGCGGCGAGCGGCCTATCGTGCCGCCGACCGTGGTGGGTGATGCCAGCGGCGCGCTGGGCCTGGCCTTCGGCATCGCCTGCGCGTTGCTCGAAGCGCGCGCCAGCGGCCGGGGGCGTGTGGTCGATGCCGCCATCGTCGATGTGGTGGCGATGCTGGGCGGCATCGTGCAATGGATACGCGGCAGCGGCCAGCTCGACGCGGGCAGGCCCAGTCCCTTCCACGACTCGCCGTTTTATGAGGTATACGAATGCGCGGACGGTGGCTTCATCACGCTGGGCGCGCTGGAGCCGCAGTTTTACCTGCTACTGCTTGACAAGCTCGGCCTGCACGACGCGGATCCGGCGGCGCAATACGAACTGGCGCAATGGCCGGCCTTGAAGGCACGCTTTGCGGCGCTGTTCAAAAGCCGTCCGCGCGACGCTTGGTGCGAATTGCTCGAAGGCAGCGACGTGTGTTTTGCGCCGGTGCTCAGCATCGCAGAGGCGGCGCAGCATCCGCACATGGCCTCGCGCGGCGCCTACATCGTCGGCCCGAGCGGCAAGCTGGACGTTGCCGCCGCGCCGCGTTTCCTGGAGCTCGGCGAGCCGCCGGCAAACGGCCAGCCTTGTTCGACTGAAGGCGGGCGCTTGTGTTGAGCGTCCGCTGCTAGACCCCCTTGCGCTGACGCGCGGCGGCGCGGTTGGGCGCCGGGCCGACCGGCAGGCGGACCTCGGACTTGACCTCCTTGAGCACGATGCTCGAGCGCACATGGGTCACGCCGGGCAGCTTGAAGATGCTGTGGTGCAGGAACTGCTCGTAGTGCTCGATGTCGCGCACCATCACCGTGAGGATGTAGTCGGCCTGGCCCGTGGTGCTGAGGCAGCGCACGATCTGCGGCGTGGCGGCGACCGCACGCTCGAACTGCTGCACCAGCTCCTCGCTGTGCTGGCTCAGGTTGGCCTCGACCACGACCAGCAGGTTCAGGCCGACCCGGCGCCGGTCCACCAGCGCGGTGTAGCTGCGGATCACGCCGCTGGCCTCCATCTCCTTGATGCGCTTCCAGCAGGGCGTGGTCGACAGGCCCACGCGCTCGGCGATCTGCTGCACGGTCTGGCGCGCGTCGCGCTGCAGCTCCTCGAGGATCTGCAGGCTGTAGGCGTCGAGAACAGTTTCCTCGGTCATGGCTGTATTCGAGTAGATGGTTCCTTGAATATAGCTTTTCACGAGGAAACAAGGAATCGTTTTCCGGCTTGTGCGGCCTATGCTTCATCGACCCCCGAATGGAGACGAACATGCCAGCCGCCCCGAGCCAAGAATCCGACCAGGACGCCATCGTCCGCCCCGACTACCAGCTGTCCGACAACCTCTGGGCCAAGGAAGGCCAGGTGTTCCTGACCGGCACCCAGGCCCTGGTGCGCCTGCTGCTGATGCAGCGCGCGCGCGACGCGGCGACGGGCCTCAACACCCAGGGCTTCGTCAGCGGCTACCGCGGCTCGCCGCTGGGCATGCTGGACCAGGCGATCTGGAAGGCCGGCAAGCGCTTCGAGGACAGCGGCATCCGCTTCGTGCCCGCGGTCAACGAGGAACTGGGCGCCACCCAGGTGCTGGGCACGCAGCGCGTGGAGTCGGACCCCGAGCGCACGGTCGACGGCGTGTTCGCCATGTGGTACGGCAAGGGCCCGGGCGTGGACCGCGCCGGCGACGCGATCAAGCACGGCAACGCCTTCGGCTCCTCGCCCAAGGGCGGCGTGCTGGTGGTGGCGGGCGACGACCATGGCTGCGTGTCCTCGTCCATGCCGCACCAGAGCGACCAGCTGCTGCAGGCCTTCCACATGCCCATCGTCTCGCCGGCCAGCGTGGCCGAGTACCTGGAGTTCGGCCTCTATGGCTGGCAGCTCTCGCGCTACAGCGGCAACTGGGTGGGGCTGACGGCCCTGTCCGAGGTGGTGGAAAGCGGGGCCACGGTGGACCTGGACCAGGTCAACGCCCACGTGGCGGCCTGGCAGGACGAGGCGGCTGTGCGAGCGCAGACCGGCCACCAGCCGCCGGCCGACGGCCTGCACTACCGCTGGCCCGACCTGCCTTCGCTGCGCATAGAGACGCGCCTGATGGACAAGCTGGCGGCCGTGGCGGCCTTCGCGCGCGTCAATTCCATCGACCGCGAGGTCATCGCCTCGCCCACGGCCAGCGTGGGCATCGTGACCTGCGGCAAGGCGCATTACGACCTGATGGAGGTGTTGCGCCGCCTGGAGATCACGCCCGAGATGCTGGCCGCGGCCGGCGTGCGCCTGTACAAGATCGGCCTGTCGTTCCCGATCGAGACCACGCGCGCCCTGGCCTTCGCCCAGGGCCTGAAGGAGATCCTGGTCATCGAGGAAAAGGGCGCGGTGGTCGAGACCCAGCTGCGCGAGCTGTTCTATAACGCGCCGGCCGACGCGCGCCCGGCCATCGTCGGCAAGCGCGACGCCGAGGGCCGGCCGCTGGTCTCCGCGGTCGGCGAGCTGCGCCCCTCGCGCCTGATAACGCTCGTGGCCGACTGGCTGGTGCGGCATTTCCCCGACCACGCCACTTGGGGTGACCCCCTTCGCCATGTGCGCGACTTCACGCCGCCCGAGCTGCTGGCCAACGACGCCGACAGCGTCAAGCGCCTGCCTTACTTCTGCGCCGGCTGCCCACACAACACCTCGACCCGGGTGCCCGAGGGCTCGACCGCGCGCGCCGGCATAGGCTGCCACTTCATGGCCAACTGGATGGACCGCGACACGGCCGGCCTGATCCAGATGGGCGGGGAGGGCGTGGACTGGGTCTCGCACGCGCTGTTCACGCGCGTGCCGCATGTGTTCCAGAACCTGGGCGACGGCACCTACTACCACTCGGGCTACCTCGCGATCCGCCAGGCCGTGGCGGCCAAGGCCTCGATCACCTACAAGATCCTGTTCAACGACGCCGTCGCCATGACCGGCGGCCAGCCGGTCGACGGACCGGTCTCGGTCGACGCGATCGCGCGCCAGGTCGAGAGCGAGGGCGTCAAGCAGGTGGTGGTGCTGAGCGACGACATCGCCAAGTACGACGCGATCAAGGACCGCTTCCCCCAGGGCACGGAGTTCCATGACCGCGACCAGCTCGACGCCGTGCAGCGCCGCCTGCGCGAGGTCAAGGGCGTCACGGTGCTGATCTACGAGCAGACCTGCGCCGCCGAGAAGCGCCGCCGGCGCAAGAAGGGCGAGCTGGTCGACCCGTCGCGCCGCCTGTTCATCAACGAGGCGGTCTGCGAGGGCTGCGGCGACTGCAGCGTGCAGAGCAACTGCGTGGCCGTCGTGCCGCAAGAGACACTACTGGGCCGCAAGCGCAAGATCGACCAGACCAGCTGCAACAAGGACTATTCCTGCGCCAAGGGCTTTTGCCCCAGCTTCGTCGGCGTCACGGGCGGCAAGCTGCGCAAGAAGGCGGGTGCGCTGGCCGGCGGCATGGACGCCTTCCTGCAGCGCGTGGCCGCGCTGCCTCGGCCCGCGCCTCATGCCTGGACCGGCCCCTACGATCTGCTGGTGACCGGCGTGGGCGGCACCGGCGTGGTCACGGTGGGCGCCGTGATCGCCATGGCGGCCCACCTGGAAGGCAAGAGCGCCAGCGTGCTGGACTTCATGGGCTTCGCGCAAAAGGGCGGCTCGGTGCTGTCCTTCGTGCGCCTGGCCGATCGCCCCGAGCGCTTGAACCAGGTGCGCATAGACACCCAGCAGGCCGACGCCATCCTGGCCTGCGACCTGGTGGTGGGCGCCTCGCCCGAGGCGCTGCAGACGGTGCGCCACGGCCGCACGCAGATCCTGGCCAACACGCACGAGGTGCCGGTGGCCGAGTCGCTGAAGAACCCCGATGCCAGCCTCAAGGTGGAGCTGCTGCTCGAGAAGCTGAGCTTCGCGGCTGGCGCCGAGCGCGTCGAGACCTTCGATGCCCAGACACTGGCCGAGGACTTCCTGGGCGACACCATCAGCGCCAACATCCTGGCCCTGGGCTACGCCTGGCAGCGCGGCCTGGTGCCGGTGGGCCTGGCGGCGCTGCGCCGCGCGATAGCGCTCAACGGCGTGGCGGTGCCGGCCAACCTGCTGGCCTTCTCGCTGGGCCGGCTCGCGGCGGCCGACATCCATGCCTGCCACGCGCTGCTCGACGAGCCGGACGAGGCGCCGCGGCCCGAGACCCTGGACGAGATCGTGGCGCGCGGCCTGACCCATCTGACGGCCTACCAGGACGCGGCCTATGCGCAGCGCTACGAGGCCCTGGTGCGGCGCGCGCAGCAGCGCGAGGCCGCGCTGGGCGGCGACGGCGCCCTGGCCGCCGCCGTGGCGCGCAGCGCGCTCAAGCTCATGGCCTACAAGGACGAGTACGAGGTGGCGCGCCTGTACACCGACCCCGCGTTCCGCGAGGGCCTGGCGCACCAGTTCGAGGGCGATCTGAAGCTCGAGTTCTACATGGCACCGCCGCTGCTGGCGCGCCCCAAGGACGGCCAGGCGCCGCGCAAGGTCCGCCTGGGCGGCTGGATGCTGCCGGCCATGAAGCTGCTGGCGCAGGGCAAGCGGCTGCGCGGCACGGCGCTGGACCTGTTCGGCCGCACCGAGGAGCGGCGCATGGAGCGCGAGCTGATCGCCCGCTACGAGGCGCGCGTGGACGAGCTGCTGGCCCGGCTAGAGGCGGACAAGCTCAAGCTGGCGGCCGAGATCGCGGCCGTGCCGCTGAGCATGCGCGGCTTCGGCCATGTGAAGCTGGCCAACGTGGCGCTGGCGCGCGCCCGCGAGGCGGAGCTGCTGCACCGCTTCGACCCGCAGCAGTACCCACGCCCGGCCGGCCCGGCCCAGGCCGGCCAGCTGCGCGGCATCAGGATCACGGCGGCGGCCTGAGCGGCTGCGTTCTCCCTCGCCCCTTTGGGGAGAGGGCCGGGGTGGGGGGGCTGCACGGTCAGCCCGCGCTGGGCGCGGGCGAGCGCGCCTCGGCGAAGCGCACGGCCAGTTCCTGGCGCAGCTTCTTGCGCAGCAGGGCGGCGTCGAAGCGGCGCTTTTCCTCGGGCGTGAAGGGGCGCAGCTGGGGCACCGGCACCGGCTTGCGGTCCTCGTCGACCGCGACCATGGTGAAGAAGCAGCTGTTGACATGGCGCACCTCCTGGGTGCGGATGTCCTCGGCCACCACCTTGATGCCCACTTCCATTGAAGACTTGCCGGTGTAGTTGATGCTGGCGAGGAAGCTCACGAGCTCACCCACGTGGATGGGCTGCAGGAACATGACCTGGTCCACGCTGAGCGTGACCACGTAGCGCGAGGCGTAGCGGCTGGCGCAGGCGTAGGCCACCTGGTCGAGCAGCTTGAGAATGGCGCCCCCGTGCACGTTGCCGGAGAAGTTGGCCATGTCGGGGGACATCAGCACGGTCATGCTGAGTTGGTGCGCGGGCAGGTTCATGGGGCGATTTTATGCAGAGGGCGGGGCGGGGCATTCGGCGAGGCAGCCGGGTTGCGCATTCATTTCATGTGGTTTATGGTGCGCGGGGATGGGTTGAAGGCTCAAGCGGGCAGTTTCGGAGGCGCATCCCATCAAATGATTTCGTCATTGCGTCTTTTCATTTCGGACAGCTCGCCGGCTGTACAAACAAAAAGAGGAACCGAATTGGACGAACATGGCCCCTCTCCGGCTGATCGGAAAAACGCCATTGACCGGATTTTCTTCGATCACAGCGTATTGATATTGACCGTTCTGGTCGTCGCGGCAACCGTGTGGGCGTTCTGGCATCTGCACAGTTTGCAGAGCCAACTGGTCTCCGCCATGGCGGTGCAAGGAGCGCGCCTGCAGTCCGAGACCCTGGAGGAGTTGCGCAGCCTGTACACATCGGAGGTGGTGGAGAAAGTGCGCGGGCACGGCATCGATGCCACGCACGAATACCAGGGGAAAGATGGTGCGATCCCGCTGCCTGCGACCTTGACCATCGAGCTGGGTCGGCGCATCGGCGAGCGCGGTTCGGGCATGAACGTGCGGCTCTACAGCGAGTACCCTTTCCCCTGGCGCAAGGACGGCGGCCCTCGCGATGCCTTCGAACGCGAGGCCCTGGTCGCGCTGAAAAGCAATCCCACGCAGGCGTTTTTCCGCATGGAGCAATCCCAGGGGCAGCCGGTGATTCGCTACGCGGTGGCCGACCGCATGCGGACCCAGTGCATTGCCTGCCACAACAGCCACGCGGCGAGCCCGAAGACCGACTGGAAGGCTGGCGACCTGCGTGGCGTGCTGGAAATCACCCGGCCCATCGCGTCCACCGCGGTGGTGGCGCGGCAGGGCCTGGTCGAAGCGTTCGGCCTGCTGGGGCTGATCTCGGTCTTGGCGTTGACCGGCGTCGGCCTGGTATTCAGCCGGCAGCGCCGCTATGCGACGGGGCTCGCCGTTGAAATTGCGGAACGCAGGCGGGTCGAGGCCGACCTGACGGCGAGCGTCGCGCGTGCTGCCGCCATGGACGAGGCCTCGCCCTTGGGCACGTTCGTCACGGATGTGGATGGGCGTTGCCAGCACGTGAACCCGACCTACCAGAAGATCACTGGCTATTCCGCCGAGGCCATGGCGGGGGCGGACTGGAGCACAGGCATCCACCCCGAGGACCGGGACCAGGTGCTGGCCAAGTGGTGGGAGGCCCTGGCGCAAGACCACAGCTTCAACGCCGAATGCCGTTTCCTGCGCAGCGACGGCGCTGTCACCTGGGTGAGCTGCAAGGTCGCCGCCATGAAGAGTGGCGGACAACTGCTCGGCTACGTGGGCACACTCGAGGACATCAGCGAGCGCAAGAACGTGGAGCGGATGAAGAATGAGTTCGTCTCCACCGTGAGCCACGAACTGCGCACCCCCCTGACTTCCATCATGGGATCGCTGGGCCTGCTAGCCGGCGGCGTGAGCGGCGAGATTTCCAGCCAGGCCAGGACACTGGTGGACATCGCCCGCAAGAACAGCGAACGCCTGGTGCGCCTGATCAACGACATCCTCGACATCGAAAAGATCGAATCCGGCCGCATGCAGTTCGACCTGCAGCCTAGGGAACTGCAGCCCCTGGTCGAGCAGGCCATTGCCGCCAACCAGGCCTATGCCGGGCAGCTCGGCGTGTCCTTTGCGCTGGCTGCGCCGCTGCCAGGCGCCCGGGCGCGGGTGGACACCGATGGCCTGATGCAGGTGCTGACCAACCTGATGTCCAATGCAGCCAAGTTCTCGCCGGCCGGCGCCACCGTGGAGCTGCGGTTGGTGCGGGACGGCAGCATGATCCGCCTCTCGGTCACCGACCATGGGCCGGGTATGCCGGCCGCGTTCCAGGACAAGGTGTTCGAGAAGTTTTCCCAGGCCGATGCGTCCGACTCCCGCCAGAAGGGTGGCACGGGCCTCGGCCTGTCGATTTCCAAGGCGATCGTGGAGGCGATGGGCGGGAGCATCGGGTTCGTCAGCCGGGAGGGCGAGGGCACCAGCTTCCATGTCGACCTGCCCGAATGGATGGAGCCGGAGCCGGTGGCCGTCCCGGAAATCCCCCGGGGTGCCGCCGCTCGGCCCAGGGTGCTGGTCTGCGAGGACGACCACGACGTTTCCGCGCTGATTGGCATGATGCTGGGCCACGCCGGCTACGAGGCCGTGCCCGCCTACGACGCCGTGTCGGCCCGCCGGCTGCTGGCCGAGGGCGGGTTCGCCGCCATGACCCTGGATATCCAGCTGCCCGACGCCGACGGCAGGGCGTTCCTGCGCGAACTGCGTGAGAATCCCGCCACCCGTGACCAGTTCATCATCGTGCTGTCAGGCCATCTGCGGTCGAAGCCCCGGCCCGGCGAGGGCGACGGGCTCGGCGTGCAGGACTGGCTGGCCAAGCCGATCGATCGGGCGAGGCTGCTCGACGCCCTGCGCCGCGGGACCCGCGGCGTCAAAGGCGGCAAGAGTCGCGTGCTGCACGTGGAGGACGACCCCGACGTACGCCATGTGGTGGCCTCGCTGTGCAGCGAGGTGGCCGAGTTCGAAGCTGCCGCCAGTTGCCGCGAGGCGGCGGAACTGCTGTCGACCCGGCGCTACGACCTGGTCATACTGGACCTCGAGTTGCCGGACCAGTCCGGCTGGGACCTGTTGCAGATCATCGACCAGCAGGTGCCCAAGCCGCCGGTGCTGGTGTTTTCCGGGCGCGAGCTCTCCGCTGAGGAGTCCGGCCGGGTGGCGGCCGCGCTGGTGAAGTCCCATGTGTCGAACCCGGAACTTCTGGAGGCCATCCGGACCTTCACTGGCCAGGCATGAGACACGGTTCGGTAAAGTGTTCCAAAGAGGATATGAGGAGACGGAAATGGCGGAGCAAGCCCTGCAGCGGATCCTGTACGTGGAGGACGAGCCCGACATCCAGATGGTGGCTCGCATCGCTCTTGAGACCGTGGGCGGTTTCCAACTCCTGGTGTGCAGTTCGGGGCAGGAGGCTGTCGCTGCCGCCCCTACATATGCCCCCGACCTGATCCTGCTGGATGTGATGATGCCCGGCCTGGACGGGCCGGCCACGCTGGCGGCCTTGCGCGCGCTGCCGGGATTCGACCAAACCCCGGTCGTATTCATGACCGCCAAGGTGCAGGCCGGCGAGGTGGCCCGCTATCGGCAATTGGGGGCGCTGGACGTGATCGCCAAACCCTTCGATCCCATGACGCTGGCGGCCACGGTGCGCGGCATCTGGGCCACGCGCCAGGGCTGAGGCGCTGACACCATGATTGCAAACGAAGCTCTCGCCGAGCAGTTACGTCAATTGCGGGAGAGCTACGCCAGCGCCTTGCCGGCCAAGCTCGCGCTGGTCGAGCAGGCGTTCCGTAGCCACCAGGACAAGGACGCGTTGCGGACGCTGCGCCACCTCGCGCACGGGCTGGCCGGATCAGGAACCACTTTCGGTTATCCGGAGCTGTCCGAGGCGGCGCGACGACTGGAGATCACGGTGAATGCGGCCCTCGAGGCCGCGCGGCGCCTCTCCGAGGCGGAAATCGCGGCCACCACCGAACTGCTTGAAACCCTGTGCCGGGCGGCGCAGGAACCGGCCGTCCCGATGCCGACGCCGATTCCATCGAGTGCAGCAGCATCCGCCGTTGCCAGGAAGCTGATCTACCTGGTGGAAGACGACGTGGCGCTGGCCACCGACCTGGCCTTGCAGTTGCGCCACTTCGGCTATCAGGTCAGGACCTTCGAAACGCCGGAATGGCTCTACGAAGCCATGGCCGATCCGGCGCTGGCCGTCATCCTGATGGACATCGTCTTTCCCCAAGGCGAACTGGCCGGGGTCGAAGCCATCATGGAACTCGCCGCGGCCAGGTTCCTCAAGGCGCCGGTTGTGTTCATGTCTGTCCGCGGAGACCTGCAGGCCCGGCTCGCCGCCTCCCGGGCTGGGGCGGCCGCCTACATCATGAAGCCGGTGGAGATCGGCGTTCTGCTCAATATCCTCGATGGCCTGACCTCGGACCAGCAGCCCGAGCCCTACCGGGTGTTGATCGTGGAGGACAGCGAACCGCTGGCCCAGCATTACGCCCATGTCTTGCAATCGGCGGGAATACGCACCGACGTGGTCACCGATCCCATGCAGATTCTTGCCCATTTGGCCAACTTCAAGCCCGACCTGGTGCTCATGGACATGTATTTACCCGGCTGCACCGGGATGGAGCTGGCCGCGGTGATCCGGCAGCTGGAGAACTATGACATGGTGCCGATCGTGTTCCTGTCTTCGGAAAACGACACGGGCAAACAGCTGACGGCGATGAAGCTGGGTGGCGACGACTTCCTCACCAAACCGATCGAGCCGGCGCATCTGATTTCCGCGGTGACGACGCGGCTGCGGCGCTACCGTGTCATGCGCTCCTACATCGAATGCGACGGCCTCACGGGCTTGCTCAATCACGCCGCCCTCAAGGGACGCCTGTCGACCGAGATCTCGCGGGCGGCGCGGCAGAGCGAGGCGTTTTGCCTGGCCATGATTGACGTGGACCTGTTCAAGGAGGTCAACGACAACCATGGCCATCTGGCCGGGGACCGCGTTTTGAGAACCCTTGCCGAGCTGCTGAAGCGGCGCCTGCGCCGGACCGACATCATCGGCCGCGTCGGCGGTGACGAATTCGCCGTGATCCTGCCTCACACGCAGATTGCGGCGGCCGTGTCCCTGCTGGAGAGTCTGAAGGAGGCGTTCTCCGGGGTGCGGCACCATGCCGATGGCCGTGAATTTGCGAGCGCCTTGAGTTGCGGGGTCGTCGAATTCCGTCGCAGAGAAAGCGCCGAGGCCGTCAGCGCCAGGGCCGACCAAGCACTCTACAGGGCCAAGGAGTCCGGGCGCAACCGGGTCATGACGGGAGAGTGATTCGGCCTCCGCTCAGGCCGGATGGTTTGAGGCTGCCGCGCGATGCGGGCGGTTTGCCATGAAGAAGAAAGCGCCCCAAGCCCGTTGGCCACGGGCTTGGGGCGCTGTGATCCAGGACCCCGGCAGGCCCGGGATGAAAAGCCCTACAGCGAGTCGATGAAGCTGCGCAGCTTGTCGCTGCGGCTGGGGTGCTTGAGCTTGCGCAGGGCCTTGGCCTCGATCTGGCGGATGCGCTCGCGCGTGACGTCGAACTGCTTGCCCACTTCCTCCAGCGTGTGGTCGGTCGACATCTCGATGCCGAAGCGCATGCGCAGCACCTTGGCCTCGCGCGGGGTCAGGCTGTCGAGGATGTCCTTGACCACGTCGCGCAGGCCGGCCTGCATGGCGGCGTCGATCGGCGCGGTGTTGGCGCTGTCCTCGATGAAGTCGCCCAGGTGGCTGTCGTCGTCGTCGCCGATCGGCGTTTCCATGGAGATCGGCTCCTTGGCGATCTTCATGATCTTGCGGATCTTGTCCTCGGGGATCTCCATCTTCTCGGCCAGGATGCTGGCGTCGGGCTCGAAGCCGAACTCCTGCAGGTGCTGGCGCGAGATGCGGTTCATCTTGTTGATGGTCTCGATCATGTGCACCGGGATGCGGATGGTGCGCGCCTGGTCGGCGATCGAGCGCGTGATGGCCTGGCGGATCCACCAGGTGGCGTAGGTCGAGAACTTGTAGCCGCGGCGGTATTCGAACTTGTCCACCGCCTTCATCAGGCCGATGTTGCCCTCCTGGATCAGGTCCAGGAACTGCAGGCCGCGGTTGGTGTACTTCTTGGCGATCGAGATCACCAGGCGCAGGTTGGCCTCGATCATCTCCTTCTTGGCGTCGCGCGAGCTGGCCTCGCCCTCGTTCATGCGCTTGTTGATGTCCTTGAGCTCGTCCAGCGGCACCACCACGCGCGACTGCAGGTCGGTCAGCTTTTGCTGCAGGTCCTGCACCGGCGGGATGTTGCGGCCCATGACCGCGCTCCAGGGCTTGCCGGCGCTGGCCTGCTTCTCTATCCACTTGAGGTTCAGCAGGTTGGAGGCCACGCGGTTGCCGTTCTTGTCGCGGCCGCTGAAGTCGGCGATGAAATGCTCCTGCGGGTAGCCGCACTTGTCGACGATGATGCGGCGCAGCTCGCGCTCCTTCTTGCGCACGTCGTCGACCTGGCCGCGCACCATGTCGCACAGCTTCTCGATGGTCTTGGCCGTGAAACGGATCGTCATCAGCTCGGCCGACAGGGCGGACTGGGCCTTCTGGTAGGCGGGCGTGCCCCAGCCTTCCTTGTCGTAGGCCTTGTGCACCTTCTCGAACATCTCGGCGATGCGGTCGAAGCGCTCCAGCGCCTGGTTCTTCAGCTCCTCGAGCTTCTTGGTCAGCGCCTTGGAGCCGCCCTTGCCGTCGTCGTCGTCGGCTTCGTCGAATTCGTCGAAGTCCTCCTCGGCCACGTAGTCGTCGGCTTCGTCGGCGTTGGAGAAGCCGTCCACGATGGTGGAGATCACCACCTTGCCCTCGCGGATGTCGCCGGCCATGCGCAGGATCTCGGCGATGGTCGCAGGCGAAGCCGAGATGGCTTCCATCATGGCCATCAGGCCGCCCTCGATGCGCTTGGCGATCTCGATCTCGCCCTCGCGCGTGAGCAGCTCCACCGTGCCCATCTCGCGCATGTACATGCGCACCGGGTCGGTGGTGCGGCCGAACTCGCTGTCCACCGTGGACAGGGCGGCCTCGGCCTCTTCCTCGGCCTCTTCCTCGGTGGCGGCCGTGGGGCCGGTGTTGGTCAGCAGCAGGGTTTCGGCGTCGGGCGTCTGCTCGTACACCGCCACGCCCATGTCGTTGAGCATGGAGATCACGACTTCCAGCGTCTCGGCGTCGACCAGCTTGTCGGGCAGGTGGTCGGAGATCTCGGCGTGGGTCAGGTAGCCGCGCGTCTTGCCGAGCTTGATCAGGGTCTTCAGGCGCTGGCGGCGCTTGAGCATCTCCTCCTCGGTCAGCACGGTCTCGTCGAGGCCGAATTCCTTCATCAAGGCCCGTTCCTTGGCCTTGCTGATCTTCATGCGCAGCGGCTTGACCTTCTCGGGGGTCTCGGCCACTGGTTCGCCGGCCAGCTCGTCCTCGATGTCGCTGAGGTCCGTGTCCTCGACCTCGGGCTTGGCGGCGGCCGCCTTGGGCTTGCGTCCGCGCTTGGCGCCGGTCTTGGGCTGCGCGTCCTTCTCGGCGGCGGCCTTGGGCGGGCGGCCGGGCTTCTTCTTGGCCGCCGGCTCGGCGGCGGTCTCGGTCTTGGCGGTCTTTTTCAGTTCTTCGGCGGCGGACTTCGTTGCGGACACGGTCTTGGCTTTCGTTTCGGTCTTGGCGGTGGCCTTGGCCGCCGCCTTCACAGCAGGGGATGCCGCACGGGTGGCAGCGGACGGAGCGGGCTTCTTGGACTTTTGAACGGGCATGAAAAACTACCTCGGAACTTCAAAAACGGACAAGGAAACGCACGGCGCCGCACTCTCCCGGCGCGGGTGGCAGAACGCGGACTCCGCAGGAGGCCGCGCTCAAGGGCAAGATGGGTGGGCGAACATTTGGTGTGCAGTCCTTGCGGTGAGGTGGCCGTCCCATCATGGGGGATGCGCTGTGGCTGTGGCCGGTCCGGAGGTGCTGCTGTCGCTCTTGCCGCTAGCAAACCTTACATTATACCTGTCTCGCCGATTTTCAAGCCCCGGCGCCCTGTTTCAGCCGCCGGCCAGCAATTCGCTGCGGCGCTCGTAGAGGCTGCGGTAGCGCTGCAGCGTCTCGGCGTCGGTGCCGCCGGTGGCGAGCGCCGCCAGCTGCTTGTTGAGGCGGTCGATCAGCATCAGGTTGAGCAGGCCGCGCAACTCGCGCCGCAGTTCCTGGGCCTCGTCGGGCGAGGCCTCGGCCCCCTCCAGGGGCAGATGGCCGCTCATGAGCTTGAGGGCCAGGGCCTCGAACTCGCTGCCCTGCAGGTCGTCGCGCAGCGCGCCCCAGGGCAGGGGGCCATGGTCGTGGAACTGGCTTTCCAGCCACACGAACAGGGCGCCATGCGGCGCCGGCAGCTCGCACAGCATGGCGTGGTCCTCGCTGGACAGCTCGTCCCACAGCACCATGCGGGCCAGCAGCAGGCGCGCGGCGTGGTCGGCGCGGCTGGCCGGCAGCACGCGCCCGCCCGGCCTGGGCGTGAACCGGGCAGCTTGCGGCCGGCCGCCGGGGCCCTTGCCGAAGCTGCGCGACGGGTTCTGCGGCCTGGGCCGCTCTGCCGGTCCGCCCGCCTGGCGCGGCGGACCGCCCGCGCCGCCGCCGGCCGGGCCTTGCCAGAGCTCGCCGAGCTCGTGCGCGTCCAGCTGAACCAGCTCGGCGAGCTCGGCGAGCAGCTGGCGCTTGAGCGCGCCGTCGGGCAGCTGGGTCCACAGCGGCCGGGCGTTGCTGGCCAGATGGGCCCGTCCCTCGGCGCTGGCGAGCTCGCAGCCCTCCTGCGCCGCCTCGACCAGAAAGCGCGACAGCGGCATGGCCTCGCCCACGCGCTGGGCGAAGGCCTCGCGGCCGAATTCTCGGATGTAGCTGTCGGGGTCGTGCTCGGCCGGCAGGAACAGGAACTTCACCGTGCGCACGTCGCTCGCGTAGGGCAGGGCGCCCTCGAGCGCCTTGTGCGCGGCGCGCCGCCCCGCGGCGTCGCCGTCGAAGCTGAACACCACCGAATCGGTGAAGCGGAACAGCTTCTGCACATGCTCGCTGGTGCAGGCCGTGCCCAGCGTCGCCACGGCGTTCTCGAAACCGAGCTGGGCCAGCGCCACCACGTCCATGTAGCCCTCGGTGACCAGCACGTAGCCGGCCTCGCGCAGCGCGTGGCGGGCCTCGAACAGGCCGTAGAGCTCGCGGCCCTTGTGGAACACCGGGGTCTCGGGTGAGTTCAGGTACTTGGGCTTCTCATCCCCGAGCACACGTCCGCCGAAGCCTATGCACTCGCCCTTGACGTTGCGGATCGGGAACATGATGCGGTCGCGGAAGCGGTCGTAGCGCTTGTCGTCCTCCTCGTGCACGATCACCAGGCCGCTCTCGGCCAGCAGCGGGTCGTCGTAATGCGGGAACACGCTGGCCAGGCTGCGCCAGCCCTCGGGTGCGTAGCCCAGGCCGAAGCGCTTGGCGATCTCGCCCGACAGGCCGCGGCCCTTGAGGTAGGCCACCGCGCGCGGCGAGGCCTTGAGCTGCTTGCGGTAGGCCTCGCCGGCCTTCTCCAGCACCTCGGTCAGCGTGGCCTGCTTCTGCCGCTCGGCGGCGGCGCGCTCGCGCTCCTGCGGGCTGGCCTCTTCCTCGGGCACCTGCATGCCGGCCTGCTGGGCCAGGTCCTTGACCGCCTCGATGAAGCCCAGGCCGGCGTGCTCCATCAGGAAGCCGATCGCGTTGCCGTGCTTGCCGCAGCCGAAGCAGTGGTAGAACTGCTTGGTCGGGCTGACGCTGAAGCTGGGCGATTTCTCGCCGTGAAAGGGGCACAGGCCCATGAAGTTGGCGCCGCCCTTCTTGAGCTGCACGTAGCGGCCGACGACTTCGACGACGTCGGTGCGTGCAAGCAGTTCCTGGATGAAAGACTGGGGGATGGCCACCCGGCTATTTTCGCCTATCGCCCGGCGGGGGCTCGCTGGCCAGCAGCGCCGGCAGTTCGCCCAGCGAGCGCAGCATGCGCACGGGTGGCGTGCCGGGCGGCGGCGCCAGGCCCTGCGGGTTGAACCAGATCGCGGGCACGCCGAAGCGCTGCGGCGCGAGCACGTCCTGCGCCAGGCTGTCGCCGACCATCAGCGTCTGCTCGCGCGGCAGCGCCACCCGCGCGAACACCGCGTCCCAGAAGGCGGGCGAGTCCTTGCGCGCGCCCAGCTCGGAAAAGCAGAACACATGGCTGAAAAAGCGCCCCAGGCCGGCGCGAGCCAGGGCCTGCTCGATCTGGGGCCGGGTCGAGACCGAGGCGTTGGTGCACAGCGACAGCGGGCGCTGCGCGGCCAGCTCGGCCACCGCTTCCAGCGTGCCGGGCAGCACGCGCGGATGGGGCCAGTCCACCATGGGCAGCTCGGCCGGCCCGTCCTCGGCCATCAGGGTGCCGCCCCAGTCGAGGAAAAGGTGGAGGCAGGTCATCTCATTCACCCATCACGATGCCCTCGCGGCGCGGGTCTGCGCCGCCCAGCCACAGCGGCTCGCCATGCACCTGGCCGCGCGTGAGCGCCTGCAGGCCGCTGGTCATGTCCATCTCGCTCACCTCGGCGCCGCGCGCGCGCAGCGCCTCCACGGTGGCCGGCGGGAAACGCTTTTGCTCCAGCAGGCTGGGGCCGTTCAGCGAGCCGAAGTTGGGCAGGTCTATCGCCTGCTGCGGCGTCAGGCCCCAGTTCAGCACGCCGTACAGGGTCTTGGCCGTGTAGTGGATGATGAGGGCGCCGCCAGGGCTGCCGCCGCTCATGATCAGCCGGTTGCTGGCGACGTCGAACACCAGCGTGGGCGCCATCGAGGAGCGCGGGCGCTTGCCGGGCTGGACGCGGTTGGCGATGGGCCGGCCCTGGGCGTCGGCAGGGTCGAAGCTGAAGTCGGTCAGTTCGTTGTTGAGGAGGAATCCCTTGACCATTTGGCGCGCGCCGAAGGCGTCCTCGATGGTCGTGGTCATGGCCAGCGCATTGCCCATGGGGTCGACGATGCTGATGTGGCTGGTGCCGTACTCGGGCTGCGCTGCCGTGGGCGCGTGGCTGCTGGCCACGCCGCCCGGCCTGCCGGGCTGGGCCGTCTTCATGCTTTGCGTGCCGATCAGCCGGGCGCGGCTGGCCAGGTAGGCGGGATCCAGCAGGCTCATCCAGCTGCCGGCCGGCGGCGCCACGAAATCCGGATCGGCCAGGTACTGGGCGCGGTCGGCAAAGGCCAGGCGCGAGGCTTCGGTGTAGAGGTGCAGCCAGTCGGCCGAAGGCAGCCCGTCCTGCAGCGGCAGGCTGGCGGCCCGGGTCTGGCCCAGGATGCCGAGGATCTGGCCGATCGCGATCGCGCCGGAGCTCGGCGGCGGGAAGCCGCAGATGCGCCAGCGCTGGGGCGGCTGAGGCGTGTAGTCATGGCACAGCGCGGCGCGCTTCTTGGGCTGGTAGCCGGCCAGGTCGGCCAGCGACATCAGGCCGGGGTTGGTCGGATGCCGTCGGACCTTGTCGACGATGGCCAGGGCAAGCTCGCCCTCGTGCAGCGCCTTGGCGCCCTGCGCGGCAACGGCCTTCAGCACGCGGGCGAGCTCGGGGTTCTTCAGGACATGGCCGACCGGCCAGGGTTTGCCGGCGGCGTCGTAGAAGTAGGCGGCGGCCACGGGATCCTTGGCCAGGTGTTTCTCGTCGGCCAGCAGGGTGTTCAGCCGCGGGCTGAGCTTGAACCCCTGCTCGGCCAGCGTGATCGCGGGCTGGAACAGCTGGGCCCAGGGCAGCTTGCCATGCTGGCGGTGCGCCATCTCGAGCATGCGCAGCGTGCCCGGCACGCCGACCGAGCGGCCGCCGACCACGGCCTCGTAGAAGGGCAGGGGCTGGCCGTCGGGCGCCAGCAGCAGACGCTCGGTGGCCGCGGCCGGCGCGGTCTCGCGCCCGTCGAAGGCCTCGACCGCTTTTCCGTCGAAATGCAGCAGGAAGGCGCCGCCGCCGATGCCGCTCGACTGCGGCTCGACCAGGGTCAGCACCATCTGCACGGCGATCGCCGCGTCGACAGCCGAGCCACCGGCCTTGAGAACCTGGTAGCCGGCGTCGGTGGCCAGCGGGTTGGCCGCGGCCACGGCGAACTTGCGGGTCGCCCAGCCCGGTTTTTCCGTGTAGCCCGAAGCCCCTTCGGGCTGGGCCGGCACGCTGTAGTTCGGGCCGGAGGGGGTGGTCGAGCAGCCCGTGGCGAACAGGGCTGCGGCAAGAGCCAGTGCGGTGGTTCTCATGCGCTTTTCTCCCGAGAGTCTCCGCGCATGTTAGTGCGCGACTCAGCGCGGCGCCAGTCGGATCGCGCCGTCCAGGCGGATCACCTCGCCGTTGAGCATGTCGTTCTCGATGATGTGCTTGGCCAGCTTCGCGTAGTCCTCGGGCGTGCCCAGGCGCGAGGGGAAGGGCACGCTGGCGGCCAGCGCGTCCTGCACCTCCTGGGGCATGCCGAACAGCATGGGCGTGCCGAAGATGCCGGGCGCGATGGTCATGTTGCGGATGCCGTTGCGCGCCAGGTCGCGCGCGATCGGCAGCGTCATGCCGACCACGCCGCCCTTGGAGGCGCTGTAGGCGGCCTGGCCGATCTGACCGTCGTAGGCGGCCACGCTGGCGGTGGAGATCAGCACGCCGCGCTCGCCAGTGGCCTCGGGCTCGTTCTTGCACATGGCCTCGGCGGCCAGGCGGATCATGTTGAAGCTGCCGACCAGGTTGACCATGATGGTCTTGGTGTAGAGCGCCAGGTTGTGCGGGCCGCTCTTGCCCACGGTCTTCTCGGCCGGGGCGATGCCGGCGCAGTTGACCAGGCCCATGAGCTTGCCCAGCGACTGGGCCTTGGCGACCACGGCCTGGCCGTCGGCCTCGCTGCTGACGTCGCATTGGACGAAGGCGCCGCCTATGTCCTTGGCCACCGCCTGGCCCTTGTCGGCCTGCATGTCGGCGATCACGACCGTGGCACCGTTGGCCGCGAGCATGCGCGCCGTGCCTTCGCCTAGGCCCGAGGCGCCGCCGGTGACGATGAATACCTTGCCTTGAATCTGCATGGGGTCTCCTGAAGAGTTGACGTTGACGTAAACGTCAATTATCGGCGATAAAAAACCCGGCCGGGCGAAAAGCCGGGCCGGGTTGCAGGAGCCGGCTTGAGCGCCGCCGGGCCGCCCCAAGGCGCGAAGGCCCCCTCGGGGGGCAGCGCAGCACACGCAGTGGCAAGCGTGGGGGCCTCTGTTCAGATCACTTGAACCCGACGCGGTCCAGCATCTGCTGCACCTTGACCTGGTTCATGCCGACGGCACTGATCGGGATGGTCTCGCTCTTGAAGCTGCCGCCGGTCATGGCCTTGAGCGCCGGGTTGCTGACCTGCACGCCGCGCGCCGTGGGCCACTCGTTGTTGCCGTTGGCGAAGTAGTTCTGGGCTTCGGCGCCGGCCAGGTATTCGAGGAACTTGATCGCGTTGGCGCGGTTCGGCGCGTTCTTGGCCACGGCACCGCCGGCCACGTTCACGTGCGTGCCCCAGCTGGACTGGTTCGGGAACACCACGCCGACGCGCTCGACCACGGCCTTGTCCTCGGGCTTGTCCGAGCGCATCAGGCGCGCCAGGTAGTAGGTGTTGGTGACGGCGATGCCGCACTCGCCCGAGGCCACACCCTTGATCTGGTCGGTGTCGCCACCCTTGGGCGGGCGTGCCATGTTGTCGACCAGGCCCTTGAGCCAGGCCTCGGCCTTGACCGGGCCCAGGTGCTCGGTCACCGCGCCGAACAGGCTCAGGTTGTAGGGATGGGAGCCCGAGCGTATGCACAGCCGGCCCTTGTTCTTGGGCTCGGCCAGCTCCTCGTAGCTGTCCACGTCGTCCTTGTTGACCTTGAGCTTGTCGTAGACCACCACGCGGGCACGCGTGGAGAAGCCGAACCAGGTCGTGCCACCGTCCTCGGCCGGCTTGGCGCGCAGCTGGGCCGGGATGGCGTCTTCCAGGAGCTTGGACTTGATCGGCTGGAACAGGCCTTCGGTCTCGCCCTTCCACAGGCGTGCCGCGTCGACCAGCAGGATCACGTCGGCAGGGGAGGCGCTGCCCTCGGCCTTCAGGCGCGCGAGAATACCGGCATCGTCGGCGTCCACCCGGTTGATCTTGATGCCGGTGGCCTTGGTGAAGTTGGTGTACAGGGCCTCGTCGGTCGAGTAGTGGCGCGCGGAATACAGGTTCAGCACCTGTTCCTGGGCCGAGGCGCCGGTGGCCGCCAGCAGCGTGGCGGCGAAGGCGAAAGCAGCTTTTTTCAACATGCAGGATCCTTTGCAAGGCAACAGCGGTAAAAATCTAGGCGTCATGATAAAGCAAACACGAATCATTCTTAGTAATTTTTTTGCCGCAGGGCGCCTTGTGCGCCTGGCTGGCTGCAGCGCCTGCCTGGCGGCGGTGCTGGCGGGCTGTGTCACCGCGCCGCCGGCCGAGCCGCCTGCAGCGCCGAGTCCGCCTGCGGTGCGCAAGCCGCCGCGCATCGGCCTGGCCTTGGGCGGTGGCGCGGCGCGCGGCTTCGCCCATGTGGGCGTGATCCAGGTACTCGAGGAGGCCGGCATACGCCCGGACCTGGTGGTGGGCACCTCGGCCGGCAGCCTGGTGGCGGCCTTGTATGCCAGCGGCAAGAGCAGCGCCCAGTTGCAGCAAGTGGCGGAAACCATGGAGGAGGCGGCCTTTGCCGACTGGACCCTGCCCATCTTCAGCCGTGGCGCCCTGCGCGGCGAGGCGCTGTCGCGCTATGTGAACGGCCAGGTGGGCGGCCGGCTGATCGAGCAGATGGCGCTGCCGCTGGGCATCGTCGCGACCGACCTGAACACGGGACAGGGCGTGCTGTTCCAGCGTGGCGACACCGGTACGGCGGTGCGCGCCTCGAGCGCCGTGCCGGCGGTTTTCCAGCCGGTGAGGATAGGCGGGCGCGAATATGTGGACGGCGGCCTGGTCTCGCCCGTGCCGGTGCGCTATGCGCGCCAGATGGGGGCCGAGCTGGTGATCGCCGTGGACATCTCCAGCGCTCCCGAGGGCAACCCGGCGGGCGACACGCTGCAGATCCTGCTGCAGACCTTCGCCATCATGGGCAAGAGCATCAACGGCTTCGAGCTCAAGGAAGCCGACCTGGTGGTGCGGCCCGCGCTCAACGGCGTCAAGAGCGCCGACTTCGCTGCGCGCCGGCGCTCGATCGAGGCAGGGCGGGCAGCCATGCGCCAGCTGCTGCCGCAGCTGCAGGGCCTGCTCCAGGCCAAGGCGCAGCCCTGAGGGGCTCACAGATAAAAAAAGGCCTGATCTTGCGATCAGGCCTTGAAGGGATCCCAGAACCCGAAGGTGTCGAAAGGACCCGAGGAGACAACCGGGAGAAAGCCCTCAACAACAGGCTTTCAATGCGCTTATTGTTGGTTCTTTCTCAAATTCTTGCAGCCCTTGGGGGCTTTCGCGCTGCCGGGCCGGGGCCCGGCAGCGCCTGGCCGATCAGCGCTTCTTGGTAGCGGTGGCGGCGTTCTTGGTCGCGTTCACGGCCGTGGTCGTGACGGCGTTGAAGTTGGCTTCGGCCACGTCGGAGGCTTGCTTGACGGCCTTTTGCACGGATTCGAAGGCGTTGTTGGCAGCGGCCACGGCGCTCTTCATCACGGCGACAGCGGTCTCGGAGCCGGCCGGCGCGTTCTTGGCGGCGTTGTCAACCAGGCTGGCGAACTGCTTCTGGGCGTCCACGGCCTGGGTTTCGAAGGCCTTGGTGAACTCGGCGCTGGTGCCCGAAGCGATGTCGTACAGGTGACGGCTGTAGGCAGCGGTCTTCTCGGCCAGGGGCTGGAACAGGCTGGCTTGCAGGGCCAGCAGTTCCTGGGCGTCCTTGACGCTCAGCAGGGCCTGGGTGTGGGCAGCGGACTCGCTCAGGGCGGCCTTGCTGGCGGTCACGTTCAGTTCGACCAGCTTCTCGACGCCTTCGAAGGCCTTGTTGGTCAGGTCGAACAGGGTCTCGACGTTGGCTTTTTGGGAGGCCAGGATTTGCTCAGCGGTCAGCATAGGATTTTCTCCGGTTAAAAGGGATTTGGCATCTGCTCTGTAACCTGGTTTATGTTGCAGTGCAGCATGGTTTGAATTGTACGGACCCGAAAAGCGATTGCAAGGCTTTTTTGTTGCATTGCAGCAATTTAGACGGCGATATCTAAAACCGACCTTAGACGCACGGCCGTCACAATGGCCGTCAGCAGTGAATCTGGACGCGCGATGCAGGCCTATTACTCCGACCACTATGTCCTGCCCCTGCCCGAGGGGCACCGCTTTCCCATGGCCAAGTACCGGCTGCTGCGCGAGCGCCTGGTGCGCGAGATGCCCCAGCTGCGCCTGCAGGAGGCGCCCGCGGCCAGCGACGGCGAGCTGGCCCTGGCCCACAGCCCGGACTACGTAGAAGCCATCGCCACCGGCCGGGTGAGCGCCGAGATGATGCGCGAGATCGGTTTCCCCTGGAGCCCGGCCATGGTGGAGCGCTCGCGGCGCTCGGCCGGCGCCACCGTGGCGGCGGCGCGCGTCGCCATGCGCCAGGGCGTGGCGGCCAACCTGGCCGGCGGCACCCACCACGCGAGTGCCGAGCGGGGAGGGGGTTTTTGCGTGTTCAACGACGTGGCCGTCGCGGCGCGGCTGATGCAGGCAGAACATGCCCGCCCCCACGCTCGGCACTTCGTGTCATCGCTGCCGCCCGAGGGGGCCGTCGGCTGCCTTGGGGCGGCCCGGCGGCAGCCGGGGCCGCCACTCCCACTCCAGGTGGCCGTGATCGACCTGGACGTGCATCAGGGCAACGGCACGGCCCGCATCTTCGCCCGCGACCCCAGCGTGTTCACGCTGTCGCTGCACGGCGAGAAGAACTTTCCGTTCCGCAAGGAGGCCAGCGACCTGGACGTGAACCTGCCCGACGGCTGCGGCGACGACGCCTACCTGCAGGCGCTGGACGGCGCGCTCGACGAGCTGGGGCGCCGCTTCGAGCCGGGCCTGCTGTTCTACCTGGCCGGCGCCGACCCGCACCAGGGCGACCGCCTGGGCCGGCTCAAGCTCAGCGACGACGGCCTGGAGGCGCGCGACCGCCGCGTCTTCGACTGGGCCTGGCAGCGCCGCATCCCGCTGGTGCTGACCATGGCCGGCGGCTACGGGGTGGACATCGCGACCACGGTGCAGGTGCAGTGCAACACCTACCGGGTGGCGCTGGCGTACTGGCAGCGCTGGCAGGCGCTGTCCGCCTGAGTACCGCAGCGCTGGCAGAATCTCAGCCGATGAGCGACACGCCACCCGCCAAACCCCAGCCCGAGCCGCGCAGCGCCTACCAGGCCTTCCGTGCCATCACCACGCGCTGGATGGACAACGACGCCTATGGCCATGTCAACAACGTCGTCTACTACAGCTGGTTCGACACCGCCGTCAACGCCCACCTGATCGAGCAGGGCGTGCTCGACCTGCACGCAGGCGAGACCATAGGCCTGGTGATCGAGACGCAGTGCAACTACTTCGCCTCGCTGGCCTTCCCGCAGACCGTCGAGGCCGGCATACGCGTGGCGCAGATCGGCCGCTCCAGCGTGCGCTACGAGGTCGGCCTGTTCCCCCAGGGCGAGGCGCTGACCGCGGCCAAGGGCCATTTCGTCCATGTCTACGTGGACCGCGCCACGCGCCGCCCGGTGCCGCTGCCGGCTCCCCTCAAGAACGTTCTGGAGAAGCTCAAGTGACCCTGCCTGCAACGCCGCCCCAGGTGAGCACCGTGATCGCCGACCCGTCCAGCGTGGACGCCGCGATCGAAAGCCGCTTTTCGGCGCGCGCCTTCCTGCCCCGGCCGGTGGCGCGCGAGACCGTGACCGAGCTGCTGCGCGTGGCCAGCCGCGCGCCCAGCGGCACCAACACCCAGCCCTGGAATGTCTACGTGCTGCAGGGCGAGCGCAAGGACGAGCTGGTGCAGAAGATCTGCGAGGCCCACGACGCCATCTCGATCGATCCGCAACTGGCCACCGAGTACCGCGAGGAGTACGACTATTACCCCGAGAAATGGGTCAGCCCCTTCATCGACCGGCGCCGCGAGTGCGGCTTCGGCCTGTACGGCGTGCTGGGCATCGCCAAGGGCGAGCGCGAGAAGATGCATGTGCAGCACCAGCGCAACTTCCGCTTCTTCGACGCGCCGGTGGGGCTGATGTTCACCATGGACCGCGTCCTGGGCCGCGGCAGCCTGCTCGACTACGGCATGTTCCTGCAGAACATCATGGTCGCGGCGCGCGCGCGGGGCCTGCACAGCTGCCCGCAGGCGGCCTGGAACGGGTTCGCCAGGAGCATCCTGCCGCACATCGGGGCCAAGGACAACGAGATGCTGGTATGCGGCATGTCGCTGGGCTACGCCGACGAGGCGGCGCCGGTGAACCGCTTCCAGACCACGCGGGTGGCGCCGGAGGAATTCACGCACTGGGTGGAGTGAAGCCGCGTTACCGCGCCGGCCATCCCGTACACTGCAGCGCGAAGCAGGGTGGGGCGCGCCCACCCATGATTGCCTGGCCATGATCATCACCAGCCTGCTGGACACCGACCTCTACAAGTTCACCATGATGCAGGTCGTGCTGCATCAGTTCCCGGGCGCGCAGGTCGAGTACCGCTTCCGCTGCCGCAACCCCGGCGTGCAGCTGGCGCCTCACGTGCAGGAAATCCGCAACGAGATCCGCTCGCTGTGCAGCCTCTCGTTCCAGGAGGCCGAGCTGGCCTACCTGCGCTCGCTGCGCTTCATCAAGAGCGACTTCGTGGACTTCCTCGGCCTGTTCCGGCTCAACGAGAAGTACGTCGAGGTCAGCGCACTGCCCTCGGGCGAGCTCGACATCAGCATCCGCGGGCCCTGGCTGCACACCATCCTGTTCGAGATCCCGGTGCTGGCCATCGTCAACGAGGTGTTCTTTCGCAACACGCAGCAGGTGCCCGACTTCGTGGAAGGGCGCAAGCGCCTGGACGACAAGATCGCGCAGCTGCAGGCGCCGGGCCTGGGCGAGCTCAAGATCGCCGACTACGGCACGCGCCGGCGCTTTTCCCGGGCCTGGCACGAGGAGGTGCTGCGCGTGCTGGCGGCGCGCCTGGGCACTGGCGCCGCGGGCCAGTTCGCCGGCAGCAGCAACGTGCTCTACGCGATGAAGCTGGGCCTCACGCCGCTGGGCACCATGGCGCACGAGTACCTGCAGGCCTGCCAGGCGCTGGGCCCGCGCCTGCGCGACAGCCAGGTGTACGGCTTCGAGTCCTGGGCCAGGGAGTACCGGGGCGACCTGGGCATCGCGCTGTCCGACGTCTACGGCTTCAACGCCTTCCTGCGCGACTTCGACCTGTATTTCTGCAAGCTGTTCGACGGTGCGCGGCACGACAGCGGCGACCCCTTCGCCTGGGGCGAGCGCATGATCGAGCATTACCGCAAGCACCGCGTCGACCCGCGCGGCAAGACGCTGATCTTCAGCGACGCGCTCACCGTGCCGCGCACGATAGAGCTCTACCAGCAGTTCCGCGGGCGCTGCCAGCTGGCCTTCGGCATAGGCACCAACCTGACCAACGACCTCGGCTACGAGCCGCTGCAGATCGTGATCAAGATGACGCGCTGCAACGGCCAGCCCGTGGCCAAGCTCTCGGACACGCCCGGCAAGGGCATGTGCGAGGACGAGAAGTACCTGGCCTACCTGCGCCAGGTGTTCGAGATCGAGACTGCCGCCTGATTCGCGACGGCCGTGGTCTTGATTTCGTTGATAAAAATGCCGACAGCATTGTTTGTAAAAATGTTTACGATATTCGGGTTCGCGCCAAGCCGGGCAGCGAACGCTCGAACCTAGCCATCTGGAGACAAGAAAGAATGACCATACCCCGTTCCCTGGCCGCCCTGGGCCTGATGCTGCTGGGCCCCGGCCTGGCGCAAGCCGCCGAGCTCGACGGCAGCCAGCTGTCGATCTGGTGGGGCGTGCCGTTCGCCGGCATCCTGCTGTCGATCGCCGTGCTGCCGCTGCTGGCGCCCAGCTTCTGGCACCACCATTTCGGCAAGGTCGCGACCGGCTGGGCGCTGCTGTTCCTCGCCCCCTTCGCCCGCGAGTTCGGCGCCGCTGCGGCCGGCGCCGGCCTGGTGCACGCGCTGCTGGCCGAGTACATCCCCTTCATCATCCTGCTGACCGCGCTGTTCACCGTGGCCGGCGGCATCTACATCCGCGGCAACCTGCACGGCAGCCCGGGGCTGAACACGGCCATCCTGGCCATAGGCGCGGTGCTGGCCAGCTTCATGGGCACCACCGGCGCCTCCATGCTGATGGTCCGGCCGCTGATCCGCGCCAACGACAACCGCCAGCACAAGGCGCATGTGGTGGTGTTCTTCATCTTCATCGTCTCCAATGCCGGCGGCTCGCTGACGCCGCTGGGCGATCCGCCGCTGTTCCTGGGCTTCCTCAAGGGCGTGGATTTCTTCTGGACTCTGAGCCACATCTTCCCCGAGACGCTGTTCCTGGTCGGCACGCTGCTCGCCTTGTTCTTCCTGCTCGACAGCTGGTACTACCACCGGCGCGAGGAAATCCTGCCGGTCGACCCCACGCCCGACACTCGTCGCATCGGCTTCGACGGCGCGGCCAACTTCTGGCTGCTGGGCGCCATCGTCGGCCTGGTGCTGCTCAGCGGTTTCTGGAAGTCGCCCCTGTCCTTCGATGTGTTGGGCACCGAGGTCGGCCTGCCCGGCCTGGTGCGCGACGCCGGGCTGATCGCCGTGACCCTGCTGTCGCTGAAGATCACGCCGCCCCAGGTCCATGCCGACAATCAGTTCTCCTGGGGGCCGATGCTGGAGGTGGCCAAGCTGTTCGCCGGCATCTTCCTGACCATCATCCCGGTGATCGCCATGCTCAAGGCCGGTGTCAACGGCCCCTTCGGCGCCATCGTCGCGGGCGTCACGCGGCCCGACGGCTCGCCCGACCCGGCCATGTATTTCTGGGCGGCTGGCGTACTCAGCTCCTTCCTGGACAATGCGCCGACCTACCTGGTGTTCTTCAACACCGCGGGCGGCGACCCGCAGCAGCTGATGACGGCCATGGCGCCCACGCTGGCCGCCATTTCGGCCGGCGCGGTGTTCATGGGCGCCAACAGCTACATAGGCAACGCGCCCAACCTCATGGTCAAGGCGATCGCCGAGGACCGCGGCGTCAAGATGCCCAGCTTCTTCGGCTACATGGCCTGGTCGGGCGCCATCCTGATCCCTTTGTTCATCGTCATGACCTTCATCTGGTTCAAGTAAAGGAGCATCGCTTTCATGAGCAAACCCAGCATCCTCGTCGCGCGCGCCGTTTTCCCGCAGATCGTCGACCGGCTCGCCCAGCATTTCGAGGTCGAGACCAACCCGTCCGACGAGGTCTGGGACAAGGCGGGCCTGATTGCCCGCCTGCAGGGCAAGGTGGGCGCCTTCACCACCGGCAGCGAGCGCATCGACGCCGAGGTGCTGGCGGCCTGCCCGCAGCTGAAGATCGTTGCCAACATGGCGGTGGGCTACAACAACTTCGACGTGGCGGCCATGACCGCGGCTGGCGTGCTCGGCACCAACGCGCCCGACGTGTTGACCGAGACCACGGCCGATTTCGGTTTCGCCCTGCTGATGGCCACCGCGCGCCGCATCACCGAGAGCGAGCATTTCCTGCGCGCCGGGAAATGGAACAAGTGGGCCTACGACATGTTCTCGGGCTGCGAGGTCCACGGCAGCACCCTGGGCATCCTCGGCATGGGCCGCATCGGCCAGGGCGTGGCCAAGCGCGGCGCGCACGGCTTCGGCATGAACGTGATCTACCACAACCGCTCGCGCCTCACGCCCGAGCTGGAGGCCGAGTGCCAGGCCCGCTACGTGAGCAAGGAGGAATTGCTGCGCAGCGCCGACCACCTGGTGCTGGTGCTGCCCTACACCCCGGCCTCCCACCACGCGATAGGCGCGGCCGAGCTGGCGCAGATGAAGCCCACGGCCACGCTGATCAACATCGCGCGCGGCGGCATCGTCGACGATGCCGCGCTGGCCCAGGCGCTGCGCGAGCGCCGCATCGCCGCGGCGGGCCTGGACGTGTTCGAGGGCGAGCCCCAGGTCCACCCCGAGCTGCTCACGGTGCCCAACGTGGTGCTGACGCCGCACATCGCCAGCGCCACCGTGGGCACGCGCCTGGCCATGGCGAATCTCGCCGCCGACAACCTGGTCGGATTCCTGACCCAGGGCAAGCCGCTCACGCCGCTGAACCCGCAGGTGCTGGCGCGGTGAGCGCCGACGCTGCAAGCTGGGGCCTGCTGGCGCTGGCCTCGCTCAACCTGGGCCTGCTGGCGCTGCTGCTGCTGCTGCTGCGCAAGCCGCCCCTGCCGCAGGACGACGGGGCGCGCGCCGAACTGCTGGCGCAGGTCAACGCCACGAGCGAGCGGCTGGAGCGCGAGCTGCGGCGCGAGATCAGCGAGTCCTCGCGCGGCGGGCGCCAGGAGTTGGGCCAGACCCTGGCCACCTTCCAGCAAACCCTGGTGCAGCAGAGCGCCGAGGCGATCCGCACGCAAAACAGCCAGATCGACGCTTTCGCCCAGCAGCTCGCGCTGCTGCAGAAGACCCTGTCCGACACCCTGACCCTGCAGCTGCAGGCTCTGGGCGAGTCGAACGCGCGGCGCCTGGCCGAGGTGCGCGCCACGCTGGAGTCCCAGCTGCAGCAGCTGCAGCAGAACAACGCCGCCAAGCTCGACGAGATGCGCCGCACGGTGGACGAGAAGCTGCAGACCACGCTGGAGGCCCGCCTGGGCCAAAGCTTCAAGCAGGTGGCCGAGCGGCTGGAGCTGGTGCACAAGGGCCTGGGCGAGATGCACAGCCTGGCCCAGGGCGTGGGCGACCTCAAGCACCTGCTGACCAACGTCAAGACGCGCGGCATGTTCGGCGAGGCCCAGCTCGGCGCCCTGCTCGAGCAGGTGTTCGCGCCCGACCAGTACGCGGCCCAGGTGGTCACGCGGCCTGGCAGCAGGAACCCGGTGGACTTCGCGATCCGCCTGCCCGGGCGTTCCGACGACGGCGCACCGCTGTGGCTGCCGATCGACGCCAAGTTCCCCAACGAGGACTACGAGCGCCTGCTCGATGCCCAGGGGCGCGCCGATGCGGCAGGCGCCGAGGCGGCGGCCAAGGCGCTGGAGGCGCGCATCCGCCTGGAGGCCCGCTCCATGGCCGACAAGTACCTGGAGCCGCCGCACACCACGGACTTCGGCATCCTGTTCCTGCCCACCGAGGGTCTGTACGCCGAGGTGCTGCGCCGTCCTGGACTCATGGAGGCCCTGCAGCGCGATCACCGCGTGACCCTGGCCGGACCGACCACGCTGATGGCCATGCTCAACTCGCTGCAGATGGGCTTTCGCACGCTGGCGCTGGAGAAGCGCTCTAGCGAGGTCTGGCAGGTGCTGGGCGCGGTCAAGACCGAGTTCGGCAAGTTCGGCGAGGTGCTGGCCAAGGTCAAGGAGCAGACCCAGACCGTGCTCAACACCCTGGACAAGGCGCAGACACGCAGCAACGTGATGAACCGCGCGCTCAAGAAGGTCGAGGCCCTGCCCGATGCCGAGGCGACGGCGCTGCTGCCCGCCGATCTGGCGAACGGCGGGTCCGAGGAGTGAGCCACCGGCCGGTGAACACCGGGCTCGCTCGCCTGATCACCAGCCAGGTCTGCCTGCACGCCAGCATGGCCGGCCTGCGCATGGCAGCGCCCCTGCTCGCGCTGCAGCAGGGCTACAGCGCGGCCGCGGTCGGCCTGCTGCTGTCGCTGTTTGCGCTGACCCAGCTGTTCCTGGCCCTGCCGGCCGGGCGCTTTGCCGACCGGCATGGCCTCAAGCGCCCCATGCGCTGGTGCGTCGCGGCGGCGGTGCTCGGCACCGTCCTGGCGACGGCCTGGCCGCTGTTTCCCGTGCTGTGCCTGGCGGCGCTGCTGACCGGCGGCGCCACCGGGGCCGCCACCATTGCGCTGCAGCGCCATGTGGGCCGCGCGACGCACGATACGGCCCAGCTCAGGCAGGTCTTCAGCTGGCTGGCCATCGGCCCCGCGGTGTCGAACTTCATCGGCCCATTCGCGGCCGGGCTGTTGATCGACCATGCGGGCGCCAGCGCCGGCTCGCTCACCGGCTTTCGCGCCGCGTTCGCGCTGACCGCCGCCCTGCCGCTGCTGGCCTGGCTCTGGGTGCGGCGCACGCCCGAGCTGCCCGCGGCGGCGCCGATCGCCGGCGCCGCGCGCCAGCGCACCTGGGACCTGCTGCGCGAGCCCACCATGCGCCGCCTGATGCTGGTCAACTGGCTGCTGGCCTCCTGCTGGGACGTGCACACCTTCGTCGTGCCGCTGCTGGGCCACGAGCGCGGCCTCAGCGCCTCGGCCATAGGCGGCATCCTGGGGGCCTTTGCGGTTGCGGCGGCGCTGATCCGGCTGGGCCTGCCGCGGCTGACCGCACGCACGCACGAAGGCGTGGTGATCACGGTGGCCATGGCGATCACGGCCGTGCTGTTCGCGCTCTACCCCCTGATGCCCTCGGCCCCGACCATGGGCCTGTGCTCGGTGCTGCTGGGCCTGGCCCTGGGCTCGGTGCAGCCCATGATCATGAGCATGCTGCACCAGACCACGCCCGCGCACCGCCAGGGCGAGGCGTTGGGCCTGCGCCTGATGGCGATCAACGCCTCGAGCGTGTTCATGCCCCTGCTGTTCGGCTGGGCCGGGGCGCTGGTCGGCGTCAGCGGCCTGTTCTGGGCCGTGGGCGCGATGGTGGGCGGGGGCGCGCGCCAGGCCTGGGCCTTGCGGCCCGCCGCCCCCCATGGGCGGCATTGACGGCCGTCGGCCTCAGGCCCGCGGCGGACCGGGGCGCCACAGCGGCCTGAGCATGTACAGGCCCAGCGCCGGTCCCAGGGCCAGCCAGGGCAGCAGCGCGGCCAGCGGCAGGCTTTGCGCGCTGCCCACGAACAGCTCGATGCTCAGCACGGTGATGGCAAAGCCTATGCTGTTGGCAAAGGTCAGCACGCTGCCGACCAGCTCGGGCGGCGCGTTCTGCGCCGTCAGCGTGGAAAACTGGGGTGAGTCGCCGACCACGGTGATGCCCCACAGCAGCAGCCAGGCCATGAACAAGGGCGCCGGCGCGGCGAGCAGCAGGGGGCCGGCCAGGCCGCAGGCGCCGCTCAGGGCCAGCTGGGTGGCGGCCACGCGCGCGCTGCCGAAGCGCCGCACCAGCAGCCCGCCGACCACGCAGCCGCCCAGGCCGCCGGCGATGATCCAGAAGGCGGCGGCGCTGACCGCGGGGCCGCTGAGCCGCGTGGCGAGGATCAGCGGGACCAGCACGTAGAAGGTGTAGAGCTCCCACATGTGGCCGAAATAGCCGAACACCGAGGCGCGCACGCGCCGGTCCAGCCAGATCACGGCCAGCCCCCGGGGCGTGATGGCCTGGCCCTGGCGCCGGTACGGGCTGTCCGGCACCAGCCCGGCCGTGGCTAGGCCGCCCAGCGCGGCCAGCGCCGAGACGCCGAGCAGCACCGTCTGCCAGGGCAGGGGCAGGCCTTCGGCGCCGGCGGCCCAGCCGAGCGCGCGCAGGCCGTGCGGCAGGGCCGTGCCCAGCACCAGGGCGCCGATCAGCACGCCCATGGCCGCGCCCAGGCCCTCGCGGTACCAGCTCGCCGCGATCTTCATGCCGACCGGGTAGATGCCGGCCAGCAGGAAGCCGACTGCGAAGCGCAGCGCCAGCAGCGGGAGCCACTGGCCCTCGAGCAGCACCGTGAGCGCGTTGGCGGCAGCGCCGAGCAGGGCGCAGGCCAGGAACACGCGCGGGGGCGGGAAGCGGTCGGCGACCATCAGCAGCGCGAACACCAGCGTGCCGGCCACGAAGCCGATCTGCACCGCCGAGGTCAACGTGCCCACCGCGCTGGCCGGCAGGCCCCAGGCGTGCTGCAGGTCGGGCATCACCGCGTTCGCGGCGAACCACAGCGAGGTGCCCGCGAACTGCGAGAACACGATCACCGGCAGGATTCGGCGGGGCACGGTGCGCATGGCGGGCGAGGGTCAGGCGAGCGCGTAGAACTCGCAGACCGCGTCCCAGCCGGCCTGCGGGCTGTCCACGTACTGGAACAGCTCCAGGTCCTCGGGCGAGATCGCGCCTTCCTCGATCAGCACGTCGAAGTTGAACAGCCGCTTCCAGTAGTCGGTGCCGAACAGGATGATGGGCACGGGCTTGGCCTTCTTGGTCTGCACCAGCGTGATCACCTCGAACAGCTCGTCCAGCGTGCCGAAGCCGCCGGGGAAGGCGACCAGGGCCTTGGCGCGCATCATGAAATGCATCTTGCGCAGCGCGAAGTAGTGGAACTTGAAGCTCAGGTGCGGCGAGACATAGGGGTTGGACTCCTGCTCGTGCGGCAGCGCGATGTTCAGGCCCACCGAATGGGCGCCCAGATCGTGCGCGCCGCGGTTGGCCGCCTCCATGATGCCGGGGCCGCCGCCGGTGCAGATGTGCAGCCGGTCTTGGATCGCGCAGCTGGCGCTGTGGCGCGCCACCAGGCGCGAGAACTCGCGCGCCATCTCGTAGTAGCGTGAGTTGCGCAGGCCGCGCTGGGCCAGGCGTATGGCCTGCACGTCACCGCGGGCCTGGGCCGCGGTCAGGGCGGTCTGCGCGTCCTCGGGCGCGGAAAAGCGCGCGCTGCCGAACACCACGATGGTGTTCTCTATGCCGGAGGCGTGCTGGTCCAGGTCGGGCTTGAGCATCTCGAGCTGGAAGCGTATGCCACGCGTCTCGCGGCGCAACATGAACTCCGGGTCGGCGAAGGCCAGGCGGTAGGCGTTCGGGTCGAGCGGCTGGCCCGTGGCGGCATGGGCCTGCAGCTCCGCCCAAGCCTCGGCCAGGCGGTTCTCCTTGATGTCTTGTGTGGTTTCCATGGGCGGATTGTCGGCGATGGAGGCGGGATACAGAGGCGCCCCGGCGCTGCGCCAATGAAAAAAGGCTCCTTGCGGAGCCTTTTGGGAGCCGTTTGGAGGCCTAGACGCGCTTGCGGTATTCGCCGGTGCGGGTGTCGATCTCGATCTTGTCGCCCTGGTTCACGAACAGCGGGACCGGAACTTCGAAGCCGGTGGAGATCTTGGCGGGCTTGAGCACCTTGCCCGAGGTGTCGCCCTTGACGGCCGGTTCGGTCCAGGTGATTTCGCGTTCCACACTGGTGGGCAGTTCGACCGAGATGGCCTTGCCGTCGTAGAACACCACTTCGACGGCCATGCCGTCTTCCAGGTAGTTCAGCGCGTCGCCCATGTTCTCGGCTTCGACCTCGTACTGGTTGAACTCGGTGTCCATGAACACGTACATGGGGTCGGCGAAATAGGAGTAGGTGCACTCCTTGTGGTCCAGGATGATCTGGTCCATCTTGTCGTCGGCCTTGAACACGACCTCGGTGCCCATGTTGTTGAGCAGGGCCTTGAGCTTCATGCGCACGGTGGCCGCGCCGCGGCCGCCGCGGCTGTACTCGGTCTTGAGAACGATCATCGGGTCCTTGCCGTGCATGATCACGTTGCCGGCGCGGATTTCTTGGGCGATTTTCATAGTGGTTCCAGGTCTCTCTAGCTCAAGGAGGCCGCTCAACGCGTAGGGGGCACGGGTCGGTGCGGCGGGGCGGGAAAACGGCGCGCACGCACTGGCGCCCAGCTGTTTCCGCAAAGCCTTGAATTCTAACGCTTTTCAGTGACGAATCGCAGCAGCTGCGTGACCAGCTCGTCCTGGGCCAGCAGCCGCCGGCGCGCGGCGAGCATGCAATCCCGCCACAGCGGCAGCTCGATCTCGGGCAGGGGGCCGGGGGCCATGTCATTCCAGACCCGGTGGAAGCGGCGCAGCGAGGCCGGTGCCTCGAGCCAGGCTAGGAAGGCCTCGAGCTTGGTGTGGTGGGCGTCGTCGTGCTGGGGGTAGATCTGCCAGACCAGTGGGGCGCCGGCCCAGAGGGCGCGCACCAGCGAATCCTCGCCGCGCACGAAATTGAGCGCGCAGGCCCACAGCAGCTGGTCGAACCCGGTCTGAGGCATGGGTGGCAGGTAGTCCACGGCCAAGCTGGGGCCGGGGCTTGCGCCGCAGGCGCGCACGGCCGCCGCGGCCCGGCCGGCGGTCACGAGCAGCCGGGTGGGCGGGTGGCCCCGGCCCAGCCTCTCGAGCAGGCTGGCGAGCATTGGCGGCTCGTAGCAGAACAGCGCCACCAGGCGCTCGTCCGCCACGGCCGGCTGCCCCAGCGCCTTGAGCCAGGCGCCGCGGTCGAACGCCGCCTGGCGTGCCAGCAGCCCGGCCTCGCGCAGCAGCCCGCCGGTGCGGGCGGTGAAGCCGGGGTAGAAGAACCACTTGGTGCGGCCGCGGCCCGGGCCGCTCATGACCGGCGAGGGCAGGGCGTGGCAGCGCTCGACATAGGGTTCGGCCGAGAGGTATTCGAGGTTGAGCCAGACCGGGGCCTGTTCGTCGTCGGCGACGAAATGCGCCAGGAACTCGGCGGGGAGGTCGCAGCCGAAGGCCTCCACCCAGACCTCGGACGGGGCGAGCGCGGTCAGCAGGGCGCCGGGCAGGGGCCGGGTCCAGGGCAGCACCTGCACGCCCGGCACCCGGCCCTCGAGCGCGCCGGGCGCCATCCAGGACAGGGCCGAGGCGTCGTCGACCCAGAGCCGCACCTGCTCCCCGCGCGCCGCCAGCTGGGCGCTCAGGCGCCAACAGACGCCGAGGTCGCCATGGTTGTCGATGACGGTGCAGAAGATGTCCCAAAGCATGCTAGGGCCTGTTCGCACTGTTTTTGCCAGTGCGAACGTGGTTAAACCCGCACCAATCTAGGCGCGCGACGACGCCCAGACTGGCTGCCTGGGCAAGGAGTGCAACAACGAGTGGCGCGGCTTTAACCACGTTCCCTCCGGGTTGCGGCCAAAAAGACCATGCGCCGCGTTGCGAAACATCGCCGGGGCGCCGCCCGCAGCCGTTGGTCTGCGAAGCGAACCAGGCGAAGGGCGGCATACGGCGGTGCTGCGCTGTACAGCTTCGCGCACGGACGCTGCGCAACGCCACCCCCGGCTGCGTTTCGCGCCTTGCGCATGGCCTTTTTGATTCGCAACGCATCTGGCAAAAAATAGTGTGAACAGGCCCCGGATTGTGCCCAACGCCTGGCCGCGCGGGCGGCGGGGGCGACAATAGCGACATGTCCCAGGTGCATTCGGAACAACTGCTCAACGAAGTCGCGGCCCTGCCGGCCCTGCCCGGGGTCTACCGCTACTTCGACGCCGACGACCAGGTGCTCTATGTCGGCAAGGCGCGCAACCTCAAGAAGCGCGTGTCCAGCTATTTCCAGAAGAACCATGGCGGCACGCGCATCGGCCACATGGTCGGCAAGATCGCGCGCATGGAGACCACGGTGGTGCGCTCCGAGGCCGAGGCCCTGCTGCTGGAAAACAACCTGATCAAGTCGCTGAACCCGCGCTACAACATCCTGTTTCGCGACGACAAGAGCTATCCGTATCTCAAGATCAGCGGCAGCGGCGCCCCGCCCCCGGCGGGTGCGGACCAGGGACCGGCGCAAGCGGCCGACTTCCCGCGCATCGCCTACTACCGCGGCGCGGTGGACAGGCGTCACCGCTATTTCGGCCCCTATCCGAACGCCTGGGCGGTCAAGGAGACGATACAGCTGCTGCAGAAGGTGTTCCGGCTGCGCAGCTGCGAGGACACGGTGTTCGCCAACCGCAGCCGGCCCTGCCTGCTCTACCAGATCAAGCGCTGCACCGGCCCCTGCGTGCACCTGGTCAGCGCCCAGGCCTACGCGGCCGACGTGGCACATGCCGAACAGTTCCTGCGCGGCGAAACCCAGACCGTGCTGCAGGCCCTGGAGGCGCGCATGCTGGCGCATGCCGAGAAGCTCGAGTTCGAGCAGGCGGCCGAGCTGCGCAACCAGATCACGGCGCTGTCGCGCGTGCTGCACCAGCAGTCGGTGGAGACGGTGTCGGACACCGACGTGGACATCCTGGCCGTGCGCGTGCATGGCGGGCGCGCCTGCGTGAACCTGGCCATGGTGCGCGGCGGCCGGCACCTGGGCGACCGGCCTTATTTCCCGACCCATGTCGAGGATGCGCACGCGCTGCAGGCGCTGGACGAGGAGGGCGAGGACGCTGCCCGGCCGGTGGAGGTCCAGGTGCTGGAGGCCTTCATCGCCCAGCATTACCTGGGGGTGCCGGTGCCGCCCACGCTGATCACCGGCGCCCCGGTCGACAAAGGGCTGATCGAGGCCCTGTCGCAGCAAAGCGGCGTGAAGATCAGCGCGGTGCACAACCCGCGCGAGCAGCGCCGCATCTGGCTGGAGATGGCGCAGAAGAACGCCGACATCCAGCTCGCCCGGCTGCTGTCCGAGGAGGGCTCGCAGCAGGCGCGCACCCGTGCTCTGGTGGAGGCGCTGGACCTGGCGCCGGACAACCTGGATACCCTGCGCATCGAGTGCTTCGACATCTCGCATACGGCGGGCGAGGCCACCCAGGCCTCCTGCGTGGTGTTCCACCACCACAGGATGCAAAGCAGCGAATACCGGCGCTACAAGATAGAGGGCATCACGCCGGGCGACGACTACGCGGCCATGCGCCAGGTGCTCACGCGGCGCTACGGCAAGCTGGCCGAGGCCCTGCGCAACGCGGGCGGCGAGGCGGTCGGCGGCGCCCAGGCCATGCCCGACCTGGTGCTGGTCGACGGCGGCAAAGGCCAGGTGGCGATGGCGCGCGAGGTGTTCGCCGGCCTGGGCCTGGACCTGTCGCTGATCGTAGGCGTCGAAAAAGGCGAGGGACGCAAGGTGGGCCTGGAGGAGCTGGTGTTCGCCGACGGGCGCGACAAGGTCTACCTGGGCCGCGACTCGGCCGCGCTGATGCTGGTGGCGCAGATCCGCGACGAGGCGCACCGCTTCGCCATCACCGGCATGCGCGCGCAGCGCGCCCGGGTGCGCATGGGCGGCAGCCAGATCGAGGAGATCCCGGGCGTCGGCCCGAAAAAGCGCGCGCGGCTGCTGCAGCGCTTCGGCGGCGTGCGCGGCGTGGCGGCGGCCAGCGTCGAGGACCTGGTGACGGTGGAGGGCATCTCGCGCGGCCTGGCCGAGGAGATCTACCGCGCCCTGCACTGAGCTGAAGCCGCGCGCCCGGCCGGCCGCGACACGGGCCGTGACACAATCGGGCCATGTTCTTCACCATCCCCACCCTCATGACCTGGGCGCGCATCGTCGCGATTCCCTTGATCGTCGGGGTGTTCTACCTGCCGCTCGACCAGGCCACGCGCAACCTCACGGCCACCGTGCTGTTCGTGCTGTTCGCCTTGACCGACTGGCTGGACGGCTACCTCGCGCGCAGGCTCAACCAGACCTCCTCGTTCGGCGCCTTCCTGGACCCGGTGGCCGACAAGTTCCTGGTCTGCGCCTCGCTGCTGGTGCTGGTGCACATGAACCGCGCCGACGTGTTCGTGGCGCTGATCATCATCGGCCGGGAAATCGCCATCTCGGCGCTGCGCGAGTGGATGGCGCAGATCGGCGCGTCCAAGAGCGTGGCCGTGCACATGGTCGGCAAGGTCAAGACCGCGGTGCAGATGGTGGCCATTCCTTTCCTGCTGTTTGACGGCGTACTGCTGGGCCTGATCGACACCCGCGTCTGGGGCAGCTGGCTGATCTGGATCGCGGCCATCCTGACCGTCTGGTCCATGGTCTATTACCTGCAAAAGGCCCTGCCTGAGATCCGGGCGCGGGTCAAATGAGCGAGCGCAACGATGCCCAGGCCCTGATCCGGGCCATGCCGGTCGTGTTCGTGCTGATCTGGAGCACGGGCTTCATCGTGGCGCGCTACGGCATGCCGCATGCGCCGCCGTTCAAGTTCCTGCTGCTGCGCTACGCGCTGTCCCTGGCCTGCTTCCTGCCGTGGGTCCTGCTGGCGCGCGTGCGCTGGCCCGCTTCGGGCGCGCAATGGGGCCACCTGGCCTTGACCGGGGTGCTGATGCACGCAGGCTACCTCGGCGGCGTGTGGGCCGCGGTCAAGGCCGGCATGGGCTCGGGCCTGTCCGCGCTGATCGTCGGCATACAGCCGGTGCTGACGGCGATCTGGCTCTCGGCCTTCGGCGGCTCGGACAGCCGGGTCACGCGGCGCCAGTGGGGGGGCCTGCTGCTGGGTTTCGTCGGCCTGGCGCTGGTGGTGTCGCGCAAGTTCGTGCAGGGCAGCCCCGGAGACCAAGCGGACGGGCTCAACCTGATGTTCGCCGTGGGCGCGCTGCTGAGCATCACCGCGGGCACGCTGTACCAGAAGCGCTTCGTCGCGCCCTGCGACGTGCGCACGGCCAGCGCCGTGCAACTCGCCGCTGCCTTCGCCGTCACGCTGCCGCTGGCTGGCCTGGAGGCCGAAGGCCTGCACTGGAACGCCGAGCTGGCCGGCGCCATGGCCTGGTCGGTGCTGGGTCTGACGCTGGGCGGCAGCTCGCTGCTGTACCTGCTGATCCAGCGCGGCGCGGCGGCCTCGGTGGCCAGCCTGATGTACCTGGTGCCGCCGACCACGGCGCTGATCGCCTGGCTGCTGTTCGGCGAACCGATCACGGCCACCACCATCGCCGGCATCGCGCTCACGGCCTTCGGGGTCAGCCTGGTGCTGCGGCCGCCGCGCCGCTGAGCCTCAGGCGGGACGGGCCGCGGCGCGCCAGGGCTCGGCCCGGAATTCCTGTGCCAGGAAGTCGACCAGCAGCCGGATGCGGCGCGGCACCTGCGGCCGATAGGGCGCCAGCCAGTGGATGTCGGCGTCGGGCATGACGTACTGCGGCAGCACGCGCACCAGCTCGCCGCTGGCCAGGCGCGGCGCGATGTCCCAGAGGCTGCGCAGCATGATGCCGTGGCCGGCCAGGCACCAGTCGCGCACCAACTCGCCCGAGTTGCTCGACAGTGGTCCCCGGACCGCGACACGCAGCCTGGGGCCGCGCGTGGCCGTGCCCTGCAGCTGCCAGCTGTCGAAACGCTGGCCGGGGTCGCTGCTGTTCTCGCGCACGATCAGGCAGGCATGCTGCGCAAGCTCCTCGGGCGTGGCCGGCGTGCCATGGGTGCGCAGGTAGGCCGGAGCGGCGACCAGCACGCGCTGGTTGCGCGCCAGCCGCCGCGACACCCATTCCGTGGCCCGGTGCCCCGGCGCGTTCCAGAGCCAGATCGCACCGTCCAGGCCTTCGACCGCGAGGTCGGGCAATTGCTCGGTGAGCTGCAGCTGGATCTGCAGGCGCGGGTGGCGGGCCTGGAACTCGGCCAGCGCCGGGCCCAGCCACAGGCGCCCGAAGCCGAAGGTCGCGGCCAGGCGGACCAGGCCGGTCGGCTCGGCCTGGCGCTCGCGCAGCTCGGCCTCCACGTCGCGAAAGCCGCGCAGCAGCTCCGCCGCGCGCTCGCACAGGGTGTCGCCCTCGGGCGTGGGGCTGACATGGCGCGTGCTGCGCTGGAACAAGCGCAGGTCGAGCTGCGCCTCCAGCGCGGCCAGGCGCTTGGTGACGACCGAAGGCGCCAAGCGCAGGGCGCGCGCCGCCGTCGTCATGCTGCCGTGCTGGCGGATCGCCAGCACGAGCTCCAGGTCCGAGCGTTCCATTTATTTCCCGTTTGGAAAAAATAACTTGATTAATTATTTCTCTTTTTGACGGTAAGCTTTGCGCCATCCTTTGAATCCCTGCGGAGGCGGTGCATGCGGGAAGGCTTCAGGACCCAACGGGTCGAGCGCGCGGGCGTGAGCTTGCACACGCGCGTAGCCGGCGAGGGGCCGCCGCTGTTGCTGCTGCACGGCCATCCGCAGACCCAGGCCATGTGGCACCGGGTCGCGCCGGCGCTGGCACAGCGCTTCACCGTGGTGCTGATGGACCTGCGCGGCTACGGCGACTCGGGGCGCCCGGCCAGCGACGCCCAACATGGGCCGTACACCAAGCGCGAGATGGCGCTCGACGCGCTGGCCGTGATGGCGGCCCATGGGCACGCGCGCTTTCAGGTGCTGGCCCATGACCGCGGCGCGCGCGTGGCGCATCGCCTCGCGGCCGACCATCCCGCGGCCGTCGAGCGGCTGATGCTGCTGGACATCGCGCCCACGCTGGCCATGTACGAGGGCACGGGCGAGGCCTTCGCGCGCGCCTACTGGCACTGGTTCTTCCTGATCCAGCCGCCGCCCCTGCCCGAGGCCCTGATCGAATCCGACCCCGCGCGCTACGTGCGCAGCGTGATGGGTAAGCGCCATGCGGGCCTGGCCGCCTTCGCGCCCGAAGCGCTGGCGGAATACGAGCGCTGCGCCGCGATCCCCGGCACGGCCGCCGCCATCTGCGAGGACTACCGCGCCAGCGCCACGACAGACCTTGCGCACGACCGCGCCGACCGCGAGCAGGGCCTGCGCCTGGCGCAGCCGCTGCGCGTGCTGTGGGGGCAGGAGGGGGTGGTGGGACGCTGCTTCGACGTGCTGGCGCTGTGGCGCGAGCGCGCGCTGGACGTGAGCGGCCGGGCGCTGCCCTGCGGCCACTACATCGCCGAGGAGGCCCCGGAGCCCCTGCTGGCGGAAACCTTTGATTTTTTCAGGAGCTGATGAATGAGCAAGAAACGAATCGCCGTGATCGCCGGTGACGGCATTGGCAAGGAAGTCATGCCCGAGGGCCTGCGCGTGATGGACGCCGCCGCGCGCAAGTTCGGCATAGCCCTGCAGTTCGACCATTTCGACTTCTCGAGCTGGGACTACTGCGAGAAGCACGGCAAGATGCTGCCCGACGACTGGAAGGACCAGATCGGCGGCCACGACGCGATCTACTTCGGCGCCGTCGGCTGGCCCGAGAAGATCGCCGACCATGTCTCGCTGTGGGGCTCGCTGCTGCTGTTTCGGCGCGAGTTCGACCAGTACATCAACCTGCGCCCGGCGCGCCTGATGCCCGGCATCGTGGCGCCCGTGGTGCGCCGCGACGGCAGCGCGCGCCAGCCGGGCGAGATCGACATGTACATCGTGCGCGAGAACACCGAGGGCGAGTACTCGAGCATAGGCGGGCGCATGTACGCTGGCACCGAGCGCGAGATCGTGATGCAGGAAACCGTGATGTCGCGCGTGGGCGTGGATCGGGTGCTGAAGTTCGCGTTCGAGCTGGCGCAGAGCCGGCCCAAGAAGCACCTGACCAGCGCCACCAAGTCCAACGGCATCGCCATCACCATGCCCTACTGGGACGAGCGCGTGGCCGAGATGGCCAAGGCCTACCCGGGCATCAGCGTGGACAAGTTCCACATCGACATCCTGACCGCGCATTTCGTGCAGCGCCCGGACTTCTTCGACGTGGTGGTCGCGAGCAACCTGTTCGGCGACATCCTGAGCGACCTGGGCCCGGCCTGCACCGGCACCATAGGCATCGCGCCCAGCGCCAACCTCAACCCGGACCGCAAGTTCCCCTCGCTGTTCGAACCCGTGCACGGCTCGGCGCCCGACATCGCGGGCAAGAACATCGCCAATCCGATCGGCCAGATCTGGTGCGGCGCGATGATGCTCGAGTTCCTCGGCCACAAGGACGCGCACGACGCGGTGCTGGCCGCGATCGAGAAGGTGCTCGACCCCAAGTCCGGCGCGCCGCGCACGCCCGACATCGGTGGACAGGCCGGCACCAAGGACCTGGGCCGCGCGATCGCCGAGGCCCTGTGACTTCGGGGGCGGCGCGCCCGCCCTTGCGCGCGGCAAAAAATGCCGCGCGCCCGCTCAGAAACCCAGGCAAAAGCGTCTAGAATCCGCGTCCTGCCAGCCACGATGCCATTCGGTGTATTGACACCTCGCGGCACCGTGGCTCTAATGCCTTCAGGCGGCCCGCGCCGCCAACGCATAGGCCCGAATGCCTGCCGGGATGTCAGTGCATCGCTGACAGGCATCGGGTCGATTTTTTGAATCGGACATCCGGACCACAATTTCTTGAACGAGGGGATCCTTGTGAACAAAACCGAACTGATCGAGCACATCGCCAAGCATGCAGACATTTCCAAGGCCGCAGCCACGCGCGCCCTGGAGTCGACCATCGGCGCCGTGAAGACCACCCTGAAGAAAGGCGGCACCGTGTCGCTGGTGGGCTTCGGCACCTTCGCCGTGGGCAAGCGTGCCGCGCGCACGGGCCGCAACCCGCGCACCGGTGCAACGATTAAAATCAAGGCCGCCAAAGTGCCGAAGTTCCGTCCGGGCAAGGCGTTGAAGGACGCCCTGAACTGAACCAGAGTTGAAGGTGGGGTGCTTAGCTCAGTTGGTAGAGCGGCGCCCTTACAAGGCGTAGGTCGGCGGTTCGAGACCGTCAGCACCCACCACCGATGCAAAGGCGAACATTGTGTTCGCCTTTTCTGTTTTTGCCATAGAGAGTCCTAGCATGTTTGATTTTGTCCGCAACAACACAAAGATCATGATGGGTCTGTTGTTCCTGCTCATCATCCCGTCGTTTGTGCTGTTCGGCATCGAAGGCTACAGCCGCTTCCAGGAGCAGGGAGCCACCGTGGCCAAGGTCGATGGCAACAAGATCAGCCAGGCCGACTGGGACGCGGCGCACCGCGCCGAGGTCGAGCGCCTGAGGGCCGCCATGCCGAGCCTGGACGCCAAGCTGCTGGACTCCCCGCAGGCCAAATACGCGACGCTAGAGCGCCTGGTGCGCGAGCGCGTGCTGGCCGCCGCGGCCGCCAAGCTGCAACTCGCCACCAGCGACGCCCACCTGGCGCGCGAGCTGCAGCAGAACCCCACGATCGCGGCCTTGCGCCGCGCCGACGGCACGCTGGACATGGAGCGCTACCGCCAACTGGTGGCCAGCCAGGGCATGACGCCCGAGATGTTCGAAGCCCAGGTGCGCGCCGACCTCTCGGTGCGCCAGGTGCTGCAGGGCGTGGCCGGCACGGGCTTTGCCGGCGCGGCGCAGGCCGACGTGGCCTTGAACGCCTATTTCGAGCGGCGCGAGGTCCAGGTGCTGCGCTTCGACGCGGCCGCCTACAGCGCCAAGCTCAGCCTGTCCGATGCCGACCTGGAGGCCTACTACAAGCGCAACGAGGCGCTGTTCCAGGCGCCCGAGCAGGCGGACATCGAGTACCTGGTGCTGGACCTCGACAGCCTGCTCAAGACCGTCACCGTCAACGAGCAGGACCTCAAGACCTATTACGAGCAGAACCTGGCGCGCCTGGCCGGCAAGGAGGAGCGCCGTGCCAGCCACATCCTGATCAATGCGCCCAAGGACGCGCCCGAGGCCGAGCGCCAGAAGGCGCGTGCCAAGGCGCAGGAACTGCTGGCCGCGCTGAAGAAGGCGCCGGAGAGCTTCGCCGCGCTGGCCAGGAAGGAGTCGCAGGACCCGGGTTCGGCGCCGAACGGCGGCGACCTCGACTTCTTCGCGCGCGGCGCCATGGTCAAGCCCTTCGAGGACGCGGCCTTCGCGCTCAAGAAGGGCGAGATCAGCGAGGTCGTGGAGTCCGAGTTCGGCTTTCACATCATCCGCCTGACCGACATCAAGAGCGCCCAGACCCGCAGCTTCGCCGACATGCGTGCCGAGCTCGAGACCGACCTCAAGAAGCAGCAGGCGCAGCGCAAATACGCCGAGGCCGCCGAGACCTTCACCAACGGCGTCTACGAGCAGTCCGACAGCCTCAAGCCCGTGGCTGAGCGGCTCAAGCTGGAGGTGCGCACGGCCAGCCAGGTGACGCGCCAGCCCGCCGCGGGTGCGACCGGTGCGCTTGCCAATGCCAAGTTCCTGGGCGCGCTGTTCGCGCCCGACGCCGTGGAGAAAAAGCGCAACACCGAGGCTGTCGAGATCGGTCCCAGCCAGCTGGTGGCCGGCCGCATCACGCAGCACACGCCGGCACGCACCCGCCCGCTGGCCGAGGTCCGCGACCAGGTGCGCCAGCGCCTGCTGGCCGAGCGCGGCGCCGAGCTGGCCCGCAAGGAGGGCGAGCAGCGCCTGGCCGCCTGGCGCGCCCAGCCGGCCAGCGCGCCCTGGCCCGCGGCGCTGGTGGTCTCGCGCGACCAGCCGGCCGGCCAGCCCCTGCCGGTGGTCAACGCGGCGCTGCGCGCCGACGCCTCGGCCCTGCCGGCGCTGGCGGGCGTGGACCTGGGCGCCCAGGGCTACGCCGTGCTGCGCGTCAACAAGCTGCTGCCGCGCGAGCCCGGCGTGGCCGAGCGGCGTCGCCAGGAGCTGGCGCAGTACGGCCAGCTGTGGAGCGCGGCCGAAGGCCAGGCCTACTACCAGTTGCTCAAGGAGCGCTTCAAGACCCAGATCCTGGCACCCAAGCCGGCCGCAAATTCCGCACCGGCCTCGGCAACGCCCTGATGAATGACGTTATAATTCCACTTTTCCGGTGGCTGTAGCTCAGTTGGTAGAGTCCCAGATTGTGATTCTGGTCGTCGTGGGTTCGAGTCCCATCAGCCACCCCAGATAGAGAAGTAAAAAGGCCCGCTGCATGCAGCGGGCCTTTTTACTGTGCGCCCGGCACGGGCGCACTCTTGGAGGTGCAAGTCCTCCCGTGAGTTGATCACAGCGAACGAAGCGAAGCGCAACTGCATGAGGGTGACCGAGTGTGGGGAGGAAGCGT
>SCMQ01000040.1 GCA_005503335.1 Comamonadaceae bacterium 2FH
TCCCCACACTCGGTCACCCTCATGCAGTTGCGCTTCGCTTCGTTCGCTGTGATCAACTCACGGGAGGACTTGCACCTCCAAGAGTGCGCCCGTGCCGGGCGCACAGAAAAAAGGCCTCCACCGAAGTGGAGGCCAGATCTGCCTGGGGTACCGCCCCGTCGCCGGGGCTGGACTCAGATGTAGAACAGGCGGCTGCGCAGGATCTTGTCGGCGCGGCGCGCGGCGGCGCTCATCTCGGGCTGGGCCTTGCTGGCCACGGCCGGCGCTTCCTGGTCGCTGCGCGTCATCGCGGCATGCAGGTCGGCCATGACGCGGGCGTCGGTCTGGGCGATGGCCCACAGGCGCTCGTCGGCACGGGCCTGGGCCACGCGGGCCGACCAGGCGTTGAGCGCCTGCACCAGGCGCGCAGCCAGGCGGCGGGCCGGACCGGCCAGCAGGCCCAGCGCGGCGAAGCCCACGGCCCACAGCGCCACCCAGGCGGCCAGCAGGTGGCCCTCGGCCCAGGTCTCGATCATCTGGTCGGCGACGACCACCAGCGCGGCCACGACTGCGGCCAGCAGCATGGCGGCCAGGCCGCGCGTGCTGTCGAAGCGCTGGCGCAGGGCGCGCGCCGATTCGACGGCCTGCTCGGCGCGGGCCACGCCGGGGTGGCTCAGCGGGTATTCGGTGTGGACAAAGTTGGCAGTGCTCATGATGTTTCCCTTCTCTCTCAAACTGGGGGCGGACCCTTTTGCCGCCTCATGGGGTAGATACTAGGGGTTACCCTAGTACGATTCAACTTTATCTTCATGATAGTTACCATTCACCATGTGAATTAATACCGATGCCACCGATCGCCGCCCCCAATTTCCGCACGCTGGACCTGAACCTGTTGCGCGTGTTCGACGAGGTCATGGCCGAGCGCAGCCTGACGCGCGCGGCGCGCAACCTGGCCCTGACCCAGCCGGCGGTCAGCAATGCGCTGCGCCGCCTGCGCGAGACCCTGGGCGACGAGTTGGTGCGCCGCAGCGGCCACGGCATCGAGCCCACGCCGCGCGCCCTGGCCCTGTGGCCCAGCGTGCGCCAGGCGCTGCGCCAGCTGCAAGCCTCGATCTCGCCCACGGCTTTCGAGCCCGCCGAGGCCAGCACCACCTTCGTGCTGGCCATGGCCGACGCCACCGCGGCCGAGCTGATTCCCGGCATGGTCCACACGCTGGAGTCCGAGGCGCCCGGCGTGTCCATGCGCGTGGTGCCGCTGACCACGCGCGACCCGCGCCGCCTGCTGGACGAGGAGACCGTGGACCTGGCCGTGGGTTATTTCCCGGCCGTGCTGGCCGACCTCACGGCGCGCGAGCAGGCCGGCGAGGCCATCGCGCACTCGCACCAGCGCCTGTACGCCGGCGAATATGTCTGCGTGATGCGGCGCGACCACCCACTGGCCGACAGCGCCCTGACGCTGGACCGCTACTGCCAGGCGCGCCACCTGCTGGTCAGCTTCTCCGGCCGGCCCTACGGCTTCATCGACGAGGCCCTGGCCTCGCTCGGCCGGCAGCGCCGCGTGGTGCTCACGGTGAACCAGTTCTTCACGGCCGGGCGCGTGGTGGCCAACTCCAACCTGCTCACCGTGCTGCCGCGCCACTTCGTCAACACCACCGGCATCGCCGACCAGCTGGTGCTGCGCGAGCTGCCGCTGGACGTGCCGCCGGTGCACGTGGAAGCGGTCTGGCACCGCCGCCTGCAGCACAGCAGCGGCCATGAATGGCTGCGCGAGACCCTGCACCGCGTGGCCGCGCAGGTGTTCGGCGCGCCCGAGGGCGCGGCTGGCGGGGCGGCGTCATGAAGATCCAGCTGATGTCGGACCTGCACCTCGAGACCGACCCCGGCTTCCAGCCGCGGCCCGCGCCCGATGCCGACCTGCTGGTGCTGGCCGGCGACATAGGCTCCTACCAGGCGGGCTCTCGCCTGGCCGCCCTGGGCGACCGCGATTTCGGCCTGGCGCGCTTCTCGCCGCGCGCGGGCTGGCCCGTGCCGGTGCTGTTCGTGCCCGGCAACCACGAGTACGACGGGCTGGATTTCGACCAGGCCCACGCGCGGCTGCGCGAGAGCTGCGAGCGGCTGGGCATCGCCTGGCTGGAGCGCGAGACCCTGGAGCTGGACGGCGTGCGCTTCGTCGGCACCACGCTGTGGAGCGACTTCGACGCCCTGGGCCCGGCCCGTCACGACAGCGAGGCCACGCTGACCCAGCAGCTGCGCCAGCGCGAGAAGGCCTTCCGCGCGGCCGACTTCTACCTGCGCAAGACCGGCGGCACGCGCGCCGGCCAGCCCTTCCTGGCCGCGGCCTGGCGCGAGCAGGCGCTGGCCTGCCAGCAGTGGCTGCGCGCAGCCCTGGCCCAGCCCTTCGACGGCCCCACGGTGGTCGTGACCCATTTCGCGCCCAGCCTGCGCAGCGCCGACCCGCGCTACGGCCTGAGTCCCGGCACGGCAGGCTTTTGCAACGCGCTGGACGAATTGCTGCCCCGGGCCAGGCTGTGGCTGCACGGCCACCTGCACTGCCCGGCCGACTACCTGCACCAGGGCTGCCGCGTGGTCGCCAACCCGCTGGGCTATGCGCGCAAGGGCGAGCAGGCCGCCTTCCGCCCGACCCTGACCCTGGAGCTCGGCCCCCGCCCTGCGCTTGACCGGCATCAAGCCCGCCCTTCGGCCAGCCCTTAGACTCGGGGCTCCAATTGAAGAGGAGCCCTCCATGAAAATCCTTCTGGCCGTCGATGGCAGCCCCTACACCAAGAAGATGCTGGCCTACCTGACCACGCACGGCGAGCTGTTTGCCATCGGCAACGAGTACACGGTGTTCACGGTCCAGCCGGCCCTGCCCCCCCGCGCGCGCGCCGCCGTGGGCAAGGAAGTGGCCGACGGCTACCACGCCGAGGAAGCCGAGAAGGTGCTGTCCCCGGTGTCCAAGTTCCTGGCACGCCACGGCATCGACGCCAAGAGCAGCTGGAAGGTCGGCCACGCGGGCGAAGCCATCGCCAAGTTCGCGCACAGCGGCAAGTTCGACCTGGTGGTCATGGGTTCGCACGGCCACAGCGCCCTGGGCAACCTGGTCATGGGCTCGGTGACCACCCAGGTGCTCGCGCACTGCGACGTGCCCGTGCTGCTGGTGCGCTGAACCGGGCCCCCACGCTCGGCACTGACGTGTCCTCGCTGCCCCCCGAGGGGGCCCAGACCGGCTTGGGGCGGCCCGGCGCCGGTCTGCACCTGCCCGTTCAGCGGGCGCGCAACCCCTCGAAGCAGGCGCTGAGCGCCAGCGCCACGACCTGCTCGTCGCTGTGCCGGCCGCCGTCGCGCAGCCAGGCCAGGGCCGGGTCGCAGGCGCGCGCGGCCAGCGTGTAGAGCACGGCCGGCGCCGGCAGCGCCGGATTCAGCACAGCCTGCGCCTGCGCGCCGAGAATCCAGTCCTCGAGCAGACCGCGCAGCGCCGACAGGCCCGCGCTGCACTCAGGGCTGGCCCTGAGCGCCGCGCCCAGGCTGGAATGCGGGCCGGGCAGGGCCGGTAGCTCGCCGGCCAGCTGGCGGCCCATGGCCCAGCGCGCCGCGGCCTGCAGCTTGGCCAGCGGCGCCTCGTCGGCCGGCAGGCCGGCGAGCACCGCCTGGGCCTGGTTCAAGAGGCGCACCACGGCCGCGCAGGCCAGCGCCTCCTTGCTCGGGAAATGCTTGTACAGGCTGGCCTTGGCGATGCCGGCCTCGGCCGCCACCTGGTCCACGGTCATGGCCTCGAAGCCCTTGCCGGCCAGCAGGCGGCAGACGCTGCCCAGGATGGCCTCCTCACGGGCCTGCAGCATCTGGGCGCGGAACGACTGCTTGGCGGCGGGCGGTGGGTTCATGGCCGCGATTGTCAGCGATGCTGCACCAGGCCCGGCAGCACCACGTGGAAGCTGGCGCCCTGGCCCACGGCCGCATGGGCCCAGACCCTGCCGCCATGGCGCGCGACGATGCGCTGCACGGTGGCCAGGCCCACGCCCGAGCCCGGGAACTCGCTTTCGGTGTGCAGGCGCTGGAAGGGCTCGAACAGCTTGTTCGACAGCTTCATGTCGAAGCCCGCGCCGTTGTCGGCGATGAAAAAGCTGGTCGGCTCGCCGGGCCGGTTCGTGAAGCCCAGCTCGATGCGCGCGTCCTCGGCGTGTGCCGTGAACTTCCAGGCATTGCCCAGCAGGTTGACCAGCAGTTGGCGCAGCAGGCGCGGGTCGCCCACGCAGTACAGGCCGGGCTCGATGCGCAGCGTCACCGCCCGCCCGGGCTGCTGGGCGAGCAATTCCTGCGCCACCTCCAGCGCCAGCGCGCTGAGGTCCAGCGGCGTCATGGCCAGCTCCGCCCGCGCCACGCGCGCGAGCTCCAGCAGGTCGTCGATCAGGCGCTGCATGCGCCGCGTGCCGTCCTGGATGCGGTCCAGGTACAGGCGGCCCTGTTCGTCGAGCACCGCCCCCTCGTGCTCGGCCAGGAACTCGGCGAACATGGCGACCGCGTGCAGCGGATTGCGCAGGTCGTGCGAGACCGAGTAGGAAAAGGCCTCCAGCTCGCGGTTGGACAGCGCCACCTCGCGCGTGCGCTCGGCCACCAGCTGCTCCAGGCGATCGTTGACCTCGTGCACCCTGGCCTGGTCGGCCAGGCTCTGCGTCACGTCGATCGCCATGCACAGGCGCGCCTCGCGCCCCTGGAAGCTGGTCGGCGAGCCGACCAGCTGCACCCGGCACAGCTCGCCGCTGTGCTTGCGGTGGGTGCGCACCGCGGGCCCCTCGCCGGCCTCGGCCTGCAGCGCCGGCGGCTGCAGCTCCTCGGGCCGCAGCGCCAGGAAGGCCTGCGCCTCGTAGCCATAGTGCTGGGCCGCCGCCGCGTTGACGGCGAGAAAGCGCTGCTGCGCCTCGTCCAGCACCCACATCGGCAGCGGCGAGCTGTCGAACAGCGCGTGGTAGCCGGCCTCGCTCTCGCGCAGCGCCTGCTGCGTCTTCTGGTGCGCCTGGCGCTGCTCTTCCACGCGCTGCGCCACCTGGGCCATGGCCTGCTTGAGCAGCACCAGCTCGCGCAGCGGCGTGCGCGAAGGCGCCAGGGCCTGGGCCGGGTCGCCCTGGGCGACGCGCTGCACGCCGCGCACCAGGCGCCGCAGCGGACGCACCAGCCAGCGCTCGCCGATCAGCCAGGCCAGCGCCGCGGCGGCCAGGGTCACCAATAGCGTGGCCGCAAGGCGCAGGCGCGAATCGCGCAGGGCCGGCTCGATGGCCGCGTCGGCCGGCGCGGACACGGTCACGTACAGGCCGACGCGGCCCGACACGCGTATAGGACGGATCACGCGCAGCCGGGACAGGTCTCGCGCCGCGGCCTCGCCCAGGAAGCCGCTGCGCCGCTCGCGCATCGCCGCGCGCAGCACCAGATCGGGCAGCGGCAGGCCCAGCAGCCCATGGCCGGCCACGCTGCCGGCCAGCACCCGGCCCTGCAGGTCGGTCAGGAACACCTCGGCCCCTTCCGGCAGCGGCATGTTGCGCAGGCGCTCGTCCAGCCAGGCCAGGTCGAGGCTGGCGAACACCACGCCCTGGAACCGGCCCTCGTCGCTGCGCACCGGCCAGCCGAAGTTGAGGATCTGCTTGCCCGAAACCGGACCGACCATGTACTCGCCCACGCTCAGCAGGTTCTCGTCGCGCGCCTGCTGGTAGAACGGCAGGTGGCCGAAATAGGCGTTCTCGCCGCCGGTGGTGGCGCGGCAGCTCAGTCGCCCGCCCGCGTCCAGCAGGCCGAGGTTGGCCAGCCAGGTCTGGCGCTGCTGCACCTCCTGCACATAGTGCTGGCAGGCCGGCAGGTCGACGCCGGAGAGCACCGGCGAGGCCGCCGCCGCGACCAGCAGCTGGGCGATGCCCAGCACGAACTGCTCCTGGCCGGTCGCCACGGTCTCGGCCAGCAGCTGCGTGTCCTGTTGCGCGCGCAGCTGCCACTGCGCCTGCTCGCGGCGCGCGGACGCCCACTCGATCAGCAGCATGGGCAGCATGATCAGGGCCGCCAGCAGGGCCAGCATCAGGCGCGCGGACAGCTGGCGCCCCCCGGGCGCGTTGGGGTCGGTCGGCGGGCTCACGGCGCAGCACCGGGCCCGGCCGGACCCGCCCCGCTCAGGGCCAGGCTGGCGGCATGCGTGAGCGCGCTGCTGAGCGTGTCCAGCACCTCCGACGCCAGGTTCCAGCAATGCCAGTAGAGCTGGATAGGCAGCACCCGGCCGGGCGCCAGGTCGACCAGCCGGCCCTGCTCGATCAGGCCGCGCACCAGCAGGGCCGGCAGCACGCTCGCGCCCCAGCCCGCCAGCACCGCGCGAACCTGCCCCTCGGTGCTGGGCACGAACAGCTGGCTCAGAGCGACGCGCTTCAAGCCAAAGGCCTTGGCGACGAACTCGGCCTGCATGTCGTCCTTGCGGTTGAAGGCGATGAAGGGCATGCGGCTGAAGTTGTGCGGCGTCAGGCCCTGGGGGGCATGCTCGCGCGCGTACTCGGCCGAGGCCACGGCGATGTAGTCCATCGCGCCCAGCGGCACCACCTTGCAGCCGCGCAGCGCCTGCCGCAGCGTGGTCACGCAGCCCAGCACCTGGCCCGAGCGCAGCCATTCGTGGGTGAAGTCCTGGTCGTCGGTGATGATTTCCAGCGGCAGGCCCTGGCGCACCAGCTCGCCCAGCGCGCCCAGCGCCCAGGTGGCGATGCTGTCGGCGTTGATGGCGATCGAGATGCGCTCCTCCTCGCGCCCGCCACCGGTCGAGCTCGGCGCGAGCTCGCGCAGGTCGCGCTCCAGGTCGGCGCGCAGCAGGCGCAGCTGCTTGGTGTGCTTGAGCAGCAGCTGGCCGGCCGCCGTGGGCTTGAGCGGCCGGCTGCGCACGATCAGCACCGTGCCGACCTGGGCCTCCAGCGCGCGCAGGCGCTGCGACACGGCCGACTGCGTGATGTTCAGGCGCTGCGCCGCGCGCTCGAAACCCGCCTCCTCCACGATGGCGGCCAGGCATTCGAGGGCGTCGGGGTCGAAGGTGCTCATCCTATAAGGGGGACTGATGTTCCGTTCGATAGTTTAGTTTTTCTTTCGGACCGGCCCAGAGGCCGTGCGACGCTGCATCGATAAGCCATCTGTCAGCCAGCCGTCATCGCTCTCTCAGTCCCCCAGTCCAAAGATGCGACGCAGGCAATCCCGCCTGCGTCGATCCGATTGGAGGACCTCATGAGCGCTCGGAAAATCCTGAAATCCCTGGCGGGCGGCGCCTGCGCCGCCCTGGTCGCCTGCGGGGGCGGCGGTGGCGGCAGCGCCGAAAGCCCGGCGCCTCCCAGCACCGGAGGACCGCTGGCGGTCACCGGAGCCAACTACGTGGTCGTGGCCCAGGAATCCCTCGCGTCCTCGGCCCTGCTCAGCGACGCCGCGTCGCTGGCGACCGGCGCGCAAGCCGCCCATCCCCAGGCCCTGATTGGATTCGCACAGTCCCAGTCAATCCATATCAAGGGCTGGTTCGGCCAGACCACGCCACAGGCCACGGGCGCCGTCTACGAAGAGACCGGGGAATGTTCCAGCGGCAGCTACAGCATCGCCATCAACGACGCGAACGGCAACGGCCTGCCGGAAGCGGGCGACTCGGTCTCGCTTTCCTACTCCAACTGCAGCCTCGGCGGCAGCGTCTACAACGGCAGCCTGTCGTTCTCGATCGACAGCCTGTCGGGCAGCCTGGACGGCTTTCCGCACGAGGCGCGGATGACGGTCGGCTTCAACCATCTGACGGTCCAGAACTCGCTGCTGACCAGCACCGCCAACGGCGCCGTCGCGATGCACGTCATGGCCGCTGCCGAGAACGATCTGTCCATCCGCCTGACGACGGCCCCCAGCTTCACCGAGAGCAGCACCACGGGCGGCGCCACCTACAGCCGCCAGCTGAGCGGCTACACCGTCGCTGAGACGCTCACCCCCGCGGGCGCAACCGCCTATTCCAGCAGCGTCACCCTCGACGGCAGCCTCAGCTCGTCGGCGCTGGAGGGCCGCTCGGTCAGCATCGCGACGCAGCAGGCCTTCGTGCGCAACAGCTCGGACCTCTATCCGTCCAGCGGCCAGGCCACGGCCACCGGCGCCAGCGGCGGCCAGGTCCGCATCACGGTGCTCGACCACAGTGCCGTGTGGATCGAGATGGACGCCAACGGCGACGGCAGCTACGAGGCGTCGACGACCCGGCTGTGGAGCGAGCTGGTCTGATCGCCATGAAGCCTCCTGCCTTCCATGGCCCGGCCGGCCTCGGCCTGGCGGCGCTGCTGGCTGGCGCCGCCGCCGGTGCGCAGGCCACGGGCTGCCAGGCCCCTGTGCCGGGCGTCGAGGTCGGCGTGCTGCGCAGCCACTGGGAGGAGTTCGGCGCGCAAGGCCAGTCGCTGGTCCGCGAGCAAGGGACATTGGGCCGCACCGCGCTGACGCTGGACCTTGCCTGCGGGCCCCTGACCTGGTCCGCCCGGTGGGACTACAGCCAGGGCACGCGCGCCTACGATGGCGTCAGCAACACCGGCGCGCCTGTCGCGACCACCAGCGCGATCGCGGGCACCGAGCTCGCGCTGCAGGGGCTGCACGCGCTGGACCAACACTGGTCCTGGGGCCTCAGGCTGAACCGCAGGCAACTGCGGCGCGACATCGCGGGCACAGGCGCCGTGCTCGGCTATCCGGAACGGCTCTCCTACTGGCAGGCGGCCCTGGGGATTCGGTATGAGCGGCCGAGCGGCGCCTGCCGAGCCCCGGCCCGGCTGGTCCTGGCAGGTCGGCTGGTACTACCAGAAGGAGCGCATGGGTGCGGGCGCGGCACGAACCCTCACGCGCAGCGGCATCCCGGTCGGCGCGGCGCTGCAACCCAGGACCGAGCAGACCGCCAGAGGGATCGACTTCCGCCTGCAGTACCGCTTCTGAGCTCAGTGCAGCGTGGCCTCGGCCGACCCGGCCGTGCGGCCCAGGAAGTCGAGCACCGCGCCGTCGAAGGCCTCGGGCGCTTCCAGGTTCTGGAAATGGCCGATGCCGCGCAGCGTCATGCAACGGCCACCGGGGATGGCGGCCGCCATCTCGCGCATCGCCGGCGCCGGGGTCTGGCGGTCGTACTCGCCGGCCACCAGCAGCGTGGGCACGTGGATCAGCGGCAGGTTGGCGCGGCGGTCGAAGCCCGCCATGGCCTCGAGCGCCTTGCGGTAGGTCGCGGCATGCACGCCGGCCATGCAGTAGCTCGCGAGCTGCACGCCCTCGGGCAGGGCGCCGGGGCCGATGCGCTGGGGCATCAGGGTCTGGGCCAGCTGCGCCATGTCCTGGCTGGCCTCGGGCGCGGCCTCGCCGGCCGGCGCGGCCGCCAGGGTGCCGCAGAGGATCAGCCGGTTGACGAGCTCGGGCCGGCGCGCCACCACCTCCTGCGCCACCATGCCGCCGATGTCGTGGCCCAGCAGGATCAGGCTGGGATCGCCCCGGGACTGCAGCAGGCTCTCGGCCAGGGCGATGCAGCTCTGGGCCAGGCCCTTGAAGCTGTAGGGCTCGATCGGCACGCTGTGGCCGTAGCCCGGCATGTCCCAGGCCACGGCGCGGTAGCCCAGCGAAGCGTAGCTCTCGACCTGCGGCGCGAAGGCGCGGCTGCCGCCGAGCGCGCCGTGCAGCATGAGGATGATGGGGCCCGCGCCCAGCATGGTGAAATTCGGTAGCGGCGTCATGAACCCTCCTCGGCCGGCAACCGCACCCCGGGCGCGGCGGGCAGCCACGCTATCATTATTCATGAAGTTTGCTCAGCCGCGCCCATGACGTCCCCGCCCAGACAGGCGACGCCGCCGGCGTTCTCCAACCGTGAATTCCGCAGCGCCCTGGCCATGTTCGCCACCGGCGTGACCATCGTGACCGCGCGCACCCCGGAAGGCGAGCTGGTGGGGCTGACCGCCAATTCCTTCAACTCGGTCTCGCTCGACCCGCCTCTGGTGCTGTGGAGCCTGGCGCGTGCGGCGGGCTCGCTGCCGGCCTTCAGCGCCGGCTCGCACTACGCGATCAACATCCTTGCGGCCGACCAGAAGGCGCTGGCCGAGCGCTTCGCCGCGCGCGGCGCCGACCGCTGGGCCGGCGTGGGCTTTCGCGATGGCGCCAGCGGCTCGCCGCTGCTGGACGGCGCGGCGGCCACCTTCGAATGCTTCAACCGCAGCCGCTACGAGGAAGGCGACCACGTGATCTTCGTCGGCGAGGTCGAGCGCTGCGGCCACCGCGCCGGCGCCTCGCCCCTGCTGTTCCACGGCGGGCGCTTCTACACCGAGCACCCGCTCTGAGCGCTGCCGCCGCGGCGCGTTATTCCAGCGCAGCCTGGCGCACCGCATGCTCCCATTGCAGCATCAGAGCGGCGGCGCGCTCGCGATCGAGTGTGGGCAGGAAGCGGCGCTCGGCCTGCCACAGCTCGGCCAGCACATCGGTGTCCTGCCAGACGCCGCAGGACAGGCCCGCCAGGAAGGCGGCGCCCAGCGCCGTCGTCTCGGTCACGGCAGGCCGCACCACCGGGATGCCCAGCAGGTCGGCCTGGAACTGCATCAGCAGGTCGTTGACGCAGGCGCCACCGTCCACGCGCAGCTCGCTGACCGGCGCGCCGCCCGCGGCCACCGCGTCGCGGCTCATGGCCTGCAGCAGCGCAGCGCTCTGGTAGGCGATGCTCTCTAGGGCGGCACGCGCGATGTGGGCCACCGTGGTGCCGCGCGTCAGGCCCGTGATCGTGCCGCGCGCGTTCGGTTTCCAGTAGGGCGCCCCCAGGCCGGTGAAGGCCGGCACCATCAGCACGCCACCGGCATCGGGCACGCTCTCGGCCAGCGGCTGCACCTCGGCACTGCTGCGGATCGCGCGCAAGCCGTCGCGCAACCATTGCACGACCGCACCGCCGACGAAAACGCTGCCCTCCATGGCGAACTCGGGCTGGCCCGTGGCCTGGGCCGCGCTGGTGGTCAGCAGGCCATTGGTCGAGGCCTGGAAGCGCGCGCCCGTGTGCATCAGCATGAAGCAGCCGGTGCCATAGGTGTTCTTGGCCATGCCGGCGCGAAAGCAACCCTGGCCGAACAGGGCGCTCTGCTGGTCGCCCGCCACGCCGCCGATGGTGACGGGCGCGCCCAGCAGCGCGGCACTGGTCTGGCCATAGACCGCGCTGGAAGGCAGCACCCTGGGCAGGAGCTGGGGCGGAATGCGCAGCAGCTCCAGCAGTTCCTCGTCCCACTGATTGGTATGGACGTTGAACAGCATGGTGCGCGCGGCGTTGCTGACGTCGGTGGCATGCACCTCGCCGTCGGTGAGCTGCCACAGCAGCCAGCTGTCCACCGTGCCGAAGGCCAGCTCGCCGCGCTCGGCCTGCGCACGCGCGCCCGGCACCTGATCGAGCAGCCAGCGCAGCTTGGTGGCCGAGAAATAGGCATCGACCAGCAGGCCGGTGCGCGAGCGGATCAGCTCGGCATGGCCCTGCGCGCGCAGCTGCGCGCACAGCGGCTCGGCCCGGCGGTCCTGCCAGACGATGGCGTGGTGCACGGGCTGTCCGGTTCGACGGTTCCACAGCACCGTGGTCTCGCGCTGGTTGGTGATCCCCAGGGCGCGGATGTCCGAGGCCTGCAGCCCGGCCTGCGCCAGCGCCTGCCGCGCCGTGGCGAGCTGGCTGCGCCAGATCTCCAGCGGATCGTGCTCCACCCAGCCGGGCTGCGGGTAGATCTGCGGCAGCTCCTGCTGGGCGAGGGACACGATGCTGCCCTGCGCGTCGAACACGATGCTGCGCGAGCTGGAAGTGCCTTGGTCGAGTGCGAGAAGGTAGGTCATGGTGGTACGGGCGATGGCATGGGGCGGCCTGGCGCCCGCCCCATTGTGTTGGCGAAATTGTTCGTTTTGAATCGTTTCTCTTCGCGAACCCGGGCGGCCGCCGCGTCGATCCGCGCGTCCGGTCAGCCGCCCGCGACGATGCACTGCACATCGGCATCGGCCAGCAAGGCGGGGAAAGGGTCCGGCGGCGGCTGGTCGGTGAACAGCCGGTCGATCTGCGACAGCGTGGCCAGCTGCACCATGGCCGGGCGGTGGAACTTGCTGTGGTCGGCGGCCAGCCAGACCTCTCGCGCATGGTCGATGATGGTTTGCGCCACCCTGACCTCGCGCAGGTCGAAGTCGCGCAGCGACCCGTCGGACTCTATGCCCGAGATGCCGATCAGCGCGATGTCGACCTTGAACTGGGCGATGAAATCCACGGTCGCCTCGCCGATGATGCCGCCGTCGCGCGCACGCACCACGCCTCCGGCCACGATGACCTCGGCGCCGGGGTTCGTGCCGAGGATGGCCGCCACGTTGAGGTTGTTGGTGATCACGCGCAATCCCTGGTGGCCCAGCAGTTCGCGCGCGATGGCCTCGGTCGTCGTGCCGATGTTGATCAGCAGCGAGCAGTCGTTGGGCACCTGGCGTGCCACGGCGCGCGCGATGGCCGCCTTGCCCGCGGCATTCAGGCTCTCGCGCTGCTGATGCGCGATGTTCTCGGTGGTGGAACTGGGCACGCGCACGCCGCCGTGAAAGCGCGCGAGCAGGCCCTCCTCGGCCAGCCGCTGCACATCGCGCCGCACCGTCTGCAGCGTCACGCCGAGCTGCTCGGCCAGCGCCTCCACCGTCACCGAGCCGCTTGCCCGGACGACATCAAGCAGCTTCAGTTGCCGCGGGTTGGACTTCATCATTGCGGGAAACCATGGTTCGTCTGGCGCAAGCTTAACGCCCAATTCGATCAAACACGCACAGAATCAGGGAAAACACTTAGCAAAAACGAATCAAAACGAATAACAATAGAAAACAACCGAAAACACACGTCCTGACATCAGCATGTCTGCAGCCCCCACCTCCGTTTCAAACGCAAGCACCGAAACCTCGGCCAGCGATGTCGAATGCGACGTGCTGGTGGTCGGCGGCGGCATCAACGGCACCGGGATCGCGCGGGATCTGGCGGGCCGCGGCTGGCGCGTGCTGCTGTGCGAACAGGACGACCTGGCCCAGCACACGTCGTCGGCGTCCACCAAGCTGATCCACGGCGGGCTGCGCTACCTCGAATACCACGAGTTCTCGCTGGTGCGCAAAGCGCTGCAGGAGCGCGAAGTGCTGCTGCGCAGCGCGCCTCACATCATCCGGCCGCTGCGCTTCGTGATGCCGCACGATCCGGCCATGCGACCGGCCTGGATGATACGCATCGGCCTGTTCCTCTACGACCACCTCGCCCGGCGCGAGCTGCTGCCCGGCAGCACCGCCATCGACCTGCGGCGCGATCCCCGGGGCGCATGCCTGCAGCCGCGCCTGGGCCGGGCCTTCGTCTACTCCGATGGCTGGGTCGACGATGCGCGCCTGGTGGCGCTGACCGCCGTCGACGCCCGGGCGCGCGGCGCACGCATCCTCACGCGCACCCGCTGCACCGGAGCACAGCGCAGCGCCGACGGCTGGACCGCGACGCTGCAGCCGGAGAACGGCGCGCCGCGCCGGGTGAAGGCGCGCGCGCTGGTCAACGCGGCAGGCCCGTGGACCGAAAGCTTTCTGCGCCATCAGGCCCGCCCGGCCCGCGGCGAAGTGCTGGCCACGCGCAGCCTGCGCCTGATCAAGGGCAGCCACATCGTGGTGCCGCGCCGCTTCGAGCACGAGGACGCCTACCTGTTCCAGAACCCGGACAAGCGCATCATCTTCGCCATCCCCTACGAGGGCCGCTTCACCCTGATCGGCACCACCGACGTGGAGCAGCAGGGCGAGCCCGGCAGCGCCCGCATCGACGCCGAGGAGACGCGCTACCTGTGCGAGCAGGCCAGCCGCTATTTCAAGCAGCCGGTCGCGCCTTCGGAGGTGGTCTGGAGCTATTCGGGCGTGCGACCGCTGCTGGACGACGCCTCGGGCGACCCGTCCTCCGTCACGCGCGACTACCTGCTGGAGTCCAACACCGAGGCGGCGCCGCTGCTGTCGATCTGGGGCGGCAAGATCACCACCTTCCGCAAGCTTTCCGAAGAGGCCGCCAGCCAGCTCGGCCGCATGCTGGGCGATGCGCGCCGGCCCTGGACCAAGGGCGCGAGCCTGCCGGGCGGCGACCTGGCGGAATGGATAGGCGCCAGCCAGCGACCCGACACCGACTTCGAGCGCTTCGTGGCCGAAGTGGCGCGGCGCTATCCCTGGCTGGACGAGCCCGGCCTGCGCCGCATGGCGCGGGCCTATGGCACGCGGATCGCCGGCGTGCTCGCGCCCTCGGCCCAGGCGATGGGCGAGGAAGTCGCGCCGGGCCTCTACGAGGCCGAACTCGACTACCTGCGCCGCGAGGAATGGGCGAGCCGCAGCGACGACGTGCTGTGGCGCCGCAGCAAGCTGGGACTGCATTACAGCGCCGCCCAGCGCGAGCGCGTCGCCCGGTGGATGGGCGAAAGCACGCTCATGAAGGCGGCATGATGCACGCGATGCCCCGATCGCCCGCCCCGCGCATGCGCACCGCCTGCTCTATGCACCCCGAATCACCACAGCTCACCCAACCAAAGGAGACCTCATGAAACTGAAGAAAATCGCAGCCGCCGCGCTGATTGCAGGCCTGGGCACGGCCAGCGCCTGGGCCCAGCAGTCCATGCGCCTGGCCCACGGCCTGGCCGAAAACCACCCCGTGCACCTCGCCATGGTGCGCTTCGCCGAACTGGCGAAGCAAAAGAGCAATGGCGAGATCGACATCAAGATCTTCGCCAACGGCACGCTCGGCGGCGAAAGAGAGACGCTCGAGCAGGTGCAGAACGGCGTGCTCGAGATGACCAAGGCCAGCGCCTCCCCGCTGGAGACCTTCGCGCCCGAGTACAAGGTGTTCAACCTGCCCTTCGTGTTCCGCAACAAGGACCATTTCTTCAAGGTGCTGGACGGCCAGGTCGGCGACACGATCCTGAACGCCTCCAAGAACCGCGGCTTCATCGGGCTGACCTTCTACGACTCGGGCGCGCGCAGCTTCTACGCCAAGAAGCCGATCAACACGCCCGACGACCTCAAGGGTCTCAAGATCCGGGTCCAGCAGAGCCCGACCACCATCAAGATGATCCAGGCGCTGGGCGCCGCCCCCACGCCGATGGCCTGGGGCGAGGTGTATTCGGCCCTGCAGTCGGGCGTGGTCGACGGCGCGGAAAACAACATCACCGCGCTCACCACCGGCCGCCACGGCGAAGTCAGCAAGTTCTACTCGGTTACCGAGCACCAGATGGTGCCCGACGTGCTGGTGATTTCCTCGGCCAAGTGGGACTCGCTGAAGAAGCCGCTGCAGGACGCGCTGCGCCAGGCGGCGCGTGAATCCGCCACCTACCAGCGCAAGCTGTGGGCCGATGCCGAGAAGACCGAGGCCGCTGCCGCCGAGAAGCTGGGCGTGAAGATCAGCACGCCCAACAAGCAGGCCTTCGTCGACAAGGTCAAGCCCATGCTCGACGAGGAGCGCAAGAACGCCCGCGTGGCCGGGCTGCTCGACCAGATCACCGCGGTTCGCTGACGCGGCAAAGGGGAGCGGCCATGCTGCGAATTTTGAGAAGCGTGATCGACCGGCTGCTGCAGGCCGGCCTGATCGCTTGTTTCACGGTGCTGTGGATGTGCGTGGTCTGGCAGGTGGTCAGCCGATACGTGCTGGGCAACCCGTCCACCTTCACCGAGGAAACCTCGCGCTTCGCGGTGATCTGGCTCAGCCTGCTGGGCACGGCCTACGCCTGCGGGCGGCTGGAACACATGGCCTACGACATGCTCGCCGAGAAGCTCCAGGGCCAGGCGCTGCTGCGCCACATGCGCGCCATCGCCGCCCTGGTGCTGGCGTTCGCGGCCGCGGTGTTCGTCTACGGCGGGATGCGCCTGGTGCTGCGCGCCTTCGAGGTCGAGCAGCTCTCGGCGACGCTGGAGCTGCCCATGGGCTGGGTGTACAGCTGCATCCCGATCGCGGGCGTGTGCATCGTGTTCTACGAGCTGGCCATCCTGCTGCAGCCTGAAGCTTTCAGGCCGGTCAGCGAGGTGGAGGAGGCGCTCGAGCACGTCAAACAGGAGTTGCCCGCATGACCGCCATGCTCATCCTCGGCGTGGTGTTCACGCTGCTGCTGTTCTTCGGCGTTCCGGTCAGCTTCGGCATCGGCATCGCCACGGTGCTGGCGCTGTTCACCGTCACGCCCACCATCGACACCGCGCTCATCGTCTCGGCCCAGCGGGTGGCGTCCAGCCTGGACAGCTTCACGCTGGTGGCCATTCCGCTGTTCATCCTGGCCGGCAACCTGATGAACACCGGCGGCATCGCGCTGCGGCTGATCGACTTGGCCCGGGTGCTGGTGGGCTGGCTGCCAGGCTCGCTGGCGCAGATCTCGGTGGTGGCCAACGCGCTGTTCGGCGCCATCTCCGGCTCGGCCGTGGCCAGCGCCGCCAGCGTCGGCGCGACGCTGTCCCCGCTGCAGCGCAAGGCCGGCTACAACATGCCCCTGTGCGCCGCCGCCAACGTCGCCGCCTCGCCCTGCGGGCTGCTGATCCCGCCCTCGGGGGCGCTGATCGTCTATTCGCTGATCTCGGGCGGCACGCCCGTCGACGTGCTGTTCGTCGCCGGCTACATCCCCGGCATCCTGATGGCCCTGTCGGTCATGCTGTGGCTGCACATCTTGGCCAAGCGCGGCGATCTGCCGCAGGACATACAGCGCTACACCGTGCGCGAGGCGCTGGCAGTGTTCTGGCGCGCCCTGCCGGCGCTCACCATGGTGCTGATCATCATGGGCGGCATCGTCGGCGGGGTGTTCACCGCCACCGAGGCCGCCGGCGCGGCCGCGCTCTACACCCTGGTGCTGAGCCTGCTCTACCGCAGCCTCAGCTGGCGCAAGCTCGGCGAGGCCATGCTCAGCGCGGGGGTGGGCACGGCAGTGGTGATGCTGATGGTGGGCGTGTCCATGACCATGTCCTGGCTCATGGCCAGCACCGGCTCGGTCATGTTGATCGCCAACGCCATCACCGAGTTCTCGAGCAACCCCATCGTGCTGCTGCTGCTGTTCAACGTGCTGCTGCTGCTGCTGGGCACCTTCCTCGACATCACGCCCGGGCTGCTGATCTTCACGCCCATCTTCCTGCCGGTGGCCATGAAGCTGGGCATCTCGCCGGTGCATTTCGGGATCATCATCACCTTCAACCTGTGCATCGGCATCGCCACCCCGCCGGTCGGCAGCACCTTGTTCGTGGCCGCGCGCGTGGCCGGCGTGCCGCTGGGCCAGCTCACGCGGCCGCTGCTGCCGATGTTCGCGTTCATGATCGCGGCGCTGCTGCTCGTCACCTACGTCCCGGCGCTGTCGCTGTGGCTGCCCCAGGTGCTGCTGGGCAAGACCGCCTGATGCCTGCCGACTCAACCATGCGACTCGATCAAACTCCCCTCTTCACGCTCGCCGAAGCCGACGGCAACCACCTCGTGCTGCGCGCGGCCTCGGGCGCCACGGCCCACGTGTTCGTCCTGGAGCAGGACGTGGTTCGCCTGCTCGTGCTCCCCGACGGGGCCTTGCGCTTACCGCGCACCTGGGCGATCGCCCCGGGGCTCGACGACCTCGCGCCCGAGGGCCGGGACCGCTTCGACCTCTCGGGCTTCTCGCTGCCGGCTTTCGAGCTGCAGCAGGACGGGCAAGCGCTGCGCATCACGACCCGCGACGTGCGCCTGAGCATCGCGCTCGATGGCCTGCGCTGCCGCTGGGAGACGCGTTGCCGCGGCGAATGGCAGGTGGCCGCGGCGGACCGGCCGACCCAGGCCTACAACTTCGGCTGGTGGGATCAGCGCGTCTACCACTACCTGGAGCGCGAGCGCGGCGAGCAGTACTTCGGCCTGGGCGAGCGCGCCGGCAACGCCAACCGGGCCGGCCAGCACTACCGCATGTGCAACCTCGACCCCATGGGCTACGACGCGCGCAGCACCGACCCGCTGTACAAGCACATCCCGTTCTACCTGACGCGCAAGCCCGCCAGCGGCGTGGTGTTCGGCCTGTTCTACGACACCTTGTCGGAGTGCAGCTTCGACATGGGTCGCGAGATGGACAACTACCACGGCCCCTACCGCTACTTCATGGCCGAGCATGGGGATCTCGACCTGTACTTCATCGCCGGCGACGGCCCTGCCGCCGTGACCCAGCGCTACACCTGGCTCACCGGCCGGCCCGTGTTCTCGCCCAAGTACGCGATCGGCTACTCGGGCTCGACCATGAGCTACACCGACGCGCCCGACGCCCAGCAGCGCATGGGCGAGTTCCTGGCGCGCTGCCGCGAGCACGACATCGCCTGCGAGTCGTTCCACCTCTCGTCGGGCTACACCTCCATCGGCAACAAGCGCTACGTCTTCAACTGGAACCGCGACAAGTTCCCCGACCCCGCCGCGTTCGCCGCCAGCTACCTGGCCCAGGGCGTGCGCCTGTGCGCCAACATCAAGCCGGCCCTGCTGCGCGACCACCCGCGCTTCAACGAGGCGGCCGAAGCCGGCCTGCTGGTGCAGGACGCCGATGGCCGGCCCACGGCCGTGCAGTTCTGGGACGACACCGGCGCCTATCTCGACTTCACCAACCCGCAAACCATCGAATGGTGGAAGCAGCGCGTCACCGACAGCCTGCTCGAGCAGGGCATCGCCGCGACCTGGAACGACAACAACGAGTACGAGATCTGGAGCACCGAGGCGCGCATCCACGGCTTCGGCGAACCGCGTGCCGCCGTCGAGGCGCGGCCGCTGCAGACGCTGCTGATGATGCAGGCCTCGCATACCGCGCAGCGCGACTTCGCACCGCAGGAGCGACCCTGGCTGGTGTCGCGCTCGGGCGCACCGGGCATGCAGCGCCACGTGCAGACCTGGTCGGGCGACAACTACACCTCGTGGGACACCTTGCGCTTCAACATCAAGATGGGCCTGGGCCTGGCGCTGTCCGGGGTGTCGAACACCGGCCACGACATCGGCGGCTTCTCGGGTCCCGCGCCCGAGCCCGAGCTGCTGCTGCGCTGGGTGCAGCATGGCGTGTTCCTGCCGCGCTTTTCCATCCACTCGTGGAACGACGACAAGACGGTCAACGAGCCCTGGATGTACCCCGAGATCACGCCGCTCGTGCGCGCTCTGATCGCGCTGCGCGTGCGCCTCACGCCCTACCTCTACCACCTGCTGTGGCGCTCGCACAGCGCCTACGAGCCCATGATCCGGCCCACGTTCCACGACTTCCCCGAAGACCCCCGCGGCTGGGAAGAGAACGACGATATGCTGCTCGGCCCCAACCTGCTGGTGGCTTCCGTGGTCGAACCCGGCGCCAGCGAACGGCGCGTCTGGCTGCCCGCGGGCTGCGACTGGCTGGAGTTCTGGAGCGGCCGCCGCCACGCAGGCGGCCAGTGGATCACCCTGGCCGCGCCGCTGCACAGCAGCGAGCCGCCGCTGCTGGCACGTGCGGGCTGCGCGATCCCGCTCAACCTGGCGCCGGCGCACTTCGCGAGCCAGGCCGACACGCGGGGCTTCCAGGTCTTTCCGCTGACCGAAGGCAGCTTCGAGGCCGAGTGCTTCGAAGACGACGGCCACAGCCAGGCCTGGCAACGCGGCGAGCACGGCTTCTGGTGGCTGGCCATGCAATGCACGGCCCAGGGTCTGCACCTTGAGGTGCAGCGCCGCGGCCCGCGCCCGCCCTCGGCCACGCAGCTCCAGCTGCTGCTGCCGGCCAACGACAAGCGGCCGCTCACGGTGCAAGGCGCCACCGCGGGCGCCGAGTCGCAAGAGGGCGCCTGGCGCCGCGTCGCGCTCGAGGTGCTCTGACAGGACGGCCGAGCTGGCGCCCGGGCAGGCCAGCGCAGCGTGGTGCATGCCACCCGCGCGGGCCTTCGGTGCCTTGTTGAAGCAGCAGCGCCACCTTGGCGCCCGATCATGCGCCGCACGGAGCACCTCGACATCCCCGCCGCTCCCTGCTGCTCGCCTGTTGCCTCTTCCGGGGCTTTCAGCGGGTGCTGGTCAAGGCCACGCTGGCCGAGCTGCCGCGCTGAGAACTTCCGGGTGGCGCCGGCGCATTGGCGCGTCCGAAGCTTGCCCGGTTAAGTCTCGAACCTGCGCCGTCAGGGCCACCCGGCTGGCACGGCCTCGGCGCCCCAGTACAGCCGCGCCGGGTTGGCGACCCGGGCGGCCTGCACCGCGGCGTCGTCGCGCAGCCAGTCGGCCAGGCTGGCGAACAGCGCCGGGTAGTCGGCCTGCGCCTCGTGGTTGGTGCACGGCCAGTCGCTGCCCCAGAGCAGGCGGTCCGGCCCCAGTTCGCCCAGCCACAGGCGCGCCAGCGCGCCGGGATCGCGCCCCTGCAGCCGATAGGCTCCACTGAGCTTGACATGCACCGGGGCACCGCGCGCGCGCACGGCCCGCACGGTGGCATCCTGCGCCGACACCCGCTCGGGCTTGCCCATGTGGTCGATCACCAGCGGCACCTGCGGCGGCAGCTGCGCCAGCACCGGCGGCAGACGACCCAGGTCGGTGTGCAGCTCCAGGTGCCAGCCGAGCAGCCGCAGCGCATCCCAGAACGAGGTGCCCGGCGCCGGCCAGTCCGACAGGTCGTGCGCCGTGCCTACCAGGTTCAGGCGCAGGCCGCGCACGCCAGCCTCGTTCAGCTCGCACAGCCGGCTCGGACCCACCGTGGGCGGCAGCACCGCCACCCCGCGCAGCGCCTGCGGCTGCGCCGCCAAGTGCGCCAGCAGCCCGCGGTTGTCGATGCCCATGAAGCTGGTCTGCACCAGCACGCCGCGCCGTACGCCCAGCGGCCCGGCGATCGTCTGCCAGGCCGCCATGGGTGCGGCATAGGGGGGGGCGTAGCGTGCCCCCGGCCGGGCCTGGTGCGCCTCAAACACGTGGAAGTGGCAGTCGACCGCGGTTTTTGACAGATCGTGTGACATGCCCTACATTCTAGTCATCTAGAGCACTAAATCAATGATGGCCATCCAGAACACCCTGTCACCGCGCCCGGGCGACGACCAGCCGGCGCCGGGCCAAAGCCGTTACGGCTGGCTAGCCGCCAGCCTGCGCGCACGGATCACGCAAGGCGAGTGGGTGCCCGGCACCGCCTTGCCGGCCGAGGCGGCGCTCGCGCGCGAGCATGGCGTGGCCCTGGGCACGCTGCGCCAGGCGCTCGCCGTGCTGGTGGCGGAGGGCCTACTGGAGCGCCAGCACGGGCGCGGCACTTTCGTGCGCGCCGGGCTGGGCGGGGCCTCCATGCTGCGCTTCTTCCGCTTCCGCCACGGCGGGGAGCTGACCGCCACGCCCGAGTCGAGCATCCTGGAGCGGCGGACGGAGTTGGCCGGGCCGGCCACCTCCGAGGCCCTGGGCCTGCCCACCGGCGCCAGCGTGCTGAGCCTTCGGCGCCTGCGCAGCGTGGACGGCCAGCCCTGCCTGCTGGAGCAGATCACGCTGCCGCTGCCGCTGTTCGAGCCGCTGGCGAGCTCCGACACCACCGCCTGGGACAGCCTGCTCTACCCGATGTTCCAACGCGTGTGCGGCACCACCATCCACCGCGCGGAAGACCAGCTCAGCTTCGGCCTGCTGAGCGCCGAGCAGGCGCGGCTGCTGCGGCTGGAACCCGGCCACCCCTGCGTGCAGGTGCAGCGGCGCGCCTTCGACCTGAGCGGCCGCTGCGTGGAACTGCGCACCACGCTGGGCGACGCCTTTGCCTTCCAGTACACGGCGCACGTGCGCTGACACCGACTCGTTCCCTCCCCGGAGACATGCCATGACCTTTCCCTCCCTGCTGACCCGCGCGCTGGCGATCGCCAGCGTGGCCGCCGCCGCGCTGGCCCCCGCCACGGGCGTCCGGGCCCAGCCCGCCCCAACCTGGCCGAGCAAGCCGGTAACGCTGGTCGTCACCTACCCACCCGGCGGCGGCGCGGACACCATGGCGCGCCTGATCGCGCCCCGGCTCGGCGAGGCGCTGGGCCAGCCCATCGTGATCGAGAACCGGCCCGGCGCCGGCGGGCAGATCGGCGCGGCGACGGTCGCCAAGGCCACGCCGGATGGCCACACCCTGATGCTCGATGCCTCGTCCTTCGCGGTAAACCCCTCGCTCTACCCGCGCCTGCCCTACGATAGCGAGAAGGCCTTCCGCCCGATCGGCGTGATCGCCCTGTTCCCCAACGTCCTGCTGGTCAACGCCCAGGTTCCGGCGAAGAACGTGGCCGAGCTGACCGCCGCCGCGCGGGCCAGGAAGGACTCCGTCTCGTTCGCATCGTCGGGCAACGGCTCGGCTCAGCACCTCGCTGGCGCGCTGTTCGAGTCCGCCGCCAAGGTGGACATGGTCCACGTGCCCTACAAGGGCGGCGGCCCGGCGCTGAACGACGTGATCGGCGGCCAGGTGCCGGTGTTTTTCGGCAACCTCGCGTCCACGCTGCCGCATATCCAGGCGGGCAAGCTGCGCGCGCTGGCCGTCACCGCCGGCAAGCGTTCGCCTATCCTGCCTGAGGTGCCCACCCTGGCCGAAGCCGGCGTGCCGGGCGCCGAGGTCTATGAATGGAACGCCTTGTTCGCCCCGGCCGGGACGCCGGAGGCGGTGATCGGCCAGTTGTCGGCCGCGCTGCAGAAGGCGCTGGATGCCCCCGAAGTCAAGGCCCGCATCGCCCAGCTCGGCGGCGAGATTCAGAAGGGCGGCCCGGACGCCGCCCGGTCCTTCATCCACCAGCAAATGGCGCTCTGGGCCCGCGTGGTCAAGGCGCGCGGCATTGCGATCGAATAAGCTTATTTCATCTTCAGGAAACCCAGCCATGACCTCCTACTCCCTGTCCCGCCGCCAGCTGCTGGTCTCCTCCGGTGCGGCGGCGCTGACCGCCTCGCCGCTGTTCGTCAGCGCCCAGGGCGCCTGGCCCGCCAAGCCGCTGCGCCTGGTCGTGCCCTTCGCCCCCGGCGGCAGCTCCGAGATCGTGGCGCGCGCCGTGGCCGGCGAGATGGCGAAAACCATAGGCCAGAACGTGTTCGTCGACAACAAGCCCGGCGCGGCCGGCAACATCGCCATGCAGGAAGTGGCCAACTCGACCGACGAGCACACGCTGATCCTGGGCCATATCGGCACGCTGGCGGTGAATCCCTACATCTTCCCCAAGCTGCCCTACGACGCGGCGCGCGACTTCGTGCCGGTGTCGCTGCTGTCCAAGGTGCCCAGCCTGTACGTGGTGCACCCCGACCTTCCGGTGAAGAACCTCAAGGAGTTCGTGGCCTACGCCAAGGCCAAGCCCGGCCAGCTCAACTACGGCTCGGCCGGCAACGGCAGCGCCGGTCACCTGGCCTTCGAATACGTGAAGATGGTCAGCGAGACCTTCATGCTGCACGTGCCCTACCGCGGCACCGGCCCCATGCTGACCGACCTGATGGCCGGCCGCCTGCAGGCCGCCTCGGTCGGCGCGCCGGCCCTGCTGCCCTTCATCAAGGCCGGCAAGCTGCGCTGCATCGCCACCGGCACGGCGCAGCGCCTGCCCCAGCTGCCCGATGTTCCCACCGTGGCCGAGCAGGGCTACAAGGGCTTCGAGATGACCCAGTGGTACGGCCTGCTGGCGCCCAGCAAATGGCCCAAGGCCAACATCGCCAAGCTCGAGGCCGAGGCCGTCAAGGCGGCGCGCGGCAGCATCGTCAAGGAAAGGCTGGCGAACGACACGGCGCTGGCCGTGGGCAGCAGCGCGGCCGAGTTCGACGCCTTCATCAAGGCCGAGCAGGCGCGCTGGAAGCCGGTGATCGCGAGGGCGCAGATCAAGCCTGAGGGGGCTTGAAGCTCGCCCCGTTCACCCGTCGAAAGATCGCAAAAACCTTGGCAAGAATTTTTGCGACATTTTGATTTTTCCATTTAAAAACATATTATTAGAGCGACTAATAACTTGGCAAATATCGGTGTACGAGTCGCCTCATCAGTTTGAACCCCTGCTGCCCGGCCCATCTCGGCAGGAGCCCCTGCTGGCCAAGGCGCACGACCTCGCGCTGGCCGCGACGGCCTTGGCCAGCCGCCGCGTTCCGCGCGAGCTGGGCCAGATGCTGCGCAGCATGAATTCCTACTACACCAATCGCATCGAGGGGCAGCACACGCGGCCGCACGAGATCGAGCAGGCCCTGCGCCGGGACTTCTCCAGCAACGCAGTCCTGGCCGCCAAGCAGCGCCTTGCCGTCGCCCACATCGAAGCCGAGGCCGAGTTGGAACAGCGCTATCCCGATACAGCGGGAGCCGCCGCGCTCTACGCCGTGGCCGCCGTGACAGACATCCACCGCAGCCTGTTTGTCCAGCTGCCCGCAGCGGACTTGGCGACCGCCCAGGGGGAACCCATCATGCCCGGACAGCTGCGCACGCGCGACGTGCAGGTGGGCCAGCATGTGGCGCCCGCTCATGCCAGCCTGGGCAGCTTCCTGACCCGCTGGGGCGATTTCTACGGCGGCGTGCGGCGCGGCGAGGCGGCCCTGCTTGCCGTGGCGGCCGCGCATCAGCGCCTGGGCTGGATACACCCCTTCATCGACGGCAACGGCCGTGTGATGCGCTTGCACACCCATCTCTGGCTGCACGCGATGGGCTACACCGGGGGTCTGTGGTCGCCGCTGCGCGGCTTTGCCCGTGACGCGCAGCGCTACTACGCGTTGCTGGCCGATGCCGATACGCCGCGCCGCGGCGACCTGGACGGGCGCGGCAACCTCAGCGAACAGGCGCTGGCGGCCTGGATCGACTACGTGCTGGACGTCTGCTCTGACCAAGTCCAGTTCATGCGGCAGATGCTCGACCTGGAAACCATGAAGTCGCGCATCGAAGCCTGCCTGGTGTTCGAGGCCACGGTACTCAAGAGCGGCGTGCGGCAGGAGGCCCTGCGCGCTCTGCATTACCTCTACCTGAGCGGCGAGGAGATGACGCGCGGCGACTTCAAGAGCATGCTGGGCATGGGCGAGCGCAGCGCCACCGATGCGCTGGGCGCCCTGGTGCGGCGGGGCCTGCTGAAATCCGATTCGCCGCAAGGGAAGGTGCGATTCGGTTTGCCGCAGCATGCGCTGCGCTTCCTGTTTCCCAAGCTGTGGCCGGAGGCCGAGGCGGACTTGGAATGAGCGGCCCCATGGGATCAGCCCAAGAAGAGTCGCTCAGGTCGTGGTGTTCGAGCGCGGGCTCTGCCTGACGAGCCCGACGTCGAGGTGGAATTGCTGGCGCGCAAGCCCATGCTGCAGGCGCTGGACGAGCGCCATGCGCTGGCGGCGTGCGAGGTGATCGATGTCGCGGCGCTGCGCGACGAGACGCTGATCGTCGGCATGGCCACGCTGCTGGCCGTCACGGGCCTGGGCGTAACCCTGGTGCCGGCATCCATGGGTAACGTGCAGTTCCCCGGCATCGCCTATCGGCTCTTGACGACGCGCGCCTTAATGGACCTGCGTTGCTATTGCCTGCGGGACGAGCGCTGGCCTGCGGCCCACCAGCGGCCCGCACGCGGCGCAGACGCGCCAAGCGACCGTCGAAAAATCTGAGGCTCAATCCGTAAGCGCATGGTCAGCGGCTTCTCGTCGCCATAAAATGCACAGAATTCTGTAATCAACCCTTCAAGGAGCCAGCCATGGGCTTTTCTGCCAGGGACGTAGTGCCCTTCACGCAGGCGCGCGCCTGCCTGTCTGAGTTGGCCGACCAAGCCAAGGCCGGTGCCGAGAAGATCATCACCAAGAACGGCGAGAGCTACGTGGCACTGATCGACGCTGACCGACTGGATTACTACCACCGTCTGGAGCGAGAGCGCATCCACCTGCTGCTGATCGACGACGCCAAACGCGGCTTGGCCGACATTGCGGCCGGCCACACCTTCGAGGCCGATGGCGCCATTGGCCTGCTTCAGCAGCGCCGCGTAGCTTCCGCCAAGGCATCCAAGAAACGTGGCTGACAAGCAGTACCAGTACCGGGTAGAACTGACCGCAAGCTTCCTGGAGCGCCTGGACGCCATCGAGGCTTTCTTGGTAGAAGCGGACGCCGGTTTTGCGTTCGACAACTTGCTGGCCGAACTGCGCGCCACGGTCGTCCCCAACCTGCGGCGCTTTCCGCGCATCGGCCGACGCTACCTGGCCAACCCACCCCAGTCTGCCGAAGCGCTTGCCCAGTTGGCCGCGCTACCGGCCGGCGCGCCCGATGCGCTGCGTGAATACCTGCACGGCGACTACCTGATCTTGTATGCAGCCATGGAGGCTGACGCTACCGTGTACCTGCTGTCCATCCGGCATCACCGCCAACTTTCATTTGACTTCGCCAGGCTGTGGCCCGGGGCCTGATGGCCGCCGCGCGAGGCCTGTCGCCAGAGCCTGGCCGTTAGAAGCACGAACATACCAACACTGCACTGGGTAGAAACAGACAAGGTGGTGAACCACCATCACGACGTGCCGTTTCGGGTGCTCAAAAAGGTCTCGACATTCACCGCGCCCGGTGGCTTGCATGCGAATACGACCGACAACCGAATCATCCACGGCGACAACCTGGAGGCCCTGAAAAGCCTGCCGCCCGAGTTCGAGGGCCAGGTGAAATGCATCTACATCGACCCACCCTACAACAAGGGCAACGAGGGCTGGGTTTACAACGATGCAGTCAATGACCCGAAGATGAAGCGCTGGCTCGGCCAGGTAGTGGGCAAGGAGGGCGAAGACCTGTCGCGGCACGACAAGTGGTTGTGCATGATGTATCCGCGTTTGAAACTGCTGCATCGGCTGCTATCGGACGATGGCGCCATCTTCATCTCGATAGACGACAACGAGGTGCATAACCTTCGGGCGGTCTTGAACGAAATTTTCGGCCCAGGGAACTTCGTCGTGAACATGATTTGGCAGAAGATGGACAGCCCAAGCTCGAATTTTGGGGAGCGTGCTTTCTCGAACTATCACGATCACACTTTGGTCTTCGCCAAAAAGCTGAGCGCATGCAGGCTGAAGCAACTGCCAAAGCCCGAAATTCTGAAAGACTACCCCGAAGTTGCTGAGGACGGGCGGCGCTGCCGCACGCGCCAGCTTCGAAAGAATGGAAAGGAAGCTCGCCGCGAGGATCGCGAAACCATGTGGTATCCGATGGAGGCACCAGACGGCTCAGAGATCTGGCCACGGCATCCTGAAGAGGGCTGGGATGGACGCTGGGCCATCGGCAAGAAGGCCTATGAAAAACTGAAGAATGCCGACAAGGTGGTCTGGAAGATGCGCGACCATGGCTGGGTTCCGTATCAGGTTGAGTGGGCCCCCAACGAGCCAGCTATCCCGAACCCATCGATCCTGACTGATGCAGGCCAAAACCGACAGGCCAAAGCGCTCCTCAACGACATGCTGGGGACTGATCACGGCTTCGACACACCGAAGCCTGTGGGCCTGATCGAGCGCATACTACGCATCGCTTCTGACCCGGATTCCATTGTTGTTGACTCATTCGCGGGATCGGGTACCACGGGTCACGCTGTACTCAAGCTCAACGCTGAAGACCGGGGCCGCAGGCGCTTCATCCTGATTGAGACCGAAGACTACGCCGAGAGCATTACCGCCAAGCGCGTCCGAACCGCGATCACCGGTTATGGTTCCGGTGAAGGCATCGTTGACGGCCTCGGCGGGGGCTTCGACTACTACAGCTTTGGGGTCGAGGTGGGACGTCAAAGCCCCCAAGCAAAGCGAGCGCGCCCATTCACCACAGCTGTGTGCTCCCACGCTCTTGTCAATCAAGGGCTGAACCGCGACGCGACGCTTAACTGGCTCCGCCCGGTCCACCGTCCAAGCCAGGGCTTCTGCGACAGGCAGCGGCCTGGTGCAGGTGCCCCCCATCACGGCATGCCGCGCAAACTTCAGCGCAAGGCCGCGGCCTCGATGCTGCGCAGCGTGGCTTCGTAGATCGCCAGGCGCGGCCCGCCCAGTGCTACCGCGCGTTGCGCCGCCTCGCGCGCCTGGGCCAGGCGCTTGGTTTCATGGAGCACCTGAGCCAGGTTGTTCCAGGCGTCGGCGGCTTGCGGGTGGTCGAGCGTGGCCTGCCGGTACGCGGCCTCGGCCTGGCCGAGCTGACCCTGCCGGTAGGCCGCGTTGCCCAGCGCCATGCGCGCGAACAGGTTGCGCGGCCAAGCGGCCAGCGCGGTCTGGTAGGCGCGCCGGGCGGGCGCCGGGGACACGCGCTCCAGGTTGGCCGCGGCGGCAACATAGTCGGCCTCTCGCGCCGTCGCCGGCAGACGCTCGGGCGGCAGGGCGACGAAAGCCCAGCGCTCGGCCTTGGCCCAGCTGCGGTCGAACTCCGAGATGGGCATCAGCAGCCGCTTCTCGGTGCCGGAACGCAGCACGACGACGCCCGCGTCCAGGTCGTAGCCCACCACCACCGCGTAATGCCACTGGGGCCAGACATCGAAGCGCAGGTTCTGCAGCACCACCACCGGGTGGCCCGCTGCGACCTCGCGCAACAGGGCGTTGGGCTGCGCTTCCAATCGGTAGGGCAGCAAGCCGGCGCGACGCGTGGCGCCCAGCATCTCGGGCTGCAGGCTGCCTTGGCGCTGCGGCACATAGACCTCGTCCACCAGTTGCTGCGGCTGGCGCTTGACGCCGGCACGGTCCAGCACGGTAGCCAGGGCCGCGGGGCCGCATTGGTATTCGTCCTGCGGGAAGAAGGCCACGTCGGCCCATTCCACGCGCGCGGGCAGCGTGGGGGTGAGGCCCGCGCCATAGTCGGGCCGGGGAAGCGTGGCGCAGCCCGCCAGGCACAGCCATAGCGCGGCCGCGCACCAGCGGCGCCGCCCCCGCGAGGGTCTCTTCACCCCGGATTAAATCGCGATGGCCACGAGAATGGCGACCAGCAGGATGAGGATCCAGTCCGTGCTGCTGAGGGCGCCCCCGGCCGGCATCGAGTCGATGCGCTGGGCCAGGGCATGGACTTCCTCTTCGCTGAGCGAGGCCACGCGGTCCTTGGCGACCAGGCCGCTGACGCCCATGGCCTGCAAGCGTTCCTTGACGTTGGCGCGTTCGACGAAGCTCTGAACCTTGGCCCGGTCCTGCTCGGCCTGGCTCTGTACCGACATGGCCTGCGTGTCGACGATCTCCGCTTGAACCAAGGGCACCTGAGCGGCCAAGGCCACCGCAAGCGTCACGATCAATCCGCGGCTAAGGTAGGCAACTCGCTTCATGACTGTCTCCTTCAGGAAAAGGAACATACATGTTAGCCCGATGCCCGGAAACAGGAAAGCCGATGGAAATGTAAGACACGTTGCCGAAAAATCCCCCCTTGGCCTTTCCCTCAGGCGCTTGAGCAGGGCCAGGTTCCAGGGGCGCTTGCCGAATTCCGCCCTCTCCACCGGCCACGCCACTGTTACATGCGCAATCCGTCAACCCATTCGAGGGGCGGACGTTGAATGCTTGCCTGGGGGAGTGGCATGGCAGAAGTCGCGCCAGATCCCCAGGGCGGTGGTCGATCTGTCGTCATGCCAAGGAGTCCGCCATGGACACGGAAAGCCTGCAACGAAGCCAGTATGAACTGCGGTTCCAGTCGCTGTTCGCACCCGGCCGCGGCTTTGCATTTCCGTGCGATGCCGAAGGCCATGTCGATCTGGATGCCCTCAGCGCCCAGTCGCGCAACAACTACCTCTACGCAAGGGCCCTGGTGGGGCGCGAGTTTTTGGCGCCGGCCGTGCAAGCGAGTGCCTGCTGAGACGCCAGCCCTGGCCACCGCCGTGGCCGCCCGGCTGACTCACTCCTCCTCTTCGCCCGCCCCCTGCGCCTCATCCACGCGCTGCATGTTGTCCAGCAGCTGGAGCAGGTAGTGCAGCGTGTGCGTGATATCGCTGACCGAGAAACCCTCTAGCGCCTGCTCGTAGTAGGCGTGGATCTTGGCCTGGGCCTGCAGCTCCCAGACCTCGCGCCCCGAGGCCGTCATGGCGATCAGGCGCGAGCGCCGGTCGCGCCCGTCGGGCGCGCTGCAGACATGGCCGTCGCGCTCCATGCGGCCTATCAGGCCGGCCAGGTTCTGCCGGCTCACCATCAGGTAGCGGGCCAGCTCGCCCACGCCCATGCCGCCCTGCGCTTCGGCCCGCGACAGGGCCCCCAGCACCGCCCATTGCTGGGTCGTCAGGCCCTCGGCCTCCACGGCACGCGTCCCGGTTTTATGCAACATGTTTGCACATTGATAGAGCTTGAAAAACAGCCGGTTGGCCAGCTCCATGCGCACGACATGGGATTTCTCTTCAGGGTTAACCATGATTTTCCAAACAAAACTGGCACTTGCGCATTATCGGCGCAGCGCCTAATATGACAACATATTGTCGTAACCGCCTGGCGGCACCCACCCGGGTACCAAGCATAGCAACCCACCTTTGTAAACGGAGATCCACATGCAGAAATTCCAAGACCAGACCGTGATCGTGACCGGCGGCGGCGGCGGCATCGGCGGCGCCACCTGCCGGCGCTTTGCGCGCGAAGGCGCCAAGGTCGCGGTGTTCGACCGCGACCTCGCGGCCGCCCAGCGCGTCGCGGCCGAGATCGACGCCGCCGGCGGCCGGGCGGCCGCCTACTGCTGCGACATCACCGACCGCACGTCGGTCGACGCGGCCGTGGCCGCCGCCACCGAGCAGCTGGGGCCCGTCGACGTGCTGGTCAACAACGCCGGCTGGGACGTGTTCAAGCCCTTCACCAAGACCAGCCCCGCCGAGTGGGAAAAGCTGATCGCGATCAACCTGACGGGCGCGCTGCACATGCACCACGCGGTGCTGCCGGGCATGGCGGCGCGCAAGAAGGGCCGCATCGTCAACATCGCCTCCGACGCGGCGCGCGTAGGCTCCTCCGGCGAGGCGGTCTACGCGGCCTGCAAGGGCGGGCTGGTGGCCTTCTCCAAGACCCTGGCGCGCGAGCATGCGCGCCACGGCATCACCGTGAACGTGGTCTGCCCCGGCCCCACCGACACGGCCTTGTTCGCCGACTACAAGGAAGGCGCGGGCAACCCCGAGAAGCTGATGGAGGCCTTCACCCGCGCCATCCCGCTGGGCCGCATCGGCCAGCCGGAAGACCTGCCCGGCGCCGTGCTGTTCTTCGCCAGCGAAGACGCCGCCTACGTGACCGGCCAGGTGCTCAGCGTCTCGGGCGGCCTGAGCATGGTCGGCTGACCTCTTTCACCCTCAACCGGAAATCACCATGAACTTCGAAGACATCCTGTACGAGGTCCGCAACGGCGTGGCCTGGATCACCATCAACCGGCCGGACAAGATGAACGCGTTTCGCGGCCAGACCTGCGACGAGATCATCAAGGCCCTGAACAAGGCCGGCTACGACCGCGAGGTCGGCTGCATCGTGCTGGCCGGCGCCGGCGACCGCGCCTTCTGCACCGGCGGCGACCAGTCGGCGCACAACGGCAACTACGACGGCCGCGGCACCATCGGCCTGCCGATGGAGGAGCTGCACACCGCGGTCCGCGACGTGCCCAAGCCCGTGATCGCGCGCGTGCAGGGCTACGCCATCGGCGGCGGCAACGTGCTGGCCACCATCTGCGACCTGACCATCTGCTCCGAGAAGGCCATCTTCGGCCAGGTCGGCCCCAAGATGGGCTCGGTCGACCCCGGCTACGGCACGGCCTTCCTGGCCCGCGTGGTGGGCGAGAAGAAGGCGCGCGAGATCTGGTACCTGAACAAGCGCTACTCGGGCCCCGAAGCCGTGGCCATGGGCCTGGCCAACGTCTGCGTGCCGCACGAGCAGCTGGACGCCGAGGTGCAGAAATGGGCCGAGGAGATCGGCGAGCGCAGCCCGACGGCGATCGCGATTGCCAAGCGCAGCTTCAACATGGACACCGCGCACCAGAGCGGCATCGCCGGCATGGGCATGTACGCGCTCAAGCTGTACTACGACACCGAGGAATCGCGCGAGGGCGTCAAGGCGCTGCAGGAAAAGCGCAAGCCCGAGTTCCGCAGGTACGCCAAGTAAGCCGCTGGAGAGCCTGAAGTGAATCCGAATCCCTACATCGACGAAGACCTGCAGGCGCTGGCCGAGACGGCGCGCCGCTTTGCCACCGAGCGCGTGGCGCCCGGCTTCCTGGAGCGCGACAAGACCCGCGAGTTCGACCGCGAGCTGCTGCGCGAAATGGGTGGTCTCGGTTTCATCTGCCCCGAGCTGCCGGAGGAGTTCGGCGGCCTGGGCCTGGGCTGCCTGGCCGCCGGCGTGATCCACGAGGAGGTCGCCCGCGCCGACCTCAGCTTCTCCTACCTGAACCTGCTGGCCTCGCTGAACGGCCAGATCCTGTCGCGCTACGGCCATCCCGCGGTCGTCGGCCCCTGGCTGAAGAAGCTCACCCAGGGCGAGGCCATCTGCGCCATCGCCCTGACCGAGCCGCGCGGCGGCTCCGACGCGGCCAACCTGCGTCTGCGCATCGAGCGCACCAGTGAAGGGGGTAGCGACCACTACGTCATCAACGGCGAGAAGACCTCGATCTCGGCCGCCGACCAGGCCGACATCAGCGTGGTGTTCGGCCGCACCGGCAGCCCTGAATCCGGCGCCCATGGCGTCACCGCGCTGCTGGTGCCCATGGACAGCCCCGGCATCACCACCAACCGCTTCGACTGCCATGGCCAGCGCGCCATCGGCCGCGGATCGATCTTCTTCGAGAACGTGCGCGTGCCCGTCAGCCATCGCCTGGGCGACGAGAACAAGGGCTTCGTGCAGGTGATGCACGGTTTCGACTTCTCGCGCTCGCTGATCGGCCTGCAGTGCCTGGCCGTGGCCCGCGCGGCGCTCGACGAGACCTGGGCCTACATCACCGAGCGCGAGGCCTTCGGCAAGACCCTGTCCCACTTCCAGGGCGTGACCCACCCGCTGGCCCAGTACGACACCGAGGTCGAGGGCGCGCGCCTGCTGTGCCTGCAGGGCCTGTGGCTCAAGGACAAGGGCCTGCCCCACACCGCCGAGGCCGGCATGGCCAAGTGGTGGGGCCCCAAGCTGGCCTACGACGTGGTGCACCAGTGCCTGCTGTGCTTCGGCCACGGCGGCTACGACCGCGGGGCCATGGAGCAGCGCCTGCGCGACGTGCTCGGCTTCCAGATCGGCGACGGCACGGCCCAGATCATGAAGACCGTCATCGCGCGCGTGCGCGCCGGCCGCCAGCACGTGCCGGCCTGAACAGCCCTCACCCCAGCCCTCTCCCAGCGGGAGAGGGAGCCCCAGAGAAGGAGACAAGACCATGGATTTCGACCCCGTCCTCATCGCCCCGCGCCGCGCCACCAGCCGGGCCCAGGGCTTCTGGCCAGACCGCACCATCAACGACGAGCTGGACGCCTGCCTGGCCGCCTGTCCGGACAAGCTCGCGCTGACCGCGCTGCAGGCCGAGAGCGGCGCCACCACGCGCTTCAGTTACCGCGAGCTCGCCGCAATGGCCGACCGCGTGGCCGTGGGCCTGGCGCGCCTCGGCGTGGGCCGCAACGACGTGGTCGCCTGCCAGCTGCCCAACTGGTGGCAGTTCACCGTCACCTACCTGGCCTGCTCGCGCATAGGCGCGGTGATGAACCCGCTGATGCACATCTTCCGCGAGCGCGAGCTCAGCTTCATGCTCAAGCATGGCGAGGCCAAGCTGCTGATCGTGCCCAAGAGCTTCCGCGGCTTCGACTTCGAGGCCATGGCGACCGCCCTGCAACCCGAGCTGCCGCAGCTCAGGCAGGTGGTCGTGGTCGGCGGCGCGGGCGCCGACAGCTTTGAGGCCCTGCTCAGCGGCCCGGCCTGGGAAAACGAAGCCGATGCGCGCGAGATCCTGACGCAGCACCGCCCCGGCCCCGACGACGTGACCCAGCTGATCTACACCTCGGGCACCACCGGCGAGCCCAAGGGCGTGATGCACACGGCCAACACCACCATGGCCAACATCATTCCCTATGCCGAGCGCCTGCGCCTCGGCGAAGCCGACCGGGTGCTGATGGCCTCGCCCATGGCGCACCAGACCGGCTTCATGTACGGGCTGATGATGCCCGTCATGCTGCGCGCCAGCGCCGTGCTGCTCGACATCTGGGAGCCGCGCAAGGCCGTCGAGCTGATCCGCGCCGAGGGCGCCAGCTTCACCATGGCCTCCACGCCTTTCCTGAACGATCTCGCGAAGACCGTCGCCGAGTCGGGCCTCACGGTGCCCACGCTGCGGACCTTCCTCTGTGCCGGCGCACCGATTCCCGGCCCGCTGGTCGAGCAGGCGCGCCAGGTGCTGGGCACCAAAATCGTCTCGGCCTGGGGCATGACGGAGAACGGCGCCGTGACGCTGATCGAGCTCGACGACCCCGACGAGCGCGCCTTCACCACCGACGGCCACCCGCTGCCCGGTGTGGAGCTCAAGGTGGTCGACGCCGACGGCGAGGCGCTGCCCGCCGGTGAGGCCGGCCGGCTGCTGGTGCGCTCGGTGTCCAACTTCGGCGGGTATCTGAAGCGCCCGCAGTGGAACGGCACCGACGCCGACGGCTGGTTCGACACCGGCGACCTGGCGCGCCTGGACGCGCAAGGCTATGTGCGCATCACCGGGCGCAGCAAGGACGTGATCATCCGCGGCGGCGAGAACATCCCGGTGGTCGAGATCGAGGCCCTGCTCTACAAGCACCCGGCGATCGCCATGGCCGCCATCGTCGCCTACCCGGACGAGCGCCTGGGCGAGCGCGCCTGCGCCGTCGTCGTGCCCAAGCCCGGCCAGAGCATAGACCTGCCGGCCATCGTCGATTTCCTGAAGGCGCAGCAGGTGGCCATGCAGTACCTGCCCGAGCGCCTGGTCGTGCGCGACGCCATGCCGGCCACGCCGTCCGGAAAGATCCAGAAGTTCAAGCTGCGCGAGATGCTGCGCGACGCGCTCGCCGCCTGACGCCAACCCCGAGAACCACCCACAGGAGACAAGCCCCATGACACCGAACAAGACCCTCTTGCCGCGCCGCCGGCTGATGCAGGCCGCCGCCGCAGTCTGCGCGCTGGGCGCCGCCGGCGCCCTGCACGCTCAGCCAGCCAGCTGGCCCACCAAGCCGATCCGCATCGTGGTCGGCTTCGCGCCGGGCGGCACCACCGACGTGATGGCCCGCGTGATGGCCCAGTCCCTCGGCGAGGCGCTGGGCCAGAGCGTGGTGGTGGACAACAAGCCCGGCGCCAGCGGCAACGTGGCGGCCAGCGAAGTCATACGCGCCACCCCGGACGGCCATACCTTCCTGATCGCGCCGACCTCGGTCGAGACGGCCAACCCCTTCCTGTTCAAGCAGACCATCAGCCCGGCCAAGGAGCTGAGCCCCGTGGCCGGCGTCGGGCGCAGCCAGATGTACCTGGTGGTCAAGCCGCAATCCACCGTCAAGGACGCGCGGGAATTCGTCGCCTTCGCCCAGGCCAACCCGGGCAAGCTGTCCTACGCTTCAGCCGGCCCGGGCACACCACCGCACCTGGCGGGCGAGCTGTTCAAGAAGGTCACGGGCGTATTCGCCACCCACATCCCCTACCGCGGCGCGGCGCCGGCGCTGCAGGACGTGATGGCCGGGCAGGCGGACTACGTGTTCGACCCGGGCATCGCCTTCCCGCACGTGCGTGCCGGCAAGGTGCGCATGCTGGCCGTGGCCGGCGCCAGGCGCTCGTCCTTCTTCCCGGATGTGCCGACCCTGGCGGAGCTGGGCTTCAAGGGCGCCGAGCTCGACATCTGGTTCGGCCTGTGGGCGCCCAACGGCACCCCCGCGGACGTCACGGCCCGCATGGCGAAGGAGCTTGCCAGGGCCCTGGCCCTGCCCACGACCAAGGCCCGCTACGAGTCGCTGGGCGCGGAACCCGTCGGCCTGGACAACGCCGAATTCCGCAGCCTGCTGGCCAGCGAAACCAAGCAGCTTTCCACCCTGATCCGCGACAGCCGGATCAACATAGACTGAGCCGGCGCTCGGCCCGCAGCATCATGGAAACACCACCCGTCCTCGTGGACACGCGCGGCCGCGTCGGCCTGATCACGCTGAACCGGCCGCGCCAGCTCAATGCCCTCAGCGACGCGCTGATGGATGCGCTCGGCGCCGCCCTGCTGGCCTTCGACGCCGACCCCGGCATAGGCGCCATCGTGATCGCCGGAGGCCCCAAGGCCTTCGCGGCCGGCGCCGACATCTCGGCCATGGCCGACTGGAGCTACATGGACGTCTACCAGGGCGAGTTCATCACGCGCAACTGGGAGACCATACGCCGCGTGCGCAAGCCGGTGCTGGCGGCCGTGGCCGGCCTGGCCCTGGGCGGCGGCTGCGAGCTGGCCCTGGCCTGCGACATCGTGGTCGCGGCCGAGTCGGCGCGCTTCGGCCTGCCCGAGGTCAAGCTGGCCATGCTGCCCGGCGCCGGCGGCACCCAGCGCCTGCCGCGCGCCATCGGCAAGGCCAAGGCCATGGACATGTGCCTGTCGGCGCGCCAGCTCGACGCCGCCGAGGCCGACCGCTGGGGCCTGGTCTCGCGCGTGGTGCCGGACGAGGCGCTGCTCGACGCCACCCTGGCCCTGGCGGCCGAGATCGCCGCCTATTCGCTGCCGGCGCTGATGGCCATCAAGGAGTCGGTCAACCGCGCCTGGGAGTCCTCGCTCAGCGAGGGCATCGCCTACGAACGGCGCGCGCTCTACGCGCGCTTCGCGAGCGCCGACGCGCACGAAGGCATGCAGGCCTTCCTGGCCAAGCGCCGACCGCAGTTCAGCCACCGCTGAGGGCCGGCGCGCCTCCCCGCCCTGCCAGCCGACTGGCCGCGAAGTCCACGTACCAGTCCAGGCAGCCCGGATTGGCCATCGCGTCCTTGTTGACCACCTTCTCCAGCGGTGCGCCGAGCAGCAGCTTCTTGATCGGCAGCTCCTGCTTCTTGCCCGAGAGCGTGCGCGGCACCTCGGCCACCTGCAGGATCTCGTCGGGCACGAAGCGCGGACTCAGGGCGGTCTTGATCGCGTCGGCCAGGCGGCGCATGAGCCCATCGTCGAGTACCAGGCCTTCGCGCAGCACCACGAACAGCGGCATGTAGCTCTCGCGGCCCAGGTATTCGAGGTCCACCACCAGGCTGTCCAGCACCTCGGGCAGGGCCTCGACCGCGCTGTAGAGCTCGCTGGTGCCCATGCGCAGGCCGTGGCGGTTGATGGTGGCGTCGCTGCGGCCGTAGATCACGCAGCCCTCGCCGCCTTGCTCCTTGCTGCCTATGCGCAGCCAGTCGCCATGGCGCCAGACGCTGCCGGCCTCGGGGCCGAGGTCGCCGCCGCCGGGCTTGCGGCCGTGGCCGGGCGGGTAGGACTCGAAATAGCTCGCCAGGTAGCGCGCGTGGTCCTGGTCGCCCCAGAAGTAAAGCGGCATCGAGGGAATGGGCTGGGTGCAGACCAGCTCGCCGACCTCGCCCAGCACCGGCTCGCCGCGCTCGTTCCAGGCCTCGACGGCGCAGCCCAGCAGGCGGCACTGCATGACGCCGGGCTGCTGCGGCAGCTCGCGGTGGCCGCCGATGAAGGCGCCGGCGAAGTCCGTACCCCCGGAAATATTGCACCACCAGATGTCCTTCTGGGCCTCGCTCCCAGCGATGCGCGCGAACTGCTCGCTCCCCCAGGCCTGAGCCTCGGGCGACAGCGGCGAGCCGGTGCTGCCGAGCGCGCGTATGCGCGAGAGGTCGCCGCAGCGCGAAAGCTCGACACCGGCCTTGAGGCAGTTGGCATAGAAGGCCGCGCCGGCGCCGAAGTAGCTCACGCCGGTCTCGGCCGCGAAGCGCCACAGCAGGCCCCAGTCCGGGTTGTCCTTGCTGCCGCCGGGGTTGCCGTCGTAGAGCACGCAGGTCGTGCCGTTGAGCAGGCCCGAGAGCTGGGCGTTCCACATCACCCAGCCGGTGGAGCTGTACCAGTGGAAGCGCTCGCCCCAGCTGTTGGGCGCGTAGCTGCAGCCCACGTCGTTGTGCAGGGTCTTGAGCGCCAGGGCCACCAGCACAGTGCCGCCATGGCCGTGCACGATGGGCTTGGGCAGGCCCGTGGTGCCGCTCGAGTAGACGATCCACAGCGGGTGGTCGAAGGGCAGAGCGAGCGGCTCGAAGGCCTCGGTCTGCGCGTCGTGGCGCGCCGTGAGGCGCGACAGGCGCGGCGCCATGGCGAACTCGTTGGCCGTGAGGTCGGCCGTGCCCAGGTTGTCGTGCAGGATCAGGTGCTCAAGCGTGGGCAGGGCCTGGCGCAGCTCGTCCACCACGGCCATGCGGTCGTGGTCGCGCCCGCCGTAGCGCACGCCGTCGCAGGCGATCAGCACCTTGGGTTCGATCTGGCGGAAGCGGTCGAGCACGGCCTGGGCCCCCATGTCGGGCGCGCAGATGCTCCACACGCCGCCCAGGCTCACGGTGGCGAGGAAGGCCACCATGGCCTCGGGGATGTTGGGCAGGTAGGCGGCGACCCGGTCGCCCGGCTGCAGGCCCTGGGCCCTGAGGTGCAGGGCCAGCGAAGCGACCTGGCGCCTGAGCTCGGGCCAGGACAGCTCGTGCGCCGTACCCAGCTCGTTGCGGCTCACGATGGCCGGAAAGCCCGCGGCCTGGGCCGGCGCCACATGGCGGAACACCTGCTGCGCGTAGTTGAGCTGCGCGCCGGGGAACCAGACCGCCCCGGGCATCACGTTCTTCACGAGCACGGCGCTGTGCGGCGTGGGCGAGCGCAGGTCGAAGTAGTCCCAGATGCTTTGCCAGAAGGCGTCGAGCTCGGTGGTGGACCAGCGCCAGAGCTCGCCGTAGCTCGCGAAGCTCAGGCCGCGCTTGTCGCGCAGCCAGTTCTGGTAGAGGCGGATCTGCGGAACGTAGGGAGGGGCGGCGGTCGGGCTCATGCGCGCCAGCGTAGCAGCGTCGCGCCGTGCGCGCATCCCCGGCTTTCGCCTACGCGACAGCGGTAGTCGCGGGCTCAGACCTTGTAGGTCGACAGCAGCAGGTTGGTCTCGGTGTTGACAATGCCCTTGATCTGGCGGATGCGGGTCAGCACGCGGTCGAAGGCTTCCAGGCTGTCGGCGCTGATCTCGGCCACCACGTCCCAGCGGCCGTTGGTCGAATGCAGGCTGTCCACCGCCGGCTCGCCGCGCAGGGCCTGGATCACGCTGGGCGCGCTGGTGCCCTCGACCGCGATGGTGGTCCAGGCACGTATGCGGTGCGGCTGGGCGGCGGGTTTCAGGCGCACGGTGTAGCCGGTGACGATGCCGCCCTTCTCCAGCCGGGCCAGGCGGTTCTGCACCGTGCCGCGCGAGACCTTGAGCCGCTCGGCCAGGGCCGACAGGCTCATGCGCGCGTCGTCGCGCAGCAAGGCGATCAGTTGCCGGTCGGTGTCGTCCAGATGGATCGTTTCGTCAGCCATGGCTGGCATTTTGCACCCGAAGCTGGCAGAACGCAGCAGTTTCTCGGCTTTTGCCTGTCATCGCCCTTGACTATGCTTGTCTCTGTTCCCGCAAGGGGCGCCCCCGGCCAAGCTCGGCGGGGCGGCGCCACCTGCCAAGGAGGCCGCCATGCTGACCCGCCATCTCGACGCCGACGACCTGCGCCAGCTGCTGCGCCGCCTTGGCCCGGAAGCCCTGCTGCGCGAGATCGCCGCCGCGCTGCGCGAGGATTTCCTGCGCTGGGAGCAGTTCGACAAGATCCCGCGCTGCGCCAGCCACTGCCGCCAGGGCGTGATCGAGCTGATGCCGGTGGCCGACGGCGAGCGCCATGCCTTCAAGTACGTCAACGGCCACCCCGGCAACCCCGCGCTGGGCCTGCCCACGGTGATGGCCTTCGGCGTGCTGTCCGACATGGCCACGGGCGCGCCGCTGCTGCTATCCGAGCTCACGCTGACCACGGCCCTGCGCACCGCCGCCACCTCGGCCCTGGCGGCGCAGGTGCTGGCGCGGCCCGACGCGCGCACCATGGCCTTGATCGGCAACGGCGCGCAGGCCGAGTTCCAGGCCCTGGCCTTCATGAGCCTGGTCGGCGTGCGCCGGCTGCGCGTGTACGACACCGACCGGCGCGCCACGGCCAAGCTGCTGCGCAACCTGCAGCCCTACGTGGACGCGGGGCGCCTCAGCATCGAGCCCTGCGCGAGCACGGCCGAGGCGGTGCAGGGCAGCGACATCGTCACCACGGCCACGGCCGACAAGTCGCATGCCGCCATCCTGGCGGCGGGCCTGATCGCGCCCGGCATGCACCTCAACGCCCTGGGCGGCGACTGCCCCGGCAAGACCGAGCTGGACCCGCGCATCCTGCAGCACGCCCATGTGTTCGTCGAATACGCGCCGCAGAGCCGTCTCGAGGGCGAGATCCAGCACATGCCGCACGACTTCGAGGTCACCGAGCTCTGGCGCGTGCTGGCCGGCCAGGCGCCGGGCCGCACGCACCCCGACCAGGTCACGGTGTTCGACTCGGTCGGCTTCGCGCTGGAGGACTTCTCGGCCCTGCGCACGCTCGAGCGCCTGGCGCGCGAGCATGAGCTCGGCCGCCTGCTGTCCCTGGTGCCGGCCATGGCCGACCCCAAGGACCTCTGGGGCTGGGCGCACGGCGGCTGAGCGCAGCGCGCCTCACCCTCGCCGCGCTTATGCGTAAGCTGTTCCCAGGGCAATGCGCGGGGTGCTGCCCAGGGCCTGCTCGACCACGCCGCCCACCATGTCGGCGGTGACGGCCGACAGGGTCCAGCCCAGGTGGCCATGGCCGGTGTTGTAGAACACGTTGGCCGAGCGGCCGCGGCCCACGCGCGGCATCATGTTGGGCATCATGGGCCGCAGGCCGGCCCAGGGCACGACGCTGCGCGTGCTCACGCCAGGGAAGCATTGCTGCACCCAGTCGACCAGGGGGCGGATGCGGTCGGCGCGTATGTCCTTGTTGTAGCCGTTGAACTCGGCCGTGCCCGCAACGCGGAAACGGTCCACGCCCAGGCGGCTGGTCACCAGCTTGGTGGCGTCGTCGAGCAGGCTGACCGTGGGCGCGGCGGCCTGGCTCTGCGCGTCGTCGAGGTTCACCGTGATCGAGTAGCCCTTGACCGGGTAGATGTTGACTCGGTCGCCCAGCTGCGCCGCGAAGGCGCGGCTGGCCACGCCGGCGCAGACCACCAGGCCGTCGAAGCGCAGCGTCTCCTCGCCCTGCCCGGCGCGCACCGTGACACTGGCGCTGCGGCCGTCGCTGCGCAGCGCGACCACGTCCTCGCCATAGCGGCCGCGCACGCCCAGGCGGGCTATGGCCGCGGCCATGCCCTGCGTGAACTTGTGGATGTCGCCGGTGGCGTCGCTCTCGGTGTAGAAGCCGCCGTAGTAGGTCCCGGCCAGCGTGGGCTCGATGGCGCGCATCTCGGCCGGCGTCACCGCGCGGCGCTCGAGGCCACCCTCGGCCAGCAGCTGCGTGACCTGGGCCGCGTGGTCGAAGCCGGCCTTGTCGCGGTAGATGTGCAGGATGCCCTCCTTGCGCAGGTCGAAGTCCACGCCCTCGGCCTGGGCCCAGCCGAACAGGTGCTCGCGCGCGGCGATGGCCAGGCGCGCGGTCTCCACGGTGTTCTTGCGGTAGTCGGGGATGGCGGCCATGAACTCCAGGAACCAGGAGATCTTGTGCCAGCTCGGACGCGGGTTGACCAGCAGCGGGGCGTCGCTCTTGAGCATCCACTTCATGCCCTTGAGGATGGTGGACCAGTGGGTCCAGACCTCGGCGTTGGAGGCCGAGAGCTGGCCGCCGTTGGCGAACGAGGTCTCCATGGCCGCGTAGCGGTGCTTCTCGAACAGGGTGACGGCAAAGCCGCGGCGCGCGAGCGCATAGGCCGTGGTGACGCCGGTGATGCCACCGCCGATGACAGCGATCGATTTCATGAGCTAGGTCTTTCAGCAAACGTCGGGTTGGGCCCGCACGCAAGCTGCGTGGCGGACGCCCCCTCTGTTGCTGGACCTGAGAGATTCACGCGGCCGCCCGGCGGGCTTGGCGCTTGCTCCTTCGGTGCTGCGAGTGACGGACTCGGCAGCTCTTCAGAGTAAAAATGCAGGTACCGGTCCTTGGGCCTGAGAGATTCCGGGGCGGTTGCTCCTTCGGCGCTGCCCCTGCGCCGAACCTGGGTTCATGCGCGGGCAGACTCTCCCGATACCATGCGCCATCTTAGCAGCGCCGCCGGGCGGCGCGGCAAGAAGGCCTCGAAACCATGGGGTCGTTCCTGGCCGACCGCTGCACATGGCGGGGTCCCGCCCCGGCAGCGTTAGCATGTCCCCCATCCCATATCCATACCCGCCCCATGACCCTGCCCGCCCCCGCGCTCGAACATGTGGCCGACCTCACGGTGCTCGTCGCCGCCCCGGTCGAGGCCGGCCAGGTCAGGGGCGCCAACAGCCGCGGCCTGCGGCGCATCATCCCGATCACGGGCGGCAGCGTGACGGGCCGCCTGCGCGGCCGCGTGCTGCCCGGCGGGGCCGACTTCCAGATCGTGGTGTCCGACACCCTGGCCGAGCTCGACGCGCGCTACCTGCTCGAGCTCGAGGGCGGCGCGCGCGTCTACGTGCGCAACCGCGCCCTGCGCCGCGGCTCGGCCGGGGACATCGCGCGCCTGGTGCGCGGCGAGCCGGTCGACCCGGCGGCCGTCTACTTCCGCTGCGTGCCCAGCTTCGAGGTCTCCCATCCCTCCCTGGCCTGGCTGACCGAAAGCCTGTTCGTAGGCACCGGGGTGCGCCATCCGGACCGGGTGGAGCTCAGCCTGTTCCGGCTGGGTTGAGCTCGATTTGCAATTTCGCACATACGTGCTAATATTGCCGCATGGACGCGAAGACCCAGAAAAGCGAGCTGACGCGCGCCGCCATCGTCGGCGCCGCGCTGGACCTGGCCGCCGCCGAGGGGCTGGAGGCGATCACGCTGCAGGCCGTGGCGGACCGCGTGGGCCTTTCCAAGAGCGGCGTGTTCTCGCGCGTGGGCTCGCGCGAGGCGCTGCAGAAAGCGGTGATCGAGGAGTTCGGCCACCGCTTCCTGGCCGAGGTCTTCGTGCCCGCCATGCAGGCGCCCAAGGGCCTGCCGCGGCTGGACCAGATCGTGCGGCGCTGGATCCAGCGCATGCGCGACGTCGAGGCCCACAGCGGCTGCATCTACACGGCCGGCGCCTTCGAGTTCGACGACCGCGACGGCGAGCTGCGCGAACTGCTGCTGCAGGAGGTGCAGCGCTGGCGCGCCGCGCTGCGCCGCACCGTGGCCCAGGCCGTGGAGGCCGGCCACCTCAAGCCCGACACCGACCCCGCCCAGCTGGTGAGCGAGCTCAGCGGCATCGCCATCGGCCTGCTGCACGACGCGCGCTTTCTGCGCGAGCCGCGCGCCGGCGAGCGCGCGCTGGCCAGCTGGCAGCGCCTCGCCCAGAGCTACCAGGCCTGAACCACGACCTTGGTCGCAGGCCAGTTGCTCGCCCAAATTTAGCACAACCGTGCTATTCAAGGAGAAAGCCATGTGGATCATCCTCTTCATCCTGGTCCTCGCCCTGGTACGCAAGGGCTTGGCCGCCCTCGCCGCCTCGTGGCGCGCGCTGCCGCGCAACAACGAGGACTGGATCTATTACGGTTATCTTATACACAACTCATCGCCCGTACATTAAAAAAAAATTAGATCTAACCACCTAATCAGAAATATACTACCA
>SCMQ01000041.1 GCA_005503335.1 Comamonadaceae bacterium 2FH
CCCCCGGCCCTGCCGCCCGAGCCCTCTTTCCTCGATACCCTGCTCGAGAACCCACTGGTGCCGGCGGCGGCAGGCGGTCTGGTCGCCCTGCTCGCGGGCCTGGGCCTGTACCGCATGCGGCAACGCAGGAAATCCGCCTCGGTGGACAGCTCCTTCTTCGAGAGCCGGCAACCGGCCGACTCCTTCTTCGGCGGCAGCGGCGGCCAGCAGGTCGACACCCGGGAAGCCAGCGTGCGGGGCAGCTCGTCCATGATGTACTCGCCCAGCCAGCTCGACGCCGCCGCCGACGTGGACCCGGTGGCCGAGGCCGACGTGTACCTGGCCTACGGGCGCGACCTGCAGGCCGAGGAAATCCTGCGCGAGGCCATGCGCGCCGACCCGACCCGCGTTCCCCTGCACGCCAAGCTGCTCGAGATCCACGCCAAGCGGCGCGATCCCAAGGCTTTCGAGGCCCTGGCCATCGAGACCCATCAGCTGACCTCGGGCAGCGGCCCCGAATGGCAGCGCATCTGCGAGCTCGGGCGTGAACTCGATCCCGGCAACGCGCTCTACCAGCCCGGCGGCCAGCCCGGCACCAAGGCGCGCGCCGCCTCCGAGCGGACGAACGCCGTGCCCACGCCCGACACCATGCCGCAGGCCATCGCCGCGTCCGCCCCGGCCAGCCTGCCGGTGGACCTGGACCTGAACCTCGACTTCGCCAGCACCCAGTCGCCGAACGAGCCCATCGCGCCGGTGGCCAAGGCCGCTGCGCCCGGCCCGGCCTCGAACATGATCGAGTTCGATCTGGACACCCTTTCGCTGGACCTGCCGCCCGCCGTGCCCGACGCCGCGACCGAGGCCAGCGAGGACGATCCGCTGGCGACCAAGCTGGCCCTGGCTCAGGAATTCCACGCCATCGGCGACACCGACGGCGCACGGACCCTGGTCAAGGAAGTCGTGGCCGAGGCCTCGGGCTCCCTGAAGTCGCGCGCCGAGCGCTTCCTGGCCGAGCTGGCCTGAGGACCGACGAGCTTGCCCATCCGCCTGTCCCTGCCCGGCCCCCTGTGAGACTGGCCCTGGGCGTCAGCTACAACGGCCAGGCCTACCAGGGCTGGCAAAGCCAGCCTTCCGGCCAGACCGTGCAGGACCAGCTGGAACAGGCACTGGCGCAGTTCAGCACGGTGCCGATCGGCACGCTGTGCGCGGGACGCACCGACGCCGGCGTGCATGGCCTGATGCAGGTGGTGCACTTCGACACCGAGCTGCAACGCGAGCCCTTCTCCTGGGTGCGCGGCACCAACCGCTTCCTGCCGCCCGACATCGCCGTGCAGTGGGCCCAGCCCGTGCCCGACAGTTTCCACGCTCGCGCCAGCGCCGTGGCCCGGCGCTACGCCTATGTGTTGCTGGAGTCGCCGGTGCGGCCCAGCATCGAGGCCGGCCGCGTGGGCTGGGTGTTCCGACCGCTCGACGAAGCGGCGATGCGCGAGGCCGCGGACCACCTGCTCGGCGAACACGACTTCAGCAGCTTCCGCGCCAGCGCCTGCCAGGCCCTGACCCCGGTCAAGACCATGAAGCGCATCGCGATCGCGCGGCGCGGTGCCTACTGGCGCTTCGACTTCGAGGCCGACGCCTTCCTGCACCACATGATCCGCAACTTCATGGGCTGCCTGGTCGCGGTCGGCCAGGGCCTGCAGCCGCCCGGCTGGATGCGCGAGGTGCTGCTCGCGCGCCGGCGCGACGTGGCGGCGCCGACCTTCGCGCCCGACGGACTGTACTTCCTCGGCCCGGTCTACGAAGACCATTGGGGCCTGCCGCAGCGCACGGCTGCGTATGATGGGCTTCCATGAGCCCCTCCCCGCCGACCTCGAACCCATCTGCCCGCACCAGGATCAAGATCTGCGGCATCACGCGCGAGCAGGACCTGGACACGGCCGTGGCCGCAGGGGCCGACGCGGTCGGCTTCGTGATGTACGCCAAGAGCCCGCGCCATGTCGCGCCCGCGCGTGCCGCCGCGCTGGCGCGCCGCCTGCCGCCCTTCGTCACGCCGGTGCTGCTGTTCGTCAACGCCGACCTGGCCACGGTGCAGGCCGCCTGCCGCGAGGTGCCGGGCGCCATCCTGCAGTTCCACGGCGACGAGACGCCGGCGCAATGCGAGCAGATCGGCCAGGCCTGCGGACGGCCCTGGCTGCGCGCGGCCCGCATCCCGCTGCACCACCCCTTTGATTTCGACTTGCTAAAATTCGCGGCGGATCACCCCAGTGCCCTGGCCATCCTGCTCGACGCCCATGTCGAGGGATACGGCGGCGGCGGAAAAGCATTCGATTGGTCACTCCTGCCTCCAAGCGTCGCCTCTCACCTCGTTTTGTCTGGTGGGCTCACGCCTGCAAACGTGACCGATGGCATCCTGCAGCTGCGGCCGCGCGGGCTGTCGCTGGCCGTTGACGTGAGCTCCGGCGTCGAGGTGAGTGCTGCGGGAGGGGGAACCCTCAAGGGCATCAAGGACCCGGAAAAGATCCATCGCTTCGTGGCGGCCGTGCGTGCCGCCGACGAGCAAATTGCCTGAAGGCACATCATGTTCGAATACCATCAGCCCGACGCCACGGGCCATTTCGGGATTTACGGCGGCAGCTTCGTCAGCGAGACGCTGACCTACGCCATCAGCGAGCTGCGCGAGGCCTACGCCAAGTACCAGCAAGACCCCGAGTTCCTGGCCGAGTTCCGCTACGAGCTCGCCCACTTCGTCGGCCGCCCCTCGCCCGTCTACCACGCCGCGCGCATGAGCCGCGAGCAGGGTGGCGCGCAGATCTACCTCAAGCGCGAGGACCTCAACCACACCGGTGCGCACAAGGTCAACAACACCATAGGCCAGGCCATGCTGGCCCGCCGCATGGGCAAGCCCCGCATCATCGCCGAGACCGGCGCGGGCCAGCACGGCGTGGCCACCGCCACCATCTGCGCGCGCTACGGCCTGGAATGCGTGGTCTACATGGGCAGCGAGGACGTCAAGCGCCAGAGCCCCAACGTCTACCGCATGAACCTGCTGGGCGCCACCGTGGTGCCGGTGGAATCGGGCAGCAAGACGCTCAAGGACGCGCTCAACGAGGCGCTGCGCGACTGGGTCGCCAACGTGGACAACACCTTCTACATCATAGGCACCGTGGCCGGCCCGCACCCCTACCCCATGATGGTGCGCGACTTCCAGCGCGTGATCGGCGAGGAATGCCTGACCCAGATGCCCGAGATGCTGGCGCGTCAAGGCATTGCGGCGCAGCAGCCCGACGCGGTGGTCGCCTGCGTGGGCGGCGGCAGCAATGCCATGGGCATCTTCCATCCCTACATCCCCTACGAAAACACGCGCCTGATCGGCGTCGAGGCAGCGGGTGAAGGCCTGGACACGGCCAAGCACGCTGCCTCGCTGCAGCGCGGCAGCGCCGGTGTGCTGCACGGCAACCGCACTTATGTGCTGCAGGACGCCAACGGCCAGATCACCGAGACGCACAGCGTCAGCGCCGGCCTGGACTACCCCGGCGTCGGCCCCGAGCACGCCTTCCTCAAGGACATCGGCCGCGCCGAGTACGTGGGCATCACCGACCGCGAGGCGCTGGAGGCCTTCCACTACCTCTGCCGTACCGAGGGCATCATCCCCGCGCTCGAGTCCAGCCACGCCATTGCCTACGCCATGAAGCTGGCCAAGACCATGCGGACCGACCAGTCCATCCTGGTCAACCTCTCGGGCCGAGGCGACAAGGACATAGGCACGGTGGCCGACCTGGCCGGCGTCGATTTCTACGACCGGCCCTCGATGCGCGGCCTGTCGGTCAAGGGAGCCAAGGCATGAGCCGCATGACAGAAACGTTTGCGCGGCTGAAGGCGCAAGGGCGCAAGGCGCTGATCCCCTACGTGACGGCTGGCTTTCCATTTGCCGACATCACGCCCGAGCTGATGCTGGGCATGGTCGCGGCCGGGGCCGACGTGATCGAGCTCGGCGTGCCCTTCTCCGACCCCTCGGCCGACGGCCCGGTGATCCAGAAGGCCGGCGAGCAGGCCCTGGCCCTGGGCATAGGCATGGTCCAGGTGCTGGCCATGGTGCGCGCCTTCCGCGAGCGCGACAGCAGCACCCCGGTGGTGCTGATGGGCTACGCCAACCCGGTCGAGCGCTACGACCAGCTGCACGGCGCCGACGCCTTCATCCGCGACGCCGCCGCGGCCGGCGTGGACGGCGTGCTGGTCGTCGACTACCCGCCCGAGGAATGCGAGGAGTTCGCGGCCAAGCTGCGCACGCACGGCATGGACCTGATCTTCCTGCTCGCGCCGACCTCGACCGACCAGCGCATGGAGCAGGTGGCCCGGGTCGCCAGCGGCTATGTCTACTATGTCTCGCTCAAGGGCGTGACCGGTTCCGGCGCGCTCAACACCGCCGAGGTCGAGGCCATGCTGCCGCGCATCCGCCGCCATGTCAGCGTGCCGGTCGGCGTGGGCTTCGGCATCCGCGACGCGGCCACGGCCCGGGCCATAGGCCGGGTCGCCGACGCCGTGGTGATCGGCAGCCGCCTGATCCAGCTGATCGAGGCGCAGCCGCGCGCCCAGGTGGTGCCCGCCGCCGCGGACTTCCTGCGCGGCATCCGCCAGGCGCTGGACGTATCATCCACCCCCATCGTTGAGGACTGACCCATGAGCTGGCTTGAGAAGCTGCTGCCCCCCAAAATCCAGCAGACCAACCCCACCGAGCGCCGCAGCATCCCCGAGGGGCTGTGGATCAAGTGCCCGAGCTGCGACACCGTGCTCTACAAGACCGACCTGGAACAGAACCAGAACGTCTGCCCGAGCTGCAACCACCACCACCGCATCGGCGCGCGCGCGCGGCTCAACGCCTTCCTCGACGGCGAAGGGCGCTACGAGATCGGCCAGGAGGTCATCCCGGTCGACGCGCTGAAGTTCAAGGACAGCCGCAAGTACCCCGAGCGCCTCAAGGAGGCGCTGGAGAACACCGGCGAGACCGACGCCCTGGTCGTCATGGGCGGCGCGGTGCACAGCATCAACCTGGTGGCGGCCTGCTTCGAGTTCGACTTCATGGGCGGCAGCATGGGATCGGTGGTCGGCGAGCGCTTCGTGCGCGGCGTCGAGGCCGCGATCGAGCAGAAGGTGCCCTTCGTCTGCTTCACGGCCACCGGCGGCGCGCGCATGCAGGAGGGCCTGCTGTCGCTGATGCAGATGGCCAAGACCAATGCCGCGCTGACGCGCCTGGCCAAGAAGGGCCTGCCCTACATCAGCGTGCTGACCGATCCGACCATGGGCGGCGTGAGCGCGGGCTTCGCCTTCGTCGGCGACGTGGTGATCGCCGAGCCCAAGGCGCTGATCGGCTTTGCCGGCCCGCGCGTGATCGAGTCGACGGTGCGCGTGACCCTGCCCGACGGCTTCCAGCGCGCCGAGTTCCTGCAGCAAAAGGGCGCGATCGACTTCATCTGCGACCGCCGCGAGCTGCGCAAGACCATCGCCAACACCCTGGCCATGCTGCAGCGCCAACCGGCCGACGCGGTCAGCTGAACCCCGGGCCGTATCAGTCGGCCTCGCCGGCGCTGCCGGTCGCAAAAGCCAGCCTGGGCGGCGCGTGGCCCGGCACGCAGCGCTGGCGGCGATCGCGCTCGGCCAGCGTCGCCTGTTCGCGCGGTGCCACGGCGCGCCTGATGCCGAAGATCTCGGCCAGGTTGGCAGCCGGGGCGTGCACCGGCTGCAGCAGCGCGGCCGGGCCGGTGAGCAGGGGCGTCACGCCGGGACCGTGGCCGGCGACCGTGCTGTCGCCATGCACGATGACGCCGATCGTGACCCGGCCCTGGCGGTAGCGCGGGCCGTGCCGGTTGTCGGCGTCGCTGATCGCCACCAGGTCGCCGAAGCGCAGGCTGCCCAGCCGATAGCGCAGGCGCGTCGCGCGGTCGCCGAGCTGGATGTCGTAGTCCCCGCGCCAGGCCGTGCTCTTGCCCAGGCCCGAGCCCATGATGCGCGCCGGCACCAGGTGGGTCACCGGGACCAGCAGCCGGCCTTCGCGCTCGCCCAGGCCCCAGCGCGCCAGCAGGGCCGGCGCGCAGTTGAGCACCTCGATGCGCGGATGCCCGGTCAGCCTGAGGCCCAGGCCGCAGGCGACGATCTGGATGCGGTCGCCGATCTGCAGCCGCGCCAGCACCGCGCTCGGGAAGTCCACCAGCACATGGTTGACGCCGCCGTGCTTGCCGGTCACCAGCCCCTGCTGGCCGCGCGCCGGTCCGGTGATCACGCGCGCTCGGTTGCCGACGCAGGCGTAGGTGAGCAGCGCATTGTTGGGGCCGTCGCGCGGGCCGATCACCTCGCGCTGGTTGTTGTGCAGGGCCACGCCGGGCTCGATGTGGTCGCCGGCCAGGCCCACGCAGAGGTCGCCGATGCGGCGGTTGAGCACGATGCCGCCCGTGCCGGGCAGCACGCGCGGCACGCCGTCGTAGCCTATGCGGTAGGGCGAGGCGCGGCCCACCGGGTGGGCGATCTGGCCCTGCACGGTCACGGCGACCAGCTCGTCGCGGTTGACGCGCGGGCCGCGCGGCTCGGGTGCGGGGACATGGGACGCCATGCTTGCGCTCCTTCAGGCGAGAGATGAGCGGTCAACGGTCGTTTCCAGGCTCAGACGGGGTACCACCAGGCGCGCGCGTGCAGCCATGGGTCGGCGGACTCGTCGCCCGCAGCCTCGCCCGGCAGCGCGAGCACATGCACCGCCGCCAGCCGGCCCAGCGGCTGCAGCAGCGCCGCGAGGCCGGCGCCGGCCAGCGCCTCGCGCACCAACACGCGTTCGGCGGCGAACAGGCTGGCGGCATCGCCATCCACCGACTCGGCCGCCAGGCCCAGCCGGGCCAGTGCCTGCACCGGGCCGGGCGCGGCGCCGCCCACGGGCAGCGGACAGAGGATCAGAGCGCCCTCCAGCGTCGCCGACAGCGCCAGCGCGTCCAGCGCCCCGGCCAGCGGGTCCAAGCCCACGCACCAGGCTTCGCTGCGGCCGGCGGCCTCGTCGCGCTCCTGCAGCGCCTGCGCCAGCCACTCGAAGCGCTCGACCACCGACTCGTCACCGGCGCTGCGCAGCTGCGACTCGGCCAGGCAGTCGCCCACCCAGCGCAGCAGCCAGGAGCCGGCGTCGGTGGCTTCGCGCAGCGCGATCCACTCGCCCAGCGCCGAGGCGTCCGGCGCCTGGCCGGCCTGGCCCGGTTCGGCGGCGCGGTGCGGCAGCAGCTCGCTTGAATCCAGCACCTGCCAGAACGAACGCGTGAGCCAGGTCTCGAACACGCGCGTGAGCCCCAGCGCCAGCCGCGGCCCCAGCGCGTGGCCGAGCGCCAGCGCGGGGTCGAGCACGCAGCGCAGCTTGGCGCTGTCGACGGTGACGCGCAGGTCGCTGGCGCCCATGGTCAGTCGTCCCAGGCGTCCCAGGCGTCGAACACGTCGTCCCTGTTCAGACGCAGCGGAGCGGCAGGCGTGCCCCGCTGATCCAGCATCGGCTGGCTGGCGCCGGCCGCAAAGACGATCTTGCGCACAATGGCGCCGGACACGGGGTCGATGCGCAGGAACACGCCGCGGCGCTGGCGGTTGTGCGCGAGATGGTCGCGGATATGCTGGTTCATGCCTCTGTGGGTGGTGTCGACTTCGATGTGCGTGGCGCGGTGCCGCACAGGGTGGACGAACTGGATGTCGGGCCAGCGCGCCAGCGCGCCCGGCCGGCCGCGCTCGCGGCGGCGCCCCTCGACATGGACACCCACGCCTCGGCCCGGGAACCAGCGCTGCACCTGCCGCGCCACCTGCTCGATCACGCGCGCATGCGGCCTGCGGATGATGGCCGCGTCGACGCCGTCGTCGAGCCCGTCCCAATCGTCGCCGCGCGCCATCGCCCGCACCTCAGGCCGCCTGCGGCACGCCGAGCACGCTTTGCAGCGCCGGCGTCACGCCGGGGAAGCCGCGGCCTTCGGGCGTCATGCGGTAGGCCGCGACCCAGGCCTCGGCATGGGCGCCCATGGGCCGCACCACGCTCTGGAACAGGATGGGATCGACCGCGGTCTTGAAATCGTTGTCGGCGATGAACTGCAGCATGCGGCGGCCGCTCTCGGCCATCTTGGCGCGCTGCGAAGGCTCGGCGACGCCGCCCAGGTAGCGGTTGGAGACGATTTCCACCACGTCCCACTTGGTGTTGGCGTCGAAGGCCTTCTTGATGTCGGGCGCGTCGAGCAGCTTGAGCACCTCGACCAGGTAGTGGCCGGTCTCCATCGCGAGGGCGAACACATTGCCGTAGGTCGAGCGGTCCAGCGCGTAGCGCAGGTCCAGGCCGATGCGCTGTATGGTGCCCACGCTGCCGAAGGGCCGCTGGTCTATCAGCTGGCCGCCGCGGATCACCTCGCCGATCAGCAGGTCGCGGAAGTACTGCCCCACCGCCACCATGAAGCCCAGCATCTGGCGATGGAAGTTGCGGTTGACCACCGCCCCGGCCGGCGCCTGCGCGGTGCCGTAGTTGAAGGCGCGGCGGTAGGCCACCATGCGGTCGCTCTTGCCGTAGCGCAGCGGCCGCCATTTCTCGAGCAGGTAGAGGCCGCGCGCGCCGGGCCCGCGCTGTATGCGCATCTTGCCCAGGCGGAACAGGCGCAGCAGCGTCTCGACCACCTCGAAGATCTTCATGCGCTCGTGCTGGTAGATGTAGTAGAGCTCGGCCGCGGCATGCAGCTGGCTGGGGACGATGGAGTCGTCGAAATCGGGGCTGATGTAGGGGTAGCCGACCTTGTCGAATCCACCCTGCCCCTGCGGCCCCAGACCGATGAGGTCGAAAAAGGCGCCCTCGCTGTCGCCGCCGGCCTTTTGCAGCAGTTCTCCGAGCTTGTTCTCGAACTGGGTGCCCAGGGCCTCGCGCTGCTCGGGCGGCAGGTTCTGCATCTGCTCCTGCAGGAAGGTCTCCCACAGGCGCTGGATGGTTTCGGTGGTTTGGAAGTTCATGGTGGACTCCTGGGCACGGCGTTCAGATCGGCGTGTCGCCGGGAACCTCGTTCAGCAAGCGAGATTCCAGCGCGTTGAGGTAGACCAGCCGCGCAATGCGTTCGGGATCGGCCTGGCCGCCCGTGCCCGTGAGGTGCTCGAACTGCTCGGCGTATGCCTTGCCGAGTTCGGGGTGGTGCGCATCCAGATACGCCTTGACCTTGCTCACGGGGCCGGTGGCCTTGTGCTTGTCCAGCTGTTTGTTGGTGTTCCCTGCGCTCGGATGGAGCGAATCAGCCAGTGCGTCGCGCACCGCGCCGAGGGAACGGTAAACGTCGAATGCGGTCTTGCCCGGGGAGCCCGCAGGCCTCTTCGTGAGCATGAGTGCAGCGGCGACGCGGTCGATGGCCTCGACCATCCGTTGCGTCGAAGACACGGGTGCGGGGACCGCAGGCGCGGCGGCCCACAGTGCGAATTTGTCGATCCTCATGACGGGCCTCCGCTTCAGGGCTTGTTGGCGATGATCTCCAGCGACTCTTCGAAGTGCCGCGGGATCGGCGTCGGGACGGCCACCGGCAGCGCGGCCACGGCACCGCCGGTGGCCACGGCGATCGCCTGCAGCGGACGCTCGACGATTTGCCGCAGGCAGCCGTTTGCGCCGAAGATGTCGTCGATGGGCAGGCAGCCGGCGGTCATCTGGTCGATCACCGGGCGCCATTGCTGATCGGACTCCCGTTGCTGGTAGAGCTCGTCGTGGATCGCCTGCGCGAACCGCACGGACACGCCGCCGGGAAACGGCAGGTTGCCGTTGAGGTTGGCGTCGTAGGTCGGCCGCGTGGTATCCCAATCAGCATCGATCGCGGCCGCGGTGGGCCGCAGCAGCGCGTTGGTGCGCGCCAGCTCGGTCAACAGGGTGCCGGTGATCAGGTTCACATGCGGCAGGCCGCCGCCGCCGAGGTAGCCGGGATGGGCACCGCCCCAGAGTAGCGGCGTGGTCACGAAATCGAGCGTCAATGCCAGCGCCGAGGCGCGGGTCTCTGGCAGGCCCAGGTCCGCGTCGCCCGCGCAGTAGAAGTCGATCGCCCGATCGAGGTCAAACAGCACCTTGTCGAGCACGATCTGGCCGAGGATGGCGTCGTCGTCGCAATTGCAATCCGTGAAGCAATCGAGCTCACGCGCCAGCGAGCCGCGGCGGTTGACGAGGTCGATCAACCGTCCCTCCGCCTTGCTGAAGCGGTACGAACCATAGAGACCATAGTTGAGCACCGCGGGCCGCGCCACGCGCAGCAGCCGGAAGCCGCCCGCGGGCACCAAGCCGTCGATGAACAGTTGCAAGGCCTCGTGCAGGTTGGCCAGTTCCGACGCCGCCGGCGCCACCGGCGCGATGGTGTTGTCGACGAAGCGGGTCAGCCGGTTCAGCGGCGCCCAGGCCGTGGCACCGAGGGCCCGCATGCCGCCGCTGCTGCCGCCACCCGCCAGCAGGATCAGCTCGTCCATCGTGCGGGCGAGTTCGTCTTCGCCGAGCAGCGAGCGCAGGTCGCCCTGCCCCTGCGCCTCCAGCGCACTGGTCAGCGTGCGATAGGCGCGCAGGCCGCGCGGCCAGAGACTGCCGTTGTTGGCCTGCGCCGCCAAGCCGTCGATCTGGCGCAGCGCGTTGATCACCGAGTCGCGCCGCGCCTGCATCTCGCTGTAGCTGGTGGACAACAGGAAGCGTCCACCGGAGAAGCCGAGGTTGGCCATCGACTCGCCCATCAGCACGAGCATCACCGCGCAGACCTCGTCGAGGCTTTGCGCCAGGTTGCGGAACTGACGATTCAAAGCCGGCGTGAGCGCACCGATCAGCCGTGACAGGCGCGCGTATTCGCCGAGCTGGCGGCGCATGCCGAAGGTGACGTCGCGCTTGACCGGGTCCAGCCCAGCGCGGGCGGCCTGCACGCCATCGTCGATCGCACGGTGGATCACCTGCTGCCAGCCCTCCAGTTCGGGGCGGATGTCCTTGGTCAGGTTATGCGAGACGAGTTGATGCATGTCGGACTGCACGTCGGAACGGGCCTGCTCGAGGTCGACGTTGGTCGCTTGCGGCGGCGGCGGCGCGCTGGGCCGCAACTGCGGCGTGCGCAGGAAAGGCAGGCCGCGCGCCTCGCCTTCGATGGATTGCGCGCGCAGGTCGCTCTGGTAGCGCTCGGACAATGCTTGGGCGATCTGCTGCGGGTCGTTGGGGTCGCCGATCCTCAGTTCGCGCCGCAGCAGGTTGTCCAGGTCCATGCGCGGCCTGGCGTTCGGCGCCGGGTTCGATGCGGCATTGGTCGGGCTCATGGTCGCGTCCTCAAAAGGTTGAAGGGGGAAAATCAGGCGGCGAGCGCCAGGCGCTCGGGTGCGCCACGGGTCGACAGCAGGGCCCGCGGCGGCGCGCCGCCGCGCGCGGTCAGCTCGGCGATCACGCAGCGCGCCAGCCGCCGAGGCGCGACGCGCCCCGCCTCGAGCGCGTAATGGGCTGCACTCACGAGGTGGCGCGGCGCCAGCGCCGTGGCCCGCCCCTCGGCCAGGCGCGCCGCACCCTCGCGGATCGCGGCCTCGTCCTCGCGGCCGAAGGGGATGATGTCCGCCAGCGCGCGCTGCGCGAGGTTGCGCCGGGTCTGGAACGCGATCTCGTCGACCACCTCGGGGACCAGGCGCGGCGCACTGCTCATCAGCGCGGGCGGGATGCGGTGCGGGCGCTGCGCGCTGTACAGCGCCTGCCACACGCGCAGCAGACGCGTGGCCTCGCGCGTGAAGCCCATGCGCCGCATCATCTCGGCCAGCAGGTACACGCGCAAATAGGCCGTGGGGTGGGCGCCACCGGGCCGGTAGGTCATGGTGCGCGGCTGCGGATGGGCCAGGAAATCGGCCATGCCCCAGGCCGCGGCCGGGCCGCCGAGCAGCAGGGCGGCCAGGTCGGCGAAGATCTCCTTGTGCCAGCGTCCGTACACCGTGGCGAGGAAAGGGTCGCGGCGGCTGCCCATCACGCGGCGCAGCACCGCCTGGCGGTTCTCCTGCCAGAGGCCGAGGTCGGCCTGCAGGTTGTGCGCCACCTCGTGCAGGAACACGCTCTGCCAGGGCTGGTCGCGATCCCAGGGGATGCGGATCAGCGGAAACGGGTTGGGCTCGCCGAGCAGCCGCGACAGCTGCACGCCGCGCCGCATCGTGGCCGGCGAGTAGCCGTGCTCCATGTAGCAGACCGGCTTGAGCAACGGGCCGTCGAAGATGCGCGGCGCGGCCTGGCGCACGGCCTGGTAGCAGTCCTCGGCGATCGCGTCGTGGGCGGCCAGCGCCGGGCCATAGCTGGTGCCGCGCTGCGCGAACACCTCGTAGAACATGCCGAACAGCCGCCGCGCCCGGTCGAGCTCGCGCTCGACCAGCGCCATGTCCACCAGCACCCGCTGCGGCGCCCGCAGCTGCCAGCCGCGCTGCAGCTGCGCGAACCGGCGCTGGATGCCCGCCTCGGCCTTCGCCAGGCGCGCGTTGGCGGCCTCGAAATGCCGCGGCGAAGGCGCGTAGGGCATGTCCTGGGGGCGCAGGCCCACGAAGGCGTTGTCGATCCGGGCCAGCCGGCTCAGCCGGGCCGACAGCCCGGTGAGCTTGGCCTGCAGGAAACGGCGGACGTCCATGGCGCGCTCGGCGGGTGGCGTTGCTGGTCGGCTCGGCTAGCGGCCGCGTATGGTGATCGTGACCGGGCCCTGCATGGTGAAGCTGCGCGTGCGGCAGTTCGGGCAGCTCGTGGCGCCGCGCACCGCGGCGGGGGCGGCGCGCCGCGCGACCGGGGCCACGGTGCGGGCCACCACGCGGGCCGCCTGGCCGCGCGGCGTGGCGCGGCTGGCCCGGGGCACCAGCGGCCGGGCCAGGCGCTGCACCGCCTGCGGCCGGCGCACCACCTGGCGCGTGGCCTGGCGCACCACGCGCACGGCCTGGCGCGGCGGCAGGCGGCGGCGCTGGGCGACGGCGCGCGTGGCGCGCACCGCGCGCGCGACGGCGCGCGCGGCCGGCGGGCCCTGGCGGCGCACCGCGGTGCGGATCGCGCGCGTGACGCTGCGCACCGCGGCGCGGCGCACCGGGCGCGCCGCGCGCGCCACCGTGGGCAGGGCGCGCCGGATCACCATGCCGGCCAGCACCGGCGCGGCGGCGTCTATGCCGTCCTCGTCCAGCCCGTCGACGAATTCGTCGAAGGCCTCGAACTCGTCGGCGCCATCGGCCAGCAGGCGGCCGGCCACGTTGGCGATGCGGCCTATCATCTGCGCCTGGGGCAGCGGGATCATGCTGGCCAGCGGGCCGATCACGCGCGCCGCGCTGCCGACGCCGCGGCCCACGCTGCGCAGCCCGCGCATGGCGCCGCCGGCGATGCGGCGCAGGCGGCTGAAGAACTCGTCGCTGTCGCCGGCGTCCATGGCCTCGGCCACCGCCTCCTCCATCGCGTCGGCGTCGTCCCAGGCCTCGTCGCCCGCGTCGATCGCGTCGCCCTCGTCCCAGGCGTTGGGGCTGTCGTACTCGTCGTACTCGTCGAAGCCCTCGTCCTCGTCGAAACCCTCGCCGCCGCCGCCCATCAGGCCGCCGGCCACGCGGCCTATGCCGCCGAGCAGCCGGCCGAGGAACTCGTCGTCGCCCTCGTCGGCGCCGTCGAATTCGTCGAACCCGTCGAATTCGTCATAGGCATCGTCGTCAAAGGCCTGACGCGACGGGCCTTCGGCGGCGTCGGACATCAGGTCATCCATCACATCGGCTTCGAATCGGTCCATGGTGCTCTCCTGGGAGGATTAACGGGGCTTGACCGTCAGGGTGACGGGTCCATCGATCTCAAAGGTACGGGGGCCCGCGAGGCGCTGCGAGGGCAGGCCGCGGCCGAGCTGGGTCGGCCGCGCCAGCGGCGCCACGGGGCGGCGGCCGCCCGCCGGCTGTGCCAGGCGGCGCAGGGTGCGCGGGCTTTGCGCCACGCGCTGCGCCGTGCGCGGCAGTCCACGCCGCACCGCCTGCGCGGCGCGCTGCGGCGTACCTGCACTGCGCGCGGCCACGCGGGCGGCCGAATGGGCCAGCCGCGGCAGCGCCTGCACCGCGCGCGGGCCCTGGCGCCGCACCAGCTCGCGCGCCGCCGCCGCGACGCCGCGCACCAGCGCGCGCCGGCCGGCCTGGCCCAGCTGGCTCACGTTGGGCAAGCCCAGGCCCCGCGCCGCGGCGCGGGCGGCCAGCGCCACCGCCGCGGGCAGCGCCTCGTCGACGCCCTCCTCGGCATACAGCTCGGCCATGGCGTCGAAGTCGTCGAACTCGTTGCCGCCGCCCATCAGCTGGCTGATCTGCGCGAACAGGCCCTGCGCGCCGCCGGCCGCGCGGCCCAGCCGGCCGGCCATGCCCTGCGCCGTGCGCGCGCCGCGGCCGATCTGGTCGAGGCCGCTGGCCACGCCGCCGGCGCCCAGCATGCGCGCCAGCCTGGCCGCGGCCGTGGCCGCCGAGGAGCTGCGACCGGCCAGGCCGCGCGCGCGCTGCGCCACCTGGGCCGCGCCGCCCAGGCCGCGGCCCGCGACACCGGCCGCGCGGCCCAGGCCGCCGAGCAGCCGGCCGAGGAACTCGTCCTCGCTGGCGGCGTCGAGGCCGTCGGCGATCTCCTCCTCGAAGGCATCCCACACCGCCATGTCGTCGGCGCCTTCGCCGAAGCCCTCGCCGCCTTCGGCCATCCAGGCGTCGCCGGCCTCGTCGAAGCCGTCGCCCAGGCTCCCGGGGCTGTCGTCGGTCTCGGAGGCGTCGAAGGCCTCGGGGCTGTCGATGTCCGTCTCGGCCGCGTCGATTTCGTCCATTGCGTCGTTGTCGAAAGGTCCGTCCATCGAATGCCTCCGTCGCTGAATGTCCAGGTGGGCGCAAGCCGCGTGGCCTCGGCGGGATGCCGGCCCGGTGCGGCCAGCCGGCCGGGCCACGTGTGCGTAGAGCAAAGCCTAGGCAGCGGAGCCAGGCGCCGCAATCCGCCTTGTCGCGGGGACAAACCGGCCGGCGCATGCGTGGCCGGGCCGATGCGCGCCCATGCCAAGGCCAGCCCGGCGTGGCGCGCACGCCTTGGCGCAGGCACATGAATGCCCGCGGATACACCCCCGCAAACGGGCGTATGCATCCATATGCAACGAATGTTGACAGCACGTGTACGAGCGCTGAAACTGAAAATCCGCGACCAGGCCAGGCGGCATCACCACCCGGGATGCGCGTCGCTTGGCTGCCCGACAGGCAAGGTCCCGGTTGCATGCCCATGTGCATGCTCGCTTGCGCCAGCCCATGCGCGGGCGGTTCGTCTGCAAGGGAGGGGCCATGAACAACAGACCGCTCGACACCCGGCTTCGCCACCGTGCGACCGTGCGCGGCGAACGTCGCTTCCTCGGCGCGTCCTGTCGTTGGCCGTGGCGGCGATGACTGGCGACCGCATCGCGCAGCACGGGGCCACAGACGAGTCGAGAGGCAAGGCCGGTGTGGCGCAGGGCGCTGCTGCGGCGCCTTGCGAGGTCGCCTGCATCGACATCGCGGGCCAGACCTGCCACCTGCTGTGCGTCGACGGCGTGCTGCCCAAGATCAGCACGTCCCGCAACGGCAGCCAGCCCAAGCTCAGCTATGCCCGCGACGAGCTGGCGAACTTCGAACTCGATGGGCACCGCTACGTGCTCGTCAAGCAGGAGGCGCCGTCGGCCCCCGAGCACGACCCCACCCTGGTGCCGGACGACGTGTGCCGGCTGCTGACCAACCGTGAGCTGCAGATCGTGCAGCTGATCTGCATGGGCTGCCTGACCAAGCAGGTCGCGGCCCGGCTGCGCCTGAGCGAGTTCACCGTGCGCTCCTACCTCAAGACCATCTACTGCAAGCTCGGCGTGCGCTCGCGCGGCGCGATGGTCTACCGCTACGCGCAGGCCTTCAAGCACAAGGGCCCGGACGGGGCTTGAGCCGGCCGGCCCCCGATCCCTGCGTTCGCCAGCCCGGGACGCGCGCAGGCGGCGGGATAGCCGGCAGGGGTCAGGCGTCAGCGGCCAGCAGCAGCGCCGCCATGCCGCCCAGCAGCAGCCCCGCCTGCGCAGCCAGCACGGCACGCAGGGTGGCGCGGCGGCGCTCCAGGCCCTGGTACAGCGCCCAACCCGCGGCCAGCGACAGGACGAAGGCCGCCAGCATGCCCAGCGCGTTGGCCAGCGGCTGGGACGGCCAGGCCCGCGCCACCAGGGCGTTGACCAGCAGGCCGACCGGGAAGTGGACCAGGAAGACCGAGTACGAGATGCGCGCCAGCGCGCTCACCCCCCGGCGCCAGGCGGCCGCCGCTGCGCGCCCGGGGTCGGTGGCCCGCGTGGCGGCCCAGACCAGCAGCAGCGCGGTCGCCAGCGCCAGCGCGATGCGCGCGCGAAAATCCAGGGCCAGCGCGGCCCCGCCCAGCACGGCCAGGGCCAGGGCACCCTGCAGAGGCCGGCGCGAATGGGCGATCCAGTACGCCAGCATGCCCAGGCCGTAAGCGCCGAAGAAATACAGCCCGCTCACGTCCAGCGCCGGCAGGCGGTTCCACCAGAACAGGGACAGGGCTGTCAGCAGGAGCACCAGCAGCGCGCCGCGCCAGGCCGCCCCCAGGACGAGCAGCAGCACCGCCATCGCGTAGAGCTGCAGGTCGATCGCCACGTACCAGACCCCGGCCGACAAGGCCTCCATGCCCAGCAGGTCCTGCAGCAGCAGGGCATGGGCGAGCAGCTGCCCCAGGCTGGGCGCGGCCGGCACCGAGTCGTGGTCCAGCCAGGGACGCACGGCAGCAGCGGCCGCCACGGCCAGCGCCAGCGCCGCCGCCAGCGGCAGCACCAGGCGCAGGTAGCGGCGCAGGATCAGGCGCAGGGGTTGCTGCGGCGCGGCGGCGCCCTGCGGCGCGAGCTGCGCCGCCGCCAGGAAGCCCCCGGCCACCAGGAACAGTTGCACCGCCATGCGGCCGTAGTCGTACAGCCAGGCGATCAGGCCCGGCGCGAGCGGATAGGCGATGTCCGACATCGGCCCGTAGAAAGCCAGGTGGTGCCAGACGATCAGCACGCAGCCGATCGCCTTCAGCAGGTCCACCGCGAACAGCCGGGTCGCCTCGGGCGCCAGCGGCCGCGCGTGCGTCTCGGGCCGCAGGTTCACAGCGCCAGGCGCTGGCGCGCCGCCTGGTACTCGCGCTTGAAGCGCGCCACCAGCTCGGCCGTGCTGACCACCTCGGTGATCGCGCCTATGCCTTGGCCGGCACCCCAGATGTCCTTCCAGGCCTTCTTGGCATCGCCGCCGAAGTTCATCTTGCTGGGGTCGGACTCGGGCAGCTTGTCCGGGTCCAGGCCCGCGGCACGGATCGAGGCCTTGAGGTAGTTGCCGTGCACGCCGGTGAACAGGCTGCTGTAGACGATCTCGTCGGAGTCGGCCTCGACGATGGCCTGCTTGTAGGCGTCGATGGCGCGCGCCTCGTGCGTGGCGATGAAGGCCGAGCCTATGTAGGCGAAGTCCGCCCCCATGGCCTGGGCCGCGAGGATGGCGTCACCCGAGGCGATCGAGCCGGACAGGGCGAGCGGGCCGTCGAACCACCGGCGGATCTCCTGCACCAGCGCGAACGGGCTCTTCACGCCCGCATGGCCGCCGGCACCGGCGGCCACCGCGATCAGGCCGTCGGCGCCCTTCTCGATCGCCTTGCGCGCGAAGCGGTTGTTGATGATGTCGTGCAGCACCACGCCGCCCCAGTCGTGCACGGCCTGGTTCACGTCCTCGCGCGCGCCCAGCGAGGTGATGACGACCGGCACCTTGTACTTGGCGCAGGCCTGCATGTCGTGCTCCAGGCGGTCGTTGCTCTTGTGCACGATCTGGTTGATCGCGAACGGCGCGGCCGGCTGCTCGGGATGGTCGCGGTTCCAGGCCGCCAGGGTCTCGGTGATCTCGGCCAGCCACTCGTCGAGCTGCGCGGCCGGGCGCGCATTGAGCGCCGGCATGGCGCCGACGATGCCGGCCTTGCACTGCTCGATGACGAGCTTGGGATTGCTGATGATGAACAGCGGCGAGCCGATCACCGGGAACGGCAGACGGGCGAGCGTGGGGGGCAGCTTGGACATGGTGTTTTCCGGAACTTGCAGGACGTTCAATTCTCGCGCTGCAGGCGACCGCGCCCCTGTCGAGGGGGCGACAGCCGCCAGGCCATGCGCCGCAGGTTCAGAAACCGTCGGGCGCGAGCGCCATCACGCTCGCGGCGCCGTCGACGATGGCGTCGCGCAGCCCCGGCACGCGGGTCAGCAGATGGTCGGCATAGAAGCGCGCGGTCACGATCTTGGCCTTCATGAAGGCCAGGTCCTGGCCCTCGGCCGCCTGCTCCTGCGCCACCAGCAGCGCGCGCGCGAGCTGCCAGCCGGCGACCAGGTTGCCCGCCAGCATCAGGTAGGGCACGCTGCCGGCGAACACGGCGTTGGGGTCGGCCTTCACATGGCCGACCACGAAGTCCACGGCCTCGAGGAAGGCCTCGCGCGCGGCCTTGAGGCGCCGCGCCACGGCCTCGGCCTCGCCGCTGCCATTGTTCAGCAGCTGGGCCTCGGTGGCCTCGATCTGGGCCGCGATGGCACGGGCCGTCTGCCCGCCGTCGCGCGCGGTCTTGCGGCCCACCAGGTCGTTGGCCTGGATCGCCGTCGTGCCCTCGTAGATGGTCAGGATGCGCGCGTCGCGGTAGTACTGCGCGGCGCCGGTTTCCTCGATGAAGCCCATGCCGCCGTGCACCTGCACGCCCAGGGAAGTCACTTCCAGGCTCATCTCGGTGGAGAAGCCCTTGACCAGCGGCACCATGAATTCGTAGAAGGCCGCGTTCTGCTTGCGGGTGGCCGGCTCGGGATGGTGGTGCGCCAGGTCGTAGGCCGCGGCGGCCACGCTGGCCATGGCGCGGCTGCCCTCGGTGAGCGCGCGCATGGTCATCAGCATGCGGCGCACGTCGGGATGGTGGATGATGGGCGCGCTGCCCGGCAGGCTGCCGTCGACCGGGCGGCTCTGCACGCGCTCGCGCGCGTAGCCCACGGCCTTCTGGTAGGCGCGCTCGGCCACCGCAATGCCCTGCACGCCGACGGCGTAGCGTGCCGAGTTCATCATGATGAACATGTACTCGAGGCCGCGGTTTTCCTCGCCCACCAGATAACCGATGGCACCGCCATGGTCGCCGTACTGCAGCACGGCCGTGGGGCTGGCCTTGATGCCGAGCTTGTGCTCGATGCTCACGCAGTGCACGTCGTTGCGCGCGCCCAGCGTGCCGTCGGCGTTGACCAGGAACTTCGGGCAAACGAACAGGCTGATACCCTTGACGCCCTCGGGCGCGCCCTGCACGCGCGCCAGCACCAGGTGCACGATGTTCTCGGTCAGGTCGTGCTCGCCGTAGGTGATGAAGATCTTGGTGCCGAAGACACGGTAGCTGCCGTCGGCCTGCGGCTCGGCGCGGCTGCGCACCAGGGCCAGGTCCGAGCCGGCCTGGGGCTCGGTCAGGTTCATGGTGCCGGTCCATTGGCCGGAAACCATCCTGGACAGGTAGCTGGCCTTGAGCTGCTCGCTGCCCGCGGTCAGCAGCGCCTCGATGGCGCCGTCGGTCAGCAGCGGGCACAGGGCGAAGCTCAGGTTGGCGGAATTGAGCATCTCGCCACAGGCCGCGCCTATGGTCTTGGGCAGGCCCTGGCCGTCGAAGTCCACCGGGTGCTGCAGGCCCTGCCAGCCGCCCGCTGCGTACTGCTGGAAGGCCTCCTTGAAGCCCGGCGTGGTCGTGACCTTGCCGTCGTGGAAGCTCGAGGGGTATTGGTCGCCCTCCCAGTTCAGCGGCGCGACCACGCCCTCGTTGAACTTGGCGCATTCCTCGAGCACGGCCTGGGCCGTCTCGAGGCCGGCCTCCTCGAAACCCGGCATCTGCGCAACCTGGTCGATGCGGGCCAGGTGCTCGATGTTGAACAGCATGTCCTTGACGGGAGCGGTGTAGCTCATCCTCGGTCTCCTCCAATGTCGTCCGGAAGCACCCGGACAAGAAAAGGGCATCGCGAACGATGCCCTTGTGCGCCTGACGGCGCTTACAGCGCCTTGACCAGTTCGGGCACGGCCTGGAACAGATCGGCCTCCAGCCCATAGTCGGCGACGCTGAAGATCGGCGCCTCCGGGTCCTTGTTGATCGCCACGATCACCTTGGAATCCTTCATGCCCGCCAGGTGCTGGATCGCACCCGAGATGCCGCAGGCGATGTACAGCTGCGGCGCCACGATCTTGCCGGTCTGGCCGACCTGCAGGTCGTTGGGGGCGTAGCCCGCGTCCACCGCCGCCCGGCTCGCGCCGATCGCCGCGCCCAGCTTGTCGGCCAGCGGCGTGATGACTTCGTTGAACTTCTCGGCCGATCCCAGGGCCCGGCCGCCCGAGACCACGATCTTGGCCGCGGTCAGCTCGGGGCGCTCGCTCTTGGCGATCTCGCTGGACACGAAGCTGCTCTTGCCGCTGTCGGCGGCTGCGGCAATGGTCTCGATGGCGGCGCTGCCGCCTTGGGCATCCGCGGCGTCGAAGCCGGTGCTGCGCACGGTGATCAGCTTCTGGGCGTCCAGGCTCTGCACGGTGGCAATCGCGTTGCCGGCGTAGATCGGGCGCTCGAAGCTGTCGGGGCTGACCACCTTGGTGATCTCGCTGACCTGGGCCAGGTCCAGCTTGGCGGCCACGCGCGGGGCGACGTTCTTGCCGCCGGCCGTCGCCGGGAACAGGATGTGGCTGTAGGCCGGTGCCAGGGCCAGCACCTGGGCGGCGATGTTCTCGGCCAGGCCATGGGCCAGGGCTTCGCCGTCGGCGTGGATCACCTTGGCGACGCCGGCTATTCTTGCGGCGGCTTGGGCGGCGGAGCCTGCGTTGTGGCCTGCCACCAGCACATGGACCTCGCCGCCGCCCAGCTTGGCGATTTCTGCCGCGGCGGTGACGGTGTTGAGGGTGGCGCCCTTGATGGTGGCGTTGTCGTGTTCGGCAATGACGAGTGCGGTCATGGTGTTTCTCCTGTTCCTTGCCTCAGATGACCTTGGCTTCGTTCTTGAGCTTGTCCACCAGGGTGGCGACGTCGGGCACCTTGATGCCGGCGCCGCGCTTGGGCGGCTCGGCGACCTTCAGGGTCTTCAGGCGCGGGGTCACATCGACGCCGAGCTCTTCCGGTTTGACGTTGTCCAGCGGCTTCTTCTTGGCCTTCATGATGTTGGGCAGCGTCACGTAGCGCGGCTCGTTCAGGCGCAGGTCGGTGGTGACCACGGCGGGCAGGGACAGGGACAGGGTTTCCAGGCCACCGTCGATCTCGCGCGTGACGCTGAGCTTGTCGCCCGCCACTTCCACCTTGGAGGCGAAGGTGGCCTGGGGCAGCTCGGCGAGAGCCGCCAGCATCTGGCCGGTCTGGTTGGCGTCGTCGTCTATGGCCTGCTTGCCCAGGATCACCAGGCCGGGTTTTTCTTTCTCGACCAGGGCCGCCAGCAGCTTGGCCACGGCCAGGGGCTGCAGTTCTTCATTCGTCTCGACCAGGATGGCGCGGTCGGCACCTATGGCCATGGCGGTGCGCAGGGTTTCCTGGCACTGGGCCACGCCGCAGGAGACGGCGATGACCTCGGTGGCCACGCCTTTTTCTCTGAGGCGCACGGCCTCCTCGACGGCAATCTCGTCGAAGGGGTTCATGCTCATCTTGACGTTGGCCAGGTCGACGCCGCTGCCGTCGCTCTTGACGCGCACCTTGACGTTGTAGTCGACCACGCGTTTGACGGGGACGAGGATTTTCATGACTGTCTCTCCGGATCGTTGCAAAAGGGTTGATTCAGTTGACGTTGACGTAAACGTCACATTCTAGGCTGCTACATGCCCAAAAAATCGAACGGTCGTTCTTTTTACGGGGATTATACGAACCATCGGCCTTGAGTTTAGACGCCGGACCCGGCTGGGTCTGTCGGGGCGACGACAGCTCGTTAACCGACCGAACAGTCGGTTAATTCGGGTAAGTCTGGACATGGAAAGCCTGGCCCCCCCGTTACAGTCGGCAGCGCAACAAAACCCCACCGGAGACCCGCTCATGAAACGCACAAGCAAGACCCTGATCGCCACCGCGGCTGCGCTGACGGCAGGACTGGCCGGCGCACAGACCGTGCTGACCGCATCCTCCTGGGTGCCGCCCTCGCACAGCCTGAGCCTGGCGCAGAAGGAGTGGTGCGAGCTGCTGGAGCAGAACACCGCGGGCAAGATGAAGTGCAACATCCTGCCGCGCGCCGTCTCGGCCCCGCCGGGCACCTACGACGCGGTCAAGAACGGCCTGGCCGACATCTCGTTCACCGTGCATGGCTACACGCCGGGCCGCTTCGTGCTGCCCCAGATGGCCGAACTGCCCTTCCTCGGCGACAACGCCGAAACCATGTGCGTGGCCTTCAACAAGGTGGCGATGAAGCACCCGCAGTTCGCGCAGGAGCACCAGGGCGTGAAGGTGCTGGCCTACTTCACGCACGGGCCCGGCATCGTGTTCAACACCAAGAAGCCGGTGGCCAAGGTCGAGGACCTCGGCGGCCTCAAGTTCCGCGTGGGCGGCGGCATGGTCAACGAGATCTCCAAGACGCTGGGCATGAACGTGACGCTCAAGCCCGCCACCGACTCCTACGAGTTGCTGTCGGGCGGCGTCATGGACGGCACGCTGTTCCCCGCCGAGTCCACCGAATCGTTCAAGATCGACAAGCTCATCAAGCACGCCACCTTCTTCCCGGGCGGCCTGTACAACACCAGCTTCGTCTTCATGATGAACCCGGCCAGGTACGACAAGCTGAGCGCCGAGGAGAAGAAGGCCGTGGACGCCATCTCGGGCGAGGTCGCGGCGCGCATCTATGGCCGCGGCTGGGACAAGGTGGACCGCCGCGGCATCGCGCTGATGCAGGCCAACAACGTGCAGATGGTCAAGGCCGACGCCAAGTTCGTGGCCGACGTGAAGGCCAAGACCAGCGCGCTCGAGCAGAAATGGGTCAAGGACGCCGAGGCCAAGGGCCTGAAGGACGCGGCCAAGGTGCTGGCCGAGTACCGCGCCGAAATCGCCAAGCTGCAGAAGTAAGCGCGCATCCCTGCGTCCCGACGCGGCGCTCACGCCCGGTGAGCGCCGCGTCTTTCTTTTCACGACTGGACTGGACCCCCGACTTGAACAAGATCCTCGACACCGCCTGCGGCCTGCTCTCGGCGGCCGCGCTGTTCGCCATCATGGCACTGACCTTTTTCGACGTGGGCGGACGCAAGCTGCTCGCCAACTCCATCCCGGGCTCGCTGGAGCTGACCGAACTGCTGATGGTGGTCGTGATCTTCTCGGCCCTGCCGCTGGTCTCGCGCCGCGGCGAGCATGTGGTGTTCGACTCGCTGGACGCCTACCTGCCCGCCGGCCTCAAGCGCCTGCAGCGCGCGGCCGTGCAGTTGCTGTGCGCGCTGGTCATGCTGGCCCTGGGCTGGCTGATGTGGGGCGCCGGCGCCGACTTCGCCGCCAGTGGCGAAACCACGGCGCAGCTGCAGATCGCCAAGGCGCCCTTCGTCTACGGCATGGGCGTCTGCTGCGTCGTCACCGGCCTGGTGCACCTGAGCCTGCTGCTGCGCCCCGCGGCGCAGGACGAGGAAGCCGAGGGAGGCGCGCTGTGACCGAGGCCCTGATCGGATTCGCCGCCATCTTCGGCCTGGCGCTGCTGCGCGTGCCGCTGGCCTTCGCCATGGGCCTGGTCGGCATCGTGGGCATTGGCCTCACGCGCGGCTGGCAGCCGGCGCTGGCCAGCACGGCCCAGGTGGTCTACGAGACCGGCTTCGCCTACACGCTGTCGGTGATCCCGCTGTTCATCCTGATGGGCAACTTCGTGGCGCGCGCCGGCCTGGCGCACGAGCTGTTCCACGCGGCCTACGTGTTCATCGGCCATGTGCGCGGCGGCCTGGCCCACGCCACCATCGCGGCCTGCGCCGGCTTCGGCGCCATCTGCGGCTCCTCGATCGCCACCGCGGCGACCATGAGCAAGGTGGCCTACCCGTCGATGAAGAAGCTGGGTTACAGCGATGCGCTGTCCACCGGGGTGATCGCCGCCGGCGGCACCCTGGGCATCATGATCCCGCCCTCCACCATCATGGTGATCTACGGCATCGTGACCGAGACCCACATCGGCAAGCTGTTTGCCGCCGGCGTGCTGCCGGGCCTGCTGACCGCGGCACTGCTGATGCTGGCCGTCGTCATCGTCACCTCGCGCGATCCCGAGCACGCCCCGGCGGGCGAACGGGCATCCTGGACCGAGCGCTGGGTCGCGCTGCGCGGCATCTGGGGCGTGCTGCTGCTGGTCATCCTGGTGCTGGGCGGCATCTACGGCGGCATCTTCACCGCCACCGAGGGCGCGGGCGTGGGCGCGGCCGGCGCCTTCCTGTTCGCGCTGGCGCGCCGCGCGCTGAGCTGGCGCTCGCTCTACGAGGTGCTGGTCGAGTCGGCGCGCACCACGGCCATGCTGTTCACGCTGCTGATCGCTGCCACGGTGTTCGCCAACTTCGTGAACTTCACCAGCATGCCCGGCGACCTCAAGGAATGGATCACCCACCTGGGCCTGTCGCCGGTCATGATCGTCGCGGCGATGATGCTGATCTACGTGATCCTGGGCACGGTGATGGAAGAGCTGACCATGGTGCTGCTGACCATACCGCTGTTCTTCCCCATCGTGGTCTCGCTGGGCTTCGATCCGGTCTGGTTCGGCGTGCTGATCGTGATGGTGATACAGATCGGCCTGGTCTCGCCGCCGGTGGGCATGAATCTGTTCGTGCTCAACACCTTGCTGCCCAAGGTCGGGCTGGCCAGCATCTTCCGCGGCGTGGGCCCGTTCGTGCTGGTGCAGGTCATCACCCTGGCCCTGCTGCTGGCCTTTCCCTGGCTCAGCCTGTGGCTGCCCTCGTTCATGGACTGAGGGCGCCTGCCGCGCTCAGCCCGCGCGCTGGTGGAGCACGCGTTGCGGGAACGGAATCTCGATGCCGTGCTCGCGCAGCGCCTGCAGGATGGCCAAGTTGATCAGCGAGCGCAGGTTGAGCTGGCCGTTCTCCGGGTCCAGGATCCAGTAGCCCAGCGTGAACTCCAGTCCGTCCGGCCCGAAGGCCGACAGCGCGGCGTTCGGCGCGGGCTCGCGCAGCACGCGCGGCTGGGCCAAGGCGGCATCGCGCAGCAGCGCCATCACCTGGTCGACGTCGCTGCCGTAGGCCACCGAGACCACCGTCGACTGCCAGACCTCGCGGTCGGCCAGCGAGAGGTTCTCCACGCGGCTGGTGATCAGCATCTCGTTGGGCACGATGGACTCGCGCCCCGTCAGCGAGCGGATCAGCGTGTAGCGCGCCTTGATGTCGGTGATGCGGCCCTCGAAGTTGTCCACGCGCACGTTGTCGCCGATGCGCATGCTGCGCTCGGCCAGGATCACGAAGCCGCTGACGTAGTTGGCCGCCAGCTTCTGCAGGCCGAAGCCGATGCCCACCCCGATCGCGCCCCCCAGCACCGACAGCGCCGTGAGGTCTATGCCCACCGCCGTCAGCGCCAGCAGCAGGCCGACGAACATCAGCAGGGCGCGCGTCGCGTTGCTCACCGCCTTGCGCAGCGACAGCTCGCTGCCGGTCGCCCGGCGCAGCAGCCGCGCCTCGATGGCCGAGGAGATCCACAGCGCGATGATCAGCACCACGCCGGCCGTGAGCGTGCCCTCGATCATGGTGCGCAGCGACAGCCGGGTGCCGCCCACCTTCCAGCCGATCTGGTCCAGCTCCTCCAGCACCAGCGGCAGCAGGCCACTGACCCAGAGCACCATGGCCAGCCAGGCCACCCAGGAAATGCTGTGCTCGAGCAGGCGCACGAAGGGCGCGCCGCCGAACGCCACCTGCAGCACCTTCACCCCCACGCGGATCGCCGCCAAGGCCATGAACACCGGCACCGCCACCTCGAGCAAGACCACCGGCAGCCAGCGCGCGATCGCGGCGCGCGCCACGAAGCTCAGCCCCAGCAGCAGCAGCGGAAACAGCGCGCCGTCGACCAGCCTGCGGCCAAACAGGATGGAGTGCTCGTCCGACACCACGGTGGTGCGGCGCAGCAGGCTCACCAGGCCCCAGGCCAGCAGCGCGCACAGCGCGATGGCCGCCAGCTCGATCAGCGAGCTCGGGTGCTGCAGCGCGGCCAGCCAGGCGTCCAGGTCGTCGATGCGGATCGGTGCGCTGTTACTCATAGTCGATGGCGGCTTGGGTCATGCGCCGATTTTGGCCCAAACCCGTGGCCGCGGCTTGACGGCGTGGCCGCTACAGGTCGGCCAGCACGCGCACATGGGCCTCGACGCTGCGCGCCAGCGCATCGAGGTTGTAGCCGCCCTCCAGGCAGCTCACGATGCGCCCCTTGGCAAAGCGCCGCGCCACGTCCTTGATGCGCGAGGTGATCCAGGTGTAGTCCTGCTCGACCAGGCCCATCTGGCCCAGGTCGTCGTCGCGGTGGGCGTCGAAGCCGGCGCTGATGAAGATCATCTCGGGCCGGTGCGCCTCCAGGCGCGGCAGCCACATCAGCTCGATCAGCTCGCGCACCGCCATGCCGCGCGTGTAGGCCGGCACCGGCACGTTGACCAGGTTGGCCGCGCTGGAGCGCGCACCGCCCTCGGGGTAGAACGGGTGCTGGAAGAAGCTCACCATCAGGATGCGCTCGTCCCCGGCCACGATGTCCTCGGTGCCGTTGCCATGGTGCACGTCGAAATCGACGATGGCCACGCGCTGCAGGCCATGGCGCTCCAGCGCGTACTTGGCGGCGATCGCCACGTTGTTGAAGAAGCAAAAGCCCATGGCCTTGTCGCGGCAGGCATGGTGGCCCGGCGGGCGCACGGCGCAGAAGGCGTTCTCCAGCTCGCCGGCCAGCACCGCGTCGGTGGCGTCTAGCGCCGCGCCGGCCGCGCGCAGCGCCGCGTCCCAGGTGTGGACGTTGAGCGCGGTGTCGGGATCGATCTGCACATGGGCCGGGCCGCCGGCCTGCATGTCCTCGCGCAGCTGCGCGCTGAGGCCGCGCAGCGCCGCGACATGCATGCGCCCGTGCGCCAGCTCGATTTCGTCCAGCGAGGCCGGCGTCGGCTCGCGGCGCTGCAGCGCATCGCCCACGCCCGTCACGAGCAGCCGGTCCTCGATCGCGTCCAGCCGCGCCGGGCATTCGGGGTGGCCCTCGCCCATCTCGTGTCGCCAGCAGTCCCTGTGGGTGTAATAGCCCGTCCGGTTCACGATGATCGCCCCCGCCTCCGCTTTTCAGATAAGGTCACGCCATGGACGCACAAGAAAAACTCGGATCCATTCTGGATCAGCTTAACACGGTGATGGTGGGCAAGGCGGACCAGGTACGGGACTGTGTGGCCTGCCTGCTGGCCGGGGGACACCTGCTGATCGAGGACGTGCCCGGCGTGGGCAAGACCACGCTGGCCCATGCCCTGGCGCGCACCTTCGGCCTGCAGTTCTCGCGCGTGCAGTTCACGGCCGACCTCATGCCCAGCGACCTGACCGGCGTCTCGGTCTACGAGCGCGGCCGCGAGGCCTTCGTGTTCCACCCGGGCCCGGTGTTCGCCCAACTGCTGCTGGCCGACGAGATCAACCGCGCCAGCCCCAAGACCCAGAGCGCCCTGCTCGAGGCCATGGAGGAAAAGCAGGTCACGGTGGAAGGCGAGACCCGCGCCCTGCCCTCGCCCTTCTTCGTGATCGCCACGCAGAACCCGCACGACCAGCTCGGCACCTATGCCCTGCCCGAGTCGCAGCTGGACCGCTTCCTGATGCGCATCTCGCTCGGCTACCCGGACCGCGCGGCCGAGCGCAGCCTGCTGGCCGGAAGCGACCGGCGCGACCTCGTGGCCCAGCTGCCTCCCCTGCTCACGGCGGCCGAGCTCATGCAACTGCAGCAGGCCGTGCAGCGCGTGCACGTGGCCGAGCCGCTGCTCGACTACGTGCAGGACCTGATCGCCGCCACGCGCTCGGGCCGCTGGTTCCTGCAGGGCCTGTCCCCGCGCGCCGGCATGGCCGTGGTGCGCGTCGCGCGCTCGCAGGCCCTGCTGGCCGGGCGCGACTACGTGGCGCCGGACGACGTGCAGGCCATCCTGCCGCAGTGCATCGCGCACCGCCTGGTGCCGGTGCGCGACGCCGGCCGCGGCGCGGTCGAGCAGGTGCGCGCGCTGATCGAGGCGGTGCCGCTGGCATGAAACGCCCCCACGCTCATCACTTCGTGTATTCGCTGCCCCCCGAGGGGGCCCAGGCCTCCTTTGGGGCGGCCCGGCAGGAGGCCTGAGTGAAGGCAGCCCGGCGCCTGCGCGAGGGCTGGCGGCGCTGGTGGCTGGCGCGCCTGCCTGCCACCGACACGCTGAGCCTGACCCAGCGCAACGTCTACATCCTGCCCACGCGCGCGGGCTGGATGCTGGCCGCCACGCTGGCGGTGCTGCTGGTGGCCTCGATCAACTACCAACTCAACCTCGGCTACCTGCTGACCTTTTTGCTCGCCGGCAGCGCGCTGGCCAGCATGCACAGCGGCCACGCCACGCTGCGCGGCCTCACCCTGCACCTGGCGCCGCCGCCGCCCTGCTTCGCGGGCAGCGCCGCCGAGCTCGAGCTAAGCCTCTCGAGCGAGCGTCGCGCGCCGCGCCACGCCATCGGCCTGGGCCTGCTGGAGCAGCCGCAGCGCGCCTGGACCGACGTGCCGGCCCAGGGCAGCGCCGTGGTCCACCTGGGCTTCACCCCGGCGCAGCGCGGGCCGCAGCGCCTGCCCGCCCTGTGCGCCGAAACCCGCTTTCCGCTCGGCGTGTTCCATGTCTGGACCCTGTGGCGCCCGGCCGCGCCGCTGCTGGTCTACCCGGCGCCCGAATTCCCGGCCCCGCCGCTGCCGCCGGGCCAGGCGCGTGGCGCGGTCTCGGCCAGCGCCCCGGCGCAGCCCGACGGCGACTTCGACGGCGTGCGCAGCTACCGGCGCGGCGATCCGCTCAAGCGCGTGGTCTGGAAAAAGTTCGCCCGGGCCGACGAACTGGTCAGCCGCGACAGCCCGCCGGCTCCGTCCCAGGAGCTCTGGCTGGATTGGGAACAGGCCGGCCCCAGGGAGACGGAAGCGCGCCTGTCGCGCCTGTGCGCCTGGGTGCTGGCGGCCGACCGCCTGGGCCTGAGCTACGGCCTGCGCCTGCCCGGGCAGGAGATCGCCCCCGCCGCGGGCGAGGCCCACAAGCGCCAATGCCTGGAGGCCTTGGCAAGATGCTGAGCCGGAATGACGCCCCCCACGCTCGGCACTTCGTGTCCTCGCTGCCCCCCGAGGGGGCGCAGCCCGGCTTGGGGCGGCCCGGCGCCGGACCGAGGTCCCACCTGCCGCGCGAGGCGCGCGACACCCTGTTCCTGCTGGCCGTGATCGCCTGGGTGATCCTGCCGCAGCTGGGCAACCTGCCCCCCTGGTGCGGGGCCCTGGCCGCGGGCGTGCTGGCCTGGCGCGGCTGGCTGGCCGTCGCCGCCCGGCCGCTGCCGGGCCGCTGGTGGCTGCTGGGCCTGCTGGCCCTGACCCTGGGCGCCACCTACGCCACCCACCGCACCCTGCTCGGGCGCGACGCCGGCGTGACGCTGATCGTGGTGCTGCTCACGCTCAAGACCCTGGAGCTGCGCGCGCGGCGCGACGCCTTCGTGGTGTTCTTCCTGGGCTTCTTCACCATGCTCACCAACTTCTTCTACTCGCAGTCGCTGCCCACGGCCGCGGCCATGCTGGTGGCGCTGCTGGGCTTGCTGACCGCGCTGGTCAACGCCCACCTGCCGGTGGGCCGCCCGCCGCTGGTACAGGCCATGAAGACCGCCGGCAGCCTGGCGCTGTGGGGTGCGCCGGTCATGGCCCTCATGTTCCTGCTGTTTCCGCGCCTGCCGCCGCTGTGGGGCATCCCCGGCGACGCCATGAGCGGGCGCAGCGGCTTGTCGGCCAGCATGCAGGTCGGCAACCTCGCGCGCCTGGCGCTGGACGAAAGCATTGCCATGCGCGTGCGCTTCGACGGGCCGGTGCCGCCCCAGCAGGACCTGTATTTCCGCGGCCCGGTGCTCAGCCAGTTCGACGGCCGCGAATGGCGGCCGCTGCAGCCGCGCCTGGGCTCGCGCTTTTCGCCCGGCCTGGGGGGCCGCGCCAACCTGCAGCCGCTGGGCGCCCCGGTGCGCTACGAGGTGACGCTGGAGCCCAGCAACCGTCCCTGGCTGTTCGTGCTCGACGCCGCCGCCCTGCCGCCCACCCTGCCGGGCCTGTCCAGCTTCATGACCGCCGAGCTGCAGTGGATCGCCAGCCAGCCCATCACCGACCTGGTGCGCTACCGCGCCGAAAGCCATCCGGTGTTCCGCCACGGCCCGCTCAGCGCCGCGGCCCTGTGGCCCGAGTACCGCGAGCTGCCGCCCGGCTTCAACCCGCGCACCCTGCAATGGGCCACCGAGCTGCGGCGCGCCCACGGCGACCAAGGCGACGCGGCCCTGGTGCGCGCGGCGCTGGACCGGCTGCGCAGCGGCGGCTACCTCTACACCCTGGAGCCCGGCGTCTACGGCGAGCACAGCGCGGACGAATTCTGGTTCGACCGCAAGCAGGGCTTTTGCGAGCACATCGCCTCGGCCTTCGTGGTGCTGATGCGCGCCATGGACATTCCCGCGCGCATCGTCACCGGCTACCAGGGCGGCGAGCGCAACCCGGTGGACGGCTTCTGGGTGCTGCGGCAAAGCGACGCCCATGCCTGGGCCGAGGTCTGGCTGGCCGGCCGCGGCTGGCAGCGCGTGGACCCGACCTCGGCCGTGGCCCCGGGCCGCACCGGCGCCTTCCAGCGCCTCACGCCGGCGCCCGGCGCCGTGGCCGCGGTGCTGGGCCAGGTGAGCCCCGACCTCGCGGCCAGCCTGCGCGCGGCCTGGGAGGCGCTGAACAACGGCTGGAACCAGTGGGTGCTGAACTACACGCAGAGCAAGCAGCTGGACCTGCTCAAGCGCCTGGGCTTCAGCTCGCCCAACTGGCAGGACCTGGGCCTGCTGCTGATTGCCATCGTCGTGGCCGCCAGCCTGGGCGCCGCCGCCTGGACCCTGCTCGAGCGCCGGCGCCAGGACCCCTGGCTGCGCCTGCTGGCGCGCGCGCGCCAGCGCCTGGCCGCCGCCGGCCTGGCCCTGCCCGCCCAGGCGCCGCCGCGCGAGCTGGCGCGCGCGCTGCAGCCGCTGCCCCCCACGCAGCGCCAGGCCCTGCAGGACTGGCTGCTGCGCCTGGAGCGCCTGCGCTACGCCCCCGGCGCGGCCGACAGCCCTCGCCCTGGCCTCGCTACACTGCGTCGAGAATTCAGAAAACTGCCCTGGCCCCGTTGACCGCCCATCCCATGCCGCTCTCGCTACGACTGCCCCTGCGCCCCCTTGCCAAGACCCTGCTGCTGGCCACCGCCCTGGCCCTCGCCACCGGCGCCGCCGCCCGCACGCCTCAGAAGGCCCCCAAGAAGAAACTGCAACTCAAGAAGGTTCAGTTTTCGCCGCGCAATGGCGTCCGCGAGCCCGTGCAGGGCCCGGCCTATGCCACCCGCGAAGAGGTGATGCGCTTTGCCGACGACCTGGCCGAGCGGCGCGACCTGAACCGCGAATGGGTGCGCCAGGCCATAGGCCAGGCCGCCTTCCTGCCCTCGGTGCCGCGCCTCATGCTGCCGCCGCCCACCGGCACCGCCAAGAACTGGCGCGCCTACCGCAGCCGCTTCATCGACCCGCTGCGCGTGCGCGCCGGCGTGCGCTTCTGGCAGGCCCACCGCGAGACCCTGGCGCGCGCCGAGCAGGAATACGGCGTGCCGGCCGAGATCATCGTCGGCATCATCGGCGTGGAGACCATCTACGGCCAGCAGATGGGCAACTTCCGCGTGCTCGACGCCCTGTCCACGCTGGCCTTCGACTTCCCTGCCGAGCACCCGCGCGCGGCCGAGCGCCAGGCCTTCTTTCGCGGCGAGCTCGAGCAGTTCCTCAGCCTCAGCCACCGCAGCGGCATGGACCCGCTGGCGCCGCGCGGCAGCTACGCCGGCGCCATGGGCATGCCGCAGTTCATGCCCACCAGCTGGGTGCGCTACGCGGTCGACTTCGACGGCGACGGCCGCATCGACCTGTTCGGCAGCGCGGCCGACGCCATCGGCTCGGTCGCCAGCTACTTCAAGGCCTTCAACTGGCAGCCCGGCATGCCCACCCACTACCCGGTGCGCTTCGACGAGGGCCGCCTGGACAAGGAAGCCCTGCTCGCCCCCGACATCCTGCCCAGCTTCAGCGTGGAGAGCTTCGCCGCCAAGGGCGCACTGCTCGACGGCGAGGCGCAGAAACACCCGGGCCCGCTGGCCCTGATCGAGCTGCAGAACGGCGAGGACCCGCCCAGCTACGTGGCCGGCACCGAGAACTTCTACGCCATCACGCGCTACAACTGGAGCAGCTACTACGCAATGGCGGTGATCGAGCTGGGGCGGGAGGTGGCGGGGGCGATGGGGCGTTGAGGCAGGGTTTACCGCTCAGTCCAGTGTGAGCGGTGCTCCGGCCAGCTTATGCGCGGGAACGGCCGAAAAACGACGGGCGATGTTGCGGCGAAGATCGGACCGTCAAAGGGCGAGACGTGCCCAAAGGCGCCCGTGGCGATTTTCAGGTCGAACGACCGGTCCACCTTGGAACCCGTCGTTCGCAGAAGTCGTCGAGAAATCGGAGTTCGGCGTTCCGCAAACCCACTCTTGTGGCACGAAGCTGCGTGAGTTGGAATCCACCCAGACGCAGGTTCAGAACAACCTGGAGAGCCAGCGCCGGCAGTACGACTAGGTTGAAGAGGCACGCCGCCGCGGGTTTGTGCCGGGGAAGTCGGCGCCGTGTTGTGTTTCGACGCCTCGCGGCTGGCCCGCAACGGTCGAGACTGGCACCATCTCCTGGAGCTGTGCGGCTTGGTCGAGGCCTGGGTCATTGACCTGGATGGCGTCTACGACCCGTGTCGCCCCAACGATCGGCTGTTGCTGGGCATGAAGGGCAGTATCAGCGAGTTCGAGCTCGGTGTACTCAGGGCGCGCATGTTCGATGCAGCCCGCGCCAAAGCCCAGCGCGGTGAACTGGGCATCAGCGTTCTCATTGACTACGTGTGGCATCGGGAGATCGGCCTGGGGTTCGATCCGGATTTGCGCCTGCAGGAGGCGATTCGGCTGATCTTCGCTCGTTTCCGCAAGCTGGGCAGCGCCCGCCAGGTCCTGCCGTCTGAGGACCAGGGAGATTGCCCGATATTGGGGCAGCGGCTCTGCGACCGCTGTTGGCCGGGAGTTCGACCTCCCGCTGAATCCGCAGTACGCTGGTACGCAGTCATGGATCCGGTGGGTGCCAGGGGTGGCCTTGGTCTCGCTGGATGGACGGAACCCCGTCCTCTTTCCTAGGAGACCATGATGGATGCAATAACCACGAGCGCAAGGCGTGAACCCTGGAACAAAGGCAAGCTGGTTGGACAAAAGGCGCCGCTCAAGCCGAAGGACATCTGGGCGATCCGGCTTTGCCTTCAGATGCAGCGTCGCATTAAGGAGCTCGCGCTGTTTAACCTTGGCTTCGATAGCAAGCTTCGAGGATGCGATCTCGTCGCAATCCGTGTGAGGGACGTCTGCCACGGTGACAGAGTCGCGAATCGGGCCATCGTCATGCAGCGCAAGACCCAGCGACCCGTCCAGTTCGAAATCACGCCAACCACCCGGGAAGCCGTCGAGGCGTGGATTCGTGAGGCTGGCCTGCGCCCAGACGATTACCTGTTCCCCAGCCGAGTTCACCGGTCCCCGCACATTGGCACCCGCCAGTACGCGCGGATCCTGCATGGATGGGTAGATCAGATCGGACTTGACGCAAGGGAGTACGGAACCCACTCCATGCGGCGCAGCAAGGCGTCGATGATCTACAAGAAGACCAAGAACCTCCGGGCAGTCCAAATCTTACTCGGGCATACCAAGCTCGAGAGCACGGTGCGCTACTTGGGTATCGAGGTAGACGACGCGCTAGACCTCGCGGAGCAACTTGAGGTCTGATAAAGCCCATTCACAGCGCCCTCCCGGGCGCTGTCGACCCGCTGCTGCCGCCAGCACTCGAAAAGGCCGGCCGTCCGCGAACTGGGAGGACGGCCAGGAGCTGTCCGCCGCCGACCTGGCACAGCGCATGCGCTGCACCGCCACCGTCGTCTACCGCCGAGAGAAAACGGGCGAGTTCTTCGCGATCCTGGCGCCGGCGCGGGTGGCCGAACTCTCCCGGGCGGGCGAGCTCAAGGCCATCTGGATGCCCGACGAAGCCCACGAGGCGCAATCTCTGGCGGGCGCGCGAAGACGCGGTCAACATGCGGCTGAAGGCGCGCCAACAGCTCAAGGCATTCCTGCTGCGCCAGGACCGACGCTATGCCGGCAAGACGTCCTGGACCAAGATGCATCAACGCTTGATCGCAGATCAGCGCTTTGGCCACGCAGCAGACCAGATCGCGCTGACGGAGTACCAACTGGCAGTGCAAGCGGCAGAGGAGCGCGTGCAGCGGCTGACGGCTGCGCCGCAGCAGGCAGTCCAAGGCTGGCGCTTCGAGCCGGTCGTGGCGGCACTGCGGGCGCTGCGCGGCATTGACACCGTCAGCGCCATCGGCTTGGTCTGCGAGATCGGGGACATCGGCCGCTTCGGCAGTGCGCGCCAGCTCATGGGCTACCTCAGACTCGTGCCCTCGGAGCATTCCAGCGGGAACAGCGTGCGCCGCGGCTCGATCACCAAGATCGGCAACCCTCACACCCGGCGCCTGCTGACCGAGGCGGCGTGGAACTACCGTCTCCCGGCGCGCCTCAGCAACGAGTTGCGTGACCGCAGCAAGGCGCTGCCGCCGGACATCCGTACTCACGCGTGGAAGGCCCAGGTGCGCTTGTGCGGGCGGTTCGCGCAACTGTCCAGCCGAGGCGTGCAGGACAACAAGGTCTGCGTGGTGGTGGCGCGGGAGTTGGCTGGATTTGTCTGGGCCATCGCCCAACAGGCGGCGTCCAGACCTGCAGCACGATAGTTTCCGCCAGTGGCATGAGGTGATACGGCACGATCACGATAGGAAGAATCCTCACCGAAACTATCCACAGAACCCCTTGGGAAACCTGCGCCACTAGAGCGAGGCAGATTCCATGACGGATCGATGCACGGTGGAAACCAACCCACGGACATCAGTCTGATCCATCGTCGCAGCAGCAGACTTGTGCCGTATCACCCCTTGTCGCTGGCCAAATATCGCAATCCCGTGCCCCTTGACGGGAGCGTCCATATCAGTGTCGGAAGAGCTCTCCCGCGTCGCGTCATGATGATTCCCTATCCATCCATTGAAGGAAAATATCACCACTTTCTGAGGTTTCAGAGAGAAGACCTTCAGGGAAGTGGTGACACAATCAGTTCAGCGGATGATGGACCAGGTCCGGCGCCAAGGCGCTGACCGCCTGGAAATGCGTGAGGTACACGCGACGGCCCAAGTAGCGCAGCAGCTCGGTGCGCTGCAGCTTGTCCATCACCGGACCCTTGACCTCCGACAGGTGCAGCGAGATGCCGGCCTCGCGCAGCCGGTGGTCGATGGCCTCCAGGCTCTCCAGCGCACTGGCATCGATGTCGTTGATGGCCGAGCATTGCAGCACCACGTGGCGCAGCTGCGGGTTGGCGGCGACCTCGTCGTTGACCCGGTCCTCGAGCGCCCTGGCGTTGGCGAAGTACAGGCTCTCGTCGACGCGCAGGCTCAGCAGCTGCGGCGAGGTCTGGACCGCATGGCGCCGCACGTTCCTGAAATACTCGGTGCCCGGTACCAGGCCGACCTCAGCGATGTGCGGGCGGCTGCTGTGATGGAGGTGGAGCGCGAGCGACAGCGTCACGCCGACCATCAGGCCCTGCTCCACGCCGAGCAGCAGCGTACCCCCCAGCGTGGCCGCGACCGCGGCGAAGTCCGCCTTGGCGTAGCGCCAGGTGCGCAGCAGCATGCCGAAGTCCACCAGGGACAGCACGGCGACGACGATGGTCGCGGCCAGCGTGGCCTGAGGCAGGTAGTGCAGCGCCGGTGTCAGAAGCAGCGAGGCGGCCAGCAGGCCCAGGGCCGTGAACACACCCGCCGCGGGCGTCTGGGCGCCGGCGTCGAAGTTCACCACCGAGCGCGCGAAGCCGCCCGTGACCGGAAAGCCCCCGGTGAAGGCGGCCGCGAGGTTGCTGGCGCCCAGGGCCACAAGCTCCTGGTCGGGCCCGATGCGCTGGCGCCGCTTGGCCGCCAGGGTCTGGCCGACCGAGACCGACTCCACGAAGCCCACGACGCCGATCAGCAGCGCGGGCACCGCCAGCTGCCGCCACAGCGCCGGGTCCCAGGCCGGCCATGTCAGCGGCGGCAGGCCCTGCGGGACATGGCCGACGATCTTCAGGCCCTGGCCGGACCAGTCCAGCGCCCAGGCCAGGCCGGTTGTCAGCGCGATCGCGCCCACGGGCCCCGCCTTGGCCAGCATGTCGGCCGCCAGCGGCGCCAGGCCCAGGCGAAGCAGCAGGCGCGTGGCGCTCTTTCGCGCCCAGAACAGGAAGGCCACGCAGCCCGCGCCGACAGTGAGGGTGAGCCCATGCGCCCGGGGCAACTGCTGGGCCAGCGCCCACAGCAACTGCGGCAGGTTGTGCCCCTCGGCCTTGACACCCAGTAGCGTCCTGAGCTGGCTGGCGGCGATCAACAGGCCCGAGGCGGTGATGAAGCCAGAGATCACGGGATGGCTCAGGAAGTTGGCCAGAAAGCCCAGCCGCAGCAGGCCCATGGCCAGCAGCATGGCGCCGCTCAGGAACGCCAGGGTGATGGCCACCTGCCAGTAGGCGGGCGTTTCCGGCGCGGCAAGGTCGCCGATCGCGGCCGCCGTCATCAGCGACACCACGGCCACCGGGCCCACGGCCAGTACGCGGCTGCTGCCGAACACCGCATAGAGCAGCAGCGGCGCCACGCTGGCGTAAAGGCCCACCTCGGGCGGCAGGCCAGCCAGCAGCGCGTAGGCCAGGCTTTGCGGGATCAGCATGATGGTGACGATCAGGGCCGCCACCGCGTCGCCGACCAGCGTCGCGCGCGTGTACTGCCGGCCCCATTCGAGGCAGGGAAGGCTGGGCCACCAGCGCCTCATGGCTCAGCCCTGCATCTCGGGCTGGGCCAGCCACTCGCGGCCCTTGAGCATGCCTTGCCAGTACAGCGGCGGGAGGATGCGCTCCTTGAGCCACCAGGCCAGGCGCGAGGGCCGGGTGCCGTCGATGAACCAGCCGGGGAAGCTGGGCGCCAGCTTGCCGCCATAGGTGAACTCGGCCAGCACGATCCTGCCGCGCTCCACCGTCAGCGGGCAGGAGCCGTAGCCGTCGTAGCGCGCCTCGCCGCGGGCGACGCCGCGCAGCGCCAGCACATTGTGCGCCACCGTCGGCGCCTGCTTGCGCGTCGCGGCCGCAGTCTTGGCATTGGGCGTGTTGGCTGCGTCGCCCAGGGAGAACACGTTGGGAAAGCGCTTGTGCTGCAGCGTGTGCCGATCCACATCGACCCAGCCGGCCGCGTCGGCCAGCGGGCTGACGCGCACGAAGTCGGGAACCTTCTGCGGCGGCACGACGTGCAGCATGTCGAAGCCGCGCTCGATCTCCTCCGCGCTGCCATCGGCCTGGGCGCGCCGCAAGCGCGCGACTTGGCGGGGGCCGTCGACAGCGACCAGCGTTTCGCCGAAGTTCAGGTGGATGCCATAGCGCCCCACATAGTCCATCAGCGCCGGCACATAGTCGGCCACGCCGAACAGCACGGCGCCGGCGTTGCAGAACTGGATGTCCACCCGGTCCAGAACACCCGCTCGCCGCCATTGGTCGGCCGAGAGGTACATGGCCTTCTGCGGCGCGCCGGCGCATTTGATCGGCATGGGCGGCTGGGTGAAGACCGCCCGGCCGCCACCGGCGCGCTGCAGCTGCTGCACCATCTGCCAGGTGTAGGGCGCGAGGTCGTAGCGGTAGTTGGACGTGACGCCATGGCGGCCCAGGAACTCGGCCAGGCCTTCGACGGCGCCCCAGTCCAGCTTGAGGCCGGGACACACGATCAGCTGCTCGTACCTGACGACGCGGCAGCCGTCCAGGATCACCGCGTTGCGCTCCGGCTCGAAGGCCGCCACCGCGGACTTGATCCAGTGCACGCCGCGCGGCAGCACCGAGGCCATGGTTCTGGCGGTGGTCGCCGGGTCGAACACGCCGCCGCCGACCAGGGTCCAGCCGGGCTGGTAGTAATGGATGTCGGCCGGGTCGATCATCGCGATGTCCAGGTCGGGGGCGCGGGCCAGCAGACTGGACGCCACCGCGATGCCGGCGGCGCCGCCGCCAACGATCACGACGGCGTGGCTCGCATCGGCGACTTCGACCGGGGTCTTGCCGCCGTTGACGATGCGCCGCACCACGCCTCGAAGGTCATAGCCGGCGGCGCTGGCGCGCTCGATGATCTGCGGCAAGGGCAACATGCCCGCCTGCGACAGGGCCCACATGGTGGTCGAGCGCAAGCCGGTGCGGCAGTAGGCGAGGATGGGCTTGGGCAGCTCGTCGAGCAAGGCGCCGAAGGCTCGGCCTTGCTCGTCGCTGACCTTGCCGGACTCGGCCGGCAGATAGCGCACCGCCAGCCCATGCGCCCGGGCGGCGCGGCCGATTTCCTGGAAGCCGGGCTGGTCGGGCCCCTCGCCGTCGGGGCGGTTGCAGATCAGGGCCCGGTAGCCGGCCTCGGCCAAGTCCCGTACGTCGTCCGGGCGGATTTGAGGCGCGACCGATAGCTCGGCCGTGAGTTGTCGCAGTTCCATGCTTGTCTTATATGGATGCCTCCCGGATAGCAAGAAGAATTTGTGTTGTGCTGCGAAGAAGTCGGCTGCGTCCTTATATCCGGCCTTGATTGCGTGGTTCACCTGGTTGC
>SCMQ01000042.1 GCA_005503335.1 Comamonadaceae bacterium 2FH
CCGTTCGGCCTGCCCCCCGCCACCCTGGACAAACTGCGCAGCGTGTTTGCGCGCCACCCGGCGATCGAGAGCGTGGTGCTCTACGGCTCCCGCGCCAAGGGCAATTACCGCCCCGGCTCGGACATCGACCTCGCCATCAAGGGCCGGCCGATGCCTTTTGCCGAGCTCCTGAAAATCGAAGACGAGGTCGACGATTTGCTGCTGCCCTATACCGTGGACTTATTGCTCTACAACGAGTTGAGCAACGCGGACCTGATCGCTCACATCGACAGGGTGGGGGTAGAGGTCTATGCGCAGAGTCGCCCGTGAACAACCGCCCCGAAGCGACGGCATTTCCTCCCTCGCCCCTTTGGGGAGAGGGTTGGGGTGAGGGGCCGCGCGGTAGTGTCGTGGCCGCCACTCGCTCGCCCTGCCAGCGGTGCCGAGGAGTACTTGAAACTGACCGTCAGTTCCAGCGGCAGGTGAATGCTGCCTATGTCGATCCTGGCTACATCGCCAAGGTGCGCAAGAAGCTCGATCTTGATCAGCGCCAAGCCGCCGAAATCTTCGGCGGCGGTGTCAATGCCTTTTCTCGCTACGAGAACGGCAAAACCAAACCCCCTTTGGCCCTGGTGAAGCTGCTCAAGGTGCTTGAGCGTCACCCCGAATTGCTCAACGAAATCAGAACGGCGTAGCAGTTTGGCATTCTCGAAACTCGCCGGCTGCTGTCCCGTGGCGAGTCGGAAGGGACCCGCTGCTGCCCTACTTCTTGCGGCCCTGCTCCCACTCTTGCAGCGTGCGAACGAAGACGCCCGTGGCGCGGGAAAATTCGGCCTGGGACAGGCCCGATGCCGCACGCGCGGCCAGCAACTGCCACTGCGGTCCGACCATTCAGCCCGAAGCCGCAGCCAGGATCAGATGCCCCACAGCCGCAGACGCCGGCCGGACGCTGATCTCAATGTCGTAGCCCAGCCGTGTCAGGCAATCCATCAGCTTGCGCTCTGAAAGGTTTGCGAAGTCTCCACGCATCATGTCGGACACCTTGGGCTGAGTGATGCCCATGCGCTTGGCGGCTTCTTGTTGCGTCAGGCCAAGGCTCCGCACGGCTTTCCTGATCTCAATCACCAGGCCTGTCTTGATCTTGAGCTTTTCCGCGTCGGGCAAGCCAAGGTCGGCGTATACGTTGCCGGAACTGCCCAGTACTTCGATACCGTCAACGAGTCGTTTTTTCATTTCGCAACTCCTTTGCAAGCCATGTGGTGCTCGGACTCGTAGTCCTCGATCAGGTCGCCAACGATGTCCACCAGTCCCATGGCGGGATGGTTTTCATCACCGGCAGCCTCGTCGAGCAAGGCCTCCAGCATCTGCACCATGCGCGCGTAGTGGGCCTCATCCCGAATCGGGGCAATTTCGGTGGCGCTGCGGAAATGCTCCCATGCCGGGAGCAGGTGCTTCACATCGATGTGTGCCTTCATTATTTCCATGCTCCCTTGTCGTAATCACCGCCAGCTCCCCGACCTTATCGCCCGTATTGAGGGCGGCTTTCAGTTCGGCCCAGTTCGCGAGCCGGTTCTTTTCAATCACCCGCCGCCAGCCCTGCAAAGGGGGCCTAGGCTGGAGGGTGCTGGACAGCGAAAGCCCGCAATGCGCTGTTGCTGATTTTCCCTCGAACTCAAGCATGGCGGCGGGTGCATGAGGCGGTCCAAGATGATGGTGCCCACGGTGGCAACCGTGAACAGCGCCCCCGGCCTGCTGGTCTACGCGCTCAAGCACCGCCTGGTCGAGGGCGAGGAGCGTTCGGATTCGGGCTGGATGGAGGTGAGCTGAGGCGGCTCGAACCAAGCACCGCTGGCGCACGTGATGACGGCCCGGCCCCTTGCGAGGGCGGGCCGTCGGCCTTTCGTCGGCGCAGTCAGTCAGTTCAGAACGGCGAGCCGTCCTCGCTGATGTAGACGTTGAAGCTCTCCGTCTGCGTCGTATCGCCATCGCCATCGGTTCCTTGTACCTCGAAGGTCAAGGTGAGGTCGGGAATCGGCGCCACCTCGATCAGCGACACGTCATTGATACGCAGCGAGTCGCCCACCTGCTCGGGGTTGGTGTCAGGATCTTTGTCCTGATTGCCATACACGTCGTAGGTGCCGTTCTTCGGATAGGCCATACGGAAGTAAGCCGTGTCGTAGACGCCGTCCGTGTAGATCACAACTTCATTCGCAAGCGGGGTGTAACTGCCTATCCACTCCTCGCTCAGAATCGTGAAGAAGATGTCATTGTTTCCGCTTGGAAGCCCGAGGCGAATCCAGAAATCTCCATTGTCCGTACCGCTGACACCCTTGTCGTCGATGAGATTGATCGACGCACCCTCTTCAATGGCGACGATGTCTGGATCATTGCCCCCAGCCATTGGGGCGCCGTTGGCTAACACGAAGCTGATGACCACGTCGTCCGTGTTGCCCTGCTGGTCCATGGCGATCCGCATGCCTTCCACCGACGTCAACGTGCCGGCGGGCCCACCATCGTGGAACGACAGTGAGAAGCCCTCGTTGTTGTTCATGTTCGAAGCCGCCTCGCCCCGGATGCCGAAGCCGACATCATTCGGGTTGATGTCGTCGTCCGTATTGGTACCGGTGGTCCCAGGAAGATCGATGGGATTGGGCGGGAACATGAAGCGCGATTCGGTGCCATCGGGTGAGTCGACTTCACCGAACAGGAGGCCATTGAACACGCCCCAGGTATTCCCGCTGCCAGCTTGGAGCGAGGCAATCTCCACCGGCCCGCCCGATGCGATGGCCCCGAAGTCGAAGCTGTTGAAGACCAGCGCCGGATCCTGGTAGATGTTGAAGGTCCAGCCGGCATCGGTCACGGTCAGGGAGAACAGCGGATCTGGGTCGGTCCCCGCGTCCCCACCGTCGGGAGTGTAGTAGGTCACCGTGTTGCCGACCTTTACCGCGGTGATGTCGATGCCGAGCAGGGCCTCCAGATCGTCCAACCCGGACGCCGCAAGGTCCGTGGCATTGTCCGGATCCGTGTAGTCGGTCAAGGCGACGCCACTTGGCGACGCTGCCCCATCTGCGCCAGGAACGAAGCTGTACGAGTCCGAATCCGTGGTTCCGTTGGCGAAGATGAGGGAGTCAACGGCAGGATTGTTGCTGTCGTCGACGCCCGAGAGCGCGGGCCCGTCATCCTCGAAGTTGAGGTTCTGGGCGATGTTCAGCGTCGCCGACGCCGTGTCGCCGTCCTTATCGGTCTTGGTTGCGGTGAGCGTGATCAGCGTGTCCGCCGCCAGCGTCTTGTTGTCGTCATGGGCCGCGGCCGAGCTGCCAGCGATCGGGTGCACGATCGCGCGCTGCTGGTCGAGCGTGACCACGCCGGTCGCGCTGTTGACGCTTGCTGTGAACACGATGGCGCCGCTCGCGGCAGTCCCCGCGTTGGTCCCCTGGCGCCCGACCACCACGCCGCTTTCGAGGAACAGGAACACGGTAGTCCCAGTCGCCGTGTCGGTCAGCCCGGAGTTCGCCCCCACAGCGCTGATGCCCAGGGCATAGGTCAGCGTGCCGGCGCCGTCGGCGCCGAAGGCCGATGTGAAGTTGAACGAGAAGTCCGCCGTCGCGTTGGTCGCCAGCACCGTCTCGTCGACCGTCGCCGTCGGCTCCGTCCCGGTGGTCGAGATCGACGGCCCATCATCCTCGAAGTTGAGGTTCTGGGCGATGTTCAGCGTCGCCGTCGCGGTGTCGCCGTCCTTGTCGGTCTTGGTCGCCGTGAGCGTGATCAGCGTGTCCGCCGCCAGCGTCTTGTTGTCGTCATGGTCCGCGGCCGTGCTGCCTGCGACCGGGTGCACGATCGCGCGCTGCTGGTCGAGCGTGACCACGCCGGTCGTGCTGTTGACGCTTGCCGTGAACACGATGTCGCCGGTCGCGGCGTCGGTCGCGTCAGTCCCCTCGCGCCCGACCACCACCCCGCCTTCGAGGAACAGGAACACGCCGTTGTTGGTCGCCGTGTCGGTCAGCCCGGAAACCGCTCCCACAGAGCTGATGCCCAGGGCATAGGCCAGCGTGCCGGCGCCGTCGGCGCCGAAGGCCGAGGTGAAGTTCACCGAGAAGTCCGCCGTCGCGTTGGTCGCCAGCACCGTCTCGTCGACCGTCGCCGTGGGCTCGGTGCCGGTGGTCGAGATCGATGGGCCGTCGTCCTGGAACGTCAGCGCCGCGAACTGGTTGGGGGTGACGCTGGACCTGATTAGGCTGAAGCCGCCGATGTCGAAGGCGGCGTTGAGGTTGGCGTCGTTGGTGTTCCCGATGTTTTCGATCAGCACCCGGTTGTGATCGGTGGCGGTCTTGTAGTTGATTTCGTCGTTGGCCACCACGCCAGTTATGGTCACAGTGTCCCCCGTGAAATCCACGCTCCGAGTAATGCCGGTATCCGGGTCCGTGAACGTGACAAGGCCGGTGCCTGTAAAGACGTGGCTGCCAGTAAAGGTCTTACCCTGCGCCTTGATGGACCAACTGATCTTGACCTCGGTGATGTTGACCGCCGCGTCATCGCCATCGTTGAGCCCGTCGATATACCCTATGCCAGTCTCAGTCGTATCCGTGACGTTGAACGCGCTGAGCTTCATCGTTGCCGCCTTGGGCGGCTGCAACTGGACCACCGTGAAGATGGCTTCGTTCGCGCCCAAATACGAGGCGAACTTGATGTTGGCTTCAACGTCCGCTTCGTTCTGGTCCAGGTTCGGAACGGTCAGCGGAAGGCTGTCAGCCGACAGCGTCACGAAGCTGAAGTACATGCCCTCCAGGGGATCGATCATCTGGTTGTTCGTGCCTATGGTCGTGCCGCCGCCGCCCTGGCCGGTGTTGACGGTGTCGCCGCTGGTGATGCCGCTGGAGTCGCTGGACTGGTTGATCGGGTCCTTGCCGGTGACGACGATGGCCGCCTCGCCGGCCGCCGGCGTGCCATCGGCGTACATCAGGAACAGGTTCTGGCCCGATGGTGCGCCTTCGAGGGAGAAGTCGACGCGATTGCTGACCGAAACGTAGAGGTTGTACAGGTTCAAGCCTTCGTCGGGGTCGGTGGTCGGGTGCTTGATTTCCTCGTACTCCACCAGCCAGACCTTGGATCCCACGGCGCCTGCGTCTGTGGCTTGAACGGCACCGAGAGCGTCCGTGGCCTGCAGGTAGGCGGCGAAAACGACGGCGCCGTCCGGATCGGCCAAGCCGGTGATGGGATCGGCCTTGAGGCCGAAAACGACGTTGTTTTCGTCCACGCCGGGCAGGTCGGCCGCCAGGCCACGGGCGGCGGCGATGACCGAGTAGCTGTAAAGGTAGATCTTGCTGCCGTCGACCGTCCGCAGCGAAACGCCAGGCGCCGACAAGGCCTCGACGCCAGACAGCGCGCCACCCGTGGAGTTGGTGAAAGCCAGATCGATGACATCGGCCCCGAATCCGCTGAGCATGGGACTGCCATCAGGGTCAGAGGAAGTTCCGCCGCTCACGGCTACGGTGACATTGACTCCGGTCAGATCCTGGGTCACCACGGCAGCCAAAAGCGTGTCGAATGCGGTGACTCCGCTACTTATGAAGCCGAGACCATCCGCAACGTCGTTACCTGTGAGGTCACCGCCGCCGGCGGTCGAATTCTGCGTACCCGATGTCTCATCGACGATCAGTGTTCCCGTGATAGTGAAGGCCATGATTTACTCCTGGAAAGTACCGGCCATGAAAGCCTGGCCGCGTGCGGCTTACTGCTACTTTCTTAAATCTAGAAATCGGCGGCCAATGCGCATCGGCCGATGCTCCCAGGCGGCCTAGGAGGTTTGGCCTAGTTCAAACCAGTGACTAGAGACGAAGTGACGCTGCAGCGCCTGATGCAGTAACGAGAACTCCCTGCCCAGCAGAGCCGGGCAGGGAGCCTGCGGCGCCCCCGTTTCCAGGCCAGGGGTGGCGCCTGCCGCAGGAACTGAGCGATCACGCCTACCCCACCTCCTGCCCAACGCCTTTCTCGGCGATGGCCTCAGCTGCAGCGGCTTTGCAGATGAGGAGAGGTTCTGGGGAACGTGCCTCCCGATAAAGAAGTTGTTGATCCGGTCTGGGCTCACACGGCACACCGACCGCCCGACCCGGGGCGGCGCCGGGGAGAATCCTCGTCCCGGACGCAAGCGGCGAAGACGACGGCGCCCGTGGCATCCGGGTTTCCTTTGGCATCGGCCTTGCGGCCAAAGACAATACGGACCTTGCCCATGCCGAGCAGATCCACGCCCCTGTAGGGGTAGAGATAGACCTTCCTGCCGTCGGCCGCGGTGAGGCCGCTGTCGACCCCCTCCCACGCATCTCGACGGACCTGCCTGGCGACAGCCATATCAATGACAGTCGACGCCATGATGTACTCCCAAGCGGGCGCAGCAGTCAAAGCTGACTACTCCGCGCCCTGCTACTAGAAATCAGTCTAGAGGCCGAGAGAGATTGCGCATCGGCCGATGCTCCCAGGCTGGGCGGGAGTTGTGGCCTATGGGGCTGTCTCGATCGCGCCGGCAAACCCCCTTGCCGGCTTCCTTGAACAAGAAGAAACAAAAAAACTAGTGGTTTACCCGGGCCTGCGGCCGCTGGTTGTTAGACTAGCGGGCTAGGAGGCGGGGGATACCGCGCACATCGACCGAAGCGCCCGGATGATCTGGGAGCTTCGGCTTATCCGGCCGCAGCACGAACGGGGACGAAGAACCCCGCTGCTCGGCCGGGGATTGGAATCACCGGGGTTGGGACAAACCCCCTCATCGGCTCGAGCCGGGTTCCTGTGCGCCACATCACTCCATTGAAGACCTGACGGGCCAGCGCTTGCTGGGCCAAGCAGCGGCCTGCACGGCCGGGCTGGCGCCTGCACGGCTTCCGGCGCCGCGATGCGTCCACTTAAGGGCCTGCGCTTTGGCAGGTTCTGGCAATTCTTGTCCGATATTTCGGCAAGACGCCAAACTTAGTAACTAAAGCATTACTAATGTGAGCCCGAGTAACTTCGCTTGGAGGAGCCTAGGGTTCTCCCGGAAAATTTAGGGCATTCGTAACCGAAAAAGCACGGGCCCAGGCCCGACTCTCATGAAATTCCCCTCTTTTTGCCGCCTGCTGGCGGCGGTCGCTCCGGCGGCCCTGGCCTTTTTTGTGCCTTTCGCTTTTGCGCAACCCTCCGGCGGCTCTGCTGCCACCCATTCTTATGCGGCTTCGCGCCCCATTACGGGTCGTTACATCGTGGTCTTCAAGGCCAGCGTGGCCAACCCAGCCGCTGAGGCTGCAGGCCTGATGCAGGGCCGCGGCGGCCAGCTACACCATGTCTACTCGCGTGCGATCAAGGGCTTTGCCGCCACCCTGCCCGACGCCGCGCTGCAGGCCATCCGAAACAATCCGAACGTGAGCTATGTCGAGCAGGACCAAACCGTCTCGCTCAAGCAGGTGAGCTCGCCGCAGAACCAGGCCACCTGGGGCCTGGACCGCATCGACCAGGCAGACCGGCCGCTGGACACCCAGTACCAGTTCAAGAGCACCGGCGCAGGCGTGAACGCCTTTGTGCTCGACACGGGCATCCGCACCGACCATGTGGAGTTCTCGGGTCGGCTGAAGCCGGGCTTCAACGCCATTGCCGACACCAACGGCACCAACGACTGCAACGGCCATGGCACCCACGTGGCGGGCACGGTAGGCGGCACGACCTGGGGCGTGGCCAAGGGGGTTTCGCTGATCCCGGTGCGGGTGCTCGACTGCGCGGGTTCGGGTGCCTGGAGCGGCGTGATTGCCGGCATTGACTTCGTTGCCAACAGCACGCTGCGCCCCGCCGTGGCCAACATGTCCTTGGGCGGTGGCGCCTCCTCCGCGGTGGATGCGGCCGTAGCGGGCGCCGTGGCCAAGGGCGTCACGGTGGTGGTGGCGGCCGGCAATAGCAATGCCGACGCTTGCACAGTGTCGCCGGCGCGCGAGCCCAGCGCCATCACAGTGGGCGCCACCAACGATCTGGACTCCCGTACGTCGTTCTCGAACTGGGGCAGCTGCTTGGATATCTTCGCGCCGGGTGGCGGCATCACGTCGGCATGGAACACTAGCGCAACCGCCACCAACACCATCAGCGGAACGTCGATGGCCTCACCGCATGTGGCCGGGGTTGCTGCGCTTGCGCTGGCCGCCAACCCGACCGCCACACCCGCTGCGGTAGCGACGCTGGTGACGTCCAATGCCACGGCCAACCGATTGATCGAGAGCACCATTCGAACCGGCTCACCCAACTTGCTGGTTTACTCCCTGCTGGGTTCCCCAGGTAGCGTGCCGCAGCCAACCGCCAAGACGGTGGCGTTCAAGTCAATGTCCGGCAGCGCAACCAAGAACGGCGGCAACTGGAAGGCTTCTGCTGTGGTGACGGTGCGTGACGTGAACACCGGCGCACTGGTTCCCAACGCCACCGTGGACGGCAGCTTCTCGCCGGGTGGCACGAACAGCTGCGTGACCGGCAGCAACGGCAGCTGCACGCTGAGCAGCGCGGCGATCAAGAACAACGTGGCCTCGAGCACCACCTTGAGCGGTAACAGCGTCTCGGGCACGTACATCAACTACGACCCGAGCCAGAACTCGGTCAGCCAGATCGTGATCAGCAAGCCCTGAGCTTCACACCCTTCGACAGCGCCAGCACCGGCGCTGATCTCTCGAGACCGCGGCCGCCTTTGGGCGGCCGCGGTCGTTGGGAAGTGACAAGTCCGGTGGATAGGAGCTACAACGCAGCATCGATCAGACTGCTGGTTCCCACCGTGGTTACGAACACCCCATCGGCATCCAGCGTCACGTCCAGGCTGGCCGCTGCGCTGCTGTCCCCGTCCTCATCGGTCAGTTGGGCCTGTACGGAGAAGTTGATGTCGTACGACACCGGCACCGCGATGCTCTTGAGCAGGATGTCAAAGGTGTCCTTGTTGTTGTCGTTGCCTATGCCGCTGATGTCGATGCGCGTGTAGCCGCTGGCCGTGATGATGGTCACGGTGTCGTTGTCGGCGCTGCTGCCGGCCGTGCCGCCGCCCAGGCCATGCAGCTCATAGCCCAGGCCACTGCTCACCGCGGTCACCGTGCCGCCATCGTTGCTGGCCACGGGCGCGCCGCCGGGGCCGACCAGGACATTTCCGTTGATCAGTATCCCGGTGATCTGCAGTTCGGCTCCGCTTGCATCGTAGACGCGCACCAACGCATCGCCGTCGTCGGCCGGCGAGTTGTTCTGGTTCATCACCAAGGTGAACCGGTTGACCGTGAAGGCCTCGCCGGCTTCCAGCACGCCGTCGCCGTCGTCCTCCAGGAACTCGATGCGGATGCGGTCGGTCAGGTCGTCTGTCGCGCTTGCGGTCTGCGGCTCGAAGTTGAAGTCCTGCCCCGTGCCTACGCCCACGCCGGCCTGGCTGACGTTGACCGTGGTCTGGGCGCTCGACGAAGGCGGTGTCGTTGTGACGTTGTCGCCGGTATCGACCCAGCCGCTGAACAGGGCGTCCACAGTCGTGCCGCCGATGTCGTTGACCACCAGGGTGAGCGGGTTGCCCGAAGCCACATGGGCGGTGAAGCTGCCGAAGTCCACGTCCTGCGAGTTGGCGATGGTCTTGAGCATCGTGATGTCGTAGAGGTCGTTCGCCACGACGCTGCCATCGGGGTTCAGCGTCATCACGAAGACCGTGGCGGCCGGGTCGGCAATGTTGGTCGTCGCGGTCAACGTGTCGGTGCCGAAGCCATAGACCCGGATCGGCAGGCCGCCGAACAGCAGATCTTCGAGCGCCGGTGTGCCATCCTGCAGGATGCCCTTGAGGATGTCGCCATCGGCGCCACCGACGAACTTGACCGTGCCTTCCTCATCCGCGCCGACGTTGCCGATGTAGCCCAGCGCCGCACTCGCGCTGGCACCGGCCGCGTTGTGGACCGTGATGTCGCCCGGGTTCAGCGGGTCGGGGCTGTCGTCGTCCACGGTGATCACGAACTGGTCGGCCGTGGCCGTGGCCTTGTCCCCGTCGCCGTCCGTCGCTTGCAGGATGGCGCCGAGCTGGAGCTGAATGTCATCTTCGGTGCTGACGACCGGATGGTCGAGCTGATCCTTCAGTGTGAAGAGGTAGGCGCCGCTGACGGTGTTGGTGATTTCCAGCGTGAAGACCTCGCGGCCTCCGGCGCTCGCCGTCAGCTTGTTGCCCACCACGGCGTAGGTCACGGCGTCGCCCTTGGAGGTTAGCCCCTGCGGCAGCCCGGCAATGTCCAGCGGGTCGCTCGACAAGCCAAAGCTGGCCAAGCCGTCCGCGCCTCCCAGGAACAGCCCGGAAATGTTGCCGCTGGTCGTGTGTTCGGGGGCGCCGTCGTCATTGATGTTATCGGCGGCATTCAGGTCGCCTGTGCCACCGGGGTTGCCGCCGGGCAGGCCGTCTTCGTCGACCTCACTGGTCACAACGGCGGCCGCCAGGGCCGGGCCATCGTCCTCGAACACCAGGGCTTCAAAGTTCAGCGTCTGGGTGGCGGGCAGGGGGATGCTGAAATCGCCGATATCGAAGTCGGCGCCGGTCTTGGTATTGGCCGTGCCGGTGTTGTCGATTTGCACACGGTTGTGGCCGACGGCGGTGTACTCGATGGTGTAGCCGGACTTGACGCCGACGAGGGTGGCAACACCACCGGTAATACTAATGGTCACGCCGCTTACCGGATCCCCATTGGCATCTGTCACCACCACTGACGTGATCGGGACCAGTGTGTCGTCGCCGTAGCCGCTGATGAACTGTCCCGCGCCTGGCTCTGCGTCCGTCGTGAAGGCTGTGATCGTCACTGTGCACGACTTGCTGGACGGCTGGGTTTGAACCACCTTGAAGCTGGCGGTGTCCGAGGATTTCACACCGACAAACTGGATGTTGCCCTCGACGTCCGCCTCGGTCTGCGACAGGTTGGGAACGGTGAAGTCCGATTTGGCGTCGGTCACGAAGGTAAAGACCATGCCCTCGCCCGGGTCGATCATCTGGTTGTTGGAGCCGATGGTGGTGCCGCCGCCACCCTGGCCGGTGTTGACGGTGCCGCCGCTGGCCGCATTCTTGGCAGTGACGACCAGCGCCACTGCGTCATCACCTGTGCCATTGCTTGCGATGCCGTCACCCGCCTGGCCGTACATCAGGAACAGGTTCTGGCCGGAGGGCGCGCCTTCCAGGGAGAACTGGGTTAGCAGGCTGACGGTGACACGAATGACGTCGAGCGGCGAAACCGCGTCGTCGTAGGCTGCAGCCGTCTCGCCCGCGACCGGATGCTTGAGCGGCTCGTATTGCACCAGCCACACCTTGGCGCCCGTGGCGCCCGCATCGCCGACCGCCACGGTTTGCGTGTCCAGGTAGGCGGCAAAGACAACGTCCCCGGTCGGCCCGCCCTTGCGGCCGACCAAGACGTTGTTGTCGAAGGTGGAGACGTACAAGAAGATGTCCGTGCCGTCCAGGGTTTCAAGGCCGCTGTTCACCCCATTGCCCCCGACGAGGGTGAAGCCCACGTCGAGAACGCCCGCACTGAAGGTGAATACATTGGTGCCGGTTGACGACGCGCTCGTCGCGCCGCTCAGAGCCACCTGCACCCCGGCGCTGCCAATGGTGGCAAGCTCACTGGCCAGAACGGCGTCGAATTCAGGAACCAGGTTGAGCAGCGTGGTCAGACCCGTCGCATCGCTGGCAGTGCCGATATCGTTATTGGCGGTTTCGCCTGTGCTTTGGTTCTGTAGACCCGATGTCTCGTCAATGATCAAGGTGGACATGATCGACTCCCCGAAAAAGTAGCGACCACAGAAGCCTGGCCGCTTGGCTTGCTACTTCCTTTTTAAATCTACGAATTGCCCAGGAATCCGCATCGGCCGAACCTCCCAGGTGGTCTAGGAGGTTTGGCCTGCATGAAATGCATGAGGGGTCCGCACCCGGCGGCCTTCCGCAAACAAGAAGAAACAAAAAAACTAGTGGTTTACCCGGGCCTGCGGCTGCTTGTTGTTAGACTAGCGGGCTAGGAGGCGAGGGACGCCGCGCACATCGGCCATAGCACGAACGGGAACGAAGATCCCGCTGCTCGGCCGAGATTTGGAATCACCGGGGTTTGCACGAACCCCTTCATCGGCTCGAGCCGGATTCCTGTGCGCCAGATCACTCCATCGGAGACCTGACTGGCCAGCTTCTGCTGGACCAAGCGCCGGCCTGCGCGGCCGGGCTTGTGCCTGCGCGGCTTCCGGGACCGCAGCGCGTTCGCGTACGACCTGCGCTTTGGCAGGCCTGGGTTCCCTTTGGCCAAAATTTCGAAAAGAAGCCAAGAATGGTAACCAAAGCATTACAGCCGTGAGCGGCTGTAATTTCGCTTTGAGAGCCTCAGGGTTCTCCCTGAAAATCGCAGGGTTCGTAACCAAAAAGTACGGGCCCAGCCCCGACTCTTCATGAAATTCCCCTCTTTTTGCCGCCTGCTGGCGGCGGTCGCTCCGGCGGCCTTGGCCCTTTTTGCGCCTTTCGCTTTTGCGCAAGCCTCCGCCGGCTCTGCTGCCAGCCACCCCTATGCTGCTTCGCGGCCGATTACAGGCCGTTACATCGTGGTTTTCAAGGCCAGCGTGGCCAACCCGGCTGCCGAGGCTGCGAGCCTGATGCAGGGCCGCGGCGGGCAGCTGCACCACGTTTACTCCCGTGCCATCAAGGGCTTCGCCGCCAGCCTTCCTGAGGCTGCGCTGCAAGCCATTCGAAACAATCCCAACGTGGACTACGTCGAGCAGGACCAGACCGTCGCGTTGAAGCAGGTGAGCTCGCCGCAGAACCAGGCCACCTGGGGCCTGGACCGCATCGACCAGGCAGACCGGCCGCTGGACACCCAGTACCAGTTCAAGAGCACCGGCGCGGGCGTGAACGCCTTCGTCATCGACACCGGCATCCGCGCCGACCATGCGGAGTTCTCGGGCCGCCTGAAACCAGGCTTCAGCGCCATCGCGGACGCCAATGGCACGAACGACTGCAACGGCCATGGCACCCATGTGGCCGGCACGCTGGGCGGCACGACCTGGGGCGTGGCCAAGGGCGTTTCGCTGATTCCGGTGCGTGTGCTCGACTGCAACGGCTCCGGCTCCTGGAGCGGCGTGATCGCCGGCGTCGACTGGGTGGCCAACAGCACGCTGCGCCCTGCGGTGGCGAACATGTCGCTCGGCGGTGGTGCCTCCACAGCGGTTGACGCCGCCGTGGCGGGTGCCGTGTCCAAGGGCGTGACCGTGGTGGTGGCGGCCGGCAACAATGGTGTTGACGCCTGCCTCAGTTCTCCGGCCCGCGAGCCCAGCGCCATCACCGTGGGCGCTTCGACCAGCATTGACGCACGTGCGTCTTTTTCCAACCTGGGTCCGTGCGTGGATATTTTTGCGCCCGGTGGCGTCATCACCTCGGCATGGAATACCAGCGCCACCGCCACCAACACCATCAGCGGAACGTCGATGGCCTCGCCGCATGTGGCCGGAGTCGCGGCCTTGGCGCTGACCGCCAACCCGGGCGCCACGCCTGCGGCGGTCGCAACACAGGTGACATCCAGTGCCACAGCGGGTCGATTGATGGCGAGCTCCATCGGCCCCGGTTCACCGAACCTGCTGCTCTACTCGCTCCTGGGTTCGGGGTCAGGCACTCCGCTGCCGACCACCAAGACCGTGGCCTTCAAGTCCATGTCCGGCAGCGCCACCAAGAACGGGGGTAACTGGAAGGCCTCCGCCGTTGTCACCGTCCGCGACGTCAACACCGGCGCCACGGTCGCCAACGCCTCGGTCGGCGGCAGCTTCTCCCCCGGCGGCTCGGCCAGCTGCGTGACCGGCAGCACCGGCAGCTGCACGCTCAGCAGCGCGGCGATCAAGAACAACATGGGTTCGTCAACCACGTTCAGTGGCAACAGCGTCTCGGGCACCTACCTGACTTACGACGCCAGCCAGAACACGGTCAGCCAGATCGTGATCACCAAGCCCTGAGCTTTATCGAGTCCTTGTGCCAGCGCCGGCACAGGTCTCTCAACCGCGGCCGCCTTTGGGCGGCCGCTGTCGTTGTGGCGTAGCGAAATGGGCTGTGCGCTAAAGCACTGCGTCAATCGCATGGCCGATGCCGACCGTGATCAGGAAAACCTCATCATCGGCCTGCAACGTCATCTCCAAGCCAGCCGCGGCATTGGCTTGCGCGGCGGACGCCAGCGCGTGCTGGGCACCGGCTCCGAGCTGCACGCCATTGCTGGTGATGGCGTCCAAGGCGGAGGCGCCGCCTCCACCGCCTCCACCCTCACCGACCGGCGTGTCGGGCGGCGCCAGGCTTGCTGCCATGGCGATCAGTGCATCGATGTCGTCGGGGGCGGCGTGGCTGTCGGGCACGGCCAGATTCGTCGCCAGCGCCACCAGGGGGGCAATATCCGCCAAGGGGTTGGCAGCGGCAGCGGAAGGAAAGCCGGGCCACTCACTCGCCGGACCTGGCTTGGATGGACGGTTGGACATGATTTCCTCCTCGAAAAAAGGCTGGGCGCCCGCATGCGAGCATGGCCTGCTGTTGGTATCTGTTGAAATCTAGGACAGGAACCGAATTGCGCATCGACCGATACTCCCAGGCGGTCTGGGAGTTCCGGCCTATCCAGGCTCGACGCCACGCCGCTGGTGTTTCGCCCCAAGCTCAGTTATAACTTTCGAATTCCGTCTGCTTCTGATGGACTTGCTTGACAGAGGAGTGAGGCAAGAATATGCGGGCGCCAAGAAGACCAACGACCTTGAGGTCAAGGAGGTCGCGTGAGCTCACGAAAACCCGTTTCTGAATTGCGCGACGCCGTGCTTGCGCTGCGGCCCCAACTGGTCCGGGCGACCTGGTTCAGCCTGGGCAGCAGCCTGCTGCTGCTGATGCCCACGCTCTACATGCTGGAGGTCTACGGGCGGGTGCTCGACAGCCGCAGCGCCATGACGCTGGCCATGCTGACCCTGCTGGTCCTGGCCGCGCTACTGGTCATGGGCGTGCTGGACTGGGCCCGTGCCGAGGTCATGCGCGAGGCCAGCTTGCGCCTGGACCAGCGGCTGAGTGCGCGCATTTTCGATGCGATCTTCGAAGCCAGCCTCAAGCGCGTGCCGGGCAGCTCGGCCCAGCCCATGAGCGATTTCCGTACGCTGCGTGAATTCCTGTACGCCCCGGTGCTGCTGGCCCTGCTGGAGTCGCCCGCAGCGCTGGTGCTGATGGTGCTGCTGTTCGCCATGGACGCGGTGCTGGGTTGGGCCGCCCTGGCCGGAGCCATCGTGCAGACCCTGCTGGCCTGGATGACCGAGCGCAGCACCCAGCCGCCGCTGACGGCCGCCAACCGCAGCGCCATCGCAGCGCAGCAATATGCGGATGGTTCGCTGCGCAACGCGCAGGTGATCGAGTCCATGGGCATGCTGCGCGACATCCACAGCCGCTGGATGGACAAACACCAGGAGTCGCTGGCGCAACAGGCCCAGGCCTCCGACGCCGCGGGCGGCTACCAGGCGCTGTCCCGCATGCTGCAGCTCATGATGGGCTCGGTGCTGCTGGGCCTGGGGGCTTGGCTGCTGCTGCGTGCCGACCTGCCCGGTGGCGGCGGCATGATCATCGTGGCCTCCGTGCTGGGGGGGCGGCTGCTCGCGCCCCTGGTGCAGATCGTCTCGCAGTGGCGCGTCGTGGTGAACGCCCGCGACGCCTGGGCGCGGCTCGAGCCCCTGCTGGCCCAGCTGCCGCCACGGCCGGAAACCATGCCCCTGCCCCCGCCGCGCGGCCAGTTGAGCGTGGAGAACCTGGTGGCCGGCGCCCCCGGCAGCACCACGCCGATTCTGAAGGGCCTGCATTTCGCGCTGCGTCCGGGCGAGGTGCTGGCCGTGGTGGGACCCTCGGCCTCGGGCAAGACCACGCTGGCGCGCCTGCTGGTGGGCGTGTGGCCTGCGGCTTCCGGCAAGGTGCGGCTGGACGGGGCCGATGTGTTCAGCTGGAACAAGGCCGAACTGGGCCCCTACATGGGCTACCTGCCACAGGAGGTCGCCCTGCTCGACGGCACCCTGGCCGAGAACATCGCGCGCTTCGGCGAGGTGGACATGGCTAAGGTCGAGGCCGCGGCACGCGCCGTGGAGCTGCACGACTTCATCATGGCCCTGCCCCAGGGCTACGACAGCCCGGTCGGCCGCGAGGGCGCCATCCTGTCCGGCGGCCAGCGCCAGCGCGTGGCCCTGGCCCGTGCGCTCTACGGCGAGCCCGTGTTCGTGGTGCTCGACGAGCCCAACGCCAGCCTGGACGAGGCCGGCGACGCCGCCCTGGCCCATGCCATCGAGCGCCGCAAGGCCCAGGGCACGAGCTTCGTGGTTGTGACCCAGCGCACCAGCGTACTCGGCGTGGCAGACAAGATGCTGGTGCTGCGCGACGGCACCCAGCAGCTGTTCGGGCCGCGCGACGAGGTACTGGCCGGCCTGGCCAAGGCGGTGCAGCAGACACAGAAACTGCCGCAGCCCGGCCGGCCCGCAGAGGCTGCGGCTTCGGCTTCGGAGTTGGCGCCCTCCTGAGGCGCATCTGTCAGGGGAAGCCGCCATGAAGCCAGCTGATTTCACCGCCCGTAGCGAACTGGGCACCACGCTCTGGGCCTTCCGGCGCGAGTTCCTGGTGGTGGGCGTGTTCAGCATGGTCAGCAACCTGCTGCTGCTCGCGCCCACGATCTACCTGCTGCAGGTCTACGACCGCGTGCTGGTGAGCCGCAGCGAGCTGACGCTGCTGGCCGTCTCGCTGGTCACGCTGTTCCTGATCGCGGTGCTGGCCTTTGCCGAATGGTCGCGCTCGCGGCTGCTCGTGCGCACCGGCATGCGGCTGGACCAGCAGCTGGGCACGCGGGTGTTCGGCGCCAGCTTCGAGGCCAGCCTCAGCCAGGCCGGCGGCAACCCCGCGCGCGCCCTGCGCGACATGACCGAGATACGCCAGTTCCTGACCGGCCACGGGGTGTTCGCCTTCTTCGACGCGCCCTGGACGCCGATCTACCTCGCCGTGCTGTTCTTCCTCCACCCCTGGCTGGGTCTGCTGGCCCTGGGCTTCATGGTGATCCAGGCGGCGCTGGCCTGGTTCGGGCAACGGCACAGCCTCGCCCCCAACGAAGCGGCCGCCCAGGCCCTGAGCGAGGCCCAGTCCTTCCTGCAGAGCAAGCTGCGCAACGCCGAGCTGCTCGAGTCCATGGGCATGGTCGGCCACCTGCGGCAGCGCTGGCAGGCCCGGCACGCGGCCTACCTGGCGCGCCAGGCCCGGGCCCAGGGCCTGACCCACCGCCTCGTGGCCTGGAGCAAGCTGCTGCGCTACAGCCAGCAGTCCCTGGTGCTTGGCGCGGGGGCCCTGCTCGTGATCGACGGCCAGTTGTCGCCCGGCGGCATGATCGCGGCCAACGTGCTGACCCTGCGCGCCCTGGCCCCCATCGACCTGCTGGTGGGCTCCTGGCGCGGCTTCGCCGGCGCGCATGCGGCCTACCAGCGCCTCGAGGCGCTGCTGGCCGCCCACCCCGAGCGCGGGTTCGAGCCCAGCCTTCAGGAACCGACGGGCGCGCTCACCCTGCGCGACGTGGTCGCCAGCGCCGCCGGTCGCGCCAAGCCCATCCTCGACGGCCTGAGCTTCGCCGCGGAGCCCGGCACGCTGACCATGGTGATGGGCCCCTCGGGCTCGGGCAAGTCCACCCTGGCGCGCGTCATGCTGGGCATCTGGCCCGATGTCACGGGCGAGGTGCTGCTCGACGGCCGGCCTGTGACGGAGTGGGACCGCACCACCCTGGGCCCGCATCTGGGCTACCTGCCGCAGGACATCGAGCTCATGGAGGGCACGATAGGCGAGAACATCGCACGCTTCGGCGAGCTGGACTCGGCCAAGGTCATCGCCGCCGCGCGCAGCGCGGGGCTGCACGAGATGATCCTGCGCTTTCCCAAGGGCTACGACACGCCGGTCGGCGAGGCCGGCAACCTTCTGTCCGGCGGCCTGCGCCAGCGCGTCGCCCTGGCACGCGCGCTCTATGGCGAGCCCGCGCTCGTGGTGCTCGACGAGCCCAACGCCAACCTCGACGATGCCGGCGAGGCGGCCCTGCAGAAGGCCTTGCAGGAGCTCAAGGCCAAGGGCCGGACGGTGTTCGTGATCGCCCACCGGCCGCTCCTCAAGCCCGACCGCCTCTTGCTGCTGCACGAGGGCCGGCTGGTGGCCGACGGAACCCCAGAGACCATCAGGGCCATGGCGCGGCCGGCGCGGCCGCTGACGGTGCAGACTGCGCCCGGCCCGCATCCGCCGGCGCCGGGCCAGCCGGCCTCCCCTGCCCTAGAGATGTAAGCGAGGCAACCATGGCAAGCAAGGCATCACCGCAAGCGCAAGACACGCCCTCCCCGAGCAAGCTGGTGCGGCTGGATGGCGGCGCCGAACCGCCGGCTGCGACGGACTCGGGCCGCGCCACACGCATCGGCCTGTGGGCCCTGGCCCTGGGCTTCGGCGGCTTCGTGCTGTGGGCCGCGCTGGCGCCGCTGGACGAGGGCGTGCCCAGCCAGGGCCTGGTGTCCATAGACACCAAGCGCAAGGCGGTGCAGCACCTGAGCGGCGGCATCGTCAAGGAGGTGCTGGTGCGCGAGGGGCAGGCCGTCAAGGAGGGGCAGGTTCTCGTGAAGCTCGACGAGGCCGTGGCGCGCGCCAATTTCGAATCGGTGCGCCAGCGCTACCTGGGCCTGCGCGCCATGGAGGGGCGGCTGCTGGCCGAGCAAGCAGGGCTGGCCAAGATCAGCTACCACCCGGACCTGCAGGCCGCCGCGGCCGACCCGCTGATCCGCCAGCAGATGGTCATGCAGGAGCAGCTGTTCCTCTCACGCCGCTCGGCGCTGCGCGCCGACCTGCAGGCCATAGAGGAAAGCATCCAGGGCCAGCAGGCCCTGCTGCAGGCCTACGACGGCATGCTGGCCAACCGGCGCGAGCAGCTGATGCTGCTCAACGACGAACTGGCCCACACGCGCGGCCTGGTCCGCGAGGGCTACGCCCCGCGCAACCGCCAGCTCGAGCTCGAGCGCATGGTGGCCGAGTCCAACTCGGCCGTCGCCGAGCTGCTGGGCAACAGTGCGCGGGGACGCCAGGCCATCGCCGAGATGCGCCAGCGCGCGATTGCCCGCCGCCAGGAGTACCGCAAGGAGGTGGAGACACAGCTGGCCGACGTCACGCGCGAGGTGCTTGCGGACGCCGAGAAATTCGTCGCCGTGAGATCGGACCTGGAGCGCACCGAGATCCGATCCCCCGCCGCTGGCCAGGTGGTCGGCCTGGCCGTGCAGACCGTGGGCGGCGTGATCCAGGCCGGCCAGAAGCTGATGGACGTGGTGCCCGGGAACGAACCCTTGCTGCTCGAGGCGCGCGTGGCCCCGCACCTGATCGACAAGGTGCAGGCGGGGCTGCCGGCCGACGTGCGCTTCTCGGCCTTCGCCCACTCGCCCCAGCTGGTGGTGCAGGGCAAGGTGGAGTCCATCTCGGCTGACCTGCTGACCGATCCGCAGAACCCGGAGGTGGCCTATTACCTGGCGCGCGTGAGCGTGACGCCCGAAGGCCTGAAGGCCCTGGGCCGGCGCCAGATGCAGCCCGGCATGCCGGTCGAGGTGATCATCAAGACCGGCGAGCGCTCCCTGTTGACCTACCTGCTGCACCCGCTGACCAAGCGCCTGGCGGCGTCCATGAAGGAGGAATGAGCCATGGCAGCGGCGAACCGTTGGACATGCATGCGCGGCCTCGCGCTGCGGCGCTCGGCCTTGGCTCTGGCGCTGGCGCTGTTCGCCGCACCGGCCTGGTCCCTGGACCTGATGCAGGCCTACGAGGCCGCGCTTGCGCAGGACGCCAACATCCGCGCCTCGCGCGCGGCGGCCAAAGCCGGCCGCGAGCAACTGCCCCAGGCCCAGGCCCAGTTGCGGCCCAACATCTCGGCCAACCTGACTCGCAGCAAGAACTGGCTGGACCGCACCGAGCCTCAACTCTCCATCTTTGGCCAGCCCACCGGGCGGGAGGTGTCGAGCTCCCTGGACTACTTGAGCAGCAACTACGCGCTGACGCTGCGCCAGCCGCTGTACCGTCCGCAGCAGCATGCCCTGATCGACCAGGCCCAGGCCAAGGTGGACGACGCGGAAGCCGTGCTCGAGCGCGACCTGCAGCAGCTGGGCGTCAAGGTCGGCACGGCCTATTTCGAGGCGCTGCTCGCCGACGACCAACTGGCTCTGGTGCTGAGCCAGAAGGCCAGCTACACGACTCAGCTGGACGCCGCTCAGAAAGCGCTGGCCGGCGGCTCCGGCACCCGCACCGACATCGACGAGGCCCAGGCGCGCCTGGACATGGCCTTGGCGCAGGAGCTCGAGGCGCGCCAGCACCAGGACTACACCCGGCGCCAATTGCAGCTGCTTGTCAACCAGCCCCTCGATCGCCTGGCGCCGCTGGACGTGGTCCGCCTGCAGCTACAGCCGCCAGACCCGAACCGCATCGAGGACTGGACAGCGCGCGCCGAGCAGGGCAGCCCGGAAATCCACGCGCTCAAGGCCCGCATCGAGGCGGCCCGGCACGAGGTGGCTGCGGCCCAGGCCGGCCACTACCCCACGCTGGACGCCGTGCTCCAGTGGAGCAAGAGCGACCGCGACAACTTGACCAGCCCGAGCTCGCGCTACACGAACAAGGCCCTGGGCCTGGTGCTGAGGGTGCCGATCTATGCGGGCGGATATGTGGACTCCACGGTGCGCCAGGCGCTGGCCGAGCAGGAGCAGGCCGAGGAGGCCCTCGAGGCCCTGCGCCGCGAGCTGGGCCTGCGCGTGCACAAGGAGTTCCGCGGCGTGACCGAGGGCGTGCTGCGCATCCGTGCCCTGGAGCAGGCCGTGCGCTCGGCCGAGCAACTGGTGCTGTCCAACCGCCGCTCACTGCAGGCCGGCAGCCGCACCCTGGTAGACGTGCTCAACGCCGAGCAGCACCGCGTGGAAACCCAGCGCGACCTGGCCCAGGCGCGCTACCTCTACCTCGTGTCGCGCATCCGGCTGCAGGCGCTGGCGGGGGGTGAGAAAACGGGCACCATCGAGGAGATCAACGCCTGGCTTGGGCCCTGAGGCGGCAGTGGATGGCCACGGGCCTTCGGCCCTCGCCATGACGCCTCTTCGGTTCTCCCGTCATCGCGAGGCCTGAAAGGCTGCGGCGATCCATCGAGGATGGTCAATGCCCGGCGTGGGGTTCCCGATCAGCACCCGGCAACAGACTCGGCAATCAGGGCTTCGGCTGGAATGCCAAGGCTTCGATGCAATCTGCGGATCATGGCCAGCGTCAAGGGGCGCTTGCGGCTCAGGATCTCGTAGACGCGGTTGCTCTTGCCGATGAGCGGCTCCAGATCCTTCACGGACAGGCCACTTTGCTCCATCCGGAATCGGATAGCCTCCACCGGATCAGGAGCGGCAATAGGGAAGTGCTTGGCTTCATAGGCTTGCACGAGCGTAGCCAGGATGTCCAGACGGTCCCCCTCGTCGGTACCCAGATCAGGGTCGAATTCCATCAAGGCAGAAATCTCCTTGAGGGTCGCCTTGTAGTCTGCTTCGGTGTGAATAGGGCGGATGTCCATGTTGTCCTCCATGGCCGGTCAGGCCATTTCAACGGTTTCTGCGTCCACTGTGTCGTATTCCTTGTGAGTGCCGACGAACTTCACGCCATGACGCCTCTTCGGTTCTCCCGTCATCGCGAGGCCGAAGGCCGTGGCGATCCATGGACTTCTACTTGCGCAGCCCCTGCAGCTTGGAAAACGCCGAAGCCATGGCCGTCGCCTGCGGGGCGGACGGCGCCTGGCGCTGCCCCCGCCCTGCCCCCTCGAAGCGGTTGTCGCGCGGGCCCCCTCGGTCGCCGCCTTGGCGCGGCGGCGCGTCGCCCAGCTTCATGCTCAAGCCGATGCGCTTGCGCGCCACGTCCACCTCCATGACCTTGACCTTGACGATGTCGCCGGTCTTGACCACCTCGCGCGCGTCGTTGACGAACTTGTGGCTCAGCTGGCTCACGTGGACCAGGCCGTCCTGGTGCACGCCGAGGTCGACGAAGGCGCCGAAGGCCGCCACGTTGCTCACCGTGCCCTCCAGGATCATGCCGGGCTGCAGGTCCTTGATGTCCTCCACGCCCTCGTTGAAGCGCGCCACCTTGAAGTCCGGGCGCGGGTCGCGGCCGGGCTTTTCCAGCTCGCCCAGGATGTCCTTGACGGTGATCACGCCGAACTTGTCGTTGGCGAACAGCTCGGGCTTGAGCGTCTTGAGCATCTCGGCCCGGCCCATGAGCTCGGCGACCGGCCTGGCCGTGTGCGCCAAGATCTTCTCCACCACCGGGTAGGTCTCCGGGTGCACGCTGGTCATGTCCAGCGGGTTGTCCCCGCCGCGGATGCGCAGGAAGCCCGCGCTCTGCTCGAAGGTCTTGGCGCCCAGGCCCGACACCTCCATCAGCTGCAGCCGGTTCCTGAAGGCGCCATGCGCCTCGCGCCAGCGCACCACGGCCTTGGCCACGCTGCCGGACAGGCCCGACACGCGCGACAGCAGCGGCGCGCTCGCGGTATTGAGATCGACACCGACCGAGTTCACACAGTCTTCCACCACCGCGTCCAGCGTGCGTGCCAGCTCGCTCTGGTTCACGTCGTGCTGGTACTGGCCCACGCCGATGCTCTTGGGATCGATCTTCACGAGCTCGGCCAGCGGGTCCTGCAGCCGCCGCGCGATGCTGGCCGCGCCGCGCAGGCTCACGTCCACGTCGGGCATTTCCTGGCTCGCGTATTCGCTGGCCGAGTACACCGAGGCCCCCGCCTCGCTGACCACCACCTTCTCTATCGGCGCAGGCGCATCCTTGGCCAGCAGCTTGATCAGGTCGGCCGCCAGCTTGTCAGTCTCGCGGCTGGCCGTGCCGTTGCCGATCGCGATCAGGTTGACCCCGTGCTTCATGCACAGCTTGCCCAGGGTATGCAGAGAGCCATCCCAGTCGCGCCGAGGCTCGTGCGGGTACACGGTGGCGGTCTCGACCAGCTTGCCCGTGGCATCGACCACCGCCACCTTCACGCCGGTGCGGATGCCGGGGTCCAGCCCCATCACGGTCCGCGGGCCGGCCGGCGCGGCCAGCAGCAGGTCGCGCAGGTTGTCGGCGAACACCTTGATCGCCACCTTCTCCGCCTCTTCGCGCAGGCGGGCGAACAGATCGCGCTCGGTGGACAGGCTGAGCTTGACGCGCCAGGTCCAGGCCACGCACTTGCGGATCAGGTCGTCGGCCGGGCGGCCGGCGTGGCTCCAGCCCAGGTGCAGCGCTATCCTGCCCTCGGCCAGGCTGGGCTTGCCGGGCTCGGCCTTGGCAGTGGAACTCGCCTCCGGCTCGGGCAGCACCAGTTTGGCGTCCAGGATCTCCTGCGCACGGCCGCGGAACACGGCCAGTGCACGGTGCGAGGGCACACGGCCAATCGGTTCGTCGTAAGCGAAGTAATCGCGGAACTTGGCCACGTCGGCATGGTTCTCGTCCTTGCCCTCGGCCAGCTTGCTGCGCAGCAGGCCCTCGGCCCACAGCCATTCGCGCAGCGACTGCACCAGCGCGGCGTCCTCGGCCCAGCGCTCGGAAAGGATGTCGCGCACGCCATCGAGCACCGCCGGTACGGTGGAAAAATCACCGCCTTCCACCGAGCCCGCCGGCCTGACGAAGGCCTCGGCCTCGGCGGCGGGGTTCAGCGTGGGATCAGCAAACAGCTTGTCGGCCAGCGGCTCTAAGCCGGCCTCACGCGCGATCTGCCCCTTGGTACGGCGCTTGGGCTTGTAGGGCAGGTACAGGTCTTCCAGCTCCTGCTTGGTCGGCGCCGCCGATATGGCCGCGCGCAGCGCATCGCTCAGCTTGCCCTGCTCGGCGATGCTCTTGAGAATGGCCTCGCGGCGCTCTTCCAGCTCGCGCAGATAGCCCAGCCGGTATTCCAGCTCGCGCAGCTGCACGTCGTCCAGCCCGCCGGTCGCCTCCTTGCGGTAGCGCGCAATGAAGGGCACCGTGGCCCCGCCATCGAGCAGGCCCACCGCCGCCTGAACCTGATGGACCGCGACCCTGATTTCGCTGGCAATCTGCTGGATGATTTTCTGCATGCTGGAAATGGGCGCCCCTTGCGCCTGACTGAACGAAGGCGGGAAGTTTGCCATATAGAACCCGGCACAGGTGCTGCGCACCGTCGGCGAGACGCCTGTCGGAGTACCCAACCACGATCACCCGGCCTTCGACATCCCTGACACTGCGCGGCACAGAGCCATACCAGGAATCCCGGGTGGCCGCTGCGGTGGTATCATACTAGTCATAACATTGTTATTACATTGAAGGCTATGCACGTAGCGATCAGAAACATCGGGAACAGCAAAGGCGTCGTTCTGCCCAAGCCCGTTCTTGCCCAAGCCGGCCTGGACATCGAGGCCGGCGTCGAGATGTCCGTCGAAGACGGCACCATCATCCTGCGCAAGCCCACCCGTTCCGTGCGGGCGGGCTGGGCGGCTGCCGCGCAAGCACTGGCCGCGGCCGGAGGCGATGGATTGCTGATGGGCGAATTCGGCAACGAGGGGGATGCGGAGCTGGTCTGGTGAGGCGCGGCGACATCTGGCTGGTCAATCTCGACCCCACTGTCGGCAGCGAGATCAAGAAAGCCCGCCCCTGCGTGGTCGTGTCGCCGCCGGAGCTCAACGACCACCTGCGCACCGTGATCGTGGCGCCGATGACGTCCAAGGGTTTTGCGGCACCGTTTCGGATCCCGGTGACCCACGCCGGCACCAAAGGACTGATTCTGCTTGACCAGTTGCGTACAGTCGACAAGGTGCGCTTGTCGAAAAAGTTGGGCTCGGTCTCGGCGAAGACACTAGCCGCGGCGCTGAACACCTTGCAAGAAGTTTTCGCGCGGTAATTCGCGCCGCACTTTTTGGGGCCGCCGTCACCGCGTCTTGATGTACGCCCCGTACAGCGCCGGACTCAGATCGCGCAGTGCCTTGCGCCTGGCCACGATGTCATGGTGGCGCCCTTGCCGCTCCAGACCCAGCAGCTCCACGAGCAGGCGCATGGCCTGCTCCGGCGGCCGGTGTCGCGACGCCTGTGCCGCTGCCAAGTCCTTGGCCAGCGAGGGCTGCTGCGTCAGCAGCCAGGCGGGCAACCAGGCCAGGTCGGCCTCATCGCCCGCATCGTCGAAATCCACCTCGAACCTCAGCAGCCACCGCGGCAGCTGCGGGTCCGGCGACCGGTCGGCCACCCGCGCAAAGCTGTGGGGCGACAGCCAGGACAGCTCCGCAAGCAGCGGCCAGGTGGACTGCAGCCCATGCAGCTGCAAAGACGCCTCGGCCATCCAGGACAGCGGCATGGGGATCCTGCGCCACGATGCGATGCCCGTCACCGCCTGGACGGCGGCGTTCCAATCGCCGGCGTGCAGCCACAGCGGCGCCGCATGCTCCAGACCGTGTTCGGGCTTGAAGGGCAGCGGCGCTGCGCGTTGCGCCAAGCCCTGCCATAGCGGTCCGAGCCATCGGGCAGCGGCGCTGCCGCCAAATGTTCGCAGAGCCGCTGGCACGATGCTTTCGAGCATGGCCTCGCGCGCCGCGCGCAGGGCCTGATGGTCGGCAAAGGCGCCCCGATCGCCCGATTCGATGACCTCGGCCAGCAGCTGCAGCGCCGGCAGGGATGGGTCCAGCGGGTTTTCCCGGGCCAACTGCTCACAAGCTGCGCGGGCAGCCTGCGCCTCCCGCCGCTCGAGCGCATGGGCCGCATCATTTCGCAGCATCACCTCGCGGCTATGTTCGAAGATGTCCAGTTGCATGGCGGCAGTCTGCTCGATATGGCTATTCTTCCGCCCAGTTCTGCAGTCGCAGTTCCGGCACCCGGGCAAATTCGCGGGTGTTGTTGGTCACCAGGATCGTGTTGGACGCCAGGGCATGGGCTGCGATCATGGTGTCAAGCGCACCGATGGCCTGGCCACGCCGCTCCAACCCCGCGCGCAAGTCACCGTAGTACCAGATGACCGAGTCATCGAAAGGCAGGATTTCAAGCGGTGCCAGAAACATTTCCAGTGCCTCACGGTTGCGCGCGGAGCCACTCTTTGCGACACCAAAAGCCAACTCGGCGGCGGTGACGCTGGAAATACCGACACTGCCTATGCGCTCCTGCCGGAACCGCTCCAAAACCTTCGCCGGCCGGGCGTTGATCACGTAAATGCAAATGTTCGTGTCGAGCATGTAGATCAAGGCCGGATCTCCTCGCGAGTCTGCACTGCGGGCTGTTCGCGGCTGATCTGAAAACCGGGCTCGAAGGCGGCCAACGCTGCATCCAGCATGTCCCAAGGCCTATCGATGGGGAGCAGCAGCACGCCGTTGCCGAAATGCCGCACGACCACCTCCGCCCCCGTGAAGCGGTACTCCTTGGGCAAGCGAACCGCCTGGCTGCGGCCCGATTGAAAAAGACGTGCGGTGTCCATTGCTTTACTACTCCCGGCCAAAGATGGCTACCAATGATAGCCATCAATCGACAAAAAGCAAGCCAGGGGTAATTCGATCAGCGCAGGCGACCCACCAACTCCAGGCCCAGCCGTCGTCCTTGCTCCATGCCAAGCTGCTCCCGCCCTGCGCCGAACTGGATCTCGGCAGCCTTGTTCGCCCAAAGAGTGAACTCTAAGTCATTGTCGTATAAAGAATGGCCGTATAAAATTGAAATTTGCAATTCGAACGGCCATGGACTACTTGCCCCTGCCCGACAACGCTGCCAGGCAGGTCATCGACTCGATGACGGTGTTCGACGAGCATCGCCGCGTCCAGGCCGAGGCAAGAAAGTATGTTGGAGGCATGTACTGGAAGCGGCAGGGCGAGCACGAGTATCTCGTGAAGACGGCGCCCGACAACCGACAGCAGCGCCTCGGGCCGCGGTCACCAGAGACGCTGCGCACATACGAGGCATTCACCACTCGCAAGCGGGAGACAGAGGCGCGGCTGAGGTCGCTGCGTGACGCGCTCAAGGAGGCCGAGCGGCTGAATAAGGCCGTGAAGGCCGGACGCGCGCCGAGCTTGATGGTTGCCCTGCTGCAAACGCTCGAAGACGCCGGCCTGGGTCAGCACTTCACGGTGGTCGGCACCCACGCACTGTATGCGTACGAAACAGCCGCCGGCGTGCGCATCGTGCAGGGAGCGCTGGCCACGCAGGACGTCGACTTGCTTTGGGACGCGCGGCGTCGGGTGCAGTTCGTCACCGACCTGGAGCGCATCGACGCCTCCATGCTGCGGGTCCTGCAGCGCGCGGACCCTACATTCCGGCGCAAGGAGATGCACAACGAAACCGCCATCAACGACCGCGGTTTCGAGGTGGACTTCCTGCGGCTCGTGCCTGTTAAGGGAGACCCGCATCCATTCCGGTTTTCGGATGATGAGGAGGACCTGTGGCCTGTGCAGGCCGCTCGGGCTTCCGTGCTGACCGACGCACCCAAATTCGAGCATGCCGTCATATCGGCCACTGGCAAGATGGCGCTCATGCACACCATCTCCCCAAGAACGTTCGTGGAGTTCAAGCGCTGGATGGCCGAGTCGGCACCGCAACGACCGCAAATCAAACGCCGGCGTGACCTGCGGCAAGCCGACATCGTGCAGGCTCTGCTTGACGAGGGATTGCTGACGCTTAAATGACGTGGCTGGCACTTGGTCGCATACCTAGAACTGGCGATATGCAAGCCAAAGCGGCGCACCTAACATACCAGTACCGTGGGGAGAACCGCTAAGCGCCACGCGTTCCCGTCGCCACGGACTTGCAGGCCCTAGGAGCAGTCGACTGCCATGAACGTCAAGTCCATTTTCATTGCCGGAGCAGGCAACACCGCAGGGCGGTCTGCCTGGCTTTTTTCCTGGCCGCTGATCGTCGGCTCACTGGTCTACTTGCTCGTCTTCTTCCACTGGGAGAAATTACTCCGAGACGGTGACACCTATTGGCATATCGCCGCCGGGCAGTGGATCCTCGAGCATGGCGCGGTTCCTGCCAAGGACCCGTTTTCCCACACCATGCGTGGCGCCGCCTGGACGGCCCATGAATGGCTGTCCGAGGTTGTCCTGGCCTTGGCTCACGCCGCCGGCGGCTGGAGCGCCGTCGTCGCGCTCACCGCCCTCGCCTTCGCCGTCACGGTCGCGCTGCTGGTGCGGGCCCTGCTGCAGATTCTGGAGCCGATTTACGCGCTGATGCTCGCAGCTCTGGCGGTGCTAATGACGACGGCCCATTTGCTGGCACGGCCCCACATTCTGGCCATGCCGCTGCTGCTCGTCTGGACTGTCGGCCTGGTGCGTGCCAGCGAGTCGGGCCGCGCTCCCAGCCTTTGGCTGCTACCCGTGATGACACTCTGGGCCAATATGCATGGCGGATTCACGTTGGGAATAGCCCTCGCCTTCGCCTTCGCGTTCGAAGCGCTGCTCGCAGCCAGACGCGAGCAGCGCGCCATGCACGCCGTCAGAAGTTGGGGGGGCTTCTTGATGCTGGCCGTGATCAGCGCGCTGCTCACGCCGCACGGCCTGGGCGGCATCTTGTTCACCTGGGAAATTTTCACGGAGAGCAGCTATGCGCTGACGCGGATCGGCGAATGGCGATCACCCAACTTCCATCGATTCCAGGCATTGGAGCTCTGGTTGCTCGCAGGCTTGGCCATGGTCATGCACCAGGGGCTGCGCTTGCCGCCGGTCCGCTTGGCCCTGCTGCTGGGCCTGATCCATTTGGCGCTCAAGCACGCGCGGAACGTAGAACTGCTCGGCCTGCTGACGCCGCTACTGTTCGCCACCCCTTTTGCAGCGCAGTGGGCCGCGGCCTCCAAGGCCAGACGACAACAGGATCGTGTGGACCACATGTTCCGCAGGCTCGCCGGACCTGCCGGCCACGCGGCACTTGCCGTCGGCCTCGGCTTGCTGCTGGGCTGGACGCTTTGGATCTCGCGCACTCGGCCGCCCAAGCCGCCGGAGACGGCCGCGCCCATTCTGGCCATCCAAGCTGGACGCAACGCGGCCATTCAGGGACCCGTATTGAACGAGTACCACTGGGGCGGCTACCTCATCTACATGGGCGTTCCCCCCTTCATCGACGGACGCGCCGACATGTACAAGGACGCCTTTCTCAAGGAATACCTTGACGCACTGGGTCTTACAACCAGGGATGGCCTGCAAGACCTGCTGGAAAAGCACCGCATCCAATGGACACTTTTGAAGCCGGGCAGTCCGCCTGTCACCCTGCTCGACCATCTTCCCGACTGGCGCCGCCTTTATGCGGACGAAAACGCTGTGGTTCATGTCCGCACGCAAGTATCCACTGGGGGAGAAAAACACCCTTCGGACCGTCGCCAGTCAGGCTTGGACCGGCAGTAAGGCCCGGAGCTCAAGGATTCAGCGATGGACCTCAAGGAAACCGACATTCTCGGATCCGCCATTGATCGCCACTGGTATTACGTATCCAAGGCGAAGGCGATGATGCGCCACATTGGCGCAAAGGTTCCGGAGAAGATATTAGACATAGGCGCCGGGTCCGGGTTTTTCTCTAAATATCTCCTTAAAAACTCAACTGCGCGCGAGGCTTGGTGCGTCGACATTGCATACGAGCATGACCATGACACCCGGTTGAATGAAAAAGAGATTCACTATAGAAGCGAAATCGGAACCACCGAGGCCGATCTGGTACTTCTAATGGATGTACTGGAGCATGTGGACGACGACGTTGGGCTGCTAAGGTTCTATGCCCATAAAGTGCCCCGCGGCGCAATTTTCTTGGTTTCCGTCCCGGCCTTCCAGATGCTCTGGAGCCAGCACGACGAATTCCTTGAACACAAGCGACGCTATACCATTCGTCAGTTGGAGGAAGCTGTTTGCAAGGCCGGATTGGAGATCAAGCACAGCGCTTACTTCTTTGGCATGATTTTCCCCATTGCCGCGATCATGCGACTGGCACAGCGGTACTCGAAACCACGCCCACCGCGCTCGCAACTCGTTCAGCATCACCCAATGGTCAACGCCTTCTTGAAAACCCTTTGTGACATCGAAAGTCCCTTGTTCAAGCTCAACCGAGTCGTGGGACTGACCGTGTTCTGCTTGGCACAAAAGCCATGAAAAGTTCACAAGCACGGCATTGATCAAGACCCCCTATCCGTGGAGCGGGTCGTCAGTATGAAAAAGCTCATTTCTATCGTCGTACCAGCCTACAACGAGGAGGCTGTACTCGCGGCCTTTCATACGCGCATGAGCGGCGTGTTCGACCAATTGATGGACTATCGCTGCGAGATGATTTTCGTCAACGACGGCAGCAAGGATGGCACTCAGGCCGTGATAGACGGACTGGCAAACACGGACGAGCGCGTCAGTACCGTCACTCTCTCGCGCAACTTCGGCAAGGAGGCAGCCATGACGGCCGGCCTCGACGTGGCCCAGGGTGACGCGGTGGCCATTTTCGACGCCGACTTGCAGGATCCTCCGGAATTGCTGTTGCAATTCGTCGCCCAATGGGAGGCGGGTTATGACGTTGTCTATGCCAAACGGTGCCAACGGGACGGTGAGACTTGGCTCAAGAGAGCCACGGCTCACATCTTTTACCGCGTGATCAAGAAACTCTCCAAGGTGGCCATCCCGCCCGACACGGGTGATTGCCGGCTCATGAGCCGGCGCGTTGTACAAGATTTGGGGCGGTTACGCGAGCAGCACCGGTTCATGAAGGGCCTGTTCGCCTGGGTTGGCTATCCCTCAGTGGCTGTCAGCTATCGACGCGATCCCAGGGCTGCGGGTCATACCAAGTTCAATTACTGGACACTATGGAACTTCGCCCTTGAGGGCATCACTTCTTTCACCATCGCGCCTCTCAAACTGGCCACATACCTCGGCACCATCTTTGCCATCGGTGCCTTTGCCTTGGGCGCCTGGATCATCCTCAAGACCCTGATCTGGGGCGACCCCGTGCGTGGCTACCCTTCGCTGATAGTCACCGTCCTGTTCCTCGGCGGCATCCAATTGTTTTTCGTCGGCATACTTGGTGAGTACTTGGGCCGGATTTTTGATGAAACCAAAGGCAGGCCGCTTTATCTGTTGGCTCAACACAGGCCTTCGCGGATCGGCACAGCCTGCGCCAAGCAAATGACCTGTCATGGCGAGTCGCCCCTTCGATCGACCACGTGAGTTGAACGTTACGCGATCAAAAGAGACCGTCTTGCCAAATCCTGGGCCGGTAGACGGGGTTGTCCTGCTCGACAGGCTGGCGCGTACTGAACCCCAGCACATCGGGCCACACGCTGCGTAGCAGTCCATAGATCAACAACAGAGTGACTGCTCCGCCCGCACAGCGTTTCAGGATCGACAAGCGAGGAGCCATGTTCTCCGCGGGCGAAGCACGCGACACCACCCAACCCCACGCGCAGCCGACGTAGAACCCAATCCAAAGCAGGCTGGTCGGCATCACGAGCAACCCAGAAACCAGGCCATCTACAAGAATGGCCCAACCTGTCACCAACCAAGCGGTCAGCGTGTCTTGATCTTGTGGCGCAATTTCGGTGCGCAGTTGCCAGAGCCGGCGCATGGCCAGCGCGACGGCTCCGATCAAGGCCAGCAGAGCCGGCAGCCCCCATTCGCTGCCGATTTGCAGCACCCAGTTGTGCGGATGCGCATTACCGCCGGAAAGGTCGCGGCCGTAGTGGGCAAAATGGGCGGGGCCGGCCCCCAGCCACGGGGTAGCCACCGTCATCTCCAGGGCACGCGACCAAAGCTGCAGTCGGCCCGACCCCGGATTGCCGATGCTGCGCTCCGCACCCGAGAAGAACAGGCCGAACGGCTCCATGCCAAGCGAGACCGGGATCAGCGCATACAAGACCAGGTACGCTGCCAACCCTCCCGCTGCGGACCAGAGCAAGGTACGGCACCACGGCGCCGCGGTCTGGCGCAGCAGCAGCCAAGTCATCGCGATGCCGGCGGCCATGCCCGTCAAGGTGCCGCGCCCTAGCCCGACGAAAAGCAGCATCCACCACAGCGCTGTGATCCCCCACCAAAAGAGCTTGCGATCGCGGCTCAGCATGCGTGCCGCCAACAGGCCGAGCAAGGGCAAAGAAATGGTCTGCACGTGGTTGAAAAACCGATAATTGTTGTAGCCCACAATTAGCTGGCGCGGCGAGGGTCGAACACCCGCCTTGAGCCATGAGAGATAGACCAAGATCTCGAGCAACAGGTAGGCCGCACACGCGAGCCCCGCTGCCAGTAGCAGCTTATCCAGCAGCGCCTCGCCCCGGGAGCTGACCTGGGATGCCACGACCCAGCTCATGCCCAGCATCAAAAGTAGGTTGACCCATTCGAAAAATGCATGGCGTGGCGAATGAGCCAAAGCACTGGACACTAAGCCTAGCAGCAAGAAAAGTCCCAGCAAGCTGACAATCTGCCGGTCCCATAGCAAGGGGCGCGCCGCGCCGCGTACCCACTGCCTTACGCCAACGAGCAGCGCGAACAGCGCACAGGACGTCTGGACCAAACGCTGGTTGTCGTAGAGCCCTGCGCCCTTGACCAGCGGAAAGACCAGAAAGGGGCTGACAAGCAGAGATACCGCCACCCAGACCAAGAAAACCGATGTCCAAGGAGACGCGCTGCTGCTCAAGTTCGAGCATTCCGGACAAGCTAAGCCGTCAATGGATCGAGCTTCCGATTTCGCTGCCGGTGTGTCTTGCCTCATCAATGACCGAGCCCGTTGCGCCATGGATGGCACGGGCAGCAGTCCCTGCCACGACCTGCCTGCGGGCTCACACCCAGATCCAACCGTCATCCTTGCGCGACGCCACTGCCTGCGGCTCCTGCGCGACCTGATCCAGCCAAGCCGTGACGGCCTTGGCCGTGAGATCGTGACCCAACACCAAGCGCATTTGTATCCCTGGCTGCAGGTGGCCTATGGCAACAACCTTGGCCGCCACGGGGAGGTGTGCCTTCAGCGCCTGCGCCATCTGCTCCTGGCCTGCGCCGAACTGGATCTCGGTGGTGGCTTGACGATAGGGTTTGGCATTGGTCAGCCGTGCCGCCACCAGGCCCGTGGAGGCCAATCGGTCAGCCGTGCGACGGGCCAAGCGGGTGATTCCTACGCCGTTGGAAACCTCCAACCGCACTCCGCGCAGGGACTGCACGGCAGGGATGGTGGCGGCAACCTGCTGAATGGCCGCTGCCACCGGTGGCGGCGGCGCCTCGATGCTCGAACTCGCCGCTGGTTGAAGCGCGTAGACCTGGGGTGCCACTTGGACGACGTGTGGACCCGCTGCATGCTCTGCATACTCATCAGCCTGCGCCTGCTGCGGCATGGAAACCCCTACCCCTACCCCTACCC
>SCMQ01000043.1 GCA_005503335.1 Comamonadaceae bacterium 2FH
GTCCGCCCCCCGCACACCTCGCCCGCACCGGCCCAGCCGCCCGGCATGCCGCCGCCGCGTCAGGCGCCGCCGAGGCCGCCCATGCCGCCCCTGCGCACGCCCGGGGTGAGCCTGCCCGGCCTGGGTGGGCGCACAAGGCTGATGCGCCCGCAGGGCGAGATGGCGCAGGACCTGGCCTGGGGCGCAGAGGGTCAGGACCCCGCCGCCCGCGGTGCCGGCGATGCCCCGGCCACGCCGCAGGTCATCGAGCTGCCAGCCGGCAGCCGCCGCCTCACGCTGAGCGGCAGCCACCTGCAGCACGAGGCCTATCCGCCCAGCGTGCGCCTGAACGGCGAGGCCCTGGAGATCGAGGAAGTCGACGAGGACCGCCTGGTCGTGCGCCTGCCCGAGGGCTTCGAGCAGGGCGAACTGGAAGTGAGCCTGGGCGACGAGCCGGCCTGCAGCTTCCTGCTGCTGCACCCCGCCGCCGAGCCGGCGGCGCAGGACCCCTGGGCCCCGCGCGGCGCCGAAACCGGGGGCCGCCATGAAGCGTGACGGCCACCTCACGCTGACCCTGCGCGCCGGCGTGGCCGCGGCCCCGGTGCCCGCGCACCTGGACTGCCTCACCGGCGCCGGCCGGCCCAGCGCGGTGCTGGACCGAGGGCCCATAGACGCGGTGGTGCGCCGCCATGGCGACGGCGCGCGCTTTCAGCGCGTGTTCCATGCGCGCCGCTCGCTGGGCCGGCCCGGCGAACACCATGTGGGCTTCGACGACGAGGAGGAGGCCCTGGGTCTGTCGCGCAGCTTCCAGGTGCAGCTGGCGCGGCCCGAGGCCGCGCCGGCGGTGCGCGAGGCGCTGCGCGCGCTCGGCATGGTCGAGCAATGCCAGCAGCAGACCCTGGCCTGGACATCGCTCGACGCCCCGGCGCCGCAGCCGCGGCCCGCGCGCCGCGTGCTGCGCTACGAGGACGCGATCGCGCCGCAGCGGCGCATCCGCGCCATCGAGGCCCTGGCACGCGAGCCGGGCGACGCCGGCGTCACCGTGGCCGTGGTGGACACCGGCGTCGTGGTCGGTCATCCCGAGTTCCAGCGCCGCTGCCTGGCCGGCTACGACACGGTGGACCTGGGCCTGGGCCGGCTCAACGAGAGCACGCGCCTGGTCGGCGACTCGCGCGGCTGGGACTACAACCCCTACGACGAGGTCGGCCACGGCTGCCTGGTGGCCGGCGTGATCGGCGCGCGCGGCTTTCACGTGCCGCCCGGCGTGGCCGGCGCCGCCATGCTGCTGCCGGTGCGCGTGCTGGCCGCCGCGCGGCGCGGCGAGGCCGGCGCGCGCCTGCTGGGCGTGGGCGCCCTGCCCGACATCGACGCCGGCATCAAGGTCGCGGTGGACCTGGGCGCGCTGGTGCTCAACCTCAGCCTGGGCTCGCCGCGCGACGCCGAGGACCCGCATGCCGCCCCGCCGCACCAGGCCGTGGCGCGCTACGCGCTGCGCCACGGCTGCGTGCTGGTGGCCGCGGCCGGCAACAGCGGCCAGCGCCAGGCCTTCTTCCCGGCCGCCCTGCCCGAGGTGCTGGCCGTGGGCTCGGTCGATGCGCTCGGCCAGCGCTCGCGTTTCTCCAGCTACGGCCCGCACCTGGCGATCTGCGCGCCCGGCGAGGCCATCGTCGGCGTGGGCCGGCGCGGCTACCAGGCCAGCTCGGGCACCTCCTTCGCCGCGCCCTACGTGGCCGGCGCCGCGGCCCTGCTGATGGCGCGCGCGCGCCGCCGCGGCCAGGCGCTGGACGCCGCCGCCGTGCGCCGCCTGCTGTGCGGCAGCGCCCAGGCCCTGCCCGGCGGCCCCGGCGAGGAGACCGGCGCCGGCCTGCTGGACTGCGCGGCCGCGCTGGCTGCGCTGGATGCGATGCACGAGAGGCAGGGCCTCGAGCCTGCCACTGCGAGGTGAGCCATGGTGACTTCCACGCGATCCCCTCCCACGCCGCCGCCCGCCGGCTCGGCCTGGAACGCGCTGCTGGCCTACGCGGTCGGCCATCCTCTGACCGACGCCCAGCGCCGGCGCGCCGTGCGCCAGCTGCAGAGCGCGCTGGACGCGAGCGACGAGCACAGCCCCGCCCTGCTGCTGGAGGGCGCCGGGGCCACGGCGCTGCGCCTGGCCAGCGGACCGGCCCCGCCCGAATGGCGCGCGATGCTGCAGCGCCTGCTGCTGCGCGCGTTCACGGGGCCGCCCTTCCATGCCAGCCCCGAATCGCTGCAGTCGCTCGCCGCAGCGCTGGCCCGGCGCGATGCAGAGACCCTGCACGCGCTGCTGGGCCCGGCCCTGCGCCTCGTCATCGACAAGCCACGCGACGAGGACGTTCCCCTGCTCACCGCGTGGCTCGCCCAGTACCTCAAGGAGAATTCCATGGCCATCAGCTTCTTCATCGACACCAGCTCGATCCCCATCCTGCAGACGCCCGCCACGCTGCAGGCCCTCAACCAGCGCGTGATCAGCGAGCTGCAGAACCGCTTCGGCGTGCCGGCCGACCGCGCCGACGTGACCCAGGTGCCCACGGCCGCCGTGGTGCTGGGCATGGTGGTGCTCGACGGCGAGGCCGACCCGGCCTCCAGCGGCCTGCCCGACGCGATGCGCCGCGCCTGGCTGGAGTCGATTGGCGACATTCCCGACAACTCGATCCCGCCCAAGAAAGTCGCGCTGTCGGAGGTCTACCAGTTCATCGCCAAGACGATGCCCAAGCTCAACGGCAGCATCGAACAGCTGGCGGCGCAGGAGTTCGCCTTCGTCTCGCGCGAGGTGATCGCCGGCGCCGCCTCGATCCCGTTCGGCCATCCGAACTTCGAATCGGCGATCCGCATCGCGCTCGACAAGTACGTCGAGACCCGGGCCACCGGCGACTCGCTGACCCTGCCGCCCGGCAGCCTGCCCGGCGGCACGCAGAACGCCGGCGGCGACGCCGACCTCAACTCCGACAACCTGCGCGTGGTCGGCCTGACCTACTCGCTGGCCCTGCTGGAGAAGGCCATGGTGCTGCCGGTGGCCGACCGCCTGGCGGCCATGTTCATGAACGGCCAGATGCCGTTCGGCCACGACGCGGCCGGCAAGGCCCTGGACGCCTACTACTGGGACAGCGAGGACCGGCTCAACCTGGCGCAGCGCCGCTCGCAGTACAGCCGCATGCTCGGCATGCCGGGCGGCGAGGTGTCCAAGGAGGTGGCGCCGAACAAGGACTTCGAGCAGCTGTTCCTGCGCTTCATCGCCAGCCTGTCCGAGTTCACGCGCCAGCGCGAGGTGGACCGCATGTTCGCCACCCGCACCTCGGTGCTGTCGACCACCGGCGAGCAGGTGCGCAAGTGCGCCTTCGAGCTGGCCAAGAACGCCTCGCTGTACGGCTGGGGCGCGGGCTTCTACGTGGCCACGCGCATCAACAAGCACCTGGAGCGCGCCATCGCCATCCTCAACCAGCCGCAGGTGCTCAAGACCTACGCCGCCTCCAACCACTGGCAGGTGGTCGAGCGCGTGGCCCAGCAGGACTTCGGCGGCGCGCCCAACTGGGCCAAGTACAGCACCATGGCCCAGGCGGCGAACAAGCTGTTCGACATCCTGGCGCGCAACACCGGCGTGCTGGCGGCCGGCAACGGCGGCCTGCCCTTCCTGCACGACCCGAACTTCGCGGCGCCCGACGGCCAGCGCGCCAGCGACCTGTCGGCCCAGGACACGCGCGAGCTGCTGACCAGCGTGCAGCTGTGGCTGGCCGTCAACGGCGTGCGCGACGAGCAGGTCAAGCAGTACGCGCAGCCGGTGGAGCTGACCGGCGTGCCCAGCCTGCCCGGCATGCCGGGCGGCGGCGACGCCGCGGGCCAGCAGGTGATAGAGAAGCTCAAGCAGCTCACGGCCAGCGGCACGCCCAGCCCCGAGCAGCTGCAGCAGCTGCTGGCCACGCTGCACTGAGCGCGCCATGGAAAGGCCAAGACCATGAAGCCAAGAGACACCCTGGCGCTGCGCGCGCGCCGGCTGCTCGCGCAGTCGGCCCGGCGGCTGGGCACCGCCGACCCGCTGGAGGACCTGGGAGCGGACATCGACGAATCGCTCGACGTGCCCTATGGCGAGCCGCTGGAGGACACGCCGCTGTCGACCCAGTTCTCCGAGCAGACGCCCGAGCAGCTGAACTTCGTGATGCGCGCCGCCGGCCAGGGCGTGACCGGCGCCGACCGCATCCAGGGCGCCAGCCAGGCCATGACGCGCGTGGTCGAGCGCCACTTCGGCCGCGGCGCGCGCCACTGGCTGGACAACCAGCTGGAGGCGGTCCGCTCGCTGGACAACGGCCGCAGCTGCGCCTGGGGCGCCGCCTTCGGCAGCGCCTTCGACCGCGCCGGGCTGGCCGAGTCCTACGTGCATTGCGAATGGGGGCCGCAGCTGATGGACGCGCTGCCGGCGCCGCTGCACCGCATCGCGACCCTGGCCATGGCGTCCATGCCGGGCCTGCGGCCGGTGATCATGTCGGTGCGCTGCGGCCGTGCGGCGGGCGCCCAGCAGCTGTCCTTCGAGTCCGAGCGTCCGCTCTCGCTGGCCGCGCTGCAGCCGCTGATGGACCAGCTGGGCCTGGGGCACCGCCATGCGGGCCTGATGAGCGCCGTGGCCTTCATCCTCGGCGCGCGCTTCGTGCTGCCGGCCGAGGCCGCGATGCTGACGCTCAGGCCGCTGCGCCAGGGCGTGGAGCTGCGCCTGGACGTGAGCCTGGACGCCATCCCCGACCTGCCCTCGCAGCTGATGGCGCTGACAAGGCTGCAGATGACCGAGCGCCCGCGCAGCCTGCAGGGCATGGACCGCTGGCTGATGGCGCTGACGCCGGACGGCTACCCCGGCCCCGGCACGGTGTCGGTGCTCTCGGTCTGGGTGCGGCCCGACCTGCCGGCCCGCGTGGCCCTGTACCTGCGGCCGGCCTCGCTGGACCCGCGCCTGGAGCGCCTGCGCGAGGCCCCTGCGCCCAGTGCGCCGGCCCCCGCACCGCAACCGGTCGCCGGCCAGGCCCTGTGGTCCTCCTCGGCCTGGCTGCCCGCCCAGGCCTGAACCACCGGACCACGCCCAGCCGCCCCAGGAGCCCGCCATGAACGCTGTCGCGACCTCTCCCGCCGCACGCGCCGACGACCGCCTGCTGGGCGACATCCGCGCGCGCGTCAAGCAGGCGCTGACGCGCAGCGCCTCGTTCAACGCCCTGCCGCCCGAGCAGCGTGCCGAGATCGCGCACAACACGGTGCGCGCCTTCCACTACATCCTGGGCGGCGCGGACGGCCGCTCGGTGCCCGAGGCCGTGACCCTGGGCGGCAACAGCGCGGGCTTCGCGCCGCTGGCCCAGGCCCAGGCCGGCGCGCCGGTGCAACCGGTGCGGCGCCTGACGGTGCCGTCGCCGCCGCCGCTGGGCGAGGCCGCGCGCCGCGGCGGCGAGGCCATGGCCGACCTGATCCAGGAGGTCGACTTCCCGGCCTTCGTCGGCGGCCTGGTCGACGGAGTCTTCAACTCCATCGTGACCAGCTCGATCAAGCAGATGGAGGCCTATGCCGAGCTGGTCAAGAACGTCGCCAAGTCGGTCGACCAGTACATGAAGGACAACGTCAGCGAGCAGAACGCGCGCGACTACCTGGTGCAGCGCTACCCCGAGCACCTGGAGATGGACCTCGGCGCCGAGACCCCCAAGCTCAAGCCGCGCGAGGGCGCCGACGAGTCCAGCCTGCCCGACTTCTTCGCCGACCTGGGCCTCAAGGCGCCGATGGGCAGCCTGGACAGCGACAGCGCCGAGCAGCAGCTGGTGCCCGCCGCGCGCCAGCGCATCGCCATGGACCGCCAGCAGATGCTGGCCACCATGGTCATGATGGGCGTGAACCGCCTGGTGGTCACCAACGGCAGCATCGAGGCCTCCTGCCTGTTCAAGCTCGACACGCGCGACACACGCGTGCGCGACCGCACGCGCACCAGCGGCGGCACGCGCACCGACACCCGGCACGACGAGCGCGGCGGCAAGGGCGACTACCACTGGGAGGGCGAGCGCAAGGAGAACGACTGGATCAAGAGCGGCAAGTACTCGGGCAACTCGAGCTGGTACAACGGCAGCACGCGCGACAGCACGGCCAGCTTCAGCGTATCCACCGTGGACACCAACAAGAACGAAGAGGAGGTCAAGCTGCACGCCGAGCTCGCGGGCAAGGTCAAGCTCAACTTCAAGAGCGACTACTTCCCCATGGAGCGCATGATCGACGCGCTGCAGATCAACCAGATCCGCGAAAAGACGCCGGCCGCCGCGCCCGCCCCGGCCCCTGCGCTGCCGGCCGCGCCGCCGCTGCCACCCATGCCCGCGCTGCCGGCGCTGCCCGGTGTGAGCGCACCGCCCGCGACGGCCATCCCGGCGCGTTGAGGAGGCCACCATGCCGCATGCCGACGACACCCTGCTGCCGCTGATCCGCCAGCGCGTGCGCCAGGGCCTGCTGGGAAGCCCCGCCTACGCGCGCCTCACGCCCGAGCAGCGCGTGGCGGTGGCCAAGGACACCGTGCGCGCCTTCCACTACATCCTGGCCGGCGCCGACGGCCGGACCCGGCCCGACCAGGTCACGCTGGCCGGCCGCGCGCCCCTGCCCGCCGCACTTCCTACCACGCTTCCCACCGCCCTGGCCGACAAACCGCCCCTGCCCGAGGGCGACACCGCCGGCCAGCGCTTCGGCCAATCGGGCGCGGTGGCCGCGCGCGAGGGCGCCGACGCCTTCACCGAGATGATCCAGAAGGTCGACTTCCCGCAGTTCGTCGCCGGCCTGATCGACGGCGTGTTCAACGCCATCGTGCATTCCTCGATCCAGCAGATGGAGGCCTACGCCGAACTGGTCAGGAACGTCAGCAAGTCGGTCGAGCAGTACATGAAGGACAACGTGAGCGAGAACAACGCGCGCGACTACCTGGCCGAGCGCTACCCCGAGCATTTCGAGATCGACATCTCCAGCGACAAGCCACGCGTGCGCGCGCGCAAGGGCGCGAGCGAGGACAACCTGCCCGACCTGCAGGGCGACCTGGGCCTGCCCGAGGCCGTGAGCTCGCTGGACGACGGCATGATCGAGGACAAGCTGGTGCCCGCCGCGCGCCGCCGCATGGCGCTGGACCGCCAGCAGCTGCTGGCCACCATGGTCATGATGGGGGTGAACCGCCTGGTGGTCACCAACGGCAGCATCGAGGCCTCCTGCATGTTCGAGCTCAACACCACCGACGCGGTGCGCCGCCGCATGAAGCAGGAGCGCTCGGCCGACTGGCATTCCCAGCGCAAGGCCGAGGCCGGCTACGAAGGCAGCTACAGCCGCGAGAGCTCGGGCTTCCTGGGCCTGGGCGCGAAGAAGAAGCTCAACCAGAGCTGGTACGGCAAGTCCAGCGCCGAGGACACGGCGAATTTCGCGGTCAGCACCACGCGCAGCGAGGACTCGGACGCCAAGGTGCAGATGCACGCCAAGCTGGCCGGCAAGGTCAACGTGCAGTTCAAGAGCGACTACTTCCCCATGGAACGCATGGTCGACGTGATGCAGATCAACCAGATCCGCGCCAAGACGCCGGGCGGCGACCAGGCCGCCGCCCCGGGCAACCCCGCCCTGCCTGCCCCGACGCCCGCGGCGCCGGCCGCGCCGCGCCAGGCGGTGGCCGCGCGCTGAGCCGGGAACCGATCCGGGAACCCCGCCATGCGTACGCCCGCCCGCCGCCACGATGTGCTCGCCGCCGCGCTGCGCGAGCTCGGCGCGGCGCTGGCGCCGCTGCGCCTGGCGTTCGCGGCGGCGGCCGAGGACCCGCTGCGCCTGTCGCTGCCGCCGCTGCCGGCCGCGGGCGCGGCCACGCCGTCTTCCGAGGTGCTGGCGGCCTACGCGGCGCTGTACCTGCACGCCGAGCTCGAAGAGGCCGGCGTGCTGCCCGCCGTCGAGGCCCTGGCCGAGCAGCGCCATGCGCTGGCGCTGCGCGAGCGCGCCACCGCCGAACGCCTGGAGCGCTTCGCCCAGGGCGCGCGCGACTACCCGGCCCGCGCCGACCGCGCCAGGCTCTACGCGCGGCTGTTCGGCCTGGGCCCGGCCGCGGTGCGCGCGCTGCGCGTCGCGGCGCAGGCCAGCGGGCCGGCCTGGGGCAGCGACGCGCCCCAGCCGCTGGACTTCGCCCAGCGCCTGCTGCGCCTGGCCGGCGCCGTCGTGCGCGCCGACGCCGAGCGCGCCCGCCTTGGCGGCCAGCCGGGCCTGGCCAGCCAGGCCGCCTGGCGCGCCGCCGCGCAGGAGCTGCTGGCCCTGGTCGCGGCGCAGTCGCCCGGTTCGCTGGTGCACTGGGCGCGCCGCATCCACGCGCGCAGCCTGCAGGCCTTCGAGCTGCTGGGCGACGCGGGCCTGATGCGCCAGCTGGTCGCGCGCACGCCCTGGGAGAGCCTGCAGCGCCTGCTGCCCGAGCAGGACGCCGCGCGGCGCGATGCCGCGGCGCGGCGCGGCGCGGCCGGCCAGGCCCTGCTGCGCAGCCTGGCGACGGCCGGCGACGCACCGGCGAATGCCGGACCTGATGCGGCCACGGTGCAGGCCGCCGTGCGCTGGCTGGTGGCCAGCGGCCTGCCGCTGCCCCAGGCCGAGCCTTCGCTGGTGCCTGCGCCCCTGCCCATGCCGCGCACCGCCTTCGCGGCCGGCGCCGCCCCGGCCCTCGCCGACCCGCTGGCCGAGGACGCGCTGCCCGAAGACCGCTGGGCGGAGGCCACGCTGCCATGAGCGCCGCCCTGCTGTCCCGCCCCGCCGGGCCCGCCCCGGCCGCGCCCCGGCCAGCGCCGGCCCTCGCTGCGCCGCCGGCCGCCGACCCGCGCGCCCTGGCGCTGAGCGGCGCCTTCGCCACGCCGCCCGACCCGCAGGGCATACGCCCCACGCCCGCCACCGAGAACCTGGTGCGCACCCAGGTGCGCAGCCTGCTCGAGGCCACGCCCTCCTACCACCAGCTGGCCGAGGCCGAACGCGTCACGCTGGAGGACCGGCTCACGCGCGTGGCCGGCTACGCGGCCGAATGCCTGCGCGACATCTACTGGCAGTCGCACAGGCTGGGCCAGACCCCGGTGCTCAAGGAGACCCGCACCACCCGGCCGGTCAGTGCGCCGCCCCGCCCCGCGCCCCCGCTGGCGCAGGCCCAGGCCAACGACTTCTCGCCGCGCGCGGCCAGCCAGATCGGCAACATCACGCAGCAGACCCTGCGCGCGATCGCCTTCCCCACCTTCGTGGCCGACCTGATCCGCGGCACCTTCGACGCCATCTTCCAGACCAACATCAAGCAGATGGAGGCCTTCTCGCAGCTGCTGTCCAACGTGTCCAAGACCGTGGACCAGTTCATGGCCGACAACGTCAGCGACGAGCAGGCGCACGGCTGGCTGGCGCAGAGCTACCCGCGCCACCTGAGCCTGCGCGGCGGCCGCGCGGTGCCGCGCGAGGGCGCTGACCAGCTGCCGCCGCCGGACTTCGAGCGCGAGCTGCATGTCAGCGGCAGCCTGGACGAGTCCTCGATCGAGGACCAGCTGCTGCCCGCCGCGCGCCGCCGCCTGGCCGAGACCCGGCTGCAGATGCTCTCGACCATGGTGCTGATGGGCATCAACCGCATCGTGGTCACGGCCGGAAAGATCCGCGCGACCATGGGCTTTCACATCGACACCAGCGACAGCGCCTTCGAGCGCACGGCCGAGGACGTCGACGCGCGCGTCGCGATGCGCGGCCACTACAACGCCCTGCTGTGGGGCGTCGAAGCCTCGGCCTCGCTGGCCTATGTGAGCAGCCGGCGCGCCGGCAGCGACGCCGAGATCAACGTCGAGACCGACCTCACCGGCGAGGTCGAGCTGCATTTCAGGAGCGACTACTTCCCGGTCGAGCGCTTCGCGCCGGCGGGCACGCTGCGCAGCATCTCCAACAACACCGCGGTGCCGGAGGCCAACCCGCCGCCCACCTTCACCCCGCCGCCGGCGGGGCCGCCGGCGGCCGGCGACGGCGCCCGCTTCAGCTCGCCGCGCACCCAGCGCCGCACGCGCGAGGCCCCGCCCGCGATGACGCCGGTCGGCGCCCCCCTGCCCGAGCCGCGCCTGCCCACGGCGCCAGTCGAGCGCGGACGCCTCGACCCGGCTGCAAACCAGCCCGTGCCCGCACCCGAGGGTGGCAGCCCTGACGCCTCGGCTGGCCCCCCCGCCGTCCCGGAAGGCTCGCCCGGCGCGGGCGCAGGGGCTGGTGCCGGCGAAACCCCCGCCGCGCCCGAGGGCGGCGCCGACCACGAACCCGAAGCCGAGGGCGCCGCCGCGCTGGCGGAGCCCGCTGCCGCGAAAGGACTGCCATGGACCGTCCATTGAACGCCGCGGCCTCCACGCTGCCCGGCCCCTTCGACACGGCGCCGCAAGCCCAGGGCATGCGCATCACGCCGCCCGTGTCGCGCCTGGTCCACGCCCAGGTGCGCGCCCTGCTCGAGTCCAGCCCCGCCTTCCACGGCATGCCGGCCGGCCGGCGCGAGACCATGGGGCGCGACCTGGAGAAGATCGCCGCCTACACCGCGGCCCTGGTGCACGAGGAATGGACCCAGTCGAAGGTCCTGGGCCAGACCCCGGTGGTGCGCCAGCGCGAGACCCTGGCGCTGCCCGAGAGCCCGGGGCCGGCCGCGCCGGCCGCCTTGCCCGCCGCCGCGCTGGCCGAGGGCCCGGCGCAGGAGCATTTCCAGACCCGCGCCGCCTCGCAGGTGGGCCGCATCACGCGCGACACGCTCAACGCCATCGCCTTCCCCACCTTCGTGGCCGACCTGATCAAGGGCACCTTCCAGGCCATCGTCAACGCCAGCATCCAGCAGATGGAGGCCTACGGCACCCTGCTGGCCAACGTGGCCAAGACCGTCGACCAGTTCATGGCCGACAACATCAGCGACAACAACGCGCGCGACTGGCTGGTCAATGCCTACCCCAGCGTGTTCAAGATCGAGGCCGGCGGCGAGGGCGCGCGCGTGCGGGTGCGCGATGGCGCCGACAGCGCCGCCCGGCCCGACTTCCGCGGCAGCCTGGGCCTGACCGAGGAGGTGGACCTGTCCGACGAGGCGGCCGAGGAAAAGCTGGTGCCGGCGGCGCGCCGCTACCTGGCCAAGGGCCGCCACCAGATGCTGTCGACCATGATGCTGATGGGCATCAACCGCATCGTGATCACCAGCGGCCGCATCTACGCGCGCATGGGCTTCCAGATCAACGCCCAGGACCTGGGCCAGGCCGAGAGCGCCAGCCAGTTCGACGCCAGGCACCAGAGCCGCGTCAGCTTCGGCGGCGGCATCGCCAGCTTCCTCGGCGGCCCCGGCGGCGAGTCCACCACCAGCGTGGCCTATGTCTCATCCAAGAAGGCCAACAGCAGCGACGCGATCGACGTGCACGCCGACCTCACGGGCGAGGTGGACCTCAAGTTCAAGAGCGACTACTTCCCCATGGAGCGCTTCGCCAAGCCGGAGCTGATGTCGATGATCATGGGCAACACGCCCAACCCGGCGGCCAACACGCCGGTCAACAGCCATGGCGGCGAGGGCGCAAAGGCGCCCGCGCCGGCCGCCTAGGAGTTCCACGCAAGGAGACCGCCATGCGCCTGCACAACCCCAACCTGGTCCCAGCCACCCCGGCGAGCGCGCTGGTGTTCGGCGACAGCCCGCCCGGTATCTCGGCCTTCCAGGTGGCCGAGTCGGGCGAGCGGACCGTGCACCTGCCCAGCCTGCGCGCGCACCGCGCCGCCGGCTTCGCCTACGACCTGTCCGGCCCCAACTGCGTGCTGCGCTGGGCGCGCATCGCAGCCGGCTACAGCGGCCCGGTCGACATGGTGCTGCACTTCCACGGCTACCAGGGCCACAACCAGATGCGGCTGGCGGCCAAGGCCGCGGCCAGCGGCCTGGACCTGGACCGCCCGGGCGTCGGCCGCCCCACCCTGGGCCTGGTGCCGCACGGCCACGCCTTCCGCTCGCGCATGGCCGGCGTCGACGGCTTCGACTTTCCCGCCATCTCCACCGCCGCCGAGCTCGACGCCTTCGTCGACGAGGCGCTGGCCGCCTGGGCGCGCGAGACCGGCGGCGGGCGCCTCACGCGCGGCCGCCTGATCCTGAGCGGCCACTCGGGCGGCGGCGCGGCGCTCACCAAGCTGATGCGCGCGATCGGCGACCAGGCGCGCGTGCACGGCTTCCAGTACTTCGACGCCACCTACGGCGGCCAGCCCACGCTGACCCAGCGCCAGGGCTGGATCGAGGCCGCGATCGCGCGCGACGCCGCGGCGCTGGCCAACCTCGCCGACGAGGCCGCGCGCCGGCGCTACCTGCAGAGCCAGGGCAGCCACCTGCGCATCTGCTTCATCGACGGCAGCGGCACGGCCGCCGCGGCGCGCGCAGCCGACGCCTTCGTGCGCGAGCGCCTGCAGGCCCTGGTGCCCGACGCGGGCCTGCGCGAGCTGCTGCGCAAGCACTACCGCGCGCAGAAGGTGGCGCGGCCGGCCCAGGTCGGCCACAACCTGGTGCCGCGCAGCTTCGGCGGCCGCCTGCTGGCCGACCCGGGCAACGACCTGGCGCCCGAGGCCCAGGACCTGGCCGCGCCCGGCGCACGCGCGCACGGCTTCGCCGAGGCATGGGACGACATGGCCGAGGAGGCGGTGGACGAGCAGGCGCAGCAATCCGCCTGGGAGGCCGAGGCCCAGGACGTCACGGTGCCGGTGCTGGTGACGCGCGAGCGCGCCGCCGACGCGCCCGGCGGCGCGGCCTTCATCGCCAGCCTGGGCGAGCGCAAGGGCGTGGAGCGCGAAAACCGCATCTTCGAGCAGCTGCGCGCGGGCAACATCCCGGCCTCGCTGCTGACTTTTCACACCGTGCGCACCAGCGGCACCGACCGCGCCGGCCAGCGCCACGAGTTCGAGTTCTACGTGACGCCCGACCTGCTGGCCATAGGCAGCGAGAGCGATGCCGTGCGCATCCCCATGGACCCGGTGACCGCGCAGCGCATCGCCGACAGCTTCGACTGCCTGCTGCCCACGGCGCGCATGGTCGAGCAGATCTACCAGGCCGCGCCGACCAAGCTGGCCTTCATTCCCGGCAACTACGCCGGCACGCCGCGCGCCCACCTGCAGGACGCCTCCAGCAGCTACCTCTGGCACAGCCAGCAAATCGACGGTCAGCTGCGGCGCCCACCCACCATCCTGACGGCCGGGCACAAGAAAGAGATCGTCATCAGCAACAACTACATGCACCGCGCGCGCAACAAGCAGACCGGCGAGCTCGGGCCGCCGCGCGCCAAGCTGGCCTTCTACGGCGCCTACACCGCCGCCGGCGTGCCCATCCAGGCGCCGCGCAGCGGCGGCCAGGTGCTGCGCGGCCACCCCTCGTTCGCCCACGAGCCCAGCTTCGTCGACTACAGCCACGGCGTGCGCCTGGTCTGGCCGACCATGAAGCTCGACGGCGCCGAGCGGCGCGTGGCCGAGGTGCTGCGCGACCCCAACCTCAGCCTGCTGATCGCGGCTGAGGGAGCGATCGCCGAGCCGCGCTACACGCTGGACCGCAGCGGCCGCGCCGTCAGCGCGCGCGCCCAGGCCTGGTCCAGCGAGGACCCGCTGGGCCTGGCCTGGGGCGACCAGGCCGGCTGGGCCAGCGGCGCGCTGGGCTACGGCAGCAGCTGGGACGAACGCCTGCGCACCACGGTCGAGGGCTTTCTCGCGCAGTTCATGGGCATCCCGGTGCGCATAGGCTCGCAGACCGTGCGCGTGCATCCGCCCTATTTCATGAACGCCCACGCGAGCTCGGCCGCCGCCACGCGCGAGCGCCACCGCATCGCCGGCGAGCACCGCGCCGCCGCGCCGACCGCGCTGCGTGCGCTGATAGCCGAGTCGCGCTTCGCGCACGCGCGCATCGGCAAGTCCACGCCCGAGATGCTGCGCGAGCTGCTGCAGGCGGCCGACGCCGCCGGCCTGCTGCAGGCCGACGCCACGGTGAACCGCCAGCCCACGGCGCAGAACCTGCGCCGCTTCCTGCAGCACTACGGCCTGGGCGTGGACTGCTCGGGCTTCGTGTCGCAGGCGATCAACAAGCTGATCGGCCTGTTCCCCAACGCCGCCGCGGCCGACCGCATCGCGGCGCCGCACAGCACCAGCTCGGCCGCGCTCAAGGGTGGCCAGGGCAGCTTCGAGCGCGTGACCGACCCGGCCCAGCTGTGCGGCGGCGACACCATGTGGCTGCAAGGCCATATCCGCATCCTGGCCTGGGCCGAGCGGCGCGGCGACCGCATCTGGTTCTGCACCGCCGAGTCGCGCTCGTCGAACCCGAGCGACATCGGTCCCGCGGTGTACTACTGGCGCCTGGTGCCCGACGCGCAGGCCGGCGCCCAGAACTTCCGCGGCTGGCGGCTCGAGCGCAGCGGCGACCTCAACGCGCCCGACAGCGGCTGGCAGCGCGTGAACACCACGCACGTGTACGGCCACTACCGCCCGCTGCGCCGCCTTCTGCAGGCGGCGGGTGCGACATCCGCGGCACTCGCGAGCGACGAAGCCTGGGCGCTGCAGGCCGTACCGCGAGCCTACGGCCGCGCGTTCGTCCCGCGGCAGGCCACGTTCAATCGCGCGCCCGCGGGAGGGTTCACCGTCGTGCCCGCGTCCTTCCTGCCCGCGTCCACCACGAATGCCGCGGCGGCGATCGACACCGCGCTGACGGCCGCGGGGCTGGACGCAGCGCAGCGGGGACAGATTTCGCGCGGCGGCCTCACACCTATAGCCGCGGCTTTCGGCGCGAGCGCGCTCACCGAACTTTTCGCCCGCCTGCGCTGGTCGCCCGCCTTCATCGTCCAGCACGGCGCCAGAGCGAACGCTATGCTCGTGCCGCGCCTGCTCATCCATGTCGTGGGACATTTCCGCGAACTCGCGCGGCGCGCGCCCTCGGCCGCCGAGGCCTTCGTGCTCGAATGCCTGGGCTGGGCGATGACGTCGAACTTGCGGCAGTCGGTCGAAAACGCGACGGGCCAGCGCTGGTGGATACCGCCGGCGCCCGACTTCGTGACGGCTGTGCCGAATCCCATCCCGGCGGTCGGCGCCGAGGTGCGGCAACTTATCATGCGCCTGGGTTTCATCGACACGGTAATGCCCGCGGGCAACTGGAACGCACGCTACCAGTCGTGGCGGACCGGGCTCGCCGGCCGGCAATGGGACGCGGAAGTGAACGCCGCGCAGCCGGGGCTTCCCCTGTACGCGAGTCTTTTGACGGTGCCGGCTCACGTCAACACGGCCGCGACGCGCACAGCCTTCAACGCCGCTTGGCGCCAGCGCCTGGCGGACACCGACGCGGCACACGCACCTATCCCCGCGGGCGCCGCGCAGGTCACGCTCTCAGGCTTGCAGAACGCGGCGTCGCTGCGCCGGTGCGACAACGGCAATCCCCACATCCCTGCGGGCACCTTCGGTGCGCTGAACCTCCAGGGTCTCGAGCTCGTGGAGGGCTTTCCGGCCCTGGCAGGCAGCGCTAATATCGTCCGCAGGCTCACGCTGCTCAACCAGATCCACCCCGTGTGCACGGCGCTCTTCCGCGCCATCCGCGAGCTCGGCTGGAACGATCTCATCTACGAGACCGAGGGCTCGACCTGCTTCCGCGGCGTGAAGCACAACCCGCGTGTCGTCGTGAACGTGGGCGGCAGCCAGATCGCGGTGGCGCCTTTCTCTGCGCCCAATGCGGACACGGTCAACAGGATCAACAACCTTGCCACCGCGACGGCTCGCACTGCGGTGATCGCGGCCGCACGCTCGGCGCGCACGCTATCGGATCACGGGATGGGGATGGCCATCGACATCAACTATCCCGAGAACGTCGACAACGTCGCGGCGCGTGCCTTCGGGAGCATGGACCCGCGCGTCGTCGCGATCTTCGAGGCATTCAATTTCCGCTGGGGCGCCAGTTTCAACCCGACCGACCCGCATCACTTCGATTACTGCCAGACGGCTTGCGCACCGGCCCCCGTGGCCGCGACGCCGGCACCGCCGCCGGGTCCCCTGCCCGGGATGATCCCGTCGGGCAGCGGCGGGCCGGTCGTCGCGTAGGCCTTCGGGTACACAAGCAAGGAGTTCCGCGTGCAATCGTCCACCCTCGTCCAGGGCTCTCCCGCGAGCGCGCTCGTCTTCGGCGAATACCCGTGGCCGGTTGCTAGCGCCATCGCCGAGGCGCTGCAGGCCACGCTACCCACCACGACTGCTCCGTCGCCCTCGCCGGCAGTCAGCTTCGGGACGCCCCCACGCACGGCGACCACCACGGAACTCACGCAGGCCGAGGTCGACCGCCTGGCGGCCATCCGCCTGCGCAACGCGGCGCAGATCGAGGCCTTCTTCCAGCGCGGCGGCCAGGCCGGCTTCATCGACTGGTACAACGCCGGCCTCGCGCATTCGGCGCCGTTCAGCGCGCGCGGCGCGATAGCCACCAGCCGCCTGGTGCGCGACCGCTTCACCGCGTTCTGGAACCAGATCCGCACCGCCTTCGACCGCGACGAGATCAGCGCCCTGGAGTTCGCCGCCTTCACCGCGATCTCGATCAACGAGACCGGCGGCAACCTCTGGGCGCACCCGGAGAGCAGCGGCCGCGGCGGCGGCGGGCGCACCGATTCACGCGGCCGGCACCCGGGCCTGGCCTATTTCTTCGACCGCATCGAGCTGCGCCCCGGCCGCTTCAAGGCCAGCTACAACCAGCTCAGCGGCGGCCGCACGGCCGGCTCGCTGTTCGACGACGCCGAGTACATCGCGGCGCACGGCAGCCTGGCCGGGGCCAACCGGCTGGCCCGCCACGGCAGCGACTTCGGCGGCGCCTGGAGCGGCAGCCAGTACCCGCAGGCCGACTTCGGCACCGGCGAGGACCCGGCGGTCAACGGCTTCATCATGCAGGCCGACTTCTACAAGTTCCGCGGCCGCGGCGTGATCCAGACCACCGGGCGATCGTCCTACAAGCGCGTGGTCGACTTCATCAAGGGCTACGGCGGCAGCAACGCGGTGCTCGGCGACTTCTGCCGCCGCTGGGCCAGCCTCAGCAGCGACATCGCCTGCACGCGCAGCCGCACCGAGGACTGGGACCGCATCTTCGAGCAGTCGGAGATGCTGGCCAAGGGCCTGGCCCTGCACGCCGGCACGCGCAACGACTACCGGCGCATGAGCACCACCGCCACGCTGCTGATGAACATGCCCACGCCGACGCCGAGCTCGCGCAACCCGAGCGGGCAGACCGGCTCCATCTACACCATGGGCCGCCGCATCAGCGGCAGCAGCGCCTACGGCCGGGGCGTCTACCGCGATCGCGTGCTGGCCCTGCTGCACGGCATGCTGACCCTCTGAAGGAGCGGCCCAGATGCCCCGGCAACGCCGCACCGACGACGCGGCCCGGCCCCTGCCCGCGGCGCGGCAGTCGCTGCGCGAGACGCCGCCCGAGCCCGCGGCCTACGCCAACCAGTTCGCGGTCGGCTACAACGCCTACGAGTTCCTGTTCGACTTCGGCCAGGACTACGGGGGCGCGGACGGCGGGCGCGCCGCGGTCCACACCCGCATCGTGGCCGCGCCGGCCTACGCCAAGCTGTTTCGCAGCCTGCTCGAGCGCAGCATAGGCGACTACGAGGCCACCTTCGGCCCCATCGTGCAGCCACCGCAGGACGCGTCCGACGAAGACGCCGGGGATGATGCCGCCACGGCGCCCGACGCTCCGGACTGAGGCCGCGTGAGGCCTCAGTGACCGCCGTTGGGAATCTCCAGCCGCGCCATCTTGCGGTACAGCGTCACGCGCGACCACTGCAGGTTGCGCGCGGCCGCGGCCTTGTTCCAGTGCGTGTCCGACAGGGTCTGCAGGATGCGCTGGCGCTCATCGAGCACCGGCTCCGCCGCATCGGCCTGGCCCTGGCCGTCCCAGAACTCGGGATGCGTGAGGTAGCTGGGCAGCGAGCGCTCGGTGATGGCCCCGTCGGGCGGATCGATGAAGATGGACTCGATCACGTTGCGCAGCTCGCGCACATTGCCCGGCCAGGGATGGGCCAGCAAGCGCTGCAGCGCGCCCGCATCGAACCAGCCCACGCGTGCGCCCTCGCGCGTGTGGCGCAGCGGCTTCATGAAATGCGCGGCCAGCTCCAGGATATCGTCGCGCCGCTCGCGCAGGGGCGGCAGGCGCACCCGCGCCACGTTGAGCCGGTAGAACAGGTCGGGCCGGAAGCGCCGCTCGCGCACCATGGTCTCCAGCGGCTGGTGCGTGGCGGCCACGATGCGCATATCCACCTGGCGCGGCCGCGTGCTGCCCAGCGGCGTGACCTCGCGGTTCTCGATCGCGCGCAGCAGCTTGGCCTGCGAGGCCAGGGGCAGGTCGCCCAACTCGTCGAGGAACAGCGTGCCGCCGTCCGCCGCGGCAAAGCGGCCGAGGTAGCTGCGGGCCGCGCCGGTGAAGGCGCCGCGCTCGTAACCGAAGAGTTCGCTCTCGATCAGGGACTCGGGCAGGGCCGCACAGTTGAGGCTGACGAAGGGACCGCTGGCGCGCGGGCTGAGCCCGTGCACCATGCGCGCCACCTGGTCCTTGCCGGTGCCGGTCTCGCCCACGATGAGCAAGGGACAGGCGTGACGCGCGGCCATGCTCGCGTAATGCAGCGCGTCGTTGAAGACGCGATTGCGGCCGATCAGCGCCACGCCGGGCGCCGAGCCAAGCTGCGGCATGCCTCACCTCCCCGATGCCCCGAAAACGCTCTTGTTTGCACGGCCCCCACGTCGGCGGGGTGACAGACCGCCGCGCGCGCTCGCCTCGGAGCATCGCGCCGGCGCTCGCCGACCTGTGAGGGCAATGAATCCTAGTCGTCGGCGCGCGCGGGCGTCAAGCTTCGTTACACACTGGCCGCGCCGCTGCGCGAGGGTCTTAGAAATCGCGTAGCGCAGGTGCTCGCGCGTAGCTGAGGGTCAGCATTTCCCACTGGTGGCCATCGGGTTCGTTCCAGTAGACGATGCGGCCGCCATGCTGGGTGTCGACGCGCGAATCCACCGGGCCGTGCACGCTGCTGCGGTAGGCGATGCCCGCCGCCTGCAGGCGCGCGAGGATGGCGTCGAACTCACCCTCCTCCACCCTGAAGCAGTAGTGGATCAAGGGCAGGGGCTCGGCCCATTGGTCGAAGTCCAGGGTCAGGCCCTCGTTGACGTAGACCGGAACGAAGGGCCCCACGCCGGTTTCCGACCAGGGCACGCCCAGCAGTTCGGCCAGAAGCTTGGCAGCGGCCCGCTTGTCGCGCGACGGCACCATGAGGTGATCGAGATGAATGGCCATCTGGCTCTCCTGCGCTTGGACCCGCCGGCCTCGGCTTGCCGGCGCGACGCCCTGGGAGAATACGCCGATCAGACGAGGATGGTCTTGTCCCTGGGCAGTCTGGACCGTTCGGCGAAGACCTTGCGCCACTCGATGTTCACGGCGCCGGGAATGTGGTCCTTGGCGAACTGGGCGGCGTCCCGCACGTCGAGCACGAACAGCTCGGCACAGTCGTCCGCCGGAATCTGCTCGGCCATGAGGGTGCCGCCGTTGTAGTCCACGAAGTCGAAGTACGACTCGATGGTCTCCGCGCTGGCCTTGTTCAACTGTGCCTGCACGCCCAGGGGAGCAAGGCGGCAAGTGCGAGCGCCAGGGTGGCGACAAAGCGTGGTGAGGTCACGGCTGGCTCCAGTCGTACGACGAGGAATCAAAGGGAGGGATTGAGGCGCGGATGCGTTTCCTCGCCCCAGCGGCAGAGCAAGGCGCCCGACAGCGCCATCGCGATGGCCACGAACCAGAAGGCGCTCTCGAGATGGCCGCCGAGCGCGGCGGCCGCGCCGAGGCCCAGCGCGCCTATGCCATAGCCCAGGTCGCGCCAGAAGCGGTAGATGCCGATCGCCGACGCCCGCCAGCTCGGGTGCGCGATGTCCGCCACGGCCGCGCTGAGGTTGGGGTACAGCATGGCCATGCCCAGGCCCGCCACAGCGGCCGAGGCGCTCCACCAGGCCGCGCCCGTGCCCAGCGGCATCAGCGCCACGCCCGCGCCACAGAGCCACATGCCGCCCGTGTTGAGCCTGTGACGGCCGAGCCGGTCCGACAGCTTGCCCGTGAGGAATTGCGCGGCGCCCCAGGTGAAGCCATAGACGCCCACGATCCAGCCGATGCCGGGCAGGCTGACGCCGCGCTGGTGCAGGTAGACGGGCCAGAACACCCAGACCAGCGCGTCGACGAACTTCTCCACCAGGCCCGCCTGGCACAGCGCAGCCATGCGCCGGTCCCGCCAGCTCATCAGGGCGAACATCTCGCGCGTGCCCGGCCGCTCGCTCACCCCCATTGGGTAGCGTGGACGAAGCGCCTGCGCCGAAGGCGTGGCGTGCCGCTTCGCCTCGTCGCGCGCCCAGGGCAGCGTTTCTGCGACGGCCAGCCAGGCAAGCAGCGTGGCCAGGCCGATGACGACGGCGCCGAACCAGAGCAAGCCCGCCCTGGGGCCCAGCGCCGACGCGGCGTATCCCGTCAGGACGCCTGCGATGGCCACACCGAGGTAGCCCGAGAACTCGTTGAGCCCGATGACCAGGCCGCGTTGGTCGGCGCGCGTCAGGTCGAGCTTGGCGGTCTGCGTCATCGACCAGGTCAGTCCCTGGTTCACGCCGAGCAGGACGGTGGCAACCACGATCCAGCCCCAGGACGGCGCGAAGTAGACCAGCGGCGGAATGGGCAGGGCCACGAGCCATCCCAGCAGCAAGACCCGCTTGCGACCGAGGCGCTCTGCCAGACGGCCCGCCACGAAGTTCATGGCGCCCTTGACGAAGCCGAAGGCCACGACGAAGGCCACCAGGAGCATGAACGAGCCCCGCGGCACGCCGAACTCGGTCTCCGCCAGCGCCGGCACCACGTTGCGCATCATCCCTATGGTCATGCCAACCAGCAGCACCTGCAGCAGCTGCTGCAGGACCTGGCCGAGGTTGGCGCGTATGCCGAAGTTCACGCGCTCCTCGTCAGACCTCGACCGGCAAGCCACGCGCCCGCCACTCGGCCACACCGTCGCTCAGGTGGAAGGCCTGGTAGCCCTTCTTGCGCAGCAGCTCGACCGCGTCCTTCGCCATCAGGCAGAACGGCCCGCGGCAATAGGCGACCACCGGGACGTCTTTCGGTAGCTCGGACAGGCGCTTTCTGAGGTCGTCGACCGGGAGCGAGCGCGCATGGGGCAGGTGGGCGACGCTGAACTCGTCTTCGGGCCTGACATCGAGCACCACCACCTCGCCGGCCGCTGCTTTCTGGAGGATGGCGGCGCGGTCGACGCCCTGGAGTTCGTCGCCGTGCTCGACGATGGACGCCAGCGCGACCTGCAGCTCGACGAGGCGTTCTTCGGCTTCGGTGCGCAGGTTCACCCAGAGGTCTGCCACGCTGGTGCTGGCGAGCCGGTACAGGACGTACTTGCCTTCCTTGCGCGTATCGACGAGCCGCGCCAGACGCAGCTCCTTCAGGTGCGCACTGGCCAGCTTGACGCTGATTTCGGACTGGGCTGCCAGCATCTCCACGGTCTTCTCTCCCTGGCAAAGCAGTTCGATCAGCTCGAGGCGCTTCGGGCTGGCCACGGCCTTGCCGATGCGGGCGACCTGTTCGTAGAGGTGATTCTTGATCTCTCTCATGAAAACATTCTAACGTTTATTGGATTGTTATGCGTTGGCGCATGCGCCGAAAGACGGCACGACCGAAATCACACGCTCGAATGCGAGACCGTATCAAGCCGCCTCATGGCGTATGGCCTTGCTTCTCGGCCAGGGCCGTCAGCAGCTTCAACTGCTCCTTCTGGATGGCCAGCAGATCCTCCCACTGCTTCTCCCGCAGCAAATCGATCTTGTCGTGGAGCAGCATGATCTCGAGCTCGGCCTTGAGGTTGACCTCGTAGTCGTGCTCAGCGGTCATGCGGTCCTTCACGGACTGACGGTTCTGGGACATCAGGATGACGGGAGCCTGGATGGCCGCCAGCATGGACAGGAAAAGATTCAGCAGGATGTAGGGATAGGGATCGAAGGTCTTGCCGCGGTTCATCAGGAGAAAGCCGTTGAGCCCCACCCACAGCAGCATGGTGGCGGTGAAGAGTCCGACGAAGGTCCAGGACCCGCCGAAGGACGCCACCCGGTCCGCGGCGCGCTGGCCCAAGGACGGCGTGACATCGAAATCCTTCGCAATGTTCCGCGCGATGTGCGTGCGCCCCGCAATATGCCGCGCGACCTTCTTGGCCCGGTCGTCCAAGCTGTCGTAGGGCGTACCCAGAAGTTTCGATGCGATCTCGTCGGGTTTTGGCATGGCGGACTCCAGGTGAGGTTGACAAGCGCTGCGGCTCGATCACGGGCCTTTCTTATCAAGGTTGGATTCAGCCGTCCTGCGCTTGCGCCAGCCGAGGTAGCGGTGCATCAGCGGCTGCGCCGTCAGCCCGTGCGCGATGATCGATGCCGCCACGCTCCACAGGGTCAGCGACACCAAGGTATCGGCGACGCGCCCTTCGACGCCATGGCGTAGCGCGAACAGCAGATAGAACACCGATCCGATGCCGCGAATGCCGAACCAGCTGATCATGGCGCGCTGTGGCGAGGTCAGGCGCTCGCCCGCGGTCGCAGCCAGGACGGACAAGGGCCTCAGCACCAGGAGCATCAGCGGAACGAACCAGCCCGCGGCCGGCAGCGGCTTGGCGTAGGCCAGCATCGCGCCCACCACCAGCACCAGGGCCAGTTCGGCCAGCTTCTCCAATTGCTCATTGAAGGCCTGGACGGAATCCCGCATGGTGGCGCTCGCATGGTGCGAATGCGTGGCCATCGTCAGATAGGAGTGCCCTTCCGAGCCGGTGGCTGCAACCAGCGGCCGGGTGTCCGGCTTCGGCCGCTCGCGCACACGCTGCAAGGCCAGTCCGGCGGTGAAAACCGCCAGGAATCCGGAGGCCAGGCTGAGCTGGGCGATGCCGTAGGCCATGCCGACCAATCCCAGCCCCAGGAACAGATCCAGTCCGATCGCTTCGTCATGGCGACTGCGCAGGTAGACGACGAGTCGACCGGTCGCAGCGCCAAGGGCCCCACCGATCGCGACACCGCCCACGGTGGCCCACACCAAGTCGATGCCCCACCACCGAACGAAGCCGGGCCCCATGTCGTGCATGCCCAGCAGTCCGAACCCCAGCATCACGAACGGAAAAGCCGCGCCATCGTTGAGCCCCCCCTCGCCGGCCAGGCTGAAGCCCAGGCGATCGGGCTGCGAGCCGGGGTCCGAATGCACGCCGGAGGCCAGCACGGGATCGGTGGGGGCCAGGATGGCGCCGAGCAGCACCGCCGCCCCCAGTGGCAGGTCCAGCACCCAGACGCCAAGGGCCGTGACCATCGCCACCATGGCCACCATAGAGACAAAGGCCAGGCGCAGCGGCAGTCGCCAGCGACGGTCGCGCATCGGAACGCCGAGCTGCAGCCCGACGGAAAACAGCGAGATCAGCAGCGCGACTTCGGCGAGCAGCTCCAGCGTGCGGGCATTCACGAAGGGATCGGGGCGCAGGACGTTCGACACATCCGGCCCCAGCAGCCAACCCAGGATCAGGTAGACCATGGCGCTGCTCAGAGGCAAGCGCCCCAGCAGCGTGCCCGCCAGCACCATGGTGACCAGCAGGGCGCCGACGAACAAGGACCATTCGGCTACGGACATGGCGGGCGCCCACGACCCGGCGTAACGCCGTTGTCGGCAGGAGGGGATGGTGAACTGGGCATCTGGCGGACGGCCTCGCAGCGAAGAAGGCCCACTCTACGCTTCTCGCGTCACCGATGCAGCCCCAAGGCAGGCCTCGCCCCGAGTTCATGTCCAATAGCGCCATGGAACACCCCCAAGACACCGAGCAGCGCCTGATCGAGCTGGAGATCAAGGCCAGCTTCACCGAGGACCTGCTGGACCAGCTCAACCAGACCGTCTTCCGCCAGCAGCAGCAGATCGACGCGCTGCTGCGCGAGATGGCCCAGCTCAGGCAGCAGGTGCCGGACGGGGGCGCGGGCCAGGTGCGCAACCTGCGCGACGAGTTGCCGCCGCATTACTGAGGCGGCCCTGTCGCGGCCCGGCTCAGCTCTGGGCCGCGTCCAGCAGGTCCACCGAATAGAACACCCTGCGCAATTGCGGCTCCTCCGAGGCCACGGCAGCGCGCACCTGCTCCAGGAAATGGGCGATGAAGCGCGCCGCTGCGGGCGAAGGCGTCTCCTGCGCCCGCCGCACGATGCCCACCGTGTTGCTGCGAAACCGCTCGCGCAGCGCCAGCGCCTCCATGCTGTGGCGCAGGCTGTCGGTCTCCACCAGCGGCCATGGGCAGAAGGTCAGCATGTCGGTCTGGCGCACCAGGGTCAGCATCAGCGAGGCCGACTGCGCGAGGTGGATGCGGTGGCGCGGCGGCTCGGCCCCGTGCTGGCGGAACAGGTTGTCCATCAGCCCCGCGCTCTCGCTGGGCGCGAAATTGAGCACCCAGTCATCGTCGAGCAGGTCGTGGATGGTCTGCGCACGCGCGCGAGGATGGCCCACCCGGGCGACCACGGTCATCTCATAGCTGAACAGCGGGGTCGCGTGCAGGCCCTGCATCCATTCTTCACTGCCGATGCGGCCGATCATCAGGTCCAGGCTGCCTTCGCGCAGCTTGGGGTAGGCCAGGGCGGACAAGCCATCGAACAGCTCCAGCTGCACATGCGGCAGCTCGGCGCGAAACGGCGGGAGCACGCGCGCCATCAACGTTTGCGCCACCCAGGGCGTGATGCCGATGGACAGGCGTTGCTGCGGGCCGGCGTTGCGGTAGTGGGCCAGCTTGTCCTCGGCCAGCTGCAGCTGCGTGAGTGCGCGCTGGGCATGCTCGAGCACCTCCCGACCGGCTGCCGTGAAACCAATGCCGCCGCTGCCGCGGTTGAGCAGTGTGACCTGGCAATGCGATTCCAGCTCGCGCAGGCCCTGGGTGACCGTGGCCTGTGTCACGCCCAGCGACCGGGCGGCGGCGCGGATGCTGCCCTCCGAAGCGACACTGACCAGGTAGCGCAGTTGGTGCAACTTCATGTCGCGATTATCGGGCGGGCCCGCATCGCACAAGACAAGCGGCCGCCCACACCGACTGGCAATGCCTGTCTGTCGCCGCCCCGGTCCGCTTCCTAGACTTGGGACGCATCGCCACCCCTCAGAGGAACCCGCCTTCCATGTCGTTCACCATCGAGCAAGCTGCCGCCGCGCAGCAGGTCCTGCCAGAGGTCCGGGAGATCGCGCCGGACATGGTGGCCCTGCGCCACCAGATCCATGCCCATCCCGAGCTGGCCTACGAGGAATTCGTCACCTCCGACCTCGTGGCGCAGCGGCTGTCCGACTGGGGCTACGAGGTGCATCGCGGCCTGGCCGGCACCGGCGTGGTCGGCACGCTCAGGCTCGGCAGCGGGCGCCGCCGCCTGGGGATCCGGGCCGACATGGACGCGCTGCCCATCCAGGAAGACAGCGGCGTGCCCTATGCCAGCAGGATCGCCGGCAAGATGCACGCCTGCGGCCATGACGGCCACACCGCCATCCTGCTGGCGGCCGCCCGGTGCATGGCCCAGGCGCGGGACTTCGACGGCACGCTGCACCTGATTTTCCAGCCGGCCGAGGAAGGGCTGGGCGGCGCGCGCCGCATGGTCGAGCAAGGGCTGTTCGAGCGCTTCCCCTGCGACGCCATCTTCGCCTTGCACAACATGCCCGGCTTCCCGGTCGGCAAGTTCGGCTTCAAGGAGGGACCGTTCATGGCCTCGTCCGACTCCGTCACGGTCACCGTGACCGGTCGCGGTGGCCATGGCTCGGCGCCGCACCTGGCGGCCGACCCGGTCGTGGCCGCGGCGCACATCGTCGTGGCGCTGCAGACCATCGTCTCGCGCAACGTCGATCCGCGCGACATGGCGGTGGTCTCGGTCGGCGCCATCCACGGCGGCGACGCACCCAACGTGATTCCCGGCTCGGTGGTGATGCGGCTCACGGTGCGCGCCTACCGGCCCGAGATCCGCGCCATGCTGCGCGAGCGCATCACGGAACTGGTGCAGGCCCAGGCCGCCACGCTGGGCGTGCGCGCCGAGGTCGACTACCACTGGCGCTACCCGGCCCTGGTCAACGACGAAGCCGCCACCGCCCTGGCGCGCCAAGTCGCACTGGACTGGCTGGGCAAGGAAGGCCTGATGCCCCCCCTGCAGCCGCTCACCGGCAGCGAGGACTTCTCCTTCATGCTGGAGCGCTGCCCAGGCAGCTACCTGATCGTCGGCAACGGCGTCGGCGAGCACCATGGCAGCGGCGGCTGCATGGTCCACAACCCCGGCTACGACTTCAACGACGCCATGCTGCCCATCGCGGCAAGCTACTGGATCCAGCTGGTGCGCCGCTTCCTGCGCGCAGCGGCCTGATTGCCACGCCAATTCACCCCCCGCAAGCCTTCGTCCACCCCAAGCCCGAGTCGCCCCATGTCGCACCGCAAAGCCTCCCTTCGTCCCCTGTCCCGCCGCGGCGCCATCGCCGCACTGCCGGCGGCCGCGCTGGCCCTGGCCCTGCCGGCCCTGGCCGACGCGCCCTATCCCTCCAAGCCGATCAAGCTGGTCGTGGGCTATGCCCCCGGCGGCTCGGTGGACATGGCGGCGCGCGTCGTCGCCGACCTGCTGGCCACCAGGCTGGGTAGCAGCGTGGTGGTGGAGAACCTGGCCGGCGCGGCCGGTGCCGTGGCGGCGCAGCGCGTGGTCAACAGCCCGCCCGACGGCTACACCCTGCTGGCTGGCTCGAGCAACGAGATGGCGGCCACGGCGCTGGTGAACCCGGCGCAGAAATACGACCCGCAGAAAGACCTCACGCCGATCGGCCTGATCGCCACGGCGCCCGTGTTGCTGGCCGCGAGCCCCAAGACCCAGGTCAAGAACCTCGCGGCCTTCGTCGAGACGGTCAAGCGCCAGCCGGGCAGGTACAGCTACGGCAGCTCGGGCGTGGGCTCCACGCTGCACTTCGCGGGTGAGCTGGTCAAGCAGCGTGCCGGGCTCTTCATGACCCACATTCCCTACCGCGGCACCGCAGCGCTGACGACCGAGCTGGTGGCCGGCACGCTGGACTTCGCCATCCTCTCGCCGACGGCGGCCGCACCCTTCATCCAGAGCGGACGCATCGTGCCGCTGGGCATCTCCTCGGCCAAGCGCAGCCCCGCCCTGCCCCAGGTGCCGGCGCTTGGGGAACACCCGCTGCTCAAGGGCTACGAGCTCGCGGGCTGGTTCGCCCTTGCCGCGCCGCGCAACCTGCCGCCCGAGATCGCGCAACGTCTGCGCGCCGCGCTGCAGGCGGGCCTGCAAGACCCTGCCGTGCGCCGCCGCCTCGAGGAAGGCGGCGCCGTCCCGGCGACCGGCAACGAGGACCTGGCGCGCGTGATCCGCGAGGACACGGGCAAGTACGCCGCGCTGGTCAAGTTCGCCAACATGCGCGATTGAGGGTGCGCCGCCGGCGCGGCGCTGGGGCCTATTCGCTGCCCGACATCCGCCCGCGCAGCCGCTTCACATCGCCCCGGGCGGCCTTGCCCTCCAGGCGCTTGCGCTGCGAGCTTCTCGTGGGCCTCGTGGCCTTCCTGTCCTTGGGCAGCACGGCCACGCTGTCGACCAGGGCCTGCAGGCGCGCCAGGGCCTCGGCCCGGTTCTGCTCCTGGCTGCGGCTGGTCTGCGCCTTGATCACCACCACGCCCTCGGCCGTGATGCGCTGGTCGCTCAGCCCCAGCAGCCGCTCCTGGATGGCCTGCGGCAGCGAAGAGGCGCGGATGGCAAAGCGCAGGTGCACCGCGCTGGACACCTTGTTGACGTTCTGCCCGCCCGCGCCCTGGGCGCGGATCGCGGTGAACTCGACCTCCTCCTCCCGCACCAGGACCGACGGCCGGTTCATGAACGGCAGGCCCCCGCGGCCGCGCCGCCACCCGTTCGGCGCGCTGCGCCAGGGCGGGAAAGATCCAGGTGGGTTCGGCGGGCCATAGGCCAGCGATGATAAGGCGGCGCCCGGACCCGGCCCCACCGGCATGGCCGTTACGGTCCTTGACGAAGGTCACAGAAATGACTCCCACTCGGCGCCAGTTGCGTGGAACAATGAGTGCATGACCGAACGTCCGCAGAGCCTGGGCGAGGAGATCGCCAACAGCGTGAGCCATGGCGTCGCCCTGCTGGCCGCCATCGCGGCCGTGCCGTTCCTGATCGATTCGGCGCGCCACCTGGGCGCCGCCAGCTTGGTCGGCGCCGCCGTGTTCGCCGCGACCATGGTGCTGCTGTACCTGACCTCGACGCTCTACCACGCCCTGCCGGCCGGCCGCGCCAAGCGGGTGTTCCTGAAGCTGGACCACGGCGCCATCTACCTGTTCATCGCGGGCAGCTACACGCCCTTCGCGTTGGGCGCCCTGGGCGGCCCCTGGGGCTGGACGCTGTTCGGCCTGGTGTGGTCCCTGGCGACCCTGGGCGTCGCGCTCAAGGCCTTCGACCGCCTGTCGCACCCCTGGCTGTCGACCGGCCTGTACCTCGTCATGGGCTGGCTGGTGCTGATCGCCGCCGTGCCGCTGATCGAGCGCGTACCCGAGCCCGGCCTCAGCCTGCTGGTGGCCGGCGGGCTGGCCTACACGGCGGGCGTGGTGTTCTTCCTGCTCGACTCCCGGCTGCGCTACGCCCATGCGGTGTGGCACGGCTTCGTGGTGGCGGGAACCGGTTGCCATTTCTTTGCGGTGATGGGGTACGCGGGCTGATTCCCCGGGTGAGCGGGCGCCGGCTTGTGGCCGTCGGCAAGCCTTACCATTGCGACATGAAAACCACCTACATTTTCGGCGCCATCCTGGTCTGCAGCCTGACGGGAACTTTGATGGCGGGTCGTACAGCGAAGACCGTGCTTCTGGTGTTGTCCGGGGCGCTCTCCCTCTACGGCCTGGCACGCATCGTCCTCTGATATCGACTTGCGATCAGAAGTACAAGAAGAAGTCCCCCACTGCGTCGATTGAGCCGGGGAGGACGGGCGAACGGAACACGGCACCGCGTCGCAGCGCGATGAGGTGTCCACCCGACCGCGAGCCCGGCGCACCCTGGCCGCCTGCCTTGCCCACCCTGTTCGCGCGTCGAGGCGAAGAGCGAAAGCTATTTCATCGAATGCGAAACCGTATGAATTCACCAAGCGGGGGCGCCTGACGCGCGCCCAAAAGCAGCGCGGCCGCCCGGAGGCGGCCGCGAGGGGCCCTGCACCAGGCAGGCACGCTTGAGAAACCCGCCCGGGCCTGCAGGACCGGGCCCTGGCGCTTACTTCAGCGCCTTGAACCGCATGCGATGGGGCGCAGCGCCCTCCTCGCCCAGGCGCTTCTTCTTGTCGGCCTCGTACTCTTGGTAGTTGCCGTCGAAGAAGGTCCACTGGCTGTCGCCCTCGGCGGCCAGGATGTGGGTGGCGATGCGGTCCAGGAACCAGCGGTCGTGGCTGATCACCAGCACCGTGCCGGCGAACTCCAGCAGCGCGTCTTCCAGCGCGCGCAGGGTTTCGACGTCGAGGTCGTTCGAGGGCTCGTCCAGCAGCAGCACGTTGCCGCCGGCGATCAGGGTCTTGGCCAGGTGCAGGCGGCCGCGCTCGCCGCCGGACAGCATGCCCACCTTCTTCTGCTGGTCGCCGCCGTTGAAGTTGAAGCGGCCGCAGTAGGCGCGGCTGGCCATCTGGAACTTGCCCACGGTGAGTATGTCCAGGCCGCCCGAGACGTCTTCCCACACGGTCTTCTCGTTGGCCAGCACGTCGCGGTGCTGGTCGACGAAGGCCATCTTCACAGTCTGGCCGATCACCACCTCGCCGCTGTCGGGCTGCTCCTTGCCGGCGATCAGCTTGAACAGCGTGGACTTGCCGGCGCCGTTCGGGCCGATGATGCCGACGATGGCGCCGGCCGGGATGTTGAAGCTCAGGTCGTCGATCAGCACGCGGTCGCCAAAGGACTTGGTGACGTTCTTGAACTCGATCACCTGGCTGCCCAGGCGCTCGGCGACGGGAATGAAGATCTCCTGCGTCTCGTTGCGCTTCTGGTATTCGTAGTCGGAGAGTTCCTCGAAGCGGGCGAGACGCGCCTTGCTCTTGGCCTGGCGGCCCTTGGCGTTCTGGCGCACCCACTCCAGCTCCTTCTTCATGGCCTTGGTGCGCGCGTCCTCGGTGCGCTGCTCCTGCTCCAGGCGCGCTTCCTTCTGCTCCAGCCAAGTGGAGTAGTTGCCCTTGTAGGGGATGCCGCGGCCGCGGTCCAGCTCCAGGATCCACTCGGCGGCGTTGTCCAGGAAGTAGCGGTCGTGGGTGATGGCGACCACGGTGCCGGAGAAGCGCTTGAGGAACTGCTCCAGCCAGTCCACGGACTCGGCGTCCAGGTGGTTGGTGGGCTCGTCCAGCAGCAGCATGTCGGGGCGCGACAGCAGCAGGCGGCACAGGGCCACGCGGCGCTTCTCGCCGCCGGACAGCACGCCGATCCTGGCGTCCCAGGGCGGCAGGCGCAGCGCGTCGGCGGCGATCTCGAGCTGGTGCTCGGAGGCGTCGCCGGCAGTGGCGATGATGGCCTCTAGCTTGGCCTGCTCGGCGGCCAGGGCGTCGAAGTCGGCGTCCTCCTCGGCATAGGCGGCGTAGACCTCCTCCAGGCGCTCCTTGGCGGCCTTGATCTCGCCCATGCCGCTTTCCACGGATTCGCGCACGGTCTGCTCGGGATCGAGCTTGGGCTCCTGCGGCAGGTAGCCGATCTTGATGCCCGGCATGGGGATGGCCTCGCCCTCGATCTCCTTGTCGATGCCGGCCATGATCTTGAGCAGCGTGGACTTGCCCGAGCCGTTCAGGCCCAGCACGCCGATCTTGGCGCCGGGGAAGAAGCTGAGCGAGATGTCCTTGAGGATTTCACGCTTGGGCGGCACGATCTTGCCGACCCGGTTCATGGAATAAACGTACTGAGCCATGGTGTTGGGAAAACCCCTGTAATTTGCCCGCGCAAGTTGCGCAAAAACCTCGATTATCGGCTCAGAGCCTGAAAGGCCTTCCAGCGTACCCGCGTTGCCCCCAGAAAGCGCCCAATCAAGGCGCGGCGCGCCGCCCAGGCTGGCCGCCTGGGCAAGCGATGCAACGACGAGTGGGCACTTTCTGGAGGCAACCCAGAGGGCCCCGGCGCGGGCACGCTGGAGGGCCTTTCAGGCTCTTATGCGACAATACCTGCTGTTGCGGGCCCCAGTTCGCCGCAACTTCAGCACACTGCTGGGGACAAGGAACCCGCGTTCCGGCTCCCGCGTTTGAACCCGATCTGCCTTTGACTGGCCGGTGGCCCTGCCCCCGGAACAGGCCGATTCCAAGCGCCCAGGATGGGCGCCTCCTTTGAATGAACTTTGACGATCTGAACCTGGCTCCGGCCATTCTCAAAGCCGTGCACGAGCAGGGCTACGAAACCCCCACCCCCATCCAGGCCCAGGCCATCCCCGCCGTGCTCGAGGGCCACGACCTGCTGGCCGGCGCCCAGACCGGCACCGGCAAGACCGCCGCCTTCACCCTGCCCATGCTGCACAAGCTCAGCCTGGCCGAGGCCGGCAAAAACCGCTTCGGCGGCAAGGCCATCCGCGCCCTGGTGCTGACGCCCACGCGCGAGCTGGCGGCCCAGGTGGAAGAGTCGGTGCGCGACTACGGCAAGTACCTCAAGCTCAACTCCACCGTGATCTTCGGCGGCGTGGGCATGAACCCGCAGATCGACCGCGTCAAGCGCGGCGTGGACATCCTGGTCGCCACCCCCGGGCGCCTCTTGGACCTGCAGGGCCAGGGCCACCTGGACCTGTCCACCGTCGAGATCCTGGTGCTGGACGAGGCCGACCGCATGCTGGACATGGGCTTCATCCACGACGTGAAGAAGGTGCTGGCCCTGGTGCCCAAGGACAAGCAGAGCCTGCTGTTCTCGGCCACCTTCAGCGACGAGATCCGCGACCTGGCGAACGGCCTCCTGAAGAACCCGCAGAGCATCCAGGTCACGCCGCGCAACACCACGGTGCAGCGCATCACCCAGGTGATCCACCCGGTGGGCCGCGGCAAGAAGAAGGAAGTGCTGGTGCACATCATCCAGCAGCACGACTGGAGCCAGGTGCTGGTGTTCACGCGCACCAAGTTCGGCGCCAACAACGTGGCCGACTACCTGACCAAGAACGGCATCAAGGCCATGGCGCTGCACGGCAACAAGAGCCAGACCGCGCGCACCCAGGCCCTGGCCGGCTTCAAGAGCGGTGATATCCGCGCCCTGGTGGCGACCGACATCGCGGCGCGCGGCATCGACATCGAAGACCTGCCGCACGTGGTGAACTACGAGATCCCCAACGTGTCCGAGGACTACGTGCACCGCATCGGCCGCACCGGCCGCGCCGGCGCCAGCGGCGAGGCCGTGAGCCTGGTCTGCATGGACGAGGAAGGCTTCATGATGGAGATCGAGCGCTTCACCAAGCAGCAGATCCAGGTGCAGGTGATCGAGGGCTTCGGCCCCGAGCCCGGCGAGCGTGCCGAGCCCATCGCCATGGGCCGCCAGACCATCTGGGGCGGCGCCGGCAAGCCGCCCAGCCGCGACGTCATGCAGGCCGCGGCCAAGGCGGCGCGCAGCGAGATGATGCAGCGCATCCGCGACAACAAGGCCACCCAGGGCGAAGGCCGCGGCGAGCGCGGTCCCAAGCCGCAGGGCGAACGCCAGGGCGGCGCCCCCAAGCCCGCCCACGGCCAGCGCCATGGCGGCGTCCACGGCGGCAAGGGCCAGGGACAGGGCCCGCGCCAGGGGCCAGGCCAGCAGCGCCAGGGCGAGCCGCGCGGCGAGCGCGACGAACTGCCGCGCCATGTGGACCCGCTGCAGACCAACCTGCACAATCGGCGCCATGAACCGCGCAAACCCAGCCATGGTGCGACCGGCCAGCCCGACCCCATGCGCACCAGCATCGACAGCATGGCCGGCGGCCGTGGCCGCCCCGGCGGCGGGCGGGGTCGTGGCGGCCGCTCCGGCGGTGGCGGCAGCAACTTCGGCGGCGGTTACCGCTGACACCGTCCCCCCAGCCCAGCCCGCCCTAGCGG
>SCMQ01000044.1 GCA_005503335.1 Comamonadaceae bacterium 2FH
TCCTTGTCCAGGGCGCCCGCCCACCCCTCCCCAGCCCGGCCCCTCAAGGGCGGGTTTCACGAAGAGTTGAGAAACTGAAAGGTAAGAGATGAGTGCCATTGTTGACATCGTCGGTCGCGAGATTCTGGACAGCCGCGGCAACCCCACCGTGGAATGCGACGTGCTGCTGGAATCCGGCGTGATGGGCCGCGCCGCCGTGCCCTCGGGCGCCTCGACCGGCTCGCGCGAGGCCATCGAGCTGCGCGACGGCGACAAGAGCCGCTACCTCGGCAAGGGCGTGCTCAAGGCCGTCGAGCACATCAACACCGAGATCTCCGAGGCCGTGCTGGGCCTGGACGCCTCCGAGCAGGCCTTCCTCGACAAGACCCTGATCGACCTGGACGGCACCGAGAACAAGAGCCGCCTGGGCGCCAACGCCATGCTGGCCGTCTCCATGGCCGTGGCCCGCGCCGCGGCCGAGGAATCGGGCCTGCCGCTGTACCGCTACTTCGGCGGCATGGCCGGCATGCAGCTGCCGGTGCCGATGATGAACGTCATCAACGGTGGCGCCCACGCCAACAACAACCTGGACCTTCAGGAGCTGATGATCATCCCCGTGGGTGCGCCGAGCTTCCGCGAAGCCCTGCGCTACGGCGCCGAGGTGTTCCATGCGCTCAAGAAGATCATCCACGACAAGGGCATGAGCACCGCCGTGGGCGACGAGGGCGGCTTCGCGCCCAGCGTGCCCAGCCACGAGGCGGCCATCCAGCTGATCCTCGAAGCCATCGAGAAGGCCGGCTACACCGCCGGTGAGCAGATCGCCCTGGGCCTGGACTGCGCGGCCAGCGAGTTCTACAAGGAAGGCAAGTACCACCTGGAAGGCGAAGGCCTGGTGCTGTCGGCCGAGCAGTGGACCGACATGCTCGCCACCTGGTGCGACAAGTACCCCATCATCAGCGTCGAGGACGGCATGGCCGAGGGCGACTGGGAAGGCTGGAAGCACCTGACCGAGCGCCTGGGCCAGAAGGTGCAGCTGGTCGGCGACGACCTGTTCGTGACCAACACCAAGATCCTGAAGGAAGGCATAGAGAAGGGCGTCGCCAACTCGATCCTGATCAAGATCAACCAGATCGGCACCCTGACCGAGACCTTCGCCGCGATCGAGATGGCCAAGCGCGCCGGCTACACCGCCGTGATCAGCCACCGCTCGGGCGAGACCGAGGACGCGACCATCGCCGACATCGCCGTGGGCCTCAACGCCGGCCAGATCAAGACCGGCTCGGCGAGCCGCAGCGACCGCATGGCCAAGTACAACCAGCTGCTGCGCATCGAGGAAGACCTGGGCGACATCGCCCACTACCCGGGCCGCGCCGCGTTCTACAACCTGCGTTGAAGCACTTGGGCAACCGCCGCCTGGGCTGAGCGCCGATGGGCAAACGCTTCGTCCCGCTGGTCCTGATCCTGCTGCTCGTGATCCTGCACGCGCAGCTGTGGTTGGGCCGCGGCAGCGTGCCCAACGTGTCCGAGCTGCAGCAGAAGCTCGACCTGCAGAAGGCGGCCAACGCCGAGGCCCAGCGCGTCAACGAGCAACTGGCCTCCGAAGTGCGCGACCTCAAGGAAGGCCTGGAGATGGTCGAGGAAAAGGCACGCGCCGAACTGGGCATGGTCAAGCCCAACGAAGTCTTCGTGCAGGTCGCCAAGTAGGCGTCCTGGCCGCTCCCCTCCTCCAACCCCATGCTGCGCATCGCCGTGCTGGGTGCGCCGCGCACCGGCAAGACCCGACTCGCCGCCGAATTGGCACTTGCGCTGGCGCAGCGCCCCGTCTCGGTCAGCGATGGGGCGGCACTGCTCACCGCCATCACCGACCGCGGCCGCGCCCCGCCCACGCAGGAAGAAGTCAGCGCCCTGGCCCAGACCCATGGCCGGCTGTACGAGCTGACCCTGCTGCTGGGACTGGACCTGCTGCCCCCGGCCGAGGCCCGCGCGAGCGAGGCCGTCGACATGGCCCTGCGCGATGCGCTCCTCGGCGCCAGCCTGGCCTACAAGGTGATCTACGGACAGGGCGCGCAGCGGCTTCAGAACGCGCTGCTGGCCATCGAGGGCACGGGCGCCGCGCCCCCGGACGCGCGCCTGGCCACCCAGTACGGTCTGCAGGGCGGGCGCGTCGCCTGGCGCTGCGAGAACTGCAGCGACCCGACCTGCGAGCACCGGCTGTTCACCGGGCTGCTGCCCTGACGGCTGGCTGCGGCCCGCGCAAGCCTCAGTGCATGGCCGAGCTGCCGGGCGGCAGCTGGCGCGCGGCGGTGAAGATCTGCGCCGCGTCCACCGGATCGAAGTGGTACTGCTGGCCGCAGAAGTCGCATCCCACCTCGATGTGGCCGCGCTCGGCCAGGATGCTCTCGGCCTCGGCCTCGCCCAGGCTGCGGATCATCTGGCTCACGCGCTCGCGGCTGCAGGTGCAGGCAAAGCGCGGCCCGGTTTCGCCGGCCTGCGGCTCGAAGCGCAGCAGCCGCTCCTCCCAGAACAGGCGGCGCAGTATGGTGTCCACGTCCAGCGTGAGCAGCTCCTCCTGCTTCAGGCTCCTGGCCAGGATGGCGATGCGGTTGTAGTGCTCGTTCAGGCCGATCTCGTCCTCGCGCGAGCTGCCCCCCAGGTTGGCCTGGCCCTGCACCGGCAGGCGCTGGATCAACAGGCCCGCCGCCACCTGGTCGTTGGCCGCCAGCACCAGCGTGGTGTCCAGTTGCTCGGACTGCAGCATGTAATGCTCGAGCACCTCGCTGAGCCGCTCGAGCTTTTCCTTGCGGTCGCCGAACAGCGGCACCACGCCCTGGTAGGCCTGCTGGCCCGGCAGCTTGTCCTTGGGGTCCAGCGTGATCGCGCAGCGGCCCTGGTTGCCCAGGTTGACCATCTGGCTCAGCGTGGCCTGCGCGTCCACAGGCCCGAGCACCGTCGCGGTGGCGCGCAGGCTCAGGTCGGACTGCACCTCGGCCACCGCCACCTTGACCGGGCCGTCGCCGAAGATCTGCAGCACCAGCGCGCCGTTGAACTTGATGTTGCCCTGCATCAGCACGCCGGCAGCCGCCATCTGGCCCAGCAGCTCGCGCACCGGCGCGGGGTAGGCGCCGGTCGCGTTGTTGGATTCGCGGCGGCGCAGGATCTCGGTCCAGGCGTCGGTCAGGCGCACGATCACGCCGCGCACCGGCAGGCCCTCGAAGATGAATTTGTGCAGCTCAGACACGCGCCGTCCCGTCAGGCGATCTTCTTGAGCCCGGCGCGAAAGCGGCGGGCGTTCTCGCTGTAATGCCGGGCGCTGCGGCGCAGGCCCTCGATCTGCTCGGGCGTGAGCTGGCGCACCGCCTTGGCCGGGCTGCCGATGATCATCGAGCCGTCCGGGAACTCCTTGCCCTCGGTGACCAGGGCCCCGGCGCCGACCAGGCAGTTCTTGCCTATGCGGGCGCCGTTGAGCACCACCGCGCCTATGCCGATCAGCGACTCGTCCCCTATGGTGCAGCCGTGCAGCATGACCTTGTGGCCTACAGTCACGTTCTCGCCCACGGTCAGCGGCTCGCCCGCGTCGGCGTGCAGCACGCTGCCGTCCTGCACATTGGAGCCGCGGCCCACGGTGAGGCTGTCGCTGTCGCCGCGCAGCACCGCGCCGAACCAGACGCTGCTGCCCTCGCCCAGCGTCACCTTGCCCATGACCTGGGCACTGTCGGCCACCCAGGCCGTCTCGGCCACGCGGGGGGCCACGCCGTCCAGTTCGTAAATTGCCATGATGTTCCTCTTGCTCGGGGCATGCAAAACCTAGAATTGTAGAGATGGAGCTCCGTCAACTGGCGCTGCAGGCCTTGCGCCTGCCCGATCCCGCGCAGAAAGTCACCGCCGTCCAGCAACTGTGGGCCGAGGCCGGCGCGCTGCCCTTGGCCGCCGGGGACCTGCCCGCGCCGGGCGATCTGCCGGGCCGCCCGGCCCTGCCGCAGCTGGTGCACCCGGCGCGCGTGCCGCGGCGCCCGCCGGCCTCGGCGGCGGGCCGCGCCGCCCTGGTCCACGCGATCTGCCACATCGAGTTCAACGCCATCAACCTCGCGCTCGATGCGGTCTGGCGCTTCGCCGGCCTGCCGCGCGACTTCTACCTGGACTGGCTGCGCGTGGCGCACGAGGAGGCGCAGCACTTCACGCTGCTGAGCGAGCACCTGGGGACCCTGGGCCACGGCTATGGCGACTTCAGCGCCCACGACGGGCTGTGGGCCATGTGCGAGAAGACCGGGGGCGACATCGTGGCGCGCATGGCCCTGGTGCCGCGCACCCTGGAGGCGCGCGGGCTGGACGCCACGCCGCAGATCCAGGCCAGGCTGCGCCAGGTGGGCAGCGCCGACGCGCTGCGCGCGGTCGAGATCCTGGACATCATCCTGCGCGAGGAGGTCGGCCATGTGGCGATCGGCAACCACTGGTACCGCTGGCTCTGCGAGCGCGAGGGCCTGGACCCGGTGGCCCATTACGGCCTGCTGGTCGAGCGCTACCAGGCGCCGCGCCTGCATCCGCCGTTCAACGAGGCGGCCAGGCGCCAGGCCGGCTTCAGCGAGCTGGAGCTGGCCTACCTGCTGGGCGGTTGAGACCCCTCGCCGGCCTCAGCCGCGCGGATGGTGCTGGGCGTGCAGCTTGCGCAGCCGCTCGCGCGCCACATGGGTGTAGATCGTGGTGGTCGAGATGTCGGCGTGGCCCAGCAGCATCTGCACCGCGCGCAGGTCGGCGCCGTGGTTCAGCAGGTGGGTGGCGAAGGCATGGCGCAGCGTGTGCGGCGACAGCGGCGCGCGTATGCCGGCCTGCAGCGCATAGCGCTTGACCAGCTGCCAGAACATGACGCGCGTCATCGCCGTGCCGGGCTTGGGGCCGCTGCTGGTGACGAACAGCGCCTCGCTGCGCCGCGCGCCCAGCAGCGCGGGCCTCACCTCGGCCAGGTAGCGCGTGAGCCACTCGCGCGCCAGCTCGCCGAACGGCACCAGTCGCTCCTTCTCGCCCTTGCCGGTGACACGCAGCACGCCCTCGTTCAGGCCCAGCTGGAACAGGTTCAGCGTGACCAGCTCGCTCACGCGCAGGCCGCTCGCGTACATCAGCTCGAGCATGCTGCGGTCGCGCAGGCCCAGGGCCGTGGCGGTGTCGGGCGCGGCCAGCAGGGACTCGACCTGGGCCTCGCTCAGGGTCTTGGGCACGCGCAGCGCCTGCTTGGCGGCCAGCAGCTTCAGCGTGGGATCGACGCCGACCAGGCGCTCGCGCAGCGCCCAGCGGAAGTAGCGCTTGAACACGGTGAGGCGGCGGTTGGCGGAAGTGGCCTTGGTGGCCGCATGCCGCGCGGCGAAGTATTGGTGCAGCTGGCTCTCCATGGTGTCGTCCAGCGCCGCGCCCTGCCCGTCCAGCCACTGCGCGTACAGCGTCAGGTCGCGCCGGTAGGCCGCCAGCGTGTTGCCGGAAAGGCCGTCCTCCAGCCACAGGGCGTCGATGAAGCGGTCTATGCTGGCGGCGCTGGCGGGGTGCATGACATCCAGGGTAGCAAAAAAGCCATCGGGGCAGGCCGCCGATGGCTGCGGGAGAGAGCAGGTGTCCGGTTCAGTCCAGCTTGAGCTTCTGCTGGTCCACCACCTTCTTGTAGACCTCGTACTCGGCCTTGATCTGCGCGGCGAACTGCTCGGGCGTGTTGGCCACGACCAGCGAGCCCGTGTCCTCGATGCGCTTGCGCACGGCCGGCTCCTCGAGCGCCTTCTTCACGCCGGCGCTGACCTTGTCCACCACCTCCTTGGGCAGGCCCTTGGGACCCAGGATGCCGTAGTAGGCCATGCGGTTCACCGGTTCCAGGCCCACCTCCTTGAAGGTCGGCACATTGGGCAGCTGGGCCAGGCGCTGCGGCGCGGCGACCACGATGGGCACCAGCTTGCCGCTCTGGATGAAGGGCAGGGCCGAGGGCAGGTTGTCGAAGATGATGGGCACCTGGCCGGCCACCGTGTCGTTCAGCGCCGGGCCCGCGCCGCGGTAGGGAATGTGGGTGATGAACACGCCGGCCAGGCTCTTCCAGAGCTCGGTCTGCAAATGGCCGATGCCGCCGGTGCCCGAGGAGGCGTAGGAATAGCGGCCCGGGTTCTTCTTGAGCTCGGCGATGAAGGCCTTGTAGTCCTTGGCCGGGAAACTCGGGTGCACGGCGATGATGTTGGGCGTGGCCGCGATGTTGATGATGGGCGTGAAGTCCGTCACCGGGTTGTAGGGGATCTTGGGGTTGATCGCCGGATTGGCCGCCGTGGTCGAGACCGTCGCCACTCCCAAAAGGTAGCCGTCCGGCGCCGCGCGCACGGTCTCGGTGGCGCCGATCACGCCGCCGCCGCCGGCCTTGTTCTCGACGATCACGCTCTGGCCCAGCGCCTTGCCCAGCGGGTCGGCGATGGTGCGCGCGATGATGTCGGTCGTGCCGCCGGGCGCGAACGGCACCTGCAGCTTCACGACCTTGTTCGGATAGCCCTGCGCGAAAGCCGAGCCGGCGGCTGCCGCGGCGATGGCCAGGGCCATCCATTGACGACGTTGCATGGTCAAAACTCCTTTGATTGGAACGACAAGCCTGGGATCGTAACCCCCCGCAGTCGCACGCGCCTTGTGGATGTCAGCTAGGTGCAAACCCGGAATCCACGAGGTATTCTCGGCCGGTGAATTACGCCCAGCTCCTGTTCCCCGATTTCTCCCTGATCCTCTGCGGCTACCTGGTGTGCCGCTACACGGCGCTCAACCGCACGGTCTGGCAGCAGGTCGAGAGCCTGGTCTACTTCTTCCTGTTCCCGGTGCTGCTGTTCCACTCCATCGTCAAGAGCCCGCTGGACCTGGGCGCGGCCTCCAGCCTGATCGGCGCGGGCCTGAGCCTGGGCGTGATCGGCATCGCCCTGGCCTACGCCCTGCCCTGGCTGCCGCTGCTGGGCCCGCACATCGACCGGCGCGACCATGCCGCCAGCGCCCAGGTGGCGTTCCGCTTCAACTCCTTCATCGCGCTGGCCCTGGCCGATCGCCTGGCCGGGCCGCAGGGCCTGCTGCTGATCGCGGTGCTGATCGGCGTGTGCGTGCCGCTGTTCAACGTGGGCGCGGTCTGGCCTATGGCGCGCCATGCCCAGCGCGGCTTCCTGCGCGAGCTGGTGCGCAACCCGCTGATCATCGCCACGGCCACGGGCCTGGCGGCCAACCTGCTGGGCTTTGCCATGCCCGGCTGGCTCGAGCCCACGGTCACGCGCATAGGCGCGGCCTCGCTGGCGCTGGGCCTGATGGCGGCCGGCGCCGGCATGCAGTTCAGCAGCCTGGCCAGCGGCAAGCTGCTGATGCTGGCGGTGCTGGCGATCCGCCATTTCGTGCTGCCCCTGGTGGCGCTGGGCCTGTCGCACGCCTTCGGCCTCACCGCCGTGCAGAGCACGGTGCTGCTGGCCTTCTCGGCCCTGCCCACGGCCTCGAGCTGCTATGTGCTGGCCGCGCGCATGGGCTACAACGGCGGCTACGTGGCCGGCCTGGTCACCCTGTCCACCCTGCTGGGCATGGCCAGCCTGCCGTTCGCGCTGGGCGTGCTTCGGTGACCACCCCCACGTTCGGCACTGGCGTGTCCTCTCTGCCCCCCGAGGGGGCCCAGACCGGCTTGGGGCGACGCTGCGCAGCGTGGTGCGCGCAGCTGTACAGCGCAGCAGCGTCATGGCCGCCCTTTGCCTGGTTCGCTTCGCAGACCAACGGCTACGGGCGGCCCGGCGCCGGTCTGAATCAGCGGCTAAGCGCCCAGGCCACATGCTCGCGCACCAGCGGGTCGGGATGCTCGAGCCGCCGCTGCAGCGCCGCGCGCAGGGCCGCGCCAGCCGCTGCGTCGGGGCCGGCGGCCAGCGCATTGCCGGCCGCCACGGCCACGTTGCGCAGCCAGCGCACATGGCCGATGCGCCGGATGGCACTGCCCTCGGTCCGGCGCAGGAACTCGTCCTCGGTCCAGTCCAGCAGGCGCGCCAGCGACTGGCCATTCAGGCCCTCGCGTTCGTCGAAATCGGGCAGCGCGCTGCGCTGGGCGAACTTGTTCCAGGGGCAGACCAGCTGGCAGTCGTCGCAGCCGTAGATGCGGTTGCCGATCAGCGGGCGCAGCTCGGACGGAATCGGCCCCGCATGCTCGATCGTGAGATAGGAAACGCAGCGCCGCGCGTCGAGCCGATGCGGCGCGACGATGGCCTGCGTGGGGCAGATGTCCAGGCAGGCCTGGCAGCTGCCGCAATGGGCCGTGACGGGCGCGCTGGCCGGCAGGGCCAGGTCCACGTAGATCTCGCCGAGGAAGAACATCGAGCCGGCCTCGCGGCTCAGCACCAGGGTGTGCTTGCCACGCCAGCCCTGGCCGCTGCGCGCGGCCAGCTCGGCCTCGAGCACCGGCGCCGAGTCGGTGAACACGCGGTGGCCAAAGGGGCCGACTTCGTCGGCGATACGGCTCTGCAGCTTCTGCAGGCGCGCACGCAGCACCTTGTGGTAGTCCCGTCCGCGCGCATAGACCGAGACCACGCCTTCGGCGGGGCGTTTCAGGCGATCGAACTCGACCGCCTGCCAGTCCGCAGGCGTCTGCCGCGGCAGGTAGTCCATGCGCGCCGTGATCACGCTCACCGTGCCGGGCACCAGCTCGGCCGGGCGCGCGCGCCTGAGGCCATGCGCGGCCATGTAGTCCATGCTGCCGTGAAATCCCTGGGCCAGCCACTGCATCAACCCTGCCTCGGCCGAGGACAGGTCGACACCGGCCACGCCGATTTGGGAGAATCCCAGCTCACGGCCCCATACTTGGATCCGGGCCAGCAACTGAAAGGGATCGATCTGAGCGCTGTGAAGAGTCACCCGCCGATTGTAGAAAGCGCGCCCAGCACCACTGCGGGCGCGGATATGCTGCGCCTGCTATGGCACGGCGAGGACGATACCGCGCGCTTCGCGCAGCGCCTGGCCGCCTGCCCGGCGCTGCGGCGCGCCTACATCGAACTGCAGGGCGAGCTCGGCGCGGGCAAGACCACGCTGGTGCGCCACCTGCTGCGCGCCCTGGGCGTGCAGGGCCGCATCAAGAGCCCGACCTACGCCGTGGTGGAGCCGCACGAGGCCCCCGGCCTGGCCATCTGGCATTTCGACTTCTACCGCTTCAGCGACCCGCGCGAGTGGGAGGACGCGGGTTTCCGCGAGCTGTTCGCCAGCCCCGGCCTCAAGCTCGCCGAATGGCCCGAGAAGGCCGCCGGCATGCTGCCGGTGCCCGACCTCGTGATCCGCCTCGAGCCCCAGGCCGACGAGAGCCGGCAGGTCCTGCTGCAGACGCACAGCGCCGCGGGCCGGGAGCTGCTGCAAGGAGTGGCTGCATGAGGCGGCGCGAGCTGCTGCAGTCCGGCACCCTGGTGCTGCTGCTGGCCGGCGCGCAGATCGCGCGCGGCGCCAGCATCGTGGCGGTGCGGGTCTGGCCGGCGCCCGACTATTCGCGCGTGACCATCGAGTCGGACGGCGAGCTCAAGGCGCGCCAGTTCTTCGTCGCCACGCCGCCGCGGCTGGCGGTGGACATCGAGGGCCTGGACCTCAACCCCGCGCTGCGCGAGCTGGTGGCCAAGGTGAGGCCGGACGACCCCAACATCGCCGGCATACGCGTCGGGCAGAACGCGCCCGGCGTGGTGCGCTTGGTGATCGACCTCAAGCAGGCCATCCTGCCCCAGGTGTTCAGCCTGCCGCCGGTCGCGGCCTACCAGCACCGTCTGGTGTTCGACCTCTATCCCGCCCAGGCCATGGACCCGCTGGAGGCCCTGATCGCCGAGCGGCTCAGGGAGGGCCCGGCCGCGCCCGCGCCGGCCGACCCGCTGGGCGAGCTGATCGCCCGGCAAGGCGAGCGCGGCGGCGCCGCACCGCCCCCCGCCCCGCGCACGCCGGCCGGCCCCGTCGACGGCCCCGGCGGCACGGCCGAACGCACCGAGCGCCTGATCATCGTCGCGCTCGACCCCGGCCATGGCGGCGAGGACCCCGGCGCCGTGGGCCCGAACGGCACGCGCGAGAAGGACGTGGTACTGCAGATCGCGCGGCGCCTGCGCGAGCGCATCAACGCGACCAGCGTGAACGGCAACCCCATGCGCGCCTACCTCACGCGCGACGCCGACTTCTTCGTGCCGCTGCAGGTGCGCGTGCAGAAGGCGCGCCGGGTCCAGGCCGACCTGTTCGTCAGCCTGCACGCCGACGCCTTCTTCACGCCCAACGCCCGCGGCGCCAGCGTGTTCGCGCTGAGCCAGGGCGCGGCATCCAGCAGCGCCGCACGCTGGATTGCCAACAAGGAGAACCAGGCCGACCTGATCGGCGGCGTCAACGTCAAGGCGCGCGACGCCCATGTGCAGCGCGCCCTGCTCGACATGAGCACCACGGCCCAGATCAACGACAGCCTCAAGCTCGGCAGCGCCATGCTGCGCGAGATCGGCGGCGTGGGCCGGCTGCACAAGCCGCGCGTGGAGCAGGCCGGCTTCGCCGTGCTCAAGGCCCCCGACATCCCCAGTGTGCTGGTCGAGACGGCCTTCATCAGCAACCCCGACGAGGAGGCCAAGCTGCGCAGCGACGACTACCAGGAGGAACTGGCCAACGCGCTGATGAAGGGCATACAGAACTATTTCGCGCGCAACCCGCCGCTGGCGCGCAACCGGCCGGTCTGAGCCGCGCGCCCGGTGCGAGCGACCTGATCCAGCAAGCCCTTCCTCCCCGGACCTGAGTCCGTTGCCAGCGGCCTTCGGATTCGGCACACTGGCCCAGGTGGATCGACGGCTTGCGGGGGTTTTTCCATGCCTGGCCTTGTCAAAACTGGCGTCAACCTGGCTCTGGCCCTGATCTGCGCGGGGAGCCTTGCCCGCGCGCCTGCGTCCCATTTCCTCGGCCCATCCGCAGAGCCCGGCTCCCTCAGTGGCATCGCGTTCTCCTGTGCGTCCGGACACCTTGCCCGACTGGAGCGCGACATGGCGGCATACCTGCGCGGGCTGGGGGTAGACAAGAACCTGGTGGTCAGGACCGAACCGGCCGACGGCATGCTTGTCTACACACTGGCGACACCCGAGGCGGACACGGACACCTTGAGCCTCAAGGACCGCAAGGCATACCGCATCAAGGACGCACGGCTGCGCCTGCCCGCCGCCGGCGGCAGAACCCGCGTGGTGAGCACGGTGTCCGAGAAAGAAATTCTTCTGGCCCTGCTTCAGCATGGCCGGCTGACGAACTTCAGCGGCGCCGGCTGCGCCCTCGATGCCCTGCGCGACCATGTGAGGCTGCGCCAGCACGTGGTGGCCTGGACGGACAGGCTGTCCTGGGTCTGGCCCGACGGCGGCCCGGCCAACTGGAACACCCGGCACTGGGACAAGGGTACACCGCGCGCCAAATTCCGCGTGGACCAGGCGCTGCTGGACGCCTTCCTCAACCAGGGCAAGTACCGCATTGGCTGCTACGCGGCCACCAAGCTCAGCTACGCCCATGCCGTGCTCGACTACCACGTCCGGGTCAAGAAGGACGCGGCCAAGGCGGCGCTGGTGCGCGAGCGCCTGATGCACGACGGGGAGCCGCTCGATGGCGTGGAGCCTGCGGCCATGTGGGATTTCGAGCAGGGCTTCGATCCGGCTGCGCGCGATGTCCCGGGCAAGCTCCTGGGCATCCGGCGCGGCATCGCGCCGGACAACTTCGTGCCCGGCGACTGGGTTTACTTGCTCAACACGGACCCGGCGAGCGCCGCAAAGACCGGCTACGAAGGCTCCAATGCCGTTTACCTGGGCCGCGGCAGGTTCGTCGACTACTACAACGATCACCGCCACGCCTACACCTATCGGGAAAAGATCGACGAGGTCTACCAGTGGCGACACGGCGTGTTCCGCCGCAGCCGCGACGCTGACAAGGTCCAGGCGCTCGCGGACGAGGACTTTGCGCGGCTGAGCAAGGCCCCGGCAGAGGGCGGCCTGCTGCTGGACTTGCGCGTGGTGCCGTACCTCTTTGGCTACGAAGACCTGCCCAGACTGCCCACGCCCTGAACCGTCGGCCCAGTCAAAAGGGAATGCGGCAGCGCGAAAGCCCCGCGGTCCCTTTGGGCCACGGCGTCGCGAGCTGTCTTTCACCACGCGGCGTCGCCGTGCGCCCCCGCCTCGCGGTAGTCCTTGAACCAGTCGTGCAGAAACTCGACCAGCGCCCGCGTCTTCGCCGACAAATTGGCTTTCGTCGGAAAGACCAGGTAAATGTCGGCCGGTGGCAGCTTCCAGCCGGCAAGCACGGCACGCAGGCGGCCGGAGCGCAGGTACCGCGCCGCATCCCATTGCGACCGCATCAGGATGCCGTGGCCATCCAGCGCCCACGAAAGCGCGCATTCCCCGTCGTTGGTGCTCAGGGGGCCCCGCACCTTGACCGTCTCCTGACGCGAGCCCGAGCGCAGATGCCATGTGCCAAAGGTCTCATCGCTCTCGCGGATGAAGATGCAGCGGTGTTGCTGCAACTCGCGCGGGTGAGTCGGCTCGCCGGCACGACGCAGGTACGAGGGTGCCGCGCAGAGAACGCGGCGGTTCAAGGCCAGCAAGCGTGCCGTCAAACGCGCATCTGGAAGTTCCCCGATGCGGATCGAGACGTCGAAAGCCTGCTCGACCAGGTTCACCGGCCGGTCGCTCAGATGCAGCTGGACCTCGACCTCGGGATAGGCCCGGCTGAACTTCGACAAGGCCGGCGCGATGTGCTGACGCCCGAAGCCCAAGGTGGCGCTGACCCTTAGGAGTCCGCGTGGCAGCGCCTTCGCGCCCGACACTGTGCGCTCCAGCGCATCGAGTTCGGCCAGCACGCGCGCCCCCTCGCTGAGATAAGTCTCCCCCTCGGGCGTGAGGCTGATGCGGCGCGTGGTGCGATGAAGCAGGCGAACCCCCAGCCTGGATTCGAGCGCGGCGAGGCGTTTGCTGACCGACGGTGGCGTCACGCCCATTTCCTGGGCCGCTGCGGCGAGGCTGCCTTGCTTCATCAGAAGCGTGAAGAAAGAAAGGTCCGAAAACGGCTCCATGGCGGGAAATTCGTTCTTTCAAGGAAACAATGAAGTACCTAAGACGATTTTATAGCCGTGCATGGCAAGCCTAGAATGAAATTCATCCGGGGCCTGCCGCCTCGTCAGTCGTCAACGAACAGGAGACATCCGATGTTCCCCAATGCCGCCGCCACGAAGGCCTTGTTCCCCGGTTTCGAGCATCGAAGCATCGAGGTGGACGATGGCGTTCGCATCTCGGCAGTCGTCGGTGGCGCAGGGTCGCCGCTGCTGCTGTTGCATGGCCATCCGCAGACGCACGCCATCTGGCACCGTGTGGCGCCCGCCCTGGCCCGCCGCCACACGGTCGTGGCCGCGGACTTGCGCGGCTACGGCGACTCGTCCAAGCCCGCGGGCGCGGCCGACCATGCGAACTATTCCAAGCGCGTCATGGCGCTGGATCAGCGGGGGCTCATGCGCGAACTCGGCTTCGAGCAATTCGACGTGCTCGCCCATGACCGGGGCGCAAGAGTGGCCCATCGCTTGGCTCTTGACCATGCCGAGGCGGTTCGGCGTCTGGTCCTCCTCGACATTGCCCCGACCCTCGCAATGTACGAGCAGACCACGCAAGCCTTTGCACGGACCTACTGGCACTGGTTCTTCCTCATCCAGCCCGCGCCGCTGCCCGAGCGCCTGATCGAGGCCGACCCGGCTGCCTACGTCCGCGACGTGATGGGCCGGCGAAGCGCCGGCCTCGCGCCGTTCGACCCGCGGGCGCTCGCCGAGTACCAGCGCTGCCTGGCCCTGCCGGGAGCCGCGCACGGCTTGTGCGAGGACTACCGCGCCTCGGCCGGCATCGACCTGGAGCACGACCGCGCCGACCGCGACGCCGGCCGCCTGCTCCAGCAGCCGCTGCTGGCCCTGTGGGGCGAGCAGGGCGTGGTCCACCGCTGCTTCCGTCCGCTCGACGAATGGCGCCGCGTGGCGCGCAACGTGGACGGCGAAGCCCTGCCCTGCGGGCACTACATCGCCGAGGAGGCCCCCGAGCAACTGCTCGCCCGGGTCCTGCCCTTTCTCTCCTGACAACACCCCATGAAGCCACGCACCCTGTACCGCAAGCTCGTCGATTCGCACACGGTGGCCACGCTGGACGAGCAGAACGTCCTGCTGTTCTGCGACCTCCACCTGATGAACGAGTACACCAGCCCGCAGGCCTTCGCCGGCCTGCACGAACAAGGCCGAGAGGTCGCGATGCCCGGCCAGAACGTCGCGACCGTGAGCCACATCATCCCGACCCAGCCGGTCAGGCCGCGCGTGATCCAGGACCCGGCATCGGCGCTGCAGGCCAGCGAGCTCAAGCGCAACTGCATCCGCCACGGCCTTGCGCTGTTCGACACCAACGACGCCCTGCAGGGCATAGAGCACATCATCGCGCCCGAACACGGCATGATCCGGCCCGGCATGGTGGTGATCTGCGGCGACAGCCACACCACCACCTATGGCGCGCTCGGCGCCCTGGGCTTCGGCATCGGCACGTCGGAGGTCGAGCACGTGCTGGCGACGCAGACGCTGGTCTACCGGCTGGCCCAGGACATGCGCATCCGGGTCGACGGACGGTTGCCCGCCGGCACCACGGCCAAGGACCTCATCCTCATGATCATCAGCCGCATCGGAGCGCAGGGCGCGCGCGGCTTCGCCGTCGAGTTCTGCGGCGCCGCCGTCGAAGCACTGTCCATCGAGGCGCGGTTCACGCTGTGCAACATGGCCGTCGAAGCGGGGGCGCGCGGCGCGCTCATCGCGCCCGACGAAGCCGCCATGCGGTATGTCCTGCAGCGGGCTCCAGACATCGACTCCAGCCTGCGCGGCCGGGCCCTGGCCCATTGGGCGACGCTCGGGAGCGACGACGGCGCGGCGTTCGACCTTGAACACCGCTTCGACGCCAGCGACGTGGCTCCCTACGTGAGTTGGGGGACCAGCCCCGACCAGGCGATTCCCGTCACGGGCACGATCCCGCAAGCCCAGGGACCGCAGCGCGCCAGCATGGCGCAGGCCATGCGCTACACCGGCCTGTCCGGCGGCATGCCGCTGGAGGGTGTGCCGGTGCAGCATGTCTTCATCGGCTCCTGCACCAACGCGCGGATCGAGGATCTGCGGGCGGTCGCCGAGGTCGTGAAGGGCCGCAAGGTCGCGCCATCCGTCCGGGCAATGGTGGTCCCCGGCTCCGGAACCGTGAAGGCGCAGGCCGAGGCGGAAGGCATCGCCCAGCTGCTCGTCGAAGCCGGCTTCGAGTGGCGTCAGCCGGGTTGCTCGATGTGCCTGGCGATGAACGACGACGTGTTGGCCCCAGGCCAGCGCTGCGCGTCGACGACCAACAGAAACTTCGAAGGCCGCCAGGGACGGGGCGCCATCACGCATCTCATGAGTCCGTCCATGGCCGCCGCCGCGGCCCTCACCGGGCATATCACCGACGTACGAAAGCTGGGGCTTGCCAATGACTGACGCCGGACGCATCGAGGGCATCGCGGCCACCCTCGTCACCGCCAACCTGGACACCGACCAAATCATGCCCAAGCAGTTCCTGCGCGGCATCGACAAGAGGGGGCTGGACAAGGGCTTGCTGTGGGACCTGCGCTTTGACGCAGAGGGCCGCCCGCGCCCCGGCTTCGTGCTCAACCAGCCCGCCTTCGCCGAAACCCGGATCTTGATCGCCGGCCCGAACTTCGGTTGCGGCTCCAGCCGCGAGCACGCCGTCTGGGGCCTGCAGCAGTACGGCATCGAGGCCGTGATTGCGTCGAGCTTCGGTGAAATCTTCTACTCGAACGCGATGAACAACCGCTTGCTCGCGGTGATGCTGCCGCAAGCCGATGTTCAGGTGCTGATGAAGGAAGCCGACGAAAGCGCAGATCCGCTGCGCGTCGAGATCGACGTGCAGAGCCTGACGGTGCGCACGCCGCGGAACACGCGCTCGTTCGTACTGTCCGAACGCCATCGCAGGATGTTCCTCGATGGCCTTGACATGATCGGCGCTTCGCTGACATACCAGCGGGCCATCGATGCCTTCGCGAAGCGCCACTGGGCTGAACAGCCGTGGCTGCGCGACGTCGCGCTGCGGACCAGGCAGCGACTCGACAAGGAGGCGCACGGCTAGCCGTCCATCCGCATCTTGCGCGCACGGCGGCCGCAAGGCGATTCGCCGCGCCGCGTCCTGATCCCCCTTGCTACCAAGCGGCCTCAGCGCCGCGGGGACATTGCATCCAGATGCCCGAGTCCGGCATCTTTCACGCCCTGCACCTGCACAGACACCCGAAGGAGACCCCATGCAAACGACCTGCCGATTCCTGTTATCCGCCGCGCTCGCCTTGTCCGCCGCCGGCGCCATGGCGGACTACCCTGAAAAACCCATCGTCCTGGTCGTGCCGTACGCCGCCGGCGGACCCACCGACAAGGTCGCGCGCGACTTTGCGCAGGCGCTGCGCAAGTCCATGGGGGCACAGCCCATCGTGATCGACAACGTCGTCGGCGCGGGCGGGAACATCGGCGCCGCGAAGGTGGCACGCGCGCCAGCCGATGGCTACACCCTGCTGCTGCACAACGTCGCCCTGGCCACGGCGCCGGCGCTGTACCGCAGCCTTCCATACAAGCCACTCGAGGACTTCGAATACCTGGGCCTCGTCAGCGAGGTTCCGATGACCTTGATCGGTCGGCACGACCTCAGGGCGGCCAACCTCGCCGAATTGAGCCGCCTCATCGCCGCCGAGCCTGGCAAGCTGAGCATCGCCAACGCCGGCGTCGGCTCGGCCGCGCATCTTTGCGGCCTGGTCTTCCAGCAAGCGCTCAAGGCGGACCTGGTGGCCGTTCCCTACAAGGGCACCGCCCCCGCGATGGCCGACCTGCTTGGCGGGCAGGTCGACCTGATGTGCGACCAGACCACCAACACCAGCGCTCAGATCGCCTCCGGCAAGGTCAGGGTGTTCGGCGTGACGACAGCCGTGCGCATTTCCACGCCCGCCTTGGCTGCGGTCCCGACACTCGACGAGAGCGGACTCAAGGGCTTTCGCATCGCGGTGTGGCACGGACTCTATGCGCCCAAGGGCACGCCGGCGACGATCGTGGAAAAGCTCAATGCGGCACTAAAGACCGCGCTGAAAGACGCCGACTTCGCCAGAAGGGAAGCCGAACTGGGCGCGGTGGTCGTGACCGATGACCGTACTGGCCGCGAGGGACACAAGCGTTTCGTCATGCAGGAAACCCAGCGCTGGGCACCGATCCTCAAGGCGGCGGCGCAGTATGCCGACTAGGGCCAGTTCGATGCGCGCGCCGGGGCCCAGGACGGCGACAGCCTCAAGCCCGGCAGTGCCATGCTGCGCGAGATCGGCAGCCCGGGCCGGCTGCACAAGCCGCACGTGGAGCAGACCGGCTTCGCCCTGCTCAAGGACTCCGACATCCCCAGCGTGCTGGTCGAGGCGGTCTTCATCAGCAAGCCCGAGGGAGAGTTCAGCCGTCGCTCGCCCGCGTGTCGCGCGTGGCGGCCACCCAGGCCTCGTAGCCGCCCGCCAGCGGGCGCACCGAGGCATGGCCCCGCCGCTGCAGCGCGCGGGCGGCCTTGACGGCCGTGGCGTCCTGCGGGCAGGCGCACAGGGTCACGATGGGGCGGTCCTTGGGCCAGGCCTCGGCCAGGCGCTCCAACTGCTCCAGGGCCACGACCAGCGCCCCCTCGATCGGCCCGGTCTCGGCGATCATGGCGGGACCGCGCAGGTCGAGCAGCAGCGGCGCCGGCTCCGCGGCCAGGGCGGCCAGCAGCTCCGCCGGCGTGATGCGCGGCATGGCGGCCAGGCGTTCGAAACGGCGCTTCTGCCAGAACCTCCAGCCCACCCAGAGGCCTAGGAAGCCCAGGGCGCCGGCAAGGACCAGCGCGCCCTGCTGGTCCAGCAGCGCGATCGCGGCGTTGACCTCGCTGCGCAGCAGCCAGCCGGCCCACAGGGCCGTGCCGGCCCAGAGCGCCGCGCCCAGACCCGCTGCCCCCAGGAAGCTGGGCAGCGGCATGCGCAGGGCACCGGCGATCGGCGGCGCCACGGTGGAGAAACCCGGCAAGAACTTGGCGCCGACCAGGGACCACAGGCCCCAGCGCAGAAAGCGGCGCTCGGTCTCCGAGACGCAGCTGCCCGGGTTGATGGACAGCCGGCACAGGCCCGACAGCACGCGGTAGCCGAAAGCCCGGCCCGCCAGGAACCACAGCCAGTCCGCGACCACCGAGGCCAGCACGGCTGCCGCCAGCACCTGGCCGACCAGTCCCCAGGACATCGCCAGGCTGCCCGCCAGCAGCAAGGTCGGCACGGCGGGCACGGGCAGGCCCGCCTGCTGCAGCAGCACGTTGAGGAACACGATCCAGGCGGCGTCGCGCCGGATCGCCTCGCTGATCTGGGTGAGCTCCATGCACGCCCTCCTTCCCGCGGCCATGCGGGCAGACACAGCATAGTGGCGCGCGGCCGCGCTGGCCAGCGCCTCGCGGGCCGGCAGCCGGCCGTCAGGAAGGTATAGCCTGGCCCGCGGCGTTCCTGCGCAGCGTCGGCAGGCCCACGCCGGCGGCGTCGAAGCCGCCGTCCACCGCCACCACCTGCCCGTTCACGTAGCTCGCGGCGTCACTGCAGAGGAAGCCCACGACCGCAGCAATCTCCTCGACCGTGCCGTAGCGCTCCAGCGGAATCACGTCGTGGTAGTCCGAGCGGATCGCCACGCTGTGCACCAGCTTGGCCATTTCGGTCTCCACCGGCCCCGGCGCCACGGCGTTCACGCGTATGCCCACGGTGCCCAGTTCCACGGCCTGCTGCTTGGTCAGCTGGATCAGCGCCGCCTTGCTGGTGCCATAGGCCACGCGCAGCGTGCTGGCGCGCAGGCCGGAGATCGAGGCGATGTTGACCACGCTGCCGCCGCCGGCCCGGCGCATCACGGGCGCGCAGGCCTGGGTGCAGAGGAAGGGGCCGTCCAGGTTGGTCGCCAGCACCTGGCGCCACTCGGCGAAGCTGGTTTCGGCGATCGGCTTGAACACGGCCACGCCGGCGTTGTTGACCAGGGCGTCGATGCGGCCGAACACCGCCTCCACGCGGCCTATGGCAGCCTGCACCTGCTGCGGGTCGGACACGTCGCAAGGGACGGCCAGCACCCGGTCCGCATCGTTCAGTTCGGCGGCCGTGCGGGCCAGGGTGTTGGTGTCGATGTCGAGCAGGGCCACGCGGTGGCCATGGGCCAGGAACCATTGGCCTATGGCCAGTCCTATGCCGCGCGCGCCGCCGGTCACGACGGCGACGGGAACGGCAGGGGCGGAGGATGCGGTTGCGGTCATGTTGTCTCCGAAAAAGGAATGAGCGTGGGGCGACACAATGGCTTACCAGCAGGGGCTGCCAAATCGGCGATTCTCTTCTATTCTCCTTTCTCCCACCCGCGGCCGCAGGGGCCGCATCCACAGCGAGGAGAAGCCATGCAGGTTCAGCCCTATCTGTTCTTCGAAGGCCGTTGCGAGGAGGCGGTCGAGTTCTACCGCAAGGCGCTAGGCGCCGAGGTGACCATGATGATGCGCTACAAGGACAGCCCCGAGCCACCGCAGCCCGGCTGCTTGCCGCCCGGCGCCGAGGACAAGATCATGCACATGAACATGTCCATAGGCGACACCCAGATCATGGCCTCGGACGGAAACTGCAGCGGAAAGCCCGGCTTCCAGGGTTTCTCGCTCTCGCTGACGGCCGCCAGCGAGGCCGAGGCCGAGCGCTGGTTCAACGCCCTGGCCGACGGCGGCCAGGTCCAGATGCCACTGGCCAAGACCTTCTTCGCCTCGAGCTTCGGCATGGTGGCCGACCGCTTCGGCGTCTCCTGGATGGTGATCGTGATGCCCTGAGGGCCGCGGCGTCAGGCCAGCAGCGTGGCGCGGGTTCGCTCGGAAAAGAACGGGCCCGGCGTGCGCATCACGAAGTCGGCGAGGTGGCGCGCCTGCTCGGGCGCCGCCGTCCTCATGTACAGGCCGATCTCGATGGGCACCGGCTGCGGGAATTCGCTGGCCCGGTCTAGGCTGCGGCAACCGGCCGGAATCGTCGCGGACATCATGGGGCCTATGCCTATGCCCACCTGCACCGCCGTGGCCATGGCGACCAGGGTGCTGGCCTCGCAGACCACGTTCCAGCGCAGGCTGCGGTCCGCCAGGGCCTCGATCGCTCGCGCGCGCCAGGGACAGGCCTCCTCGAACAGCACGACGGGCAGCGGCTCCTCGCTCGAGACGCTGAGGTCCGAGCGCACGGTCCACAACAGTTGCTCGGGCCAGACCATCAGCGGCTTGCGCGCCACCTCGCTGGTGTCGCAGATCAGCAGGTCGAGCTTGTCCTGGCCGAACAGCGCGGCCAGCCGGCGATTGCCGTCGGCCATGATGTCGATGTCGACACGCGGATTGAGGTCGCGAAAGGCCTTGAGGATGTCGACCAGCCTTGTCGCCGCGAAGTCCTCGACCACCCCGAGCTTGACCCGCCCCTCCACGCGCTGCCCACCCAGGCGCTGCCTGACCTCGTCGTTGAGGGTCAGGATCTCGCGCGCATAAGGCACGAGCAGCAGCCCGTCGGCGGTCAGCGCCAGCCCCTTGGACGAGCGCTCGAACAGCGCCACGCCCAGCAGTTCCTCGAGCCGGCGCACCTGCATGCTGACCGCCGCCTGCGTGCGATGCAGGGCGGCCGCCGCGCCGTTGACCGTGCCGACTTCGGCCACCGAGAGAAAGGCGCGCAACAGGTAGGGGTCGAGATCAAGCATTCAACTTTGTTTATAGCAGGCCGACAATTTTCCGGCTACCCCGCGCGAAACCCCGCTGCTACGCTCCCTCCACTTTCAACAAGGAGACACCATGCAGCGAGAAATCAAGCGACGCGACCTGCTCAAGACCGGCGCCGCCTTCGGACTGGGCTCGGCCCTGGCCTTCCCGGCCGTGCACGCGGTCGCGCAAGGGCGGCAGTTCGCCGGCAAGACCCTGCGCATCCTGACCTGGTCCGACGACACCGGCCTGGCCGTGCTGCGCCACATCGCGCAAACCTTCGAGGCCCAGACCGGTGCCCGGGTGGTGGCCGACCGAACGGGCAGCACCTCGGAGATGGTGGCCAAGCTCAAGGCCGCCGGCACGCGGCCGCAGTACGACGTGATCACGCTCGCCGGCGTCGGCGCCACCACCTTGGCCAGCGCCGGCCTGCTCGACAAGCCCGACCTCAACCAGCTGCCCCATCTGCAGAACGTCGACCCGCGCTTTCGCACCGGCGCCGACGGCCACGGCATCGGCTACCTGCTGTGGACCGGCGGCCTGCTCTACAACACGCGCACGTTCAAGGAGGCGCCGACCAGCTACGAGGAGCTGTGGAACCCCAAGTACGCCAAGCGCCTGTTCCTGCCCCCGGCCACCTGGACCGACGCGCTCGACACCATCGTCGCCGCGGCCAAGCTCACGGGCGGCAGCGCGACCAACGCCGAGGCCGGCTTCAGGAAGCTCGCCGAGCTCAAGGACCGCGTGCTGACCTTCGGCGAAAACCCGACCCAGATCGCCGAGCTGTTCCGCTCCAACGCGCTGGACCTCGGCGGGGTCTATGCACCGGCCTTCTATGCCAAGGCGCTGAAGGACCCGAGCTCGGGCCTGGGCGCCACATACAACCTCAAGGAAGGCTTCTTCGCCGACCTGATGTACACCGTGCTGCCCAAGAGCCGCCCCGGCGACAGCGCCGTGGCGCATGCCTTCGTCAACCACTCGCTCGACCCCGTGGTCCAGGGCCGGATGGCCGAGGAGGTGCTGAACGGGCCGGTGAACCAGAAGGCGGTGCTCTCGGCCGCGGCCAAGGCCAGCCCCTTCATCATCAAGCCCGAGCAGCTTGGCGACAAGGCGGTGATCCACGACAAGAGCGTGATCGCCAGCGTGCGCGAGAGCTGGATCAAGCGCTACACGCAGACCTTTGCCTGAGGGGCCGCGCGTGCAAGCCGTCAACCCCACGACCGGCGTGCTGGCCGCGCCGCCCGATGCCGGGCGGTCCAGGCCCGCGCGGCGCCTGGCCGGCACCATGCTGCTGGTGCTGCCGGCCCTGGTCCTGCTGCTGCCCTTCCTGGCGGCGGTGCTGTTCGTGCTGCGCTACTCGGTCTCGGCCGAGAGCCCGGCCCTGGCCGGCTGGTCGCTGGCCCACTACCAGGGCTTGCTCGAGCCCTTCTTCCTGCGCTCGGTGGGGCTCACGCTCAAGCTGGCGGCGCTGAGCACCGTGCTGTGCCTGCTGCTGGCGCTGCCGATCGCGATGCTGATGGCCGCGGTCGCACAGCCCTGGTGGCGGCGCGTCATGACCAGCCTGGTGCTGCTGCCGATGATCCTGAACCTGCTGATCCAGTCCTACGGCTGGATGATGGTGCTGGGCCCCAACGGCGCCGTCAACGGCCTGCTGCTGAAGCTGGGCCTGACAGCGCAGCCCCTGCAGCTGCTGTTCAACGAGACCGGCGTGCTGATCGGCCTGGTGCAGACCACGCTGCCGCTGGCGGTGTTCCCCATCCTGGGATCGATGCGCGTGCTGTCGCAGGACCAGCTCGAGGCCGCGGCCAGCCTGGGCGCCAGGCCCTGGCGTTCGTTCTTCGACATCACGCTGCCGCTGCTCAGGCCCGGCCTGATCAGCGCCGCTTCCATCGTGTTCGCCTTCAACGCCAGCGCCTTCGCCATCCCGCTGCTGCTGGGCGGGCGGCGCGTGCAGATGATGGGCGTCGCCATCCGCGACATGATCTCGCCGCTGTTCGACTGGGCCGGCGCGTCCGCGGCCGGCGTGGCTCTGATCCTGATCACCCTGCTCACGATGACGGCGGCCACCTGGCTGAGCGGCCGTGCATTGCCCCTCAAGGAGGCCCGCTGATGTCCGCTTCCCTCTGGTCCCGCAGCTGCGGCGGTTCGTTCCGCGCCGCGATGCTGGCGCTCGCCGGCCTGGGCCTGCTCGTCGCCGCCCTGCCCGTGCTCGTGATCGTGGTCATGTCGTTCTCGGGCGACGCCAGCCTCGCCTTTCCGCCGCGCTCGCTGTCGCTGCGCTGGTATGGCGCCGCGCTCGAGGTGCTGTTCGGCGGCGACAGCGACGGCGCGGGCTCGGCCTTCGAGGCCATGGCCACCAGCTTCACGGTCGGCGCCATCACCATGCTCGCCACCACCGCGGCCTGCGTCCCGCTGGCCTACGTGCTGGTGCGCCGCGGCGGCCGCTGGCGCCAGTGGGTGGAGGGGCTGTTCACGCTGCCGCTGGTGTTTCCTCTCGTGGTGCTGGGCGTGGCCTACCTGCTGCTCAGCGAAAGCCTGGCCCGGCAGACCGGCAGCGACGGCGGCCTGCTGCGCCTGGCCATCCCGCACATCGTGCTGGCCCTGCCCTTCGTGCTGCGCAACTGCCTGAGCGCCATGCAGGGCGTCGGCCGCGAGCTCGAGGAGGCCGCGATGTCGCTGGGCGCCTCGCCCTTGCGCGCCGCCATCGACGTGGTGGTTCCGCTGATGAAGCCGGGCATCCTGGCCGGCCTGATCTTCGCCTTCATCATCTCGTTCAACGAGTTCACGGTCAGCTTCTTCATGTACACGGTCGACCTGCGCACGCTGCCGATCTGGATGTACAGCCGCACCGTGTCCTCGCTGGACCCCACCACGCTCGCGATCTCCACCCTGATCATCGCGCTCGACGTGGCCCTGATCACCTGGGTCGACAAGCTCGTCGCAGGCAAGGGCAGCCTGTTCTGAACCTCCATCCCGCCACACACCATGCCAACCTCTCCCATCACGTCGTCCGCGCAAGGCGGCTACCTGGACATCCGCGGCCTGGGCAAGCGCTTCGGCAGCCACGAGGCGCTGGCCGACGTGAGCCTCTCGATCCGGCGCGGCGAGTTCGTCTGCCTGCTCGGCCCCTCGGGCTGCGGCAAGACCACGCTGCTGCGCATCATCGCCGGCTTCGAAAAAGCCGACCGCGGCCATCTGCTGCTCGAGGGCCGCGACATAGTCGCGCTGGCGCCGCACCAGCGCGGCTTCGGCATGGTGTTCCAGTCCCTGGCCCTGTTTCCGCACATGAGCGTGGCCGACAACATCGCCTACGGCATGAAGCTGCGCGGCGTCGCGGCGGCGCAGCGCCGCAGGCGCGTCGAGGAGCTGCTCGAGCTGGTGCAGCTGCCGGCCGTCGCCGACCGCCCGGTCTCGGCCCTGTCGGGCGGCCAGCGCCAGCGCGTGGCGATCGCGCGCGCCCTGGCCGTGCCGCCGCCGCTGTTCCTGCTCGACGAGCCCCTGTCCGCGCTCGACGCGCAGCTGCGCGACAACATGCAGATCGAGCTGCGCCAGCTGCAGCAGCGCTTCGGCGTCACCACCGTGGTCGTCACGCACGACCAGCACGAGGCCATGATGCTGGCCGACCGCCTGGTGGTCATGAAGCAGGGCCGCGTGCAGCAGTGCGACCGGCCGACCGAGGTCTACCGCCGTCCCGCCAATGCCTTCGTCGCCGAGTTCCTCGGCGCCGCCAACCTGCTGCCCGGCACCGCCCAGGCCGACGGCAGCCTGCACGTGCTGGGTGCGGCGCTGCCCGCCGATACGCGCCTGGCGGCCGGCAGCGCCGTGACCCTGGCCGTGCGCGCCGAGGACGTGGGCCTGCAGGCCCTGGCCGACAGCGCCGAGCCGGCCGGCCAGTTGGTGGGCGACATCGAGTTCGTGCGCGACCTGGGGCCGCAGACCGAGCTCATCGTGCGCTGCGGCGCCGAGCGCCTGCGCTGCCGCAGTGCCCACACCGAGCTGCGCCGGCTCGGCGTGGGCCAGCAGGTCGCCGTGCGGATCGACGCGCGGCGCTGCGCCGTGTTCCCCGCCCAATCCTGAAAGGCCCCGACCATGAGCGAGATCCCCCTGTTCCTCGACGCCCCCGCCGTGGCCCGGGCCCTGCCCTGGCCGGCCCTGATCGACGCGCTGCAGCAGGCTTTTCGCCTGGCCGACGCGAGCGCGCCCGAGCGCCTGCATTACGCGCTCGGCGAAGCCGCCGGCGCCGCGCCTACGCTGCTCGTGATGCCGGCCTGGAGCCCCAGCCTGGGCGTGGGCACCAAGCTGGTCACCGTGTTCCCCGAGAACCCGCGCGCCGGCCTGCCCTCGATCCACGGCGTCTACGTGCTGATGGACCCGCGCCACGGCCAGGTCCTGGCCGTGCTCGACGGCGGCGAGCTGACCGCGCGCCGCACGGCCGCCGCCTCGGCCCTGGCCAGCCGCCAGCTCTCGCGCCCCGACAGCCGCTGCCTGCTGATGGTGGGCGCCGGGCGCCAGGCGCGCAACCTGCCGCTGGCCCATGCCAGCGTGCGGCCGATCGAACGCGTGCTGGTCTGGAACCGCCGGCCCGACGAGGCCCGGGAGGCCGTGCGCGCGCTGCAGGCCCAGGGCCTGCAGGCCGAGCTCGCGACCTCGCTGCGCGAAGCCGCCGCCGAGGCCGACATCGTCAGCTGCGCCACGCTGTCGACCGAGCCCCTGCTGGCCGGCGACTGGCTGCGCCCCGGCACCCATGTGGACCTGGTCGGCGCCTTCAAGCCGACCATGCGCGAGACCGACGACCGCCTCTTCGCGCGCGCCGACGCGGTCTGGTGCGACACGCGCGCAGGCGCGTTCAGCGAGGCCGGCGACATCGTGCAGGCCGTCAAGAGCGGCGCCTTCGACCCCCAGCGCCTGGCCGGCGACCTGGCCGCGCTCTGCCGCGCGCCCGGGCCCGCCCGGCGCAACGCGCACGAGATCACGGTCTTCAAGTCGGTCGGCATGGCCCTCGAGGACCTGGCCGCGGCGCGCCTGTGCCTGGACCGCCACCGCGCCGCCCACCCGCTTTCTTCCACGGAGACCCCATGAGCATCGACCCCCAGCACCTCGCGCGCCTGCGCGAGCGCTACGCCAACGCCGCAGGCAGCGACATCTTCGACCCCGCGTTCAAGGCCGTGGCCGAGCGCATCTTCAGCAGCTCGGACCGCCGCAAATGGCCGTTCGCCGATGTCGCGACCTTCCTCGACGCGCCCTACCGGCCCGAGGCGCTGGCGCAGCAGCCCTATGACTTCGCGGGCCTGGACGTGGCGCTGATCGGCGTGCCCATGGACCTGGGCGTGACCAACCGCGCCGGCGCGCGCCTGGGCCCGCGCGCCGTGCGCGCGGTCGAGCGCGTCGGCCCCTACGAGCATGCGCTGCGCGTGGCGCCGCTGACCCGGCTGAAGGCGGCCGACGTCGGCGACCTGCCCATGCGCAGCCGCTACAGCCTGGCCGACTGCCATGCCGACATCGAGCAGGGCTTCGCCCAGATCGTGCAGGCCGGCGTGGTCCCGCTGGCCGTGGGCGGCGACCACTCGATCACCGGCTCCATCCTCAAGGCCGTGGGACGCGAGCGGCCCGTGGGCATGATCCACCTCGACGCCCATTGCGACACCGCCGGCAGCTACGAGGGCTCGAAGTTCCACCACGGCGGCCCGTTCCGCGAGGCGGTGCTGGCCGGCGTGCTCGATCCTCGGCGCTGCGTGCAGATCGGCATCCGCGGCGGCGCCGAGTACCTCTGGGAGTTCTCGTTCGACGCCGGCATGACCGTGATCCACGCCGAGGAGTTCACGCGCCTGGGCGTGGCCGAGGTGCTGCGGCGCGCGCGCGAGGTGGTCGGCGACGGCCCGACCTATGTCACCTTCGACGTGGACTGCCTGGACCCGGTCTACGCCCCCGGCACCGGCACGCCCGAGGTCGGCGGCCTGAGCTCGCGCGAGGCGCTGGAGCTGCTGCGCGGCCTGGCCGGCATCGACATCGTGGGCGGCGACGTGATGGAGGTGGCGCCCCAGCACGACCCCACCAGCAACACGGCCCAGATCGGCGCCCAGGTGCTGTTCGAGCTGCTGTGCCTGGTCGCGCTCTCGCCGCGCTTTGCGCAGCGCGGCGCCTGAGCCGCGCAACATTCGACCCATCCAAATCGTGAGGAGACAAAGATGAGCATGCAAGATCACAAGCCGCTGGACCGCCGGTCCGTTCTCGGCGCCGGCCTGGCCGGCGCCTCCCTGCTCGCGGCGCCGGGCCTGCTGCGCGCCCAGGGGCGTTCGCTCAAGGTCGGCGTCTATGGCGGCTATTTCAAGAAGTCGTTCGACAAGCACATCTTCCCGGCCTTCACCAAGGCCACCGGCATCGCGGTCGAGTCGGTGGCCGAGCCGACCGGCGAGGCCTGGCTGGTGCAGCTGGAGCAGACGGCGCGCGCCAACCAGGCGCCGGCCGACGTCTCGATGATGGGCCAGGTCGCCCTGCTCAAGGGCCAGGCCACCAAGCTGTGGGCGCCGCTGGACCTGGCGAAGATCCCGAACGCGAGCGCGCTGCAGGAGCGCTTCGTCCAGCGCTACCCCGACGGGCGCGTCGCCGGCATAGGCGCCGTGTCCTGGTACATCACCCTGGTCAGCAACACCCGCGCCTACCCGAACCCGCCCCAGTCCTGGGCCGCGCTCTGGGACCCGGCCAACAAGGACAGGCTGGGCCTGCTGGCCCTGGTCTCCAACTCCTTCCTGCTCGAGGTCACGGCCAAGACCTTCCTCGGCGGCACCCAGGCCCTGGACACCGAGGCCGGCCAGCTCAAGGCCTTCAAGAAGCTCGCCGAGCTCAAGTCCAACGTGCGCCTGTGGTACCGCGACGAGGCCCAGTTCGAGCAGGCGCTCAAGTCGGGCGAGATCCCCATGGGCCAGTACTACCACGACGTCACCGGCCTGGCGGCCGGCGAGGGGCATCCTGTGCGCTCCACCTTCCCCAAGGAAGGCGGCATCCTGGACTCGGGCTCCTGGGCCATCTCGCGCGCCTCGAAGAAGGGCGAGGAGGCCCATGCCTTCATCAACTTCGTCAGCCAGCCCGCGATCCAGGCGCTGATGGCGCGCCAGATCGGCACCTCGCCCACGGTCAAGCGCAAGCTGCTCGAGCTCAGCGACAAGGAGTTCGCCGCGGTCTCCTCCGAGATCGACCCCATCGTGCCGCGCTACGATCTCTACCAGACCCGCTCGGACTGGCTCAACGAGCAGTGGACGCGGCTGATCGCCGGCTGAGGAGGACGAGACCATGACCGGACTGGTCCTGCAGGACATCTCCAAGCGCTTCGGCGCCAGCACCGTGGTCGAACAGGTGCAGCTGGCCGTGCCCGCGGGCAGCTTCGTCTGCCTGCTCGGCCCCTCGGGCTGCGGCAAGACCACGCTGCTGCGCATGATCGCGGGGCTGGAGACGCCGAGCCAGGGGCTCATCCTGCTCGACGGCCAGGACATCACGGCCTTGCCCACGCACCAGCGCGAGCTGGGCATGGTGTTCCAGTCGCTGGCCCTGTTCCCGCACCTGAGCGTGGGCGAGAACATCGCCTACCCGCTGCGCATACGCGGCCGCCCGCGCGCCGAGCAGGCGCGGCGCACCGAGGAACTGCTGAACCTGGTCCACCTGCCCGGCTACGGCGACCGCCCCGTGGCCCAGCTCTCGGGCGGGCAGCGCCAGCGCGTGGCGATCGCGCGCGCGCTCGCGCTCTCGCCGCGGCTGTTCCTGCTCGACGAGCCGCTGTCGGCGCTGGACGCCAAGCTGCGCGAAGCCATGCAGCTCGAGCTGCGCCAGTTGCAGCAGCGCCTGGGCATCACCACCGTCGTGGTCACGCACGACCAGCGCGAGGCCATGACCATGGCCGACCTCGTGGTCGTGATGGGCGAGGGCCGCGTGCGCCAGGCCGCGCCCCCGATCGAGATCTACCGCCACCCGGCCGACGCCTTCGTCGCCGACTTCATAGGCTCGACCAACCTGCTCGAGCTCGAGCGCGACGCCCAGGGCCGCGCCTCGGCCTTCGGCTGCGCCCTGCCCGGCGTACCGGCCCCGGCCGCGGGCCGCGCCACGCTCTCGATCCGCCCCGAGGACCTGCAGCTCACCGTCCCCGGGGACGGCGCGCTGTCGGGACGGGTCAGCTTCGTGCGCGACCTCGGGGCCACGATAGAGACCTTCATCGAGGTCGGCGGCAAGGTGCTGGTGGCGGTGACGACGCCGCGCGCGCGCGCTCAGGTCCAGCCCGGCGACGCCGTGGGCGTGGTGCTGCCGCCCGAGAACTGCGTGGTGCTGGCCTCATGAGACGCGAACCGCCCCGCCGCGCGGCCGACTACGCGCCGCTGGCCTTCCCGGCGCTGATGCTGCTGGTGTTCTTCGCCCTGCCCTTCGGCACCATGGTCGCGGTGAGCTTCTTCCGCCGCCAGCAGGGAGGCTTCTACACGCCCGACTTCGTGCTCGACAACTACGCGCGCTTTCTGAGCCCTTTCTTCGGCAACCTGCTCGCGTTCTCGCTCGGCCTGGCGGCCCTGGCCGCGGTCTGCTCGGTGCTGCTGGCCTTTCCCTTCACCTACCTGCTGACGCGCCAGCCGCGCCGCGTGCAGACACGCTGGCTGATCGGCCTGCTGGCCCTGCTCTCGCTGTCCGAGGTGATCATAGGCTTCGCCTGGTCCACGCTGTTCTCGCGCACGGCCGGCATCAGCAACCTGCTGGTCGCGCTCGGCCTGATGGCCGAGCCCCAGGCCCTGCTGCCCAGCTTCGGCGCCGTGCTCACCGGCATGGTCTACCAGTCCCTGCCCTATGCCGTGCTGGTGCTCTACCCGGCCCTGGTGCGCCTGGACCCGACGCTGATCGAGGCGGCCCGCACGCTCGGCGCCCATCCGGCGCTGGCCTTCCTCAACGTGGTGGTGCCGGCGCTGCGCCGCACCATCGTCGCGGCGCTGATCATGGTCTTCGTGTTCGAGCTCGGCTCCTACCTGCTGCCGCAGATCCTGGGCCGCCCGCAGCACTGGACCCTGTCGGTGCTGATCACCGACCAGGCCATCTACCAGTCCAACCTGCCGTTCGCCGCCGCCATGGCCCTGTTCCTGGTGCTGCTGTCGCTGGCCCTGGTCGGACTGACCCTGCTGATCGGCCGCAAGGAGGGCACGACATGAGTGCAAGGCTGCTGCAACGCCTGTTCTTCGGCGCGGTCACGCTGTTCCTGGCCGCGCCCATCGTGATCGTCGCCGGCGTCTCGCTGAACGAGCGCCAGACCCTGGCCTTCCCGCCCCAGGGCCTGTCCTGGTCCTGGTACGCCGAGATCTTCACCGACCCCGGCTGGCGCGGCGCGCTGCTGGCCTCCATCACCCTGGCCGCCTGCTCGGCCGCGCTGGCCACCGCGATCGCTGCGCCGCTGGCCTGGTTCCTGTGGCGCCGCCATGCGCCCTGGGCCGGCGTCTTCCGCCTGCTGGGCGTGGCGCCCTTCGTGCTGCCGCCGGTGATCACGGCTCTGGGCCTGCTGAGCTTCTGGGTCGCAACGGGCGGCTACGGCCAGCCCTGGACCGCGGTGATCAGCCATGCGATCTTCTTCGTCACGCTGCCGCTGGTGACGCTGACCCTGGGCCTGGAGTCGATCGACCGCTCCCTGCTCGACGCCGCCTCGACCATGGGCGCCGACGAGCGCAGCGTGCTGCGCACCGTGGTGCTGCCGCTGATCCTGCCCAACCTGGTCTGCGGCTACGCGTTCGCCTTCGTGCTCTCGCTCAACGAGTACATCGTGGCCTACATGACCGTGGGCTTCACGCTCGAGACCCTGCCGATCAAGATCTTCAACGCCCTGCGCTACGGCTACACACCGACCATGGCCTCGGTCTCGGTGCTCTTCGTCGCGGTCTCGGCCCTGGTGTTCAGCCTGGTCGCGCGCCTGGGCGACCTGCCGCGCCTGCTCGGCGCCCTGCCCGCTGACGAGCACTGATCCCCCCGTTCCCCTTCACAAGCAACCAAGGAAAGCTCCAGATGACCGTCATCCGCCACGAAAAAGGCCCGCGCATGAGCCAGGCCGTGATCCACAACCGCACCGTCCACCTGGCCGGCCAGGTCGGCCATGGCGCCAGCACGGCCGAGCAGACGCGCGACATGCTGGCCCAGGTCGAGCGCCTGCTCGCGCTGTCGGACAGCGGCAAGTCGCTGATCCTCTCGGCCCAGATCTGGCTGGCGGACATGAAGGACTTCGCCGAAATGAACGCGGTCTGGGACGCCTGGATAGACCCCGAGCATCCGCCTGCGCGCGCCTGCGGCGAGCTCAGGCTGGCCTCGCCCGAGTACCGCGTCGAGGCGCTGATCGTGGCTGCGCAGCGCGGCTGACGGCCCGCCTCAAGCGAAGGCGGCCGGCACCTCGCGCGTGCGCGCGCTGGCCTGCTCCCAGCTCGGCGGCACGCAGCCGCGCTGCATCACGCACAGGCTGGCGCTGGCCAGGGCATGGGCCAGCAGGGCGCGGCAGCGTGCCTCGTCGAGCGTGGCCAGTGCCTGCGCCGGCGCCTGGCCGGCCTCGTCCGCGCCGCGCAGCAGGGCCGTCAGCAGGCCCGCCAGGAAGCAGTCGCCCGCGCCCACCGTGTCCACCACGGCCACCGGCTGGGATTCGCGCGCACGCAGCCAGTGGGTGCCGCCGGCGTCGCGCCGCAGCAGGGCGGCGCCCTGCGCGCCCAGGGTCAGCGCCATCAGCCGCGCCGGCGTCTGCGCCAGCAGGTTCAGCGCCCTGGCCTCGGCGCTCTCGCCCGGCAGGTCCAGCACCTCGAGGTCCTCGTCGCTGGCCTTCACCAGGTCGGCGTACTGCAGCGCCGCCATCACGTTGCGCCGGTAGGCCGGCAGGTCGCGCATCACCGAGGGGCGCAGGTTGGCGTCCACCACCACCAGGCGGCCGTCCGCGCGCTGGGCCGCCAGCCAGGGCAGGTATTTGTCGGCGTCCTCGGCCGCCAGGGCCAGGGCGCCGGTGCAGACCATCTGCAGGCCCGGCGCGCGGGCGCAGGCCTGCACCAGGCCGGCGGCGCTTACGGCGCGGTCGGCCACCAGCTCACGGTAGAAGGCGTAATCGGGATGGCCGGCCTCGGTCAGCCCGACCACCGCGAGCGAGCTCACCTCGCTCACCGGCTCGGCGCGCGCCAGCAGCACGCCGTCGGCGACCAAGCCGCGCGCCAGCTGGCGCCCGAAGCGGTCGCCCGAGAGCGGGTTCAGGTACAACGTGGCCATGCCCTGGCGCGACAGCGCGCGCGTGAGGTTGTAGACCGCCCCGCCCAGGCAGGGGTCGAGCCGGCCATCGGCCTGCAGCACAAGGTCGATCAGCGCCTCGCCAGCGGTGGCGACGCGGGCCTGGAATTGAGCTTGTTCAGGGTTTTCCATAACTAAAACAACTTGATTTATTAATCTATCAGCAACTATAGTCCCATCACGCCGGAACGTAAACCGCCGCAGCCCCGGGATTTCCCGGAGCCGGAGCCGGCGCAGTGCCCACCTTCGAGGAGACCGCCAGATGAAGAAATCCCTTGCCCCCCAGCTGATCCTGTCCACCCTGGCCCTGGCCGCCTCGGCCAGCTTCGCCGCCGGCGAGCCGGTGATCGGCCTGATCACCAAGACCGAGACC
>SCMQ01000045.1 GCA_005503335.1 Comamonadaceae bacterium 2FH
TACCCAAACCAGCGTCTGATCGTCACGACCCAAGGCAGGAGCCGTATGCGGTAGTTCCGCACGTACGGATCTGTGGAGGGGGTGTTGGGTGACTGGCATTCCTACTCCGACTCTTGTCAATGCTCTCTATGGGGTGGTCGGTTCAGCTGCACTTGGCCCGGATGTCCTCGGGAATCGGGATGGCCTTGATGCGGTTGGGCTCGCCGGGCGGATGGATCACGAAGGCGCGCGTCTCGCGGCCCTCGCACAGCAGGTCCTCGCCGCGCTTGACCAGGTGCTTCTGGATGAAGACCTTGTCGCGCCATTCCTCGACGCTGGTGTAGACCTGCAGCGTCTCGCCGTAGGTGGCGGGGCGCATGAACCTGGTGTGGATCTCGAGCAAGGGCGTGCCGATGATGCCGGTGGTCTTGACCAGCTCGCGCCAGGGCGGCACGCCGCATTCGACGAAGTAGTGCAGCGAGGCCGCGTCCATCCACTTGGAGAAATTCGGGAAGAAGACGATGCCGGCCGGGTCGCAGTCGCCGAACATCACCTTCACCTCGTACATGGTGGTCTTGCCCATGGTGTGCTCTCCTGTCAGCGCGGCGCCATGCGCAGCGCGCCGTCGAGCCGGATCACCTCGCCGTTGAGGTGGCCGTTGCTCACGATGTGGCTGGCCAGCTGGGCGAACTCCTCGGGGTGCCCCAAGCGCTGCGGGAACGGGATGCTGGCCGCGAGCGAGGCCTGCACGGGCTCGGGCAGGGTCTTCATCAGCGGCGTGGCGAACAGGCCGGGGGCGATGGTGCAGACGCGGATGCCGTGTTGCGCGAGGTCGCGCGCCATGGGCAGGGTCATGCCGACCACGCCGCCCTTGGAGGCGCTGTAGGCCTGCTGGCCGACCTGGCCGTCGAAGGCGGCCACCGAGGCGGTGAAGACCATCACGCCGCGCTCGCCGTCTTCCAGCGGCTCCAGCCCGGCGCAGGCGGCGGCAAACAGGCGGGCGGCGTTGTAGCTGCCGACCAGGTTGACGTTGACCACCTTGACGAAGTCCTCCAGCGGGGCCGGGCTGCCGTCCTTGCCGAGGATGCGCCTGGCCGCGCCTATGCCGGCCACGTGCATCAGGATGCGCGCCGGGCCATGCGCGGCGGCGGCCCGGTCGATGGCGGCCTGCAGGCTGTCGGCGCTGGTGATGTCGCAGGGGCAGGCCACGGCGCGGCCGTTTCCGTGCTCCGCGCCGATCTCGGCCGCGACCTTCTCTGCATTCGCCTGGTTCATGTCGAGCACGGCGACCTTGGCGCCCAGGCGCGCGAGCTCGCGCGCCGTGGCCTCGCCGAGGCCGGAGCCGCCGCCGGTGACGAGGGCGGCCTGTCCTTGGATCTGCATGGGGGTCCTTTCTGGGTCGACGGCCGCTCAGGCCGCCTCGGGGTTTTCGATCAGCAGCGCGATGCCCTGGCCGCCGCCCACGCAGGCCGACGAGATGCCATAGCGCAGGCCGGCGCGGCGGATCTCGCGCGCCACGGTGAGGGTCAGGCGCACGCCGGTGGCGGCCAGCGGGTGGCCGAGCGCGATGGCGCCGCCGTTGACGTTGAGCCGGTCCATGTCGAGGCCGAGCTCGCGGCCCACGGCCAGGGTCTGCGCGCCCTGGGCCTCGTTGATCTCGAAACGGCCGATCTGGTCCAGCGTCAGGCCGCAGCGCGCCAGCAGCAGGCGGATGGCCGGTGCCGGGCCTATGCCCATGATCTCGGGCGGCACGCCCACGGCCGCGGCGGCGACCACGCGCGCCAGCGGCTTCTTGCCTTGGGCCTTGGCCCAGTTCTTCACGTACTCGCCCGAGGCGACCACGGCCGCGGCCGCGGCGTCGACCAGGGCCGAGCTGTTGCCGCCGGTCTGCACGCCGCCCTCGTAGACCGGCTTGAGCCTGGCCAGCACCTCGACCGGCGACAGGCGCGGGTGGGTATCCTGCGCCACTTCGCTGAGCTTGCCCTGCAGCTTGATGCCGCGTGCCTTGTAGCCTTCGAGCTCGAATTTCTCGCTCACCACGGGCACGATCTCGCCGGCCAGGAAGCCGCTCTCCTGCGCCGCCACCGCCTTGGCGAAGGAGGCCGAGGCGAAGGCATCCACGTCTTCGCGCGCGATGCCGTATTTCCTGGCCAGGTTCTCGGCGGTCTGGATCATGTTGATGCCGGCGGCCGGGTCCTTCAGCGCCTCCCACATGTAGTCCTTGAAACCGACCGGCGCGCCGAGCTTGAAGCCGGTGCGGTGGTCGAAGGCCGCGATGGGGTTGCGCGTCATGCTCTCGGTGCCGACCACCAGGGCCGCCTCGCAGGCGCCGCCCTGGATCTGCTCGCCGGCCTGGCGGAACAGCTCGAAGCCGGTGCCGCAGATGCGCTGCGCCATGATGGCCGGCACCTCCTGCGGCACGCCCGCGTACAGGCCGATGTGGCGCGGCAGGAAGAACTGGTCGAAGTCGCCGGGCGCCATGTTGCCGGTGACCACCGAGCCTATGTGCTCGCCCGGCACGCCGGCGCGCGACAGTGCTGCACGCGCGGCCTTGATGCCCAGGTCGGTCGGTGAAATGTGGCCCAGCGCGCCGCAGTAGTCGACCATGGGCGTGCGCACCCCGTCGAGCATCCAGCAGTCGTCGAAGCCGGAGAAGAATCCTTTGATAGCCATGGGCGCCGTCCCTTCAGTGTTGGCGCGGTTTCAGAATGCTGTGCAGCTGGTCCGCGTGCAGGGCGTCCACGGTGTCGGCGCGGTGCGCGAGCACGGCGCGCTGGTTGATCGAGCCCTTGTCGGTGACCTCGCCGCGGTCTAGGGTCGGCGGCTCGGCCAGCAGGCACAGGCGTGCGACGCGGTTGGCGCTGCCGGTGGCGGTCTTGGCCAGTTCGTCGACCAGCTTCTGGAAATGGGCGAGCACGGCTTCGCTGGCCAGCACGTCGGCCATCGCGGTCTGGCCGTTCAGCCCGCTGAGCTGGCGCACGGCCGCCGTGGGGAAGACCATGGCGCCGACCTCCTTCATGTTGAGGCCGGTCAGCACCACGTCCTGGATGTAGGGGGCGCCGGCGGCGATGATCCTGGCGCGCAGCGGGCCCACGCTGACGAAGGTGCCGGTGGCGAGCTTGAAGTCCTCGGCGATGCGGCCGTCGAACTTCAGGCCCAGGTGGATGTCGGTCTCGTCTATCCACTTGACCGCGTCGCCCGAGCAGAAGAAGCCCTCGTCGTCGAAGGCCGCGGCGGTTTCCTCTGGCGCGCGCCAGTAGCCCGGTGTGACGTTCGGGCCCCGATAGCGCAGTTCGGTCTTGCCGTCCACGTCGACCAGCTTGACCTGCAGGCCCGGCGTGGGCACGCCGAGGTCGCCGGCTTTCACGTTGGGACTGGTGACGAACAGGCCGAAGGGGCCGGTTTCGGTCATGCCCAGGCCCGAGCTCATGACGATGCGCTGGCCGATTTCGCGCTCCTCGCTCTCGTAGAGGCTGTCCCACACCGGCTGTGCCAGGGCCGCGCCGGCGTAGAAGAACATCTTCACGCGCGACAGGAAGTTTCGGCGCAGGATTTCGTCGGTCTTCATCGCGTTGGCCAGCGCCTCGAAGCCGGTCGGCACGTTGAAGTAGACCGTGGGCGCGATCTCGCGCAGGTTGCGCAGGGTTTCGCCCATCAGCGCCGGGGTCGGCTTGCCGTCGTCGATGTACAGGGTGCCGCCGTGGTAGAGCACCATGCCGAAGTTGTGGTTGCCGCCGAAGGTGTGGTTCCAGGGCAGCCAGTCGACCAGCAGCAGCGGCTGCTCGGCCAGCACTGGCATGGACTGGGCCATCTGCTGCTGGTTGGCGCACCACATGCGCTGGGTGTTGATGACGGCCTTGGGCAGCTTGGTCGAGCCGCTGGTGAACAGGAACTTGGTGATGGTGTCGGGGCCGGTGGCCTGCATGGCCGCGTCCACCTGGGCCGTGGCCGAGGTGGCCAGCAGTTCGGCGAACGGCGTGACGGCACGGCCTTCGACGCCACCCTCGTTCAGCACGACCTCGGTGCCGGGGTCGACCGCGGCGGCGATGGCCTTGGCGTAGCGCGCGTCGGCGGCGAACACCAGGCCCGGTGTGACGGTGTGCAGCACATGGCGCAGCTTGTCGTAGTCCTGGCTGACCAGCGAGTAGGCCGGCGAGGTCGGCACGAAGGGCACGCCGGCGACCAGGCAGCCCAGGGCCAGCAGGGCGTGCTCGAGGTCGTTCTCGGACAGGATCACGACCGGACGCTCGGCGCTGAGGCCGCGGTCGATCAGGCCCTGGGCGATGCGGCGGGCGCTGGCCCAGGCCTCGCCGTAGCTGACATGGCGCCAGTCGCCGCGGCTGCCGTCGGCCTGCTTGGCACGGCGGGCCATGAAGCTGCGCTCGGGGACGGTGGCGCCCCAGCGCTGCAGGCGGTCGGTGATGCGCTCGGGATAGCCCTGCAGCGCCTGCTCGGCCTGCAGGTAATGCACGCCGGGCGCGCCGTCGCGCAGGCTCACGCGGGTGACGCCAAAGCGCAGCGGGCGGAATCGGGGGGTGCTCATCGCTTGTCTCCTGGTCTGTCGTTCTTGCGCGGGCGGGGCTCAGCCCTTTTGCACCTTGGCGGCGCGGCCTTCGAGGAAGGCGCGCACCCGGTCCTTGGCTTCGGGGGCGCTCTGGGCGATGGCGGCCATCATGGCCTCGGTCAGGAAGCCCTGGTCGGCCGGCTGCTCGGCGATGCGCGGCAGCGCGTGCATCAGCGCGTAGTTGGTCAGCGGCGCGTTCTGCGCCACGCGGTCGGCCAGTTCGTAGGCCTTGTCGAAGGCCTGGCCCTGCGGCACCAGGTACTGGGCGAAGCCGATGCGCTCGCCGTCCTGGGCGTTGTAGACGCGGCCGGTCAGCATCATGTCGGCCATGCGCGCGGCGCCGATCAGGCGCGGGATGCGCACCGCGCCGCCGCCGCCGACGAAGATGCCGCGCGAGCCCTCGGGCAGGGCGTAGAAGGTGGACTCGTCGGCCACGCGGATGTGGCAGGCGCTGGCCAGCTCCAGGCCGCCGCCGACCACGGCGCCGTGCAGGGCCGCGATCACCGGCACCGGGCCGTACTGCACGCGCTCCAGCGCGTCGTGCCACATGCGTGAGTGGTGCAGGCCCTGGCCGGCGTCGCGCTCCTGCAGCTCCGACAGGTCCAGGCCGGCGCAGAAATGCTCGCCCTCGCCGTCGATCACGGCGGCACGCACGCTGGACGGCAGGTTCTCGAAGGTGTCGCGGATGGCCAGCATCAGGCCGTCGCTGAGCGCGTTGCGCTTGGCCGGGCGGGTCAGGCGGATCACGGCGATATGCTGCTGCTCGCCGCGGATCTCCAGCTGGATGTCTTTGGATGTCATGGTCTTGCCTTTCCTGTTGGACTGGATTATGGTTATGAAATATAACTAGTTCAAGCCAAACTTGGCGCCTCCTCCTCAGTGTTTTCCCTAGTGAAAGACCCCATGGACCACCAGAACCTGATCGCGATCGACATCCACACCCACGCCGAGCTGAGCTGCTGGAATCCCTTCGACAACTACGGCGAGGAGTACGACCGCGCGGCCGACAAGTACTTCGGCAGCAACCGGCGGCCGACCATCGCCGAGACCGTGGCCTACTACCGCGAGCGCAGGATAGGCTTGGTGATGTTCACCGTGGACAGCGAGTCGCAGCTGGGGCGGCGCCGCATCCCCAACGAGGAGATCGCCCAGGCCGCGCGCGAGAACAGCGACATGATGCTGGCCTTCGCCAGCATCGATCCGCACAAGGGGAAGATGGGCGCGCGCGAGGCCGAGCGGCTGATCCGCGAGGAGGGCGTCAGGGGCTTCAAGTTCCACCCCTCGGTGCAGGGCTACCACCCCTACGACAGGATGGCTTGGCCGATTTACGAGGTCATCAACGCGCACAAGCTGCCGGCCATCTTCCACACCGGACACAGCGGCATTGGCTCGGGCATGCGCTGCGGCGGCGGCCTGCGCCTGGCCTACAGCAATCCCATGCACCTGGACGAGGTGGCGATCGATTGGCCCGATATGCAGATCGTCATGGCGCACCCGAGCTTTCCCTGGCAGGACGAGGCGCTGTCGGTGGCCACGCACAAGCCCAATGTCTGGATCGACCTGTCGGGCTGGAGCCCCAAGTACTTTCCCAAGCAGCTGGTGCAGTACGCCAACACCCTGCTCAAGGACCGCGTGCTGTTCGGCAGCGACTACCCGCTGATCACGCCCGAGCGCTGGATGCGCGACTTCGAGCAGGCCGGCTTCAAACCCGAGGTCATGCCCGGCATCTTGAAGGGCAATGCCGTGCGCCTGTTGGGGCTCGGTCAGGCCGCCTGAGCCAACAGGCCCGCGGCGGCCCAGCCGCTGCGCACCGCGCCTTCCAGCGTGGCCGGGTAGGGGCCGGCCACATGGTCGCCCGCGGCAAGCAGTCCCGAGGCGATGGCCTGCGGCGGGCGTGCCAGGCCCGGCGTGCAGGCAAAGGTGGCGCGCTTTTCGACGATGGTCTGCAGCGGCTCGACTTCGAGGCCCAGCTGCGCCTGCGCCTGGGCCGCGACCTGGGCCTGCAGCGCCTGCCGCTCACCCGTGCTGGCGCTGACGACGAAGGCCAGCAGCCCGGCCTGTTCGGCGCCCGCGAGCTGGCCGCGGTCGAACACGAACTGGGCCGGCTGCTGCGCGCCGGGGCGCAGGGCCAGCATGGGGCGCGGCAGCAAGGGCGCCGCGGTGGGCAGATCCGGCTGCCGGGCCAGCGCGTAGACCGTGGTGATGGCCTCGAAGCGCAGGCTGGCGGCCCGCTCGGCCCAGGCCCTCAGTGCCTGGGCCTGGTCGGCGCCATGGGCTGCGGCCTCGCCGGCCAGCCGGGCCGCCTCGGCCGGCGCCGTGGCCAGGATCACGCGTTCGAAGGCCTGGCCGTCGAGCTGCCAGCCGCCGGCCTGGGGGCGCAGCGCCTGCACGCGGCAGCCGGTCAGCACGCGGGCGCCGCGGCGGACCAGCCAGGCGACGGCGGCCTGCGGGAACAGGGTGCCGAGATCGGCGCGCGGCAGCAGCAGATTGGAGCCGCCGCGCTCGCTGAACATAGCGTCGCGCAGCACGCGCAGGAACACCTGGCCGCTGGCTTCGCGCATCGGCGTGTTCAGCGCCGAGACGCACAGCGGCTCGATGAACTCCTCGCGCAGCCGTGGCGTCAGCGCCGCGCAGAGTTCGGCCACCGAGACCGCGGGCGGGCAGGCAAAGCCCTGCAACCGCCAGCCGAGGGCGGTGCGCAGCAGGGCCAGGCGGTCGCGCCAGGACCAGCCGCGCGCGCGCAGGATGCCGGCCAGCACATCGAACGGTGCCGGCCCCTGCGGCAGGCTCAGGCCGCTGCCGTCCGCATAGCCCAGGGCCAGCGGCAGGCGCAGCAGCACGCGCTCGGGGTCCACGCCGACCAGGCGCATCAGGCGCAGCGTGTCGCGGTAGGCGCCGATCAGGATGTGCTGGCCGTTGTCCAGCATCAGCCGGCGCCCGTCCGGCAGCTTGAGCGGCACGCCGCGCGCGCGGCCGCCGGGCTGGTGAGCCGCCTCGAACAGGGTGACCGCATGGCCCTCCTGCACGGCGCGCACGGCCGCTGCGAGGCCGGCCCAGCCACCGCCGACGATGGCGATGTTCATGGCTTACAGCCGCCCCAGCGCCTGGACCTTCCAGGCCAGCCAGAGCTTGCGCAGCGGGGTCAGCGCGATGCGCTGGTGCAGCACCCGGAAATCGTCGCGCTCGATCTCGCGCAGCAAGGTGCGGTAAATGCTGGCCATCATCAGGCCGGGCTTTTGCGCGCGGCGGTCGGCCGCCGGCAGCAGGGCCAGGGCCTCGTCGTACAGCGCATGGGCGCGCTCGGCCTGGAAGCGCATCAGGGCGCTGAAGCGCTCGGAATACTGGCGCTTGAGGATCTCGTGCGCCTTCACGTCGAAGCGCTGCAGCTCGTTGACCGGCAGGTAGATGCGCCCGCGCAGCGCGTCCTCGCCCACGTCGCGGATGATGTTGGTGAGCTGGAAGGCCAGGCCCAGCTTGTGAGCGTAGTCCGTGGTGGCTGCCTGCGTCTGGCCGAAGATATGGGCCGAGACCTCGCCCACGATGCCGGCCACCAGGTGGCAGTAGCGCTGAAGGCCCGCGTAGTCCAGGTAGCGCGTCTGCTCCAGGTCCATCTGGCAGCCCTCGATCACCGCCTGCAGGTGGCGCTGCTCTATGCCGTAGGCGCCGGCATGCGGCAGCAGGGCCTGCATCACGGGGTGGCTGGGCTGGCCTGAGAAGGCCTGGGCGACCTCGGTCCGCCACCAAGCCAGCTTGTTCTGCGCCACGCCGGGGTCGTCGACCTCGTCCACCACGTCGTCGACCTCGCGGCAGAAGGCGTAGAACGCGGTGATGGCCGCGCGCCGCGCCGGCGGCAGGAACAGGAAGGCGTAATAAAAGCTGCTGCCCGAGGCGGCGGCTTTTTGCTGGACATAGTCTTGGGGGCTCATGAATTCGTGAACGGCAGGGCTGGGGCCTGTGAACAGGCCCAGCATTGTCACATCCGCAGGCTGCGCCACAGCATCAGGGCGGCGTCCGCCTTGCCCAGGGCGGGGCGGCGCTGCAGCGTGGCGAAACCCTGTGCCTCGATATGGTCGAGCACGCGCAGCCCGCCCTGCACCACCAGGCGCAGCTCCCAGCCGGCGCGCCCCGGCACGCGGTGCACCAGCGGGGCGCCGCCCAGCATCAGGGCGCGCGCGTGGCCGACCAGAAAGCGCATCAGCGCGACGAGTTCGGGTGTCTGGCGCAGCCGCCGCATGGCCTCTGGCCCGCCCGACAGGTCCAGGCCATGCGCGGCGGCCTCGCGTGCGGGCAGGTAGTAGCGTCCGCGCGGGATGTCCACGCCGAGGTCCTGCCAGAAGTTGATCAGCTGCAGCGCGCTGCAGATCGCGTCGCTGTGCGCCAGCGCGGCCGGATCATGGACGCCGTACAGGTGCAGCAGCAGGCGGCCCACCGGGTTGGCGGACAGGCGGCAGTAGCCCAGCAGTTCGTCGAGGCTGGCGTAGCCGGCGCCGTCGCGCGATTTCTCCACGTCCTGCACGAAGGCGTCGAGCAGGGCGTCGAGCAGCGCCAAGGGCAGGTCGAACTGCCGGATCGCCGGCCCGAGCGGGCCGAAGACCTGGGGCCAGGCGTCGGTGGCGGACCGCCCGGCGGCGACGGCGTGCAGCTCGGCGCGGTAGGCGGCCAGCGCCTGCAGGCGTTGCGCGGCAGGGGGGTCGCCCTCGTCGGCGATGTCGTCGGCCGTGCGCGCGAACCAGTAGATGGCCGCGATGGCCGGGCGCAGGCGCGGCGGGCACAGCCAGGAGGCGACCGGAAAGTTCTCGTAATGGGTGACAGGGGCAGCCTGGGCGGCGGTCATGGGCGTGAAGCTGGCGTGAGGGGGCGAATCCAGGCCGCATTGTCGCTTGACAGGCAGGGGCGATTGCCATAGATTACTAACCAGTCAGTCATTAATATTCCTGCCAGGGGGCGTCATGCCGGTTCGCTATCTTTGTTTCGCGTCGCGGCGTGCGCTGGCGCTTGCGTTTGGCGGGCTTGCGCTGTTGCTGCTGGCGGCCTGTTCCAAGTCGCCGCCGCCCGAGGAGCCGCTGCGCGCGGTCAAGCTGTTGACCGTGGGGGCGAGTCCGCTCGAGGCGGGCCCCGAGTACGCGGGCGAGGTGCGGGCGCGCGTGGAGTCGCGGCTGGGCTTTCGCGTGGCCGGCAAGATCACGCGCCGCGCCATCGAGGCCGGGCAGCGCGTGGCAGCCGGCCAGTTGCTGGCCCAGCTCGACGCGCAGGACTACCGGCTGGCCGCTGACGCGGCGCGCGCCCAGGTCAGGGCCGCGGCCACCCAGCGCGACCTGGCCGCGGCGGACCTGCGGCGCTTTGAGGCGCTGAGGGCGCAGAACTTCATCAGCGGCGCCGAACTGGAGCGCCGCGAGGCCCAGTTCAAGGCGGCCCAGGCCACGCTGGAGCAGGCCCAGGCCCAGCTCGCCGCCCAGGGCAACCAGGCGGCCTACACCCAGCTGCTGGCCGACGCGCCAGGGGTCGTTACCGCCATCGAGGCCGAGGTCGGCCAAGTCGTGTCGGCCGGGGCGTCGGTGGTGCGCGTCGCCCAGGACGGCCCGCGCGACGTGGTGTTCGCCGTGCCCGAGGACCGGGTGGCGATGATGCGGCTCGGCACCCCGCTGACGGTACGCGCCTGGCAGGGCGACCAGCGGCTGCAGGGTGCGGTGCGCGAGGTGGCCGCCAGCGCCGATCCGGTGACGCGCACCTACGCGGTGAAGCTGGCGCTGTCGAGCGGCGAGGCGCCGCCGCTGGGCGCCACGGTCTACGTGACGCCGCCTGCGGCCGGCGCCGCCGCAGCCCAGGCGATCAAGCTGCCGACTTCCGCCCTGCGCCAGGAGGGCCAGGCCTCGGCGGTCTGGGTGTACGAGCCGGCCAGCAAGACGGTGCGCTCGCAGCCGGTGCAGATCGCCACCGTCGACGGCAACGACGCGGTGCTCGCCGCGGGCCTGCAGCCGGGCCAGCAGGTGGTGGTCGCCGGCGTGCATGTGCTGTCGCCGGGGCAGAAGGTCACGGTCTACCAGCCCAAGGCGGCGCTGGCGCAGGCGGGGGCCGATGCCGCCGCGCGCGGCCCCGCGGCCCCGGCCAGCCCTGCCGCCCGCTGAGGGCCGCCGCCATGACGCAGACCGCTGCCAAAGCAGGTTTCAACCTGTCCCGCTGGGCGCTGGACCATCCCGCCCTGACCCGCTACCTGATGGTGGTGCTGATGGTCCTGGGCATCGCCGCCTATTTCCAGCTCGGCCAGGACGAGGACCCGCCGTTCACCTTCCGCGCCATGGTGGTGCGCAGCGTGTGGCCGGGCGCGACGGCCCAGCAGGTGGCCGAGCAAGTGACCGACAAGATCGAGCGTACGCTGCAGGAAGTGCCCTACGCCGACAAGATCCGCAGCTATTCCAAGCCCGGCGAGTCGCTGATCATCTTCCAGATCAAGGACTCTTCCAGGGCCGGCGAGGTCCCCAATGTCTGGTACCAGGTGCGCAAGAAGGTCGGTGACATGCGCGCCAGCCTGCCGCCAGGGGTGGTGGGGCCCTTCTTCAACGACGAGTTCGGCGATGTCTACGGCGTGATCTACGCGCTGCAGGCCGACGGCTTCAGCCATGCCGAGCTCAAGAGCTTCGCCGACGAGGTGCGCCAGCAGCTGCTGCGCGTGCCCGACGTGGCCAAGGTCGAGCAGTTCGGCGTGCAGGATGAGAAGCTCTACGTCGAGATCTCGCAAAAGCGCCTGGCCCAGCTTGGCCTGGACATGACCGCGGTGCTGGCCCAGCTCGGCCAGCAGAACGCCGTCGAGTCGGCCGGCGCGGTGCAGACGCCGCTCGACGTGGTGCAGGTGCGCGTGGCCGGTCAGTTCCGTGCCGTCGAGGACCTGCGCGCCATGCCGATACGCGGCGCCTCGGGCCAGCAGCTGAGGCTGGGCGACATCGCCGAGATCCGGCGCGGCTACGTGGAGCCGCCCCAGATCAAGGTGCGCCACGACGGCCAGGAGGTGATTGCCCTGGGCGTCTCCATGGCCAAGGGCGGTGACATCATCGCGCTGGGGAAGGCGCTCCAGGAAGCGAACGCCCGCATCGAGCGCAGCCTGCCGGCCGGGGTGAAGCTGCTGCAGGTGCAGGACCAGCCGCGCGCCGTCGCGACCTCGGTCAACGAGTTCGTCAAGGTGCTGATCGAGGCCGTGGTGATCGTGCTGGCCGTGAGCTTTCTCTCGCTGGGCCTGCACAAGCGGCCCGGCCGCCATCCGCTGTGGCGGCGCTGGACTTTGGACATGCGGCCCGGCCTGGTGGTGGGCATCACCATCCCGCTGGTGCTGGCCGTCACCTTCCTGGCCATGCAGTATTTCGGCATCGGCCTGCACAAGATCTCGCTGGGCTCGCTGATCATCGCGCTGGGCCTGCTGGTGGACGACGCCATCATCGCCGTCGAGATGATGGTGCGCAAGATGGAGGAGGGCTACGACAGGGTGCGCGCGGCCACCTTCGCCTACGAGCTCACCGCCATGCCCATGCTGACCGGCACGCTGATCACGGCGGCGGGTTTCCTGCCGATCGGCATCGCGCGCTCGGTCACCGGCGAGTACACCTTCGCGATCTTCGCGGTCACGGTGATCGCGCTGGTGCTCAGCTGGGTCGTCTCGGTGTACTTCGTGCCCTACCTCGGCACGCTGCTGCTCAAGGTGCCGCCGCATGTGCAGGCCGCAGCACAGGCCGGCCGGCCGCAGGACGAGCCGCACGAGATGTTCGATACGCCGTTCTACAACCGTTTCCGGCGCTGGGTCGACTGGTGCGTGCAGCACCGCTGGCTCACCATAGGCGCCACGCTGCTGAGCTTTGCGCTAGGCATCGCCGGCATGGGCCGGGTGCAGCAGCAGTTTTTCCCCGACTCGAGCCGGCTGGAGATCCTGGTCGACCTGTGGTCGCCCGAAGGCACCTCGTTCGACGCCACCGAGGAGGTGGCCAGGCGCGTCGAGGCGCGCCTCTTGGCCGAGCCCGGCGTGGCCTCGGTCAGCCAGTGGGTGGGCTCGGGCGTGCCGCGCTTTTACCTGCCGCTGGACCAGGTGTTTCCGCAGACCAACGTGTCTCAGCTGATCCTGCTGCCGCGCGACCTGAAGACGCGCGAGAGCCTGCGCGTGGCCCTGCCCGCGCTGCTGGCGCGCGAGTTCCCCGAGGTGCGCGGCCGCGTCAAGCTGCTGCCCAACGGCCCGCCCGTGCCCTACCCGGTGCAGTTCCGCGTGGTCGGCCCCGATCCGCTGCAGCTGCGTACCAAGGCCGACGAGGTCAAGGCCGCCATGCGCGCCAGCCCCAACACGCGCGGCGTCAACGACAACTGGAACGAGTCGATCAAGGTGCTGCGCCTGGAGGTGGACCAGGCCAAGGCGCGCACCCTGGGCGTCACCAGCCAGTCGATCGCCCAGGCTGCCAAGACCAGCCTCACGGGCAGCAACGTCGGCCAGTTCCGCGAGGGCGACAAGTTGATAGACATCGTGCTGCGCCAGCCGCAGGACGAGCGCAACGCCATCACCGACCTGGGCAACGCCTACCTGCCCACGGCCTCGGGGCGTTCCATCCCGCTGACCCAGATCGCCAAGCCGGTGTTCACCTGGGAGCCCGGCGTGATGTGGCGCGAAGGCCGCGACTACGCCATCACGGTGCAGGGCGACATCGCCGAGGGGCTGCAGGGCGCCACCGTGACCGAGGAGCTGCTGCCCGGCCTGCGCCGGCTGGAAGCGCGCTGGCTGGCGGCCGGCGAGGGCGCCTACCGCATCGAGGTGGCAGGAGCCGTCGAGGAGAGCTCCAAGGGCTCGGCCTCGATCGCGGCCGGCGTGCCCATCATGCTGTTCCTCACCTTCACGCTGCTGATGCTGCAGCTGCACAGCTTCAGCCGCGCCATGCTGGTGTTCCTGACCGGGCCGCTGGGCATCGCCGGCGTGGCCGCAGCCCTGCTGCTGCTCAACCGGCCGTTCGGCTTCGTCGCGCTGCTGGGCGTGATCGCGTTGATGGGCATGATCCAGCGCAACTCGGTGATCCTGATCGACCAGATCGAGCAGGACCGCGCGCGCGGCGTGCCGGCCTGGGAGGCCATCGTCGAGTCGGCCGTGCGGCGTCTGCGCCCCATCGTGCTGACGGCGGCTGCGGCCGTGCTGGCCATGATCCCGCTGTCGCGCTCGGTGTTCTGGGGCCCGATGGCCGTGGCCATCATGGGCGGGCTGATCGTGGCCACCGTGCTCACCCTGCTGGCGCTGCCGGCCATGTACGCGGCGTGGTTCCGGGTCCGGCGCGAAATGCCGGCGGCGAACTGCTGATTCACGGGGTGCCAAGTCACGGTTAAAATAAAAGGTTGACCGATTTCATGCGGGCGGTCGCCTAGTTCAGGCCGCCCGTTTTTGTTTGGACCCGCGCGGGTGGCGAAATTGGTAGACGCACCAGGTTTAGGTCCTGACGCCAGCAATGGTGTGGGGGTTCGAGTCCCCCCCCGCGCACCACTAACCTAAAGAGGCATCATGGCCGTTACCGTAGAAAACCTTGAGAAGCTCGAGCGCAAGATGACGCTGACGCTGCCCGTCAACGTGATCCAGTCCGAAGTGGATTCGCGCCTGCGCAAGCTTGCCCGCACCGTCAAGATGGACGGCTTCCGTCCCGGCAAGGTGCCGATGAACGTGGTGGCCCAGCGCTACGGCTACTCGGTGCACTACGAGGTGATGAACGACAAGGTGGGCGAGGCCTTCGCCGTGGCCGCCAACGAGGCCAAGCTGCGCGTGGCCGGCCAGCCGCGCATCACCGAGAAGGAAAACGCGCCCGAGGGCGAGCTCGCCTTCGACGCCGTGTTCGAGGTCTATCCCGATGTCAAGATCGGCGACCTGACCACGGCCGAGGTCGAGAAGCTGAGCGCCGAGGTCGGCGACAGCGCCATCGACAAGACCGTGGACATCCTGCGCAAGCAGCGCCGCAGCTTCGCCCAGCGCGCCGCCGACGCCGCGGCCCAGGATGGCGACCGCGTGAGCGTGGACTTCGAAGGCAAGATCGACGGCGAGCCCTTCCAGGGCGGCAAGGCCGAGGACTTCCAGTTCCTGGTCGGCGAAGGCCAGATGCTCAAGGAGTTCGAGGACGCGGTGCGCGGCATGAAGACCGGCGAGAGCAAGACCTTCCCGCTGGTGTTCCCCGCCGACTACCACGGCAAGGACGTGGCCGGCAAGACCGCCGACTTCCTGGTCACCGTCAAGAAGATCGAGGCGGCCCACCTGCCCGAGGTCGACGAGGCGCTGGCCAAGTCGCTGGGCATCGCTGACGCCACGGTCGAAGGCCTGCGCGCTGACATCCGCAAGAACCTCGAGCGCGAGGTCAAGTTCCGCCTGCAGGCGCGCAACAAGCAGGCCGTGATGGACGCCCTGGTCGCCAAGGCCGAGCTCGATTGCCCCAAGTCCATCGTGCAGGCCGAGATCGATCGCATGGCCGAGGGCGCCCGTGCCGACCTCAAGCAGCGCGGCATCAAGGACGCCGACAAGGCCCCCATCCCCGACGACGTGTTCCGTCCCCAGGCCGAGCGCCGCGTGCGCCTGGGTCTGGTGGTGGCCGAGCTGGTGCGCGCCAACGAACTGCAGGCCAAGCCCGAGCAGCTCAAGGCCCACATCGAGGAAATGGCCTCCAGCTACGAGAAGCCGGAAGAGGTGGTGCGCTGGTACTACGGCGACAACCGCCGCCTGGCCGAGGTCGAAGCCGTGGTGATCGAGAACAACGTGACCGAGTTTGTGCTGTCCAAGGCCAAGGTGACCGACAAGGCCGTCTCCTTCGACGAGCTGATGGGCCAGGGCTGAGTGCCCACCGTCCGACCGTAGGGACTCCCGGGGCCTGTGCCGGACTTGCAGTCCGGGCCACAGGCCCCATTTCGTTTGAACGGATCGGAATTTCGGTACAGTACCCGCATCTGCAGGAGTAAACATGAGCGCACTGGACATTCAAGGCCTGGGCATGATCCCCATGGTCATTGAACAATCGGGCCGCGGCGAGCGGTCCTACGACATTTATTCGCGCCTGCTCAAGGAGCGCGTGATTTTCCTGGTGGGGCCGGTGAACGACCAGACCGCCAACCTGGTGGTGGCGCAGCTGCTGTTCCTGGAGAGCGAGAACCCGGACAAGGACATCTCCTTCTACATCAATTCCCCGGGTGGTTCGGTCAGCGCCGGCATGGCGATCTACGACACCATGAACTTCGTCAAGCCCGACGTGTCGACGCTGTGCACCGGCATGGCCGCGAGCATGGGCGCCTTCCTGCTGGCCTCGGGCGCCAAGGGCAAGCGCTACTCGCTGCCCAACTCCAAGGTCATGATCCACCAGCCGCTGGGCGGCACCCAGGGCCAGGCGACCGAGATCGAGATCCACGCGCGCGAAATCCTCAAGACGCGCGACCAGCTCAACAAGATCCTGGCCGATCGCACCGGCCAGCCGCTGGAGAAGATCGAGCGCGACACCGAGCGCGACTACTACCTGTCCGCCGACGAGGCCATGGAGTACGGCCTGGTCGACCAGGTGATCGCCAAGCGCCCCTGAGCGGGCGCCAAGGCTGCTCCCAGGCAGGACGGCAACGGCGTTTTCCATAGGGGAGAACGCCGTTTTTGATTTGGTTATCATGTAAGGTAACCCTTAGTGACAAGGCACTCCCGACATGGCCGAGAAAAAAGGCTCCTCCACCGAAAAGACCCTGTACTGCTCCTTCTGCGGCAAGAGCCAGCACGAAGTGAAGAAGCTCATCGCAGGTCCCTCGGTGTTCATCTGCGACGAGTGCATAGACCTGTGCAACGAGATCATCCGTGACGAGCTGCCCGCCACCGAGGTGCAGGGCAAGGAGGCGCGCAGCGAGCTGCCCACGCCCACCGAGATCAAGGGCAACCTGGACAACTACGTGATCGGCCAGGAGAAGGCCAAGCGCACCCTGGCCGTGGCGGTCTACAACCACTACAAGCGCCTGCGCCACAAGGACAAGGCCAAGAAGGACGAGGTCGAGCTGGCCAAGAGCAACATCCTGCTGATGGGCCCCACGGGCTCGGGCAAGACGCTGCTGGCGCAGACCATGGCGCGCATGCTGGACGTGCCCTTCGTGATGGCCGATGCGACCACGCTGACCGAGGCCGGCTACGTGGGCGAGGACGTCGAGAACATCGTCGCCAAGCTGCTGCAAAGCTGTAACTACGACGTCGAGCGTGCCCAGCGCGGCATCGTCTACATCGACGAGATCGACAAGATCTCGCGCAAGTCCGACAACCCCTCGATCACGCGCGATGTCTCGGGCGAGGGCGTGCAGCAGGCGCTGCTCAAGCTGATCGAGGGCACCATGGCCAGCGTGCCGCCGCAGGGCGGGCGCAAGCACCCCAACCAGGACTTCCTGCAGATCGACACGACCAACATCCTGTTCATCTGCGGCGGCGCGTTTGCCGGCCTGGAGAAGGTCATCGAGAACCGCACCGAGGCCTCGGGCATAGGCTTCGGCGCCGCAGTCAAGAGCAAGAAGCAGCGCTCGCTGACCGAGGTGTTCAGCGAGATCGAGCCGGAAGACCTGATCAAGTTCGGCCTGATCCCCGAGCTCGTGGGCCGCATGCCGGTGGTCGCCACGCTGGCCGAGCTCAGCGAGGACGCGCTGGTGCAGATCCTGACCGAACCCAAGAACGCGCTGGTCAAGCAGTACGCCAAGCTGCTGGGCATGGAGGGCGTGGACCTGGAGATCCGGCCCTCGGCGCTCAAGGCGATCGCGCGCAAGGCGCTGGCGCGCAAGACCGGCGCGCGCGGCCTGCGCTCCATCCTGGAGCAGGCGCTGATCGACACCATGTTCGACCTGCCCAACGCCGCCAACGTCGAGAAGGTCGTGGTGGACGAGTCCACCATCGAGGAAAACAAGCCGCCCCTGCTGGTCTACCGCGAGGCGGCGAAAAAGGCCTGACCCGGACGGCCTTGCACATCGCCTGGCTCGCATTTTCAACCCTGCCTCCGGTCCGGTATCGGCGGCAGGTTGAAAATCCGTCTCTGGCGACCATATTCAACAGGTAATACAAGGGAATCCCATGTCCGGACACATACCTCTGCCTGCCATCCCCATCGCCCTGCCGCTGCTGCCGCTGCGCGACGTGGTGGTGTTCCCCCACATGGTGATCCCGCTGTTCGTCGGTCGTCCCAAGAGCATCAAGGCTCTGGAGACGGCGATGGCGGCGGAGCGCCGCATCATGCTGGTGGCGCAAAAGGCGGCCGCCAAGGACGAGCCCGGCGTGGCCGACATGTTCGAGGTCGGCTGCGTCTCCACCATCCTGCAGATGCTCAAGCTGCCCGACGGCACCGTGAAGGTGCTGGTGGAGGGCCAGCAACGCGCCACCGTCAACCGCATCGAGGACGGCGAGTCGCATTTCTCGGCCACCGTCACGCCGCTGGCCGCCGCAGCCGCAGGCACGCCCAGCAGCGAGGTCGAGGCGCTGCGCCGCGCCGTGATGCAGCAGTTCGACCAGTACGTCAAGCTCAACAAGAAGATCCCGCCGGAGATCCTGACCTCGATCTCCAGCATCGACGACCCGGGCCGCCTGGCTGACACCATCGCCGCGCACCTGCCGCTCAAGCTCGAGAACAAGCAGGTGGTGCTCGACCTGGCCGAGGTCAAGGACCGGCTGGAGAACCTGTTCGAGCAGCTCGAGCGCGAGGTCGACATCCTGAACGTCGACAAGAAGATCCGTGGCCGCGTCAAGCGCCAGATGGAGAAGAACCAGCGCGACTTCTACCTCAACGAGCAGGTCAAGGCGATCCAGAAGGAGCTCGGCGAAGGCGAGGAGGGCGCCGACATCGAGGAGATCGAGAAGAAGATCAAGGCCGCCAAGATGCCGACCGAGGCGCGCAAGAAGGCCGAGGCCGAGCTCAAGAAGCTCAAGCTCATGTCGCCGATGTCGGCCGAGGCCACCGTGGTGCGCAATTACATCGACGTGCTGGTCGGCCTGCCCTGGAGCAAGAAGACCAAGATCCGGCATGACCTGGCCCATGCCGAGGACGTGCTCAACGAAGACCACTTCGGCTTGGAGAAGGTCAAGGACCGCATCCTCGAGTACCTCGCGGTGCAGCAGCGCGTGGACAAGGTCAAGGCGCCCATCCTGTGCCTGGTCGGCCCGCCCGGCGTGGGCAAGACCTCGCTCGGCCAGTCGGTGGCCAAGGCCACGGGCCGCAAGTACGTGCGCATGGCCCTGGGCGGCATGCGCGACGAGGCCGAGATCCGCGGCCACCGGCGCACCTACATCGGCGCCATGCCGGGCAAGGTGCTGCAGAGCCTGTCCAAGGTGGGCACGCGCAACCCGCTGTTCCTGCTCGACGAGATCGACAAGCTGGGCACCGACTTCCGCGGAGATCCTTCGAGCGCGCTGCTCGAGGTGCTGGACCCCGAGCAGAACCACACCTTCGCCGACCACTACGTCGAGGTCGACTTCGATCTCAGCGACGTGATGTTCGTCGCGACCTCGAACTCGATGAACATCCCGCCGGCCCTGCTGGACCGCATGGAGGTGATCCGCCTGTCGGGCTATACCGAGGACGAGAAGACCAATATCGCGATCAAGTACCTGCTGCCCAAGCAGATGAAGAACAACGGCGTGAAGGACGACGAGCTCCATGTGAACGAGGCCGCGATCCGCGACATCGTGCGCTACTACACGCGCGAGGCCGGCGTGCGCTCGCTCGAGCGTGAGCTGTCCAAGATCTGCCGCAAGGTGGTCAAGGGTTTGCAGCTCAAGAAGATGAGCCCTCAGGTCCAGGTGACGGCTGACAACCTCAACGACTTCCTCGGCGTGCGCAAGTACAGCTACGGCCGCGCCGAACAGCAGAACCAGGTCGGCCAGGTGGTAGGCCTGGCCTGGACCGAGGTCGGCGGCGACCTGCTGACCATCGAGGCCGCGACCATGCCCGGCAAGGGCGTCATCACGCGCACCGGCATGCTGGGCGACGTGATGAAGGAGTCGGTCGAGGCCGCGCGCACCGTGGTGCGCAGCCGTGCGCGCCGCTTGGGGATCAAGGACGAGGTGTTCGAGAAGAAGGACGTCCACATCCACGTGCCCGATGGCGCCACGCCCAAGGACGGTCCGAGCGCCGGCGCGGCGATGAGCACGGCTTTCGTCTCGGCGCTGACCGGCATCCCGGTGCGCGGCGACGTGGCCATGACCGGCGAGATCACGCTGCGCGGCGAGGTTACGGCCATCGGCGGTCTCAAGGAGAAGCTGCTGGCCGCGCTGCGTGGCGGCATCAAGACCGTGCTGATTCCCGAGGAAAACGTCAAGGACCTGCAGGAGATTCCCGAGAACGTGAAGAACGGTCTGGAGATCGTGCCGGTCAGGTGGATCGACAAGGTGCTCGACATTGCCCTGGAGAGCAAGCCCGTGCCGCTCTCCGACGAGGAGGTGGCGGCCATGGCGGCGGCGGCCGGCGGTGCCCCGAACGCTGCGGGCAGCGACTCCTTGAAGCACTGAGTCAGTTTTTTTGGGTGCCTGACCGGAAGCCCAAAAAACTACGCTATAATTCTTTTATTGCAGCAAACGGTGCGAATAACAAAGCAACGATTGCTGATTACGCGGGAATAGCTCAGTTGGTAGAGCGCAACCTTGCCAAGGTTGAGGTCGCGAGTTCGAGCCTCGTTTCCCGCTCCAGATCATGGAAGAAGTGCCAACGTCTTCCAGCCCAAAAGGGAAGCTCCGGCTTCCCTTTTTTGTCAGAGAGATCCAAGGAATCCTGGCGCGGTAGCAAAGCGGTTATGCACCGGATTGCAAATCCGTGTAGGTCGGTTCGACTCCGGCCCGCGCCTCCAGAAAAAACAGCCCCGTCAACCCGTGCGTTGCCGGGGCTGTTTGCTTGTGGCCCCGTTTCCCGCTGCGAGAATCGGTGCCTGGCCTCGATGGTGAAATCGGTAGACACAGCGGACTTAAAATCCGCCGCCCTCAACCGGCGTACGGGTTCGAGTCCCGTTCGAGGCACCAGCTGACGTACCGCCCGTTTGGGCGATTGACAGGACGCAGTGCGTGCTCACAATGGCCCCAACCCATGGTCGTTCGGCCAGGGGGCCAACAGAGGAGCTTCCCTATGCACACCTTGCGCAGCGCAGCCGCGCGCATTCTTCGTGTCGACCTCTTTCGTCGCGCGCTGTTCACCGGCTTGCTGGGCCTGTTCCTGCTGGGGGCCTTCGGCGCCGCGCAGGCCGCCGGCAAGAGCAAGGCTGCCTACGACTACTACCTCACGGGCAGTGCTGTCGACGTGGTCCGGCCCGCGCCGGACACCCCCACGGCCGTGCTGATGGGCGGCGGGCCCGACGTCGATGCGGCCTTCCAGTGGATGATCCAGAAGTCGGGTGGCGGCAACTTCGTCGTGATACGGGCCTCGGGCGCGGACGGCTACAACCCCTACATTTACGCCATGGGCGGCCTGAGCTCGGTCGAGACCCTGGTCATCCAGAACCGGGAGGCCGCGGCCGATCCCTTCGTGCTGGAGCGGGTCGCCAGGGCCGAGGCCCTGTTCATCGCGGGCGGCGACCAGGCTGACTACATCCAGCAATGGAAGGGCACGCCGCTGGATGCGGCCATCCAGGCGCTGATGCAGCGCAACGTGCCGATCGGCGGTACCAGTGCCGGCCTGGCCGTGCTGGGGCAGTTCGACTTCGCCGCGCTCAGGGGCACCGTGACCTCGGCCCAGGCGCTGGCCGACCCCTACAACCGCTACATGAAGCTGGACCAGGGCTTCCTGACGGGGCCGGGCCTGGGCGGCGTGCTGGCCGATGCCCATCTCGACGCGCGCGACCGCATGGGGCGGCTGCTGACTTTCGTGGCGCGCACCGTGCAGGACGGCTGGGCGCCCGTCGCCGCAGCGCGCGGCATCGGCGTGGACGTGGAAACGGCCTTGCTGGTCGAGGGGCGCCAGGCCATGCGGGTGGGCGTGGGCTCGGCCTATTTCCTGAGCCCGACGATCGCGCCAACGACCTGCCTGCCCGGGCAGCCGCTGACATTCCGCAACGTGATCGTCCAGCGCCTGTCGGGCGGCGGCAGTTTCGACCTGACGGCCTGGAGCGGCGTGCGCGGTGCGGCGGCGGTCTACGACATCTCCGCCGAGGCGGGCGTGCTGACTTCTTCGCAGTCCGGCGGTTCGGTCTATTGACCTGGCTCGGAGGGTGGCCAGGGCGTCGGGGCCTTGGCTGCGGTGGCACAATCGGTGCTCATAGACCGAGTTCTCCATGACCGATTACAACAACGCGCCTTTCGAGATCCACGTGCATGGTGACGTGCGCCTGCGCCCCGACGTTGGCTTCGAGACCCTGCAGGACGTGCTCAAGCCCCTGTGGAAGTACGCCGGCGCGCGCTCGCTGGCCGACGGCGCGGCCAGCGCCTACGAGGACGAGCCCGGCATCCGCCTGGACGCGCCGGCCCATCTGCTGCAGATCTGCTGGACCGTGTACGGCGACGAGGATTTCCGCCAGGTGCTCGACGAGATGTGCATGAACCTCAACGAGGTGGCCGAGACCGGCGCCCAGATCGAGGTCACCTTCTACGACGCCGAATACGACGAGGAGGACGAGGCCGAAGGCCGCGAGTCGCGCGACGACTTCGTACTGCTGTTCGTCGGCCCCACGCCCGGGGCCATCATGCAGGCCCAGCGCGACCTGCTGGTGGAGGACGTGGTGCAGCTGATGGAGCGCCATTTCGACGGCTCGGAGCTCGGCGGCGTGGTGGCCGAGATCGACAAGCTGTTCGGCCAGCGCTTCGACGCCCTGGCCAATTCGCTCGAGCTCGGCAAGCCGCCGCGCGGCCATGGCGGCTCCGGCGGAACGGGCCACGGCGGCGGCCGCCGGCCGCGCCACCTGCACTGAAGCACGGCGCCGGCCCGGCCGGCGCTGCCTCTCGTTCGATTCGCCTTGCCATGGGCCTGTTCCCTTCCGATGCCCTGAACCCCGGCGTGCGCAAGCGCGAGGTGTTCGGCTGGGCCATGTACGACTTCGCCAACTCGGGCTACACCACGGTGGTCATCACCGCGGTGTTCGCGGCCTACTTCGTGGGCGGTATCGCCGGCCGTGCCGACTGGGCCACCTTCGCCTGGACCGCCTCGCTCAGCGCGTCCTACGCCATCGTCATGCTGACCATGCCCAGCCTGGGCGCCTGGGCCGACCTGCGTGCGGCCAAGAAGCGGCTGCTGATGCTCACCACCGCCGGCTGCGTGGCCAGCACGGCCCTGCTCGCGCTGGCCGGTCCCGGCAGCGTGGCGCTGGCCATGGGGCTGGTCATCCTGTCCAACACCTTCTACTCGTACGGCGAGTCGCTGACCGCGGCCTTCCTGCCCGAGCTGGCGCGCGCCGAGGGCATGGGCAAGGTCAGCGGCTGGGGCTGGAGCCTGGGCTATCTGGGCGGCATGCTGGCGCTGGGCCTGAGCCTGGCTTACGTGCTCTGGGCCCAGTCCCATGGCATCGCGGCCGAGCGCTTCGTGCCGGTCACCCTGCTGATCACGGCCACGCTCTACGGCCTGGCCGCGCTGGTCACCTTCGCGCTGCTGCCCGAGCGCGCGCGGCCGCGGCCGCAGGCCATGGCGCCCTCGGGCTGGAAGGCTTCGCTGCGCCAGCTCAGGAGCACGCTGCACCAGGCGCGCCGCTACCGCGACTTCATGTGGCTGCTGGGCTGCGCCGTGGCCTACCAGGGCGGGGTGGCGACGGCCATCGCGCTGTCGGCCATCTACGCCGAGCAGGTCATCGGCTTCGCGCAGCAGGAGACCATGCTGCTGATCTTCGTGCTCAACATCGCGGCGGCGCTGGGCGCCTTTGCCTTCGGCTACTGGCAGGACCGTATCGGCCACAAGCCGGCGCTGGCGCTGACCCTGCTGGGCTGGATCGCGACCTGCGCGATCGCGGCGCTGACCACGACCAAGGGCGGCTTCTGGTGGGCGGCGGGCATCGCCGGCGCCTGCATGGGCTCGAGTCAGTCGGCCGGCCGTGCCATGGCCGGCCTGTTCGCGCCGCCGCGCCAGCTGGCCGAGTTCTACGGCCTGTGGACCTTCGCGATCCGCCTGGCCAGCATCGTCGGCCCGCTGAGCTACGGCGCCATCACCTGGTTCACCGGAGGCAACCAGCGCATCGCGATCGCGTCCTCGGGACTGCTGTTCGTCGCCGGCCTGGTCCTGCTGTGGCCGGTGAACATGCGGCGCGGACGCGAGGCGGCCCTGGCCGCCGGCCAACCGGCGTGAGTCCGCTGCCCTACCTGCAGGCCTATCCCGAGGACCTGCGGAACAAGGTGCGCCAGATGCTCGAGCAGCAGGGCCTGGCGGCCTGGCTGCGCCGCAAGTACCCGGGCGCGCACGGCATCCGTACCGATGGCGGGCTCTACCAGTACGTCAGTTCGCTGAAGAACGAATTCATGCGCAGCGCCGATGCGGTCAGCAAGGTGACGTTCGACAGCAAGATCCATGTGATCCGCAATGCGCTGGGGCTGCACAGCACGGTGGCGCGCGTGCAGGGCAGCCGGCTCAAGGCCAAGCGCGAGATCCGCGTGGCGGCGCTGTTCAGGGACACGCCGATCGAGTTCCTGCGCATGATCGCGGTGCACGAGCTGGCTCACCTGCGCGAGCGCGAGCATGGCCGCGCCTTCTACCAGCTGTGCGAGCACATGGAGCCGGCCTACCACCAGCTCGAGCTCGACCTGCGCCTGTACCTCACCCACCTGGACCAGGGCGGCGAGCGCCTGTGGGGCGCCTAGGACGGCACTTGCACGGCGGCGCAGCAATCGGCGGGCAGCTGCAGCCAGCGGGCCGCCGCGGCCTGCAGGGGGTCGAGGGCGCCGGTGGTGAGCAACTGCACCGCGTCCTGGGTCGGCGCTTCGCCCTGCGACGGCGCCAGCCGGCCGGCGACCTGCAGCAGGCGCCGCGTCTGGCGCGCGACCGGCTCGCCGGTGGCGATCAGCTGGATCTCGGGGCCAAGCAGGGCGCGCAGGTCGTCCTGCGCGAACACGTAGTGGGTACAGCCCAGCACCAGGGTGTCGATCTCGCCCGGGGCCTGGCCGAAGCGGCCCATGGCGCCGGTGTAGCGCGCGCACAGGGCCCGGATCTCGGTCGATGCGGGGTCGGCCGGCAGGGCCTGCGCCGTGCTGCGCTCGATCGCATGGGCCAGGCCGTCGCAGGGTTGGACCACGAACTCGGCCTGCCCCTGCAGCGAGGCCAGCAGCCTGGCGAACTTGGCGCTGGCCAGCGTACCGCGCGTGCCGATCACGCCGATGCGACCGGTGCGGCTAATGGCCACGGCGGGCTTGAGCGCCGGCTCCACGCCGACCACCGGCAGGTCCGGGTGGGCGGCGCGGGCCTCGTGGATGGCGGCGGCCGTGGCGGTGTTGCAGGCCACGACCAGGGCCTTGATGCCATAGCGCTCGCGCAGGTAGGCGCTGATGGCGTGCGTGCGGGCAGCGACGAAGGCGTCGCCGCGCTCGCCATAGGGCGCGTGGCCGCTGTCGGCGAGGTAGACGAAGCGCTCGTGCGGCAGTTCGGCGCGCAGCGCCTGCAGCACGCTGAGGCCGCCTATGCCGCTGTCAAAGACGCCGATCGGGGCGTCCACCGCCGAGGCCGCCTGCATTCAGGCCGCAGCGACCGCAATGCCCTTGAACTCGCCCGAGGCGATGCGCTTTTGCCACTCGGCGGGGCCGGTGGTGTGGGCGCTGGTGCCGCTCGAGTCCACGGCCACGGTCACGGGCATGTCCTGCACGTCGAACTCGTAGATGGCTTCCATCCCTAAGTCGGCGAAGCCCACCACCTTGGCCGACTTGATGGCCTTGGCGACGAGGTAGGCGGCGCCGCCCACGGCCATCAGATAGGCCGACTGGTTGTCCTTGATCGCCTCGATCGCGACCGGGCCGCGCTCGGACTTGCCGATCATCGAGATCAGGCCGGTCTGCTCGAGCATGGTGCGCGCGAACTTGTCCATGCGGGTGGCGGTGGTCGGGCCGGCTGGGCCCACCACCTCGTCGCGCACCGGGTCCACCGGGCCCACGTAGTAGATCACGCGGTTGCTGAAGTCCACCGGCAGCTTCTCGCCCTTGGCCAGCATGTCGGCGATGCGCTTGTGCGCGGCGTCGCGGCCGGTCAGCATCTTGCCGTTGAGCAGCAGCTTCTGGCCGACCTTCCAGGAGGCGACCTCTTCCTTGGTCAGGCTGTCCAGGTTGACGCGGGTAGCGGATTTCGTATCCGGCGTCCAGGTCACGGCGGGCCAGTCCTCGAGCTTGGGCGGCGCTATCTTGGCCGGGCCGGAACCGTCCAGGTGGAAGTGGCAGTGGCGGGTGGCGGCGCAGTTGGGCACCAGGGCCACCGGCAGGTTGGCGGCGTGGCAGGGGTAGTCCAGCACCTTGACGTCCAGCACCGTGGTCAGGCCGCCCAGGCCCTGGGCGCCGATGCCCAGGGCATTGACTTTCTCGTACAGCTCCAGGCGCAGTTCCTCGGCGCGGCTCAGCTTGGCGCCGCCCTTGGCCTTGGCGATCAGCTCGTGGATGTCCACCGGGGCCATGATGGACTCCTTGGCCAGCAGCATGGCCTTCTCGGGCGTGCCGCCTATGCCGACGCCCAGGATGCCGGGCGGGCACCAGCCCGCGCCCATGGTCGGCACGGTCTTGAGGATCCACTCCACCAGGTCGTCCGAGGGGTTGAGCATGGCGAACTTGGCCTTGGCCTCGGAGCCGCCGCCCTTGGCCGCGCAGATCACTTCCACATGGTCGCCCGGGACGATCTCGAAGTGCACCACGGCCGGGGTGTTGTCCTTGGTGTTCCTGCGCGTGCCGGCCGGGTCGGCCAGCACCGAGGCGCGCAGCGGGTTGTCCGGGTTGGCGTAGGCGCGGCGCACGCCCTCGTCGACCATCTGCTGCAGGCCCATGGTGGCGTCGGCCCATTGCACGTTCATGCCGACCTTCAGGAACACCATGCCGATACCGGTGTCCTGGCAGATCGGGCGGTGGCCCTCGGCCGACAGGCGCGAGTTGGTCAGGATCTGGGCGATCGCGTCCTTGGCGGCCGGCGACTGCTCGCGCTCGTAGGCCTCGCCGAGTGCCTTGATGTAGTCCAGCGGGTGGTAGTAGCTGATGTACTGGAAGGCGTCGGCGATGGATTGGATCAGGTCTTCCTGCTTGATGGTCGTGGTCATGGTGCTCGTGGACGGGTGACTTGGGACGGCGGCGGGACGAACTTTGCAGTCGAATGGGAAGTCTGCTACGGTTGCCCTAGGGACAGGCCCTAGCCCGCTATTTTGACAGGTCAGGCCATCACCCCGCGCGGAGCCAGCCATGCAGACCCGAACCGAGCGCGACAGCTTCGGCCCCATCGAGGTGCCGGCCGACCGGCTGTGGGGGGCGCAGACCCAGCGCTCGCTGCAGCATTTCGACATCTCGGGCGAGCGCCAGCCGCGCGAGCTGATCAAGGCCCTGGCCCAGGTCAAGCGCGCCGCGGCGGTGGTCAACCAGGCCCTGGGCCTGCAGGACGAGAGGAAGACCGACGCCATCGTCGCAGCGGCCGACGAGGTGATCGCCGGCGGCCATCCCGAGGAGTTCCCGCTGGTGGTCTGGCAGACCGGGTCGGGCACCCAGACCAACATGAACCTCAACGAAGTGCTGGCCAACCGCGCCAGCGAGCTGCTCGGCGGCCCGCGCGGCGAGGGCCGGCTGGTGCACCCGAACGACGACGTGAACCGCAGCCAGTCGAGCAACGACGTGTTTCCCACTGCCATGCACCTGGCCGCGGCGGAAGGCATAGTGCGCCGGCTGCTGCCGGCGCTGGGCCGGCTGCGCGCCACGCTGGCGCACAAGGCCCAGGCCTTCGCCGACATCGTCAAGATCGGCCGCACCCACTTGCAGGACGCGACGCCGCTGACCCTGGGCCAGGAGTTCTCGGGCTATGTGGCCCAGCTCGCGCATGGCGAGGCGCATCTGCGCGCGGCGCTGCCGCACCTGTGCGAACTCGCGCTGGGCGGCACGGCCGTGGGCACCGGCCTGAACGCGCCCAAGGGCTATGACCAGCGGGTGGCGGCCGAGCTGGCGAGGCTGACCGGCCTGCCCCTGGTCACCGCGCCGAGCAAGTTCGAGGCCATGGCCGCCTGCGACGCCCTGGTCCATGCGCACGGCGCGCTCAAGACCCTGGCGGCCAGCCTGATGAAGATCGCCAACGACGTGCGCTGGCTGGCCAGCGGGCCGCGCAGCGGCCTGGGCGAGATCCGGATCCCGGAGAACGAGCCGGGCTCGTCCATCATGCCGGGCAAGGTCAACCCGACCCAGTGCGAGGCGCTGACCATGCTGTGCTGCCAGGTGTTCGGCAACGACGTGGCGATCAATGTCGGCGGTGCCTCGGGCAATTTCGAGCTCAACGTGTTCCGGCCCATGGTGGCGCACAACTTCCTGCAGAGCGTGCGCCTGCTGGCCGACGGCATGCAGAGCTTCGACGAGCATTGCGCCGTCGGCATAGAGCCCGACCGGGAGCGCATCACCGAGCTCGTGCAGCGCTCGCTGATGCTGGTGACCGCGCTCAATCCCCACATCGGCTACGACAAGGCCGCCGAGATCGCCAAGAAGGCGCACCGCGAAGGCCTGAGCCTGCGCGAGGCCGCGCTGGCCAGCGGTTTCGTGACGGCCGAGCAGTTCGACCGCTGGGTGGTGCCGGCCGACATGGTCGGCCGCTGAGACCGCTCAGTGGTGCGCCGTCGGCTGCGCCATCAGCCGGTCGGTCAGGGCGATGGCCAGTGCCGAGAGCAGGAACACCGCGTGGATGATGGTCTGCCACATCAGCACCTTGACGTCGTAGTTGGCCGCGTTGATGAAGGTCTTGAGCAGATGGATCGAGCTGATGCCGATGATGGCGGTGGCCAGCTTGACCTTGAGCACCGAGGCGTTCACATGGCTGAGCCACTCGGGCTGGTCGGGGTGGCTTTCCAGGTTCATGCGGCTGACGAAGGTTTCGTAGCCGCCCACGATCACCATGATCAGCAGGTTGGAAATCATCACCACGTCGATCAGCGCCAGTACCACCAGCATGATGATGGTTTCGTTGAGCGAGGCTATCTGGGCCTCGGACTTGTAGCCTATGCTGGTCACCAGGGCCTGCAGGGCGGTCTCGCTGCCGAAGGCCGCCTCGAGCAGGTGCACCAATTCCACCCAGAAGTGGAAGACGTAGACCGCCTGGGCGGCGATCAGGCCCAGGTACAGCGGAAGCTGCAGCCAGCGGCTGGCGAAAATCAGATTGGGCAGGGGGCGCAGCGAGACGGCTTGGCTGGTGGTGGGGTCGGACATGGGATGCGGAGCGAGTGGAGTGCGCCGGATTGTAGGGGGCGCTCATGACGCTTCGCCCGGCGCCGCCGCGTCAGTTTGTAAGATTGGCGCCAGTCAGTGGCCTGTAAGAGCCAGGCTGGACATTAGCTCCCGACCTGCATTATTCATATTTGAGGAGAAGACCCCCATGAGCGCCATCGAGTCGGTACTGGTCGAAAACCGCGTGTTCCCCCCGAGCGACGCGGTCATCAAGGCCGCACGCATTTCCGGCATGGACGGCTACCAAGCGCTGTGCGCCGAGGCCGAGCGGGATTTCGAGGGTTTCTGGGCGCGACTGGCGCGCGAGAACCTGGTCTGGAACAAGCCCTTCACGCGCACGCTCGACGAGTCCAACGCCCCGTTCTACAAGTGGTTCGACGACGGCGAGCTCAACGCCAGCGCCAACTGCCTGGACCGCCACATGGGCACGCCGGTCGAGCACAAGACCGCCATCGTCTTCGAGGCCGACGGCGGCGAGGTGACACGGGTCAGCTACAAGGAACTGCTGGCGCGCGTCAGCCAGTTCGCCAATGCGCTCAAGGCGCATGGCATCAAGAAGGGCGACCGGGTGCTCGTCTACATGCCGATGACCATCGAGGGCGTGGTCGCCATGCAGGCCTGCGCGCGCATCGGCGCCACGCACAGCGTGGTGTTCGGCGGCTTCTCGGCCAAGGCGCTGCAGGAGCGCATCATCGACGCCGGCGCGGTGGCCGTGATCACCGCCAACTACCAGATGCGCGGCGGCAAGGAACTGCCGCTCAAGGCCATCGTCGACGAGGGCCTGGCCATGGGCGGCTGCGAGTCGATCCGCAACATCTTCGTCTACCAGCGCACCCAGACCCCCTGCGCCATGGTGGAAGGGCGCGACAAGACCTTTGAGCAGGCCCTGGCTGGCCAGAGCAGCGAATGCCCCGCCGAGCCCGTGGGCGCCGAGCACCCGCTGTTCGTCCTCTACACCTCGGGCTCGACCGGCAAGCCCAAGGGCGTGCAGCATGCCACGGGCGGCTACCTGCTGTGGGCCAAGCTCACCATGGACTGGACCTTCGACCTGCGCCCCGAGGACGTGTTCTGGTGCACGGCCGACATTGGCTGGATCACCGGCCACAGCTACGTGGCCTACGGCCCGCTGGCCGCCGGCGCGACCCAGGTGGTGTTCGAGGGCGTGCCCACCTTCCCTCATGCCGGCCGCTTCTGGCAGATGATAGAGCGCCACAAGGTCTCGATCTTCTACACCGCGCCCACCGCCATCCGCTCGCTGATCAAGGCGGCCGAGACCGACGACAAGGTGCATCCCAGGAACTGGGACCTGTCCAGCCTGCGCATCCTGGGCACGGTGGGCGAGCCCATCAACCCCGAGGCCTGGATGTGGTATCACCGCCATGTGGGCGGCGAGCGCTGCCCCATCGTCGACACCTTCTGGCAGACCGAGACCGGCGGCCACATGATCACGCCGCTGCCGGGCGCCACGCCGTTGGTGCCGGGCTCCTGCACCCTGCCGCTGCCGGGCATCATGGCCGCCATCGTCGACGAGGCCGGCCACGACATCCCCAACGGCGCGGGCGGCATGCTGGTGGTCAAGCGTCCCTGGCCGTCGATGATCCGCACCATCTGGGGCGACCCCGAGCGCTTCAAGAAGAGCTACTTCCCCGACGAGATGGGCGGCCGGATCTACCTGGCCGGCGACGGGGCGGTGCGTTCGGCCGACCGTGGCTATTTCCGCATCACGGGGCGCATCGACGACGTGCTCAACGTCTCGGGCCACCGCATGGGCACCATGGAGATCGAGTCCGCCCTGGTCGCCAAGACCGACCTGGTGGCCGAGGCCGCCGTGGTGGGGCGCCCGGACGAGCTGACCGGCGAGGCGATCTGCGCCTTCGTGGTGCTCAAGCGCCCGCTGCCGGCCGGCGACGAGGCCAAGGTCATCGCCAAGGAGCTGCGTGACTGGGTCGCCAAAGAGATCGGCCCGATCGCCAAGCCCAAGGACATACGCTTCGGTGAGAACCTGCCCAAGACGCGCTCGGGCAAGATCATGCGCCGCCTGCTGCGCAGCCTGGCCAAGGGCGAGGCCATCACCCAGGACACCAGTACGCTGGAGAACCCGGCGATCCTGGGCCAGCTCGGCCAAGCCTACTGAAGCGGCGCAGCCGCCCAGCCCATGAAAAAGGCCGGTGGGAACCGGCCTTTTCGATCAAAAAGGCCCGCATCAAGAGCGGGCCTTTGCCTTGGGTGCGCGTTTCGTGATTACTTGAGGCTCAGCACCCAGGTGGCCAGCTTCTTGGCCTCGGCCTCGCTGACCTGGGTGTTGGCGGGCATGGGCACCGCGCCCCAGACGCCCGAGCCGCCCTTGACGATCTTGGTCGCCAGCTTGTCGGCGGCCGACTTGTCGCTAGCGTACTTGGCGGCCACTTCCTTGAAGGACGGTCCCACCAGCTTCTTGTCGACGGCATGGCAGGCCATGCAGTTCTTGGCCGTGGCCAGGGCCTGGTCGGCAAAGGCGGGAGCCGACACCGTGATGGCGGCGGTCAGGGCAAGCAGCACTCGTTTCATCGTCATTCCTCGTGGGCTCTTCAGTTACAGTGAATGAACGCGATTGTAGTGACTGCGGTTGACGCCCGCAGGCCACGGCGGATCACAACAGTTTGTATGCGGGGGTGAGAATGTATTTGCTGGGACTGGGTATCGTGCTGCTGCTCATGAAGTTCCTGGAAATAGGCGCCGTTGCCGCCTGGGACTGGTGGCTGGTGCTGTCGCCGTTCGGCCTGGCCGTGGCCTGGTGGGCCTGGGCCGACTGGTCGGGCTACACCAAGCGCAAGTCGGTCGAGAAGGTCGAGCGGCGCAAGCAGAAGCGGATCGACAAGAGCCGCGAGGCCATGGGCATCGCGCCCAAGAGGCCCCGGCGCTGAGCCGGCCCAGGATCCGGGAATTGAGTAGGGTGAGGGGTTACCCCCTCAGCCCTCTCACACCACCGTACGTGCGGTTCCGCATACGGCGGTTCAAGCGGAACACTGGAGGTGCTGGTGGATGGACACCAGC
>SCMQ01000046.1 GCA_005503335.1 Comamonadaceae bacterium 2FH
GCCTGCCTACTCCGGTGGTCGCCATGGGCTGGATGCACACCGCCCGCTTCCTGACCACGGCGGCGCAGCTGCACCACCTGCCGGCGCTGGAGTTGCCCGAGATCGCCTTCGTCGGCCGCTCCAACGCCGGCAAGAGCACCTGCATCAACACCCTGACGCAGCAAAAGCAGCTGGCCTTCGCCTCCAAGAAGCCTGGCCGCACCCAGCACATCAACCTGTTTTCCCTGGGCAAGCAGGGCCTGACCGACGCCGTGCTGGCCGACCTGCCCGGCTATGGCTACGCCGCCGTGCCCAAGCAGGACAAGATCCGCTGGCAGCGCGTGATGGCCAACTACCTGGTCACGCGCGAGAACCTGGTGGGCGTGGTGCTGCTGTGCGACCCGCGCCACGGCCTGACCGAGCTCGACGAGATCCTGCTCGACGTGATCCGACCGCGCGTCGAGCAGGGGCTGAAGTTCCTGGTGCTGCTGACCAAGGCCGACAAGCTGACGCGCGTCGAGGCCAACAAGGCCTTGTCGATCGCGCGCCTGCAAGCCGGCGGCGGCGAGGTCAAGCTGTTTTCCGCGCTCAAGCGCCAGGGCGTGGACGAGGCCGCCCAGCTGCTGTGGCAATGGGCCCATCCGCCCGTCCCGCCCGAAGCCGCCGGGGCCGAGAGCGGAGCGCAGCCACCCGAGGCGCCGGTTCAGTAAACCGCCGCCTCGCCCGGCGGCCGCGTCTTGAAGCGCTTGTGCACCCAGTAGTACTGGGCCGGCATGGTGTCTATCAGGGCCTCCAGGCGCCGGTTCATGAGCGCCGTGTCGGCCTCGACGTCGTCGCTGGGGAAGTCGGCCCAGGCCGGGTGCACCCGCACCTCGTAGCCCTCGGGCGTCATGCGCGTGGTCACCGGCACCACCTTGGCCCGCCCCAGCCTGGCAAAGCGCGACAGCGAAGGCACGGTGGCCGCGGGCACGCCGTAGAACGGCACGAAGATCGACTCCTGCGGCCCGAAATTCATGTCCGGCAGCAGGTACAGCAGGGCGCCCTCGCGCAGGGCCTTGACGATGGGCTTGACGCCGTCGGCGCGGTAGCACAGCCGGGTCTGGCCGAAGCGCAGCCGTCCCGCGCGGATCCAGGCGTCGACGGCCGGATTGGGCTGGGGCGTGTAGATGCTGGCGAAGGCGCGCGGCACCAGCAGCGACAGCGCCGTGCCACCCGCGTCCAGACCCATGAAGTGCGGCGCGAACATCACGACCGGCGCATCGCCTTCGAACTCGTGCACCGCACCGACCAGTTTCAGGCGCCGGCGCAGCACCGCCGGGTCGCCGTGCCAGAGCCAGGAGCGGTCCAGCCAGGCCTGGGCGAAGTGGACGAAGGTCTGGCGCGCCAGCGCGCGCCGCTCGGCCTCGGAGCGATTGGGGAAGCACAACGCCAGGTTGACCAGGACCACGCGCCGCCGCGGCGCGGCCAGCCAGTACAGCAGGCGGCCCAGCAGGGCGCCGAAGCCACGCAGCCAGGGCAGCGGCAGCGGCGCGATCAGGCGCATGAACAGGATGCCGGGGTGTTGCATGAAGGACAAGCTCTAACCCTCCTTGCGCGGCTGCTTGTAGCGCGCGTAGCCCCACAGGTACTGCTGCGGGCACTCGCGGATCAGCCGCTCCATCTCTTGATTGATCTGCTGCACCGCGGCCTCCAGCGGTTCTGCGAGCGGCTGGCGCAACTCGCTGAAATGCAGGCGAAAGCCGCGCCCCCAGGGCAGGCGCTCGCCCCAGACCAGCAGCACGGCGGCACCGGTCTGCAGCGCCAGCCGCGCGCCCAGGGTCATGGTGTAGGCCGGCTGGCCGAAGAATGGCGCCCACAGGCCCAGGCCTTCGGGCGGCACCTGGTCGGGCAGCAGGCCCACGGCGCGCCCGGCGCGCAGGGCCTTGAGCATCTGGCGCACGCCGGCCAGCGTGGTCGGCGCGGTTTCCAGCCCGGGCCGCCGGCGCGCGCCCGCCATCAGCTCGGCCAGCCAGGGCTGGCGCGCCGGCCGGTACAGCACGGTGAGCGCGCCATGCTGCGCGGCGTAGCGCGCGCCCACGGCCTGGGCGCAGACCTCGAAACAGCCCATGTGCGGCGTGAGGAAGACCACGCCGCGCCCGGCCGCATAGGCGGCTTCCAGGCAGGCCTCACCCTCCCATTCCAGGCGCGGCGCCGCGCCCAGCCACAGGCGCGGCAGCTCGGCCGTCATGCGCCCGGCATGGGCCACGGCCGCGCGCACCTGGGCGAAGCCATAGCCGGCCCGGGCGGCGTTGGCCAGGAAGCGGCGGCGGTAGAGCGGCGACAGCAGGAAGGACAGCCAGCCCAGCGCCGCCCCCAGCGCATGGAGCAGCCCCAGGGGCCAGAGGGAAAAGAACCGGAACAGGGCGGACATGCGCAAATGGTTAAAATCGGGGCGTCGCTGAGTTAAATGAGCAACTTGCAGGGCGACGAAGCACAAGCGCCGCGCACAACAGCCGTGCGATTGTGCCCTGTCAGGGATTCTGACAAATCTGCTAAAGCGTTCGCCGAGGCTCCAGGGTTCGAGGCAGCGCAACAACCGCTTGCCGACCGCCGAACAAAGGAGTTTTTTCAATGGCGAACGACTTTCTCTTCACCTCCGAATCGGTTTCCGAAGGCCACCCCGACAAGGTGGCGGACCAGATCTCGGACGCCATCCTGGACGCCATCTTCAAGCAGGACCCGCGCTCGCGCGTGGCCGCCGAGACGCTGACCAACACCGGCCTGGTGGTGCTGGCCGGCGAGATCACGACCAACGCCCATGTGGACTACATCCAGGTGGCGCGCGACACCATCAAGCGCATCGGCTACGACAACACCGAGTACGGCATAGACCACAAGGGCTGCGCGGTGCTGGTGGCCTACGACAAGCAGAGCAACGACATCGCCCAGGGCGTGGACCAGGCCTCGGACGACCACCTGAACACCGGCGCCGGCGACCAGGGCCTGATGTTCGGCTACGCCTGCGACGAAACACCCGAGCTCATGCCCGCGCCGATCTACTACGCGCACCGCCTGGTCGAGCGCCAGGCCCAGCTGCGCAAGGACGGCCGCCTGCCCTTCCTGCGCCCGGACGCCAAGAGCCAGGTCACGATGCGCTATGTCGACGGCAAGCCGCACAGCATAGACACCGTGGTGCTGTCGACCCAGCACAGCCCCGACCAGAGCGAGACGGCGACCAAGATGAAGGCCAGCTTCACCGAGGCCATCATCGAGGAGATCATCAAGCCCGTGCTGCCGCGCGAATGGCTCAGGGAGACCAAGTACCTGATCAACCCCACGGGCCGCTTCGTCATCGGCGGCCCGCAGGGCGACTGCGGCCTCACCGGACGCAAGATCATCGTCGACACCTACGGCGGCGCCTGCCCGCACGGCGGCGGCGCTTTCTCGGGCAAGGACCCGACCAAGGTCGACCGCTCGGCCGCTTACGCGGCGCGCTACGTGGCCAAGAACATCGTCGCCGCGGGGCTGGCGCGGCAATGCCAGATCCAGGTCGCCTATGCGATCGGTGTGGCGCGCCCCATGAACGTGACGGTCTACACCGAAGGCACGGGGGTGATCTCCGACGAGAAGATCGCCGCCCTGGTCAACGAGCATTTCGACCTGCGTCCCAAGGGCATCATCCAGATGCTGGATCTCTTGCGCCCGATCTACGAGAAGACCGCCGCCTACGGCCACTTCGGCCGCGAGGAACCCGAGTTCACCTGGGAGCGGACGGATCGAGCCGCTGTGCTGCGGGACGCAGCAGGCCTGAAAGGCTGAGCCGCCTTGCGGCGTCAGCGGCTCGGGGGCCCGCTCATATCGCGCAGCGATGTGATGCGGTCACCACAAGGCGGCAGCGCCGCGCGTCAGCGCGGTATCGGTTCTCGGGCGACGCTCATATCGGCGTAGCCGATGTGAGAGGAAACCAAAGGACCGATAGAGCGCCCCTGGAACCTGGCCCGCTCCGGCGGGCCTTTTCTTCGGGCTCAGCCCGGCGTGGCGCCCGACTTCTTCACGAGCTCGGCCCAGCGCGGGATCTCGCGCGCCATGTGGGCCGCCAGTTCCTCCGGGCTGCTGCCGACGATCTCCATGCCGAGCTGGCCGGCGAGCTTGGCCTGCACGTCGGGCTGCTTGAGCGCCTTGACGATCTCGGCGTTGAGCTTCTGCACGATCGCCTTGGGCGTGCCCTTGGGCGCGTAGACCGCCTGCCAGGACGACATCTCGAAGCCGGGCACGCCCGACTCCATCATGGTGGGCAGCTCGGGCGCCAGCGCCATGCGTTTTGCCGTCGTCACGGCCAGCAGCTTGAGGCGGCCGGCCTTGGCCAGCGGCAGCGCGGCCGTCATCTGGTCGAACATGAAGGGCACCTGGCCCGAGGCCACATCGGTCAGCGCCGGCGGCGTGCCCTTGTAGGGCACATGGGTCAGCGGCACGCCGATCAGGTCGCCGAACATCTCGCCCGCCAGGTGCGTGGAGGTGCCGGCGCCGGACGAGGCGAAGCTGCGCTTGCTCGGGTCCTTCCTGAGCAGCGCGACCAGCTCGGCCACCGAGTTCACGCCCAGGTTGGGGTTGATGATCAGCACGTTGGGCAGGGTCGCGACCAGGGCCACGGGCTCGAAGTCCTTCACCGGGTCGTAGGACAGATTCTTGTAGAGGCTGGCGTTGATCGCGTGGGTGCTGATGGTGCCGCCGAACAGCGTGTAGCCGTCGGCCAGCGCCTTGGCCACGTAGGACGCGCCTATGCCGCCGGCTTGGCCGGGCTTGTTCTCGACCACCACGGACTGCCTCAGCGACTCCTGCAGCTTCTGCGCCAGGGTGCGGCCGATGATGTCGGTCGAGCCGCCCGGCGTGAAGGGCACGATGTAGCTGATGGGCTTGGCGCTGGGCCAGTCCTGGGCAAGGGCGATGGCAGGCGCGCAAAGAGCGGCCAGCGCGAGCATGGCGGTGCGTCGGGTCAAGGGCATGGTGTCTCCTCTGAAGTTGTGCTTGCGGTTGGGTGGGAATCAGGTGGCGGGCGAGCTCACGCCGAGCTTGCGGGCCCAGTCGTTCAGCGCCTGCCAGGTGGCTTCGTCGTAGGCCAGGCCATCCGCCTGCGCCCGCGCGAGGCTGCTGGCCGCCTGGTCGCCGGGCACGCGCACCGGCCGCGCGGGATCGACCGGACGGTTGCTGCGGCATCGCTCGGACAGGTGGTCCACCTGCTCGGCGAAGGCCTCACGGCCGGCGAAGAAGTCCGGGTCCAGGACCTGCAGGAACACGTTGCCGCCCCAGCGCTTGGGCGCGTCCCTGCGCCCATGGCCGGCCAAGCCCCGCGACAGGGCCTCGATCATCAGCGCCAGGCCGAAGCCCTTGTGGCCGTATTCCTGGCCGCCGATCAGCTGCAGCGAGCCGCGCGGCTGCTGGTGCTCGAGCACCGAGGGATCGCGCGTGGGCCGGCCCTGGGCGTCGAGCAGCCAGGGATGCTCGAACAGCTCGCCGGCCGCGTGCTTCTGGCGCGTCATCGAGGTGGTGGTGATGGAGGCGCAGATGTCCACCAGCACCGGATGGTCGGCGCCGGGGTAGCCGACGGCGAAGGGATTGGGCGTGAACAGCGCCTCGGTGCCGCCATAGGGCGCGACGCGCTGGCCGGCGGGGTCGGAGTTGGCGATGATCGCGACATAGCCGCGGTCGGCGGCCTGCTTGACCAGCGCCGCCAGGCAGCCGATGTGGAGGCTCCTGCGGATCGCGACCGAGACCACGCCGAGTTCGGCCACGCGCGGCATGGCCGTCTCTATGGCGCGGTTCACCAGCCACAGGCCGGGCAGGTAGCCGCCGTCCCAGACCAGGGTCGCGCCCTTGTCCTTGATCACCTCGGGCTCGCCGCCGACCTGCATGCCGCCCTTGGCGATCTCGGCCAGGTACAGCGGCGCCATGGCCAGGCCATGGGTGCGGCGCCCCATGGCGTCGGTGAGCAGCTGCAGGCGCGCCACGCAGTCGGCCTTCTCGGCGTCCATGCCGGCGGCGCGGTACAGCGCCGCAGCGAAACGCTCCAGCGCGTCGATGGCAAAGGATTCGGAGCTCAAATCAGGCCATCCCTTCGATGTTCTTGCCGGCGCGCTGGATCACGCTGGCCCACCGCTTGCCCTCGCGCAGCAGGAATTCGGTCGTCTCCTGCGGCGAGGAGGTCATCACCTCGGCGCCGGCCGCCGCCAGGCGCGCGCGCATCTCGGGCGCGCGAATCACGCGGATCAGGGCAGCGCTGAGCTTCTCGGCCGCGGCCTTGGGCAGGCTGGCCGGCACGGCCACGCCCTGGTAGGTACCGGATTCGAAGTCCTTCACGCCCTGCTCGGCAAGGGTCGGCACGTCGGCCAGCAAGGCCATGCGCGTGCGCTTGCTCACGCCTATCACCTTGAGCCGGCCGCCCTGCACCAGCGGCAGCGTCGCGAGCATGCCGTTCAGGCACAGCTGCGTGTTGCCGGCGGCCGTGTCGGCCAGCGCGGCCGCGCCGCCGCGGAACGGCACATGCTGCCACTTCAGGCCGGTGCCGAGCGCGATGTCCACCACGCCCAGGTGGTTGGCCGAGCCCGAGCCGGCCGAGGACACGTTGAGCGGGCTGCGCTGCGACAGCGCGACCAGCTCGCCCATGTTGGACGCCTGCACCGAAGGATGCGCCACCAGCAGGTGGGGCGAGTAGGCCAGCATGGTCACGCCCTTGAGGTCGGCGGGCTTGTAGGGCATGTCCTTGGTGATCAGCGGGCCGATCGCCAGCGAGCTCATGTCCGACAGCAGCAGCGTGTGCTCGTCGGTGGCCTGCGCGGTGGCCGCGGCGCCGACGATGCCGTTGGCGCCGGTCTTGTTCTCCACGATCACCGAAACGCCTAGCGCATCGCCGAGCGGCTTGCTGATCAGGCGGGCGATCACGTCCGAGGTGCCGCCGGGCGCGAACGGCACGATGATGCGCAGGGGCCGGGTCGGCCAGGCCTGGGCCAGGGCGCTGCCGCCCAGGCCGGCCAGGGCCAGCGAGGCGGAAGCCTTCACGAAGTCGCGTCGGTTGCTCATGCTTGTCCTGCTGGCGCGGCTGCGCGCCCAGGTCGACCTGCAGGCGGCCCTGATCGGCGGCGACGACTACAGCGAGTTCGTGGCGGCCGACCAGTCCTTCCACCGCCAGATGTACGAGGCCGCCGGCCTGCCCGACCTCTGGGACCTGGTGCGCCGGGGCTCGGGCCATGTGGACCGCCTGCGCCGCCTGCACCTGCCCAGCGCCGGCAAGGCCCAGGCCGTGGTGCGCGACCACCGCTGCATCGTCGACGCGATCGCCCAGCATGACCCCGAGGCGGCGCAGGCCCGGCTGCGCGAGCACCTGTCGGGCACGCTGAGCCAGATCGACGAGATCTGCCAGCGCTACCCCGATTACGTCTCAGCCTAGGCCACGGGCGGCTGGCGGCCCCTGGTCGCATCCCGCCATGGTTTGCGCATATGATCGCTCATAAAGAACGGGCGCCAAGTCCGGCGCGAAGGAGGATCCGCATGAACCGCACGATCACCCGCATGGCCGCCACCGCCACGCTGGCCTTCTTGGCCCTGGGCGGCACGCCCCCCCTGCTCGCGCAGGCCACGGGCAACCCGCCTGCCGGTGCTGCCACGCAGCCGGGCAAGCTGCCCCAGCCCAAAGGCTCGGTCATTCTCACCGTCAGCGGCAACATCGGCGTGCGCAACACGGCCGATGCCGCGGTCTTCGACGCCGCCATGGTCCGGGCCCTGCCCGCGCACAGCATCCACACCCGCACACCCTGGTACAAGCAGGCCGTGACCTTCAAGGGCCCGCGACTCAAGGACCTGCTGGACGCCGTGGGCGCGCAAGGCAAGACCCTGCGCATCGTCGCGCTCAACGACTACGCGGTCGAAGTCCCGATCGAGGACGCCGAGCGCTTCGACCCCATCCTGTCCTACGAGGTCGACGGCAAGCGCCTGAGCGTGCGCGACAAGGGCCCGCTGTTTCTCGTCTATCCCTTCGACAGCCGCCTCGAACTCAAGAACGACCTTTACTACGGCCGCTCGATCTGGCAGATCAGTTCGATCACCGTGAAGTGAGGCCCATGGGTGCTTATCGCACCAAGCTGCGCCGGCTGCTGGTCCTGCTGGCGGTCGTGATCACCCTGCTGTTCGCCGGCATAGGCTTGCTGCAACACCGGCAGTGGAACAGCTTCGAGGAAACCATGACGGCGGGCGAGACCGCCGTGAGCTGGAACTTCTTCCAGTTCGAGGTCGAGCACCTCAGGTTCAACGACCAGCTGACGCAGGTCCTGCTGTCCAGGGGGCAGGGGGCCTCCATGGACCAGCTGAACCTGCGCTACCAGATCTTCGCCAGCCGCTATGGCCTGATCCGCGAAGGGCATGCGCCGGCCCTGGTGGCCCAGCATCCGAACTATGCCGGCGCGATCGCGGAGCTCTCACCCCTGTTCGAGCAGGCCGGCCGCTATTTCCCGAGCGACCAGGAGGCGCCCAGCTACGACGCGGCCACGCTGCAGCGGCTCAAGCGCATGTCGGACGCGGTCCGGCCGGCTGTACGTTCCCTGGTGCTGGCCTCCAATGCCATCCAGAACGAACAGAACGCCCTCCAGCTCGGAAACCTGCGCCGCCTGACGCTGTTCGCCACGGGCTCCTTCGCGCTGATGGCCCTGCTGGCCGTGGCCTTCGGCGGCCTGGCCCTGCGCCAGATGCAGGTGGCCAACCGCCGCAGCAGCGACCTGGAGCAGCTGCACCGCGAGGTCAGCCACCGCGCGGCGCACGACTCGCTGACCAAGCTCGTCAACCGCGACGAATTCGAGCGCATCCTCCAAAGCCGCCTGGAGTCCGCGCGCAACCGCGGCGCCGAGCACGCCGTCCTGTTCATGGACCTCGACCGCTTCAAGATCGTCAACGACAGCTGCGGCCACCAGGCCGGCGACCAGCTGCTGCGCCAGGTGGCCGAGCTGATCGCCGGGCCGATCCGCGGCAGCGACACCGTGGCGCGACTGGGCGGCGACGAGTTCGGCGTCATCCTCGAAAACTGCACGGTGACCCGCGCCCTGCCGCTGGCACACGAGATCTGCCGACTGCTCGATGAATACCGATTCACGTACGAAGGCCAGCGCTTCCATGTCAGCGTCAGCATCGGCCTGGTTTCGCTGCATGGCCGCTGGCAGACCACCAGCGCCGTCCGCCAGGCCGCCGATGCCGCCTGCTATGCGGCCAAGGAGGAAGGCCGCAACCGCGTCCACGTCTACCGCGAGGGCGAGCAAGGCGAGCAGGACATGCGCGGCAACCTGTACTGGGTGCAAAAGCTGGAGAACGCGCTGGACGACGGCCACCTGCGTCTCTACTGGCAGCGCATCATGCCGCTCAAACGCAGCCGATCCTCGGGCATCAAGGCCGAAATCCTGTTGCGCCTGGACGACAATGGCCAGGTGATCGCCCCTGGCGCCTTCCTGCCCGCGGCCGAGCACTACGGCATGACGCCGCGCCTGGACCGCTGGGTGGTCCACAGCATGTTCGAATGGATGTCGGAGCATGCCGAGGCCCTCAAGCGCGTCGACTCGCTGGCGATCAACCTCTCCGGCCAGTCGATCGGCGACCGGGACTTCCGGCGCAACGTGCTGCGCTGGCTGGAGCTGCCGGGTTTTCCTACGGCCAAGCTCTGCTTCGAGATCACCGAGACCTCGGCCATCACCCACCTGGGCGATTCAGCGACCTTTTTCGAGGCGCTGCGCCGTCTGGGCGCAAAAATCTCGTTGGACGATTTCGGCAGCGGCATGTCCTCCTTCGGCTACCTCAAGAACCTGCCGGCGGACTTCCTCAAGATCGACGGCCAGTTCATGCGCAACCTGATCCGCGACCCGATCAACCAGGTCACGGTGCGCGCGATCTGCGACGTGGCGCGCGCCACCGGCAAGACGACCATTGCCGAATGGATAGAGAACGCCGAGGTGGCCGAGATGCTGCAGGGCTTCGGCGTGGACTATGGCCAGGGCTACCACTGGCACCGGCCCGAACCACTGGAAACCTTGCTGCAGGCCTGCACCGCGCCCGCCGAAATGACCTGAGCGCGCGAACCTCAGGCCGGCAGCCGGGCGCTGGCCACGGCCCCCCCGGTGCCCGCCAGCTCATCAGCCATGGGCCTGCATCCCGGCCAAGACCAGCAGGCCGTAGAACAAGGCGGCCAGGAAGGCGGTCTCGGCCACCATCAACGCCACCGGCTTCCAGCCCACCGTGAGGATCTCCTTGAGGTGGGTCTTCATGCCGATCGCGGCCATGGCGGCGATCAGGCAGCCCTGCGACGCGCTCTTGCCAGCGGCCACCACGGCGCCGGGCAGCCAGCCCGTGCTGTTGAGCGCGACCAGCAGCGCGAAGGCCACGGCGAACCAGGGCAGCAGCGGCGGACGCGGCCCCAGGCCTCCCTCGCCGCCCTGCGCCAGCTCCTGGCGCCGCGCCAGCCAGGCGGCGAGTGCGATCACCGGCAGCAGCATGGCCACGCGCATCAGCTTGACCAGGGTGGCCGCGTCGCCGGCCTCGTGCGACAGGCTGTAGCCCGCGCCCACCACCTGGGCCACGTCGTGGATGGTGCCGCCGATGAAGAAGCCGGCGCCCAGCGCGTCCATGCCCAGCGCCTGGGTGAGCATGGGATAGAGCACCATGGCCAGGGTCGAGAGCGTGCTGACGCCGATCACGGTGAACAGCGTGGCGCGCTCCTTGAGCGGATGCTGCGGCATGGCCGCCGCCAGGGCCAGCGCGGCCGAGGCGCCGCAGATGGCCACCGCGCCGCCGGTCAGCAGGCCAAAGAACATCCTGAAGCCCATCAGCCGCGCCAGAGCCATGCCGCAGGCGATGGTGAGCGCCACGGCCACCACCACCATGGCCACCGGCTGCCAGCCCAGCGCCATGACCTGGGCCGCGGTGATGCGCAGGCCCAGCAGGGCCACGCCCAGGCGCAGCAGCTGCCTGGCCGTGAAGTCGATGCCCGGGGCGCAGCGCTCGTCCTGCGACAGGAAGTTCACCGCCATGCCCAGCAGCAGGGCGAACAGCATCACCGGCGCGCCGTAATGGTCGGCCAGGAACATCGCGGCCACGGCCACGATGCCGCTCACGATCACGCCGGAGGACCAGCGCGAGGCCTTGGCGTGGAGCGAGGACATTTGAAGTGTGGCCATCGCTTCAGGCCCGCCCGACCAGCTGGTCCTGGAACTGCTCGCGCAGCTGGTTCTTGAGCACCTTGCCGGTCGCCCCCAGGGGGATGGCGTCGACGAACACCACGTCGTCGGGCGTCCACCATTTGGCGATCTTGCCCTCGTAGAAAGCCAGCAGCTCGTCGCGGCCGAGCTGCGCGCCGGGCTTTCGGGTCACCACCAGCAGCGGCCGCTCGTCCCATCTGGGATGGCGCGCCGCGATGCAGGCGGCCATGGCCACGGCCGGGTGCGCCATGGCGATGTTCTCCAGGTCGATCGAGCCTATCCACTCGCCGCCCGACTTGATCACGTCCTTGCTGCGGTCGGTGATGTTCATGAAGCCCTGGGCGTCGATGGTGGCGACGTCGCCGGTGGGGAACCAGCCCTGGCCGCCGTGCATCACCAGCGGGCTCTTCTCGCCCTTGAGGTAGCGCTCGACCACCCAGGGGCCGCGCACCAGCAGCTCGCCCGCGCTCTGGCCGTCCCAGGGCAGCGCCTCGCCTTGCTCGTCCACGATCTTCATGTCGATGCCGAACACCGAGCGCCCCTGCTTGGCCTGGATGGCGCGGCGCCGCGACTTGGGCCAGGCCAGCTGCTCGCCCTTGAGCGTGCAGACCGTGCCCACCGGGCTGAGCTCGGTCATGCCCCAGGCATGGATCACCTGCACGCCGTAGCGGTCCTCGAAGGTCTCCATCATCGCGGGCGGGCAGGCCGAGCCGCCGATGATGGTGCGGTTCATGGTGGAAAAGCGCAGCTCCTGGCTCTGCACATGCGCGAGCAGGCCCTGCCACACGGTGGGCACGCCGGCCGACAGCGTCACGCCCTCGGCCTCGAACAGCTCGTAGAGCGACGTGCCGTCCAGGCCCGGGCCGGGGAAGACCAGCTTGGCGCCCACCATGCAGGCCGAATAGGGCAGGCCCCAGGCGTTGACGTGGAACATGGGCACCACGGGCAGGATGGTGTCGCGCGCCGAGAGCTTGAGCGCGTCGGGCAGGGCCGAGGCATAGCTGTGCAGCACCGTGGAGCGATGGCTGTACAGCACGCCCTTGGGGTGGCCGGTGGTGCCGCTGGTGTAGCAGAGGCTGGAGGCCTGGTTCTCGTCGAACTCCGGCCATTCGAAGCGGTCGTCCTGGCCGTCAATCAGGTCCTCGTAACACAGCAGCTTGGGGATGGCGGTCTGCGCCGGCATGTGCTCGCGGTCGGTCATCAGCACGAAATGCCTGACCGAGGCCAGGCGCGAGGCGACGGCCTCGACCAGCGGCAGGAAGCCCTTGTCGAAGCACAGCACCTGGTCCTCGGCATGGTCGGCGATCCAGACCAGCTGGTCCGCGTGCAGCCGCGGGTTGAGCGTGTGCAGCACGGCCCCCGAGCCGGACACCGCGTAGTAGAGCTCGAGGTGGCGATAGCCGTTCCAGGCGATGGTGCCCACGCGGGCCCCCTGCCCCACGCCCAGCGCCGCAAGCGCCTTGGCCAGGCGGCGCGCACGCGCTGCCAGATCGCGGTAGCTGTAGCGGTGGATGTCGCCCTCCACGCGGCGCGACACCACCTGCTGCTCGCCGTGGTGGCGCTCGGCGTGGCGCAGCAGGGAAGAGATCAGCAGCGGCTGCTGCATCATCTGTCCGTTCATGGGCTTGTCTCTCCGGGATGGGGTGGTGCCGCGATTGTTCTCAAACGGCAGCGCGAGGGCTTGGCATTCGGCGACAGGGATTTGCCATTTCATGCCAAGCCTCGGGGCAAGGCTGGCGGGCGCGCTGGCCCGCTATGGCGCTCACTGATTGAGCTTGATGTCGAAGGTCTTGACGATGGCGGCGTTGCGCTCGAACTCGGCCCGCAGGTCCTGGGCAAGCTGCGCGGTGGACATTTCCCCGACGGGCTCGAAGCCGGCAGAGACCAGGCGCTCGCGCACCTTGGGCAGGGCGGCGACCTTGTCCAGCGCCCGGTGCATCTTCTCCGTGAGCTCGGGCGACACGCCCGCCGAGACCACGACGCCGATCCAGTTGCCGAAGTCCAGCTCCGGATAGCCTTGCTCGGCCAGGGTGGGCACTTGCGGCAGATGGGACGAGCGCGTCTTCGCCGCCACGCCATAGACCTGCACCTTGCTGGCGCCTATCATGGGCTTGGACGTGGCCATGCCGTCGAACATGATGGGGATCTGTCCGCCCATGACCTGGGCGAGCGCAGGTGCGGAGCCCGCAAAAGGCACATGCTGCATGTCCAGCCCCGCCTTCTGGTTGAGGATCATCCCGGCGTAGTGGGACGCCGTGCCGGCGCTGTACGAAGCAAAACTGACCTTGCCCGGGTTGGCCTTGACATGGCTGATCAGCGACTTGAGGTCCTTGGGCGGGAAATTGGGCGCGCCCACGAGCACCATGACCGAGCGGGCCAGCGCGGCCACGGGCTTGACGTCCTTGAGCGGATCGAAGCCGCCCTTGAGCACATGGGGGATCTCGGTCAGCACATTGCTGGCCGTCATCATGATGGTCTGTCCGTCGGCGGGTGCGGCGATCATCGCCTTGACCGCGATGGCGCCACCGGCGCCGGGCTTGTTGTCCACGATCACCGGCTGCCCTATCTCGGCTGCCAGCTGGTCCGCGACGATGCGCGCGACCACGTCGATGGTGCCGCCGGCTGGCGCAGGCACCAGCAGTTTGACGGGTTTGTCGGTCCAGGCCATGGCGGCGGGCACCGCCAGGGCCAGCAGCGTGGCGCACAGGGTCCTGTGCGCACGACGGGTGGTGAAGCTTGCAAACATTTTGTCTCCTGGTCGAACTCTTGGGGTGAAACCCGATCCGGCGCGCATGCGATCGCCGCATCGTTGCCCAATGGTAGGAACAGATCGCCCTGGCTGCTTGATAATCCGGGACAGCGAATATCGAAATTGGGACAGGGTCATGTCGACACCTCTCACCACCGTACGCAGCGCCAGCCTGATCGGTTACCTGGACCTGGCCCAGTCGCTGGGCCTGGACGCCCACGCCATGATGCGGCGCGTGGGCCTGCCGCCGCGCTGCCTGGACGACCCCGAGACCCCGATCGCCGCCGAAGCGGTGCGCGAGCTGCTCGAGCTCAGCGCCCACGCCACCGGCTTGGAGGACTTCGCCCTGCGGCTGGCGGCGCGGCGCAGCTTCGCCAACCTGGGGCCGATCAGCCTGGTGCTCAAGGAGGAAGCGACCGTGCGCCAGGCCCTGGACACCCTGTGCCGCTACCTGCGGCTGCTCAATGCCTCGCTGCTCACCCGCATCGAGGAGGCGGGGGACACGGTGACCATACGCGAGGAGTTGCTGGGCAAGCACTCCTCGTCGACGCGCCAGTCCATGGAGCTGGCGGTGGGCGTGATGTACCGCATCCTGCACGAGCTGGCGGGCCCGCAGTGGAAGCCGCTGCGCGTGTGCTTCGCGCACCGCCCGCCGCGCGACCCCTCGGGCCACCGCGCGTTCTTCGGCCCCCGCGTGGATTTCAACCGCGATTTCAACGGCATCGTCTGCGCGGCAGCGGACCTGCAGGCCCCCCTGCCGCAGGCCGGCCAGGGCATGGCGCGCTTTGCCCGCCAGTACCTGGACCAGGCCCTGTCGCGCCAGCACAGCGGCGCCAGCGACACCGTGCGGCAGCTGATCGCCGCGCTGCTGCCCGGTGGGCGCTGTACCGCGCAGCAAGTGGCCCAGCACATGGGAGTGGACCGCCGCACCATACACCGCCATCTCGCCGCCGAGGGAACCACGTTCTCCACGCTGCTCGACGAGGTGCGCTCGGAACTGGTGAGGCGCCAGATCAAGGACAGCGACCTGCCGCTGGCCGAGGTCGCGGGCCTGCTGGGCTTCTCGGCCCCCAGCGCCTTTGGCCACTGGTTCCGCACGGCCTTCGGCTGCAGTGCCACGCAGTGGCGCAAGCAGGCGCAGCACCCACCCATGCCCTGAGCCTCCACAGCGCCCTCCCCTCCGGCTTCAGCGTCGCCCCACCTTGCGGCGCTCGGCGCGCCACACCGCCGGCGCCGCGCCGAACTGCGCGCTGAACCAGCGCGTGAACGAACTGGGCGTGCTGTAGCCCAGCAGCTCGCCGATGTGCCCTATGCTGTACTGGCGGTTGTCCATGTAGCGCTGCACCAGCTCGCGGCGCACCTCGCCCAGCAGGTCGGTGAAGCTCGCGCCCCCCTCGTCGAGCTGGCGCTGCATGGTGCGCACGCTCAGGCCCAGGCCCTGGGCCACGGACTCGCTGGTGGCGCGGCCCATGGGCAGCAGCAGGTAGATGGCCTTGCGCACCTCGAGCACCGCGGAATACTCGTTCATCCGGGGCAGCGACTCGACGAAGCGCCGTGCGTAGCGCACCATGGCCGGGTCGGCGGAGGGGTTGGGCGCGTCCAGGTCGGCCGCCGCGCAGACGATGCCGTTGAACTCGCTGGAAAACTCGAGCCGGCAGGCAAACAGGCGCCGGTGCAGGCTCAGGTCCGGCGGCGCCTGGTGCGTGAAGTTGACGCTGTGCGGCCGCCAGCGCGCGCCCAGCAGGGCCGCGCACATGCGAAACAGCACGCCTATGGCCAGCTCCGTGGCCTGTCGGCTGGGCATATCGGCCACCACCTCCTCGCGCACGATCACCATCTTGCCCGCGTCCTCGATCTGCATCGACAGCGTCTCGTTGAGCAGGTGGCGGTACTCGATGGTGGTGGCCAGCGCGGCGCGCAGCGTGGGCTGGTGGCTGATCAGCAGGCTCACCACGCCGAAGTTGGACAGCTGGCGCGACTCGGCCATGCGCAGGCCGAAGTTGGGGCAGTCGGCGGCCAGCGCGGCCTGCTCCAGCAGGGCCACGGCCGCCTGGGAGGGAATGCGCTGATCCGGGTCCTGCAGCAGCGCGCGGCTGAGCCCGACCTTGCGCAGCACGCCCTGCGGGTTGAGGCCCAGGTCGCGCGCGACCTCGAAGAAATTCGTCAGTACCGCCGCGCGGACCAGCGTGACCATGGTTGGAGCGATCCCCCTTGATCGCGAATTCTGGCATGAAATGCGAAATCCGTGGCGTGACTTGCAAAGCAGCGCGGAGGCGAAATTCCTACAGTTGGGCCACACGCACACAAGGAGACACCAACATGGCACATGCCATTCGCCTGCATGAAACCGGGGGCCCCGAGGTCCTGCGCTACGAGGCCGTCGAGGTGGGTCGGCCCGGCCCCGGCCAAGTCCGGCTGCGCCATGTCGCGGTCGGCCTGAACTACGCCGATACCTATTTCCGCAACGGCACCTACCCGATTCCGCTGCCCAATGGCATGGGTGTCGAGGCGGCCGGGGTGGTCGAGGCGGTCGGCGAGGGCGTGAGCCATGTCGCCGTGGGCGACCGCGTGAGCTACACCGGCTTCATCAACACCCTGGGCGCCTACGCCACCTCCCGCCTGATCGACGCGGCGCCGCTGATCAAGCTGCCCGAGGCGATTTCCTTCGAGACCGCGGCGGCCATGACCATGCGCGGCCTGACCTCGGCCTACCTGATGCGCCGCATCTACCCGTTCAAGGCCGGTGACACGGTGCTGCTGCACGCGGCCGCCGGCGGCGTGGGCCTGATCGTCTCGCAGTGGGCCAAGCTGCTGGGCCTGACCGTGATCGGCACGGTCTCCACCGAGGCCAAGGCCGAGCTGGCGCGCGCCCACGGCTGCGACCACACCATCAACTACAGCCACGAGGACGTGGCCAAGCGCGTGCGCGAGCTGACCGGCGGCGTGGGCGCGGACGTGGTGTTCGACAGCGTGGGCAAGGCCACCTTCATGGCCTCGCTGGACTCGCTCAAGCGCCGCGGCCTCATGGTCTGCGTGGGCACGTCCAGCGGCACCATCCCGCCCTTCGACCCGCAGATCCTGGCGCGCAAGGGCTCGCTCTACCTGACGCGCCCGGCCCTGGCCGACTACATTGCCGACCCGGCCGAGAAGGCCGAGCTGGCCGGCGAGATCTTCGGCCATATCGCGGCTGGCCGGATCAGGATAGAGATCAATCAGCACTATGCGCTGCAGGACGCGGTGCAGGCCCATCGCGACCTGGAGTCGCGCAAGACCACGGGCTCGTCCATCTTCGTGATCTGAGGCCCAGAACCCACAGGAGATCCATGATGCGAGTTGAACCACTGACCTGCGCCATAGGCGCCGAGCTGGTTGGCGTGAACCTGGCCGACGCCGCGCGCGACGACGGCCTGTTCGCCGAGATCAAGGCCTTGCTGCTCAAGCACAAGGTGTTGTTCCTGCGCGACCAGGACATCACGCGCGCCGAGCATGTGGCCTTCGCACGCCGCTTCGGCGAGCTCGAGGACCACCCCGTGGCCGGCAGCGACCCCGAGCATCCGGGCCTGGTGCGCATCTACAAGTCGCCCGAGCAGCCGGGCGACCGCTACGAGAACAGCTGGCACTGCGACGCCACCTGGCGCGAGGCGCCGCCCATGGGCTGCGTGCTGCGCTGCGTGGAATGCCCGCCGGTCGGCGGCGACACCATGTGGGCCAACATGGCGCTGGCCTATGAAAAGCTGCCCGAGCAGGTGAAGACCCGGATCGCCGGCCTGCGCGCGCGGCACAGCATAGAGGCCTCGTTCGGCGCGGCCATGGCTATCGAAAAGCGCCTGGCGCTCAAGGCGCAGTACCCGGATGCCGAGCACCCGGTGGTGCGCACCCACCCCGAGACCGGCGAGAAGGTCCTGTTCGTCAACGCCTTCACCACCCATTTCACCAACTTCCACACGGCCGAAAACGTCCGTTACGGCCAGGACTACACCCAGGGTGGATCGGCGCTGCTGCAGTACCTGATCAACCAGGCCATGATCCCCGAGTACCAGGTGCGCTGGCGCTGGAAGCCGAACAGCATGGCGATCTGGGACAACCGCGCCACCCAGCACTACGCCGTGATGGACTACCCGCCCTGCCATCGCAAGATGGAGCGCGCCGGCATCATCGGCGACAAGGTGTTCTGACCTCCATCCCCATTTTTCCTTCCCATCCAGGAGACACAGCATGAACTTTCTCGACGGACACCTGTTCCCCGAAAACCAACAGCCGCTCATCATCACGGCCGCCCCGTACGCGCCGTCGTGGATGCCTTCCGACTTCCCCGAGGACATTGCGGTCACGATGGAGGAGCAGATCCAGAAGGCGGTGGACTGCTACAACGCTGGCGCCACGGTGCTGCACCTGCATGTGCGCGAACTGGATGGCAAGGGCTCCAAGCGCCTGTCCAAGTTCAACGAGCTGATCGCCGGCGTGCGCACCCGCGTGCCCGAGATGATCATCCAGGTGGGCGGCTCCATCAGCTTCGCGCCGGAGACCGACGGCGCAGCCGCCAAGTGGCTCTCCGACGACACGCGCCACATGCTGGCCGAGCTCGACCCCAAGCCCGACCAGGTGACGGTGACCGTGAACACCTCGCAGATGAACATCCTCGAGCAGTTCGACTACCGGGACATCCAGGGCAGCTCGATGGAAGACCCGGCCGTCTTCAACGCCTACAAGGAGATGACCGTGCCCGCCCAGCCCGGCTGGGTCGAGGAGCACATCCGCCGCCTGACGGCCGCCGGCATCCAGAGCGAGTTCCAGTGCTACAACATCAACAGCTTCGAGTCCGTAGAGCGGCTGATCCGGCGCGGCATCTACAAGGGGCCGCTGGTGTTGAACTGGGTCGCCATCGGCGGCGGCATGGACGCGCCCAACATCTACAACCTGGCCAATTTCGTGCGAGCCGTGCCCGATGGCGCGGTGCTGACGGTGGAAAGCTCGGTGCTCAACGTGCTGCCGGTCAACATGATGGGCATCGCCATGGGCCTGCACGTGCGCACCGGCACCGAGGACAACCTGTGGAACCAGTCGCGCACGAAGAAGATGGGCACGGTGGCTCAGATCGAGCAGCTGGTGCGCATCTCGCACGAGTTCGGCCGCCCGATCGCGACGGCAAGCCAAGCGCGCGAGATCTGCAAGATCGGCGTCTTCTACGACACCGTGGAGGAGACCCTGCAGGCCAACGGCTTCGCACCCAACCGCAACGGCGGCCAGCAGGGCTTCCTGCGCAAGGTCGCCTGAGAAAGCCCGCGCTAGCCATGGCGCGCAAGCTGCGGAGCCATGCCTGTGTGGACCTGATCTGCCCCTGGTGCCTGATCGGCAAGGCCCAGCTGGGCAACGGCTCCCGAGGCGGCGGCGGGCCTGCCATGGCACTCGGTGCAGCTGCTCCCCCTTGGAGATGTCCACGATGACCGCCCGCAACCCCACCGTCCTGATCGTTCCCGGCTTGCGCGACCATGTTGCCGAGCACTGGCAGACCCTGCTCGCGGCGCGCCTGCCGAATGTCCGGGCGGTCCCGCCCATGGGGCGCGAAGAGCTCGATTGCAGCGCCCGCGTCGCGGCGATCGATCACGCCATCAGCGAGATCGAGGGGCCGGTGCTGATCGTGGCGCACAGCGGCGGCTGCGTGATGCTGGCGCACTGGGCGCGCGCGACCAGCCACGGCGCGAAGGTGCGGGGCGCCCTTTTGGCCACGCCGCCCGACTTCGACCGCCCCATGCCAGGAGGCTACCCGACGCTGCAGGTGCTGGACGCCAGCGGCTGGCTGCCCGTGCCGCGCGAGCGCCTGCCCTTTCGCAGCCTGGTCGCCGCCAGCCGCAACGACCCGCTGGGCAGCTTCGTGCGCGTGTCGGCGCTGGCGCAGGACTGGGGCAGCGAGCTGCTCGACCTTGGCGAGGTCGGCCACCTGAACCCTGCCTCGGGTTATGGCGAGTGGCCGCTGGCCGGCCCTCTCATCGAGAAACTCGCCCGGGCCTGAACCTGGAGCCACCGGGCACCAGCCCTTCGCGCATCGACGTCTTGAAACCGTCGCAAAAGCCTTTATCATTAGCACTCGAAAGACAGGAGTGCTAACACCCCTGCTTCAAAGTTAATCAGCGCTAACTTCTCATGGAGTCGGCGCTTTTTGATGTCAACCTGTTGTTTCAAACCCAAGGAGATGCAATGAAACTTCGCCCCCTCGCCGATCGCGTGATCGTCAAGCGCCTGGAACAAGAAACCAAAACCGCTTCGGGCATCGTGATCCCCGACAACGCCGCCGAAAAGCCCGACCAGGGTGAAGTGCTGGCCGTCGGCCCGGGCAAGAAGAACGACAAGGGCGAACTGTCCGCCATGAGCGTGAAGGTCGGCGACCGCGTCCTGTTCGGCAAGTACAGTGGCCAGACCGTCAAGGTCGATGGCGACGAACTGCTGGTCATGAAGGAAGACGACCTGTTCGCGGTCGTCGAGAAGTAATTGCTACTGCGCGACTCACATGCGTCGTTGGGCGGTGCTCACCATCCTCACGTACATGAAGTACGTTCCGGTGGTTGCGCTCCGTCCGCCTAGCCTGTGAGCCGCTCGCTACGCAATTCTTTTCTCGACAAGTTCCTTATCCAACTGCACCCATTCTTTCGGAGATTCTCAACATGGCAGCAAAAGACGTAGTTTTCGGTTCCGACGCCCGTCACCGCATGGTCGAAGGCGTGAACATCCTGGCCAACGCGGTCAAGGTCACCCTGGGCCCCAAGGGCCGCAACGTGGTGCTCGAGCGCAGCTTCGGCGCCCCCACCGTGACCAAGGACGGCGTGTCCGTGGCCAAGGAGATCGAGCTCAAGGACAAGCTGCAGAACATGGGCGCCCAGATGGTCAAGGAAGTCGCTTCCAAAACCTCTGACAACGCCGGCGACGGCACCACCACCGCCACCGTGCTGGCCCAGGCCATCGTGCGCGAAGGCATGAAGTACGTGGCCGCCGGCATGAACCCGATGGACCTCAAGCGCGGCATCGACAAGGCCGTGACGGCCCTGATCGAGCAGCTCAAGCAGGCTTCCAAGCCCACCACCACCTCCAAGGAAATCGCCCAGGTCGGCTCCATCTCCGCCAACAGCGACACCTCGATCGGCGAGATCATCGCCAACGCGATGGACAAGGTCGGCAAGGAAGGCGTGATCACCGTCGAAGACGGCAAGAGCCTGAACAACGAGCTGGATGTCGTGGAAGGCATGCAGTTCGACCGCGGCTACCTGTCGCCCTACTTCATCAACAATCCCGAGAAGCAGTCCGCGCTGCTGGACAACCCCTTCGTGCTGCTGTTCGACAAAAAGATCAGCAACATCCGTGACCTGCTGCCCACGCTGGAAGCCGTGGCCAAGGCCGGCCGTCCGCTGCTGATCATCGCCGAGGAAGTCGAGGGCGAAGCCCTGGCGACCCTGGTGGTCAACACCATCCGCGGCATCCTGAAGGTGGTGGCCGTCAAGGCGCCTGGCTTCGGCGACCGCCGCAAGGCCATGCTGGAAGACATCGCCATCCTGACCGGCGGCAAGGTCATCGCCGAGGAAGTGGGCCTGACGCTCGAGAAGGTGACCCTGGCCGACCTGGGCCAGGCCAAGCGCATCGAAGTGGGCAAGGAAAACACCATCATCATCGACGGCGCCGGCGCTGCCGCTGACATCGAGGCGCGCGTCAAGCAGATCCGCGTCCAGATCGAGGAAGCCACCAGCGACTACGACCGCGAGAAGCTGCAAGAGCGCGTGGCCAAGCTGGCCGGCGGCGTGGCCGTGATCAAGGTCGGTGCCGCCACCGAAGTCGAGATGAAGGAAAAGAAGGCCCGCGTGGAAGACGCGCTGCACGCCACCCGCGCTGCGGTGGAAGAGGGCATCGTGGCCGGTGGCGGCGTGGCCCTGCTGCGCGCCCGTCAGGCCGCTGGCGACATCAAGGGTGACAACCATGACCAGGACGCCGGTATCAAGCTGGTGCTCAAGGCCATCGAAGCCCCGCTGCGCGAGATCGTCTACAACGCCGGCGGCGAGCCGAGCGTGGTGGTCAACGCCGTGCTGGCCGGCAAGGGCAACTACGGCTTCAACGCCGCCAACGACACCTACGGCGACATGATCGAGATGGGCATCCTGGACCCGACCAAGGTGACCCGTACCGCGCTGCAGAACGCCGCTTCCGTGGCCTCGCTGATGCTGACCACCGAAGCCATGGTGGCCGAGGCGCCGAAGGAAGAGTCCGGTGCTGGCGGCATGCCTGGCGGCATGGGTGGCATGGGCGGCATGGGCGACATGGGCATGTAATGTCGCTCCTTGCCTGAGGCTCCAGGCCGTCGTTGCAAGGGCTTGTCGTAGCGCTGCTACTGTCTGCGCCCTTGCGCCTAGGCCTGAGCCTCATGCGGCGTCGAGTGTCGTCACAGGCACTCGACGGCAAACAAAAAACCCCGCAACGCGCAAGCGCTGCGGGGTTTTTGTTTGGGCCTGGCGCAGGCTCAGGCAGCGCGCAGGCGGGTCAGCAGGCCGGCGGTGGAGCCGTCCAGGCCCGCGAGGTCGCCGCTGGCCAGGCGTGGCTCGATGTCGCGCGCCAGCACCTTGCCGAGCTCCACGCCCCACTGGTCGAAGCTGTTGATGCCCCAGAGCGAGCCGCTGACGAACACGCGGTGCTCCTGCAGCGCGATCAGCGCACCCAGGCTCTCGGGCGTGAGCCGGTCCAGCAGCAGGAAGCTGCTGGGCCGGTTGCCGGTGAAGTGGCGGTGGCCGCCCGCGTCGCTCTTGCCCAGCATCAGGGCCTGGGCCTGGGCCAGCGCGTTGGCCAGCAGCTGGGCGTGGTGGCCGTCGAGCGCGTGCGAGGCCTGGCGCACGGCGACGAACTCCAGAGGAATCACGTCCGTGCCCTGGTGCAGCATCTGGAAGAAGGCGTGCTGGCCGTTGGTGCCGGGCTCGCCCCAGAGCACCGGCGAGCTGCCGAAAGGCAGGGCCTGGCCGCGCAGGTCCACGCGCTTGCCGTTGCTCTCCATCTCGAGCTGCTGCAGGTAGGCGGGCACGTAGCGCAGCGCGCTGTGGTAGGGCGCGATGTTGCGGCTGGTGAAGCCGTGGAAGTTGCGGTACCAGAGGTCGAGCAGGCCCAGGCGCACCGGCAGGTTGGCTGCCAGCGGCGCCTCGCAAAAATGGCGGTCCATCGCGTGCGCGCCGGCCAGCAGCGCGCGGAAGCCCTGGGCGCCGATCGCGATCGCGAGCGGCAGGCCGATCGCCGACCACAGCGAGTAGCGACCACCGACCCAGTCCCAGAAGCCGAAGCTGGTGGTGATGCCGAAGGCGCGCGCGGCCGCTACGTTGGTGGTCAGCGCGGCGAAATGCCGCGCCACGTCACGCCCGCCGCCTTGCTCGAACCAGCGCCGCGCCGAGCGCGCGTTGGTCAGGGTCTCGGCCGTGGTGAAGGTCTTGGACGCAATCAGGAACAGGGTGCTGGCGGGCTTGAGCCGGGGCAGCAGGGCCGCCAGCTCGTGGCCATCGACGTTGGAGACGAAGTGAAAGCGCTTGCCCGGCACCACGAAATCGTCCAGGGCCGCCACCGCCATCTTCGGCCCCAGGTCGGAGCCGCCGATGCCGATGTTGACCACGTCGGTGATGGCGGCGTCGGCGCGCACCTGCTCGGCATAGGCCAGCATGGCCTCTCGCGTGGCGAGCATCTCGGCATGGTGCGCCGCCAGCCCGGCCGGGGCGCCGGGCGGCAGCTCGTCGGGCGCGCGCAGCAGCGTGTGCAGCACGGCGCGGCCCTCGGTGGCGTTGATCGGCTCGCCCGCGAACATGGCGTCGCGGTGTTCGGCCAGGCCGCATTCGCGCGCCAGCTGCAGCAGCAGCGCCTCGGCCTGGTCGTCGATGCGGTTCTTGGACAGGTCGGCGAACACATGAGGCGCCTTCTGGCTGAAGCGCTCGAAGCGCTGGGCGTCGGCGGCGAAGGCCTCGCGCAGGTCGAAGCCGCGCACTTGTTGGAAATGCTGCTGCAGCAGCGCCCAAGCGGGCGTCTGGTCGCAGCGCGGCCGGTTCATGGCATCCATGGCGTCCCCCTCAGGCCGCGAGCAGCAGTTGTTCGAGCTTGACCGCGTCGACACAGAAGGCGCGTATGCCCTCGGCCAGCTTCTCGGTCGCCATGGCATCCTCGTTGAGCGCGAAGCGGAAGCCCGCCTCGTCGTACTGCACGGGCGGCAGGTCCATGGCCCGAGCGGCCTCGGCGTCGAGCGCGCGCGTGAGCGGCGCCTCGCTGGCCGCCAATGCGCTCAGCAGCTCGGGGCTGATGGTCAGCAGGTCGCAGCCGGCCAGGGCCTGGATCTGGCCCAGGTTGCGGAAGCTCGCGCCCATGACCTCGGTGGCGATGCCGAAATGCTTGTAGTGGTTGTAGATCTGGCGCACCGACTGCACCCCTGGGTCGTTGGCGCCCGCCTGGGCCGCCTCGTCCCAGGCCGCGCCGGCCGACTTCTTGTACCAGTCGTAGATCCGCCCCACGAAGGGCGAGATCAGCTGCACCTTGGCCTGGCCGCAGGCCACGGCCTGGCAGAACGAGAACAGCAGGGTCAGGTTGGTGTGGATGCCGCGGCGCTCGAGCTGGGCCGCCGCCTGTATGCCCTCCCAGGAGGCGGCGACCTTGATCAGCACGCGGTCGATGTGCACGCCCTCGGCCTGGTACATCTCGATCAGGCGCTCGGCCCGCGTCACCGTGGCCTGGGTGTCGAAGCTCAGGCGCGCGTCGACCTCGGTCGACACCCGGCCCGGGATCAGCGACAGGATCTCGCAGCCAAAGCGCACCAGCAGCCGGTCCATCACCTCCGGCAGCGGCTCGCCGCGAAAGCGCGCCACGGTCTCGCGCAGCAGCGGCGCGTACTCGGCCTTCTGCACGGCCTTGAGGATCAGCGAGGGATTGGTCGTCGCGTCCTGGGGCTGGAATTGGGCCAATTGCCGGAAATCACCGGTGTCGGCGACCACGGTGGTGAACTTTTTCAGGGTGTCGAGCTGGGTCATGCTTGAATTATCGATGAAACAAAGTTACATTCCAAGCTCAATTTTCATGTAACCGGCAAACAACCATGTCTTTCGATCTCGTTTTCTTCGGCGGCACCGGCGATCTGGTGTGGCGCAAACTCATGCCCGCCCTGTTCCAGGCCTTCCGCCACGGCTCGCTGCCCGAGGGCGGGCGCATCATCGGCGTGGCGCGCGACGACCTTAGCGACGCCCAGTACCGCGCGCTGATCCAGTCGCGCTTCGCCGAGGTGGAGGGCGCCAAGCGCCCCAGCGCCGAGGAGTTCGCGCGCTTCGCCGAGCTGCTGCACTATGTGCGCGTGGACCTGTCCAACCCGGCCGACTACGGCCGCCTGGCCGAGCGGCTGCGCGAACGCAACGCCGAGACCGTGGTGATGTACCTGGCCACCGCGCCCGCGCTGTTCACCACGGTCTGCGAGGAGCTCGCCGCGGCCGGCCTGAACACGCCGCAGACCCGCATCGTGCTGGAAAAGCCGCTGGGCCACGACCTGGCCTCCAACCGCGCCATCAACGCCAGCGTGCGCCAGGTGTTCGAGGAGCGGCAGGTGTTCCGCATCGACCACTACCTGGGCAAGCCGGCGGTGCAGAACCTGTTCGCGCTGCGCTTCGGCAACGCGCTGTTCGAGCCACTGTGGCGGCGCGAGACCATCGCCAACATCCAGATCACGATCGCCGAGGAGCTTGGCGTGGAAAAGCGCGGCGCCTTCTACGAAAGCACCGGCGCGCTGCGCGACATGGTGCAGAACCACGCGCTGCAGCTGCTGTGCGCGATCGGCATGGAGCCGCCGATCAACGCCCATGCCGACGCCATCCGCGACGAGAAGCTCAAGGTGCTGCGCTCGCTGAAAGCCTGGACGCCCGAGACCTTGTCGCAACATGTGGTGCGCGGGCAGTACGCGGCGGGCGGGGTGAACGGCCGCAGCATGCCGGCCTACCGCGAGGAAAAGGGCGTGAGCCCGACCAGCCGCACCGAGACCTTCGTCGCGCTGCGCACCGAGATCGCCAACTGGCGCTGGGCCGGCGTGCCCTTCTACATCCGCACCGGCAAGCGCCTGGCCGCGCGCGAGGCCCATATCGTGGTCAACTTCCGCCCCACCCCGCACGCCATCTTCCAGACCCCGCGCGGCGCCGCCAACCAGCTCGCGATCCACCTGCAGCCCAAGGACGGATTGGAGCTGCACCTGTTCGCCGAAGGCCAGCACCAGCGCCAGGCGCGCGGCACGGCGCAGATGCTGAGCCCCGCCCACCTGGACCTCGACTTCGACAAGCGCTTCGGCACCGAGCGCGTGGGCGCCTACGAGCGCCTGCTGCTCGACGTGCTGGACGACCGGCTCAACCTGTTCGTGCGCAGCGACGAGCAGGAAGAGGCCTGGCGCTGGGTCGAGCCCATCCTCGATCACTGGGCCCGCGACACCGAGGGACCGCGCCCCTACGCCACCGGCACCTGGGGCCCGAGCGCGGCCAGCGCGATGATCGCGCGCGACGGCTTCTGCTGGAGCGAGGAGGCGTAAGCTTCGCGCCCAGACACACCATAACGAATAACGGAAGGATCCGAGTGAGCACCATGCTGGACCGAATCAGGGCTTCCCTGCCCTCGCTGGCGCCTGCCGAGCAGCGCGTGGGCAAGCTCGTGCTGGCCGACCCGCGCGCCTTTGCCAAGCTGCCGGTCACCGAGCTGGCCGACATGGCCCATGTGAGCAAGCCCACCGTGGTGCGCTTTTGCCGCAGCATGGGCTACGACGGCCTGTCCGACTTCAAGCTCAAGCTGGCCGGCAGCGTTAGCGAGGGCGTGCCCTTCATCCACCGCAGCGTGGACGCCGACGACAAGACCAGCGATGTGCTGGTCAAGGTGATCGACAACACGGTGGCGGCCTTCCTCAAGTACCGCAACGACGCCAGCAGCTACGCGCTCGAGAAGGCTGCCGAGGCGCTGGCAGCCACGCACAAGACCGGGCGCCGCATCGAGTTCTACGGCGTCGGCAACTCGGGCATCGTGGCGCAGGACGCGCAGCACAAGTTCTTCCGGCTCGGCGTCAACGCCATCGCCTACAGCGACGGCCACATGCAGGTGATGAGCGCCTCCATGCTGGGGCCCGGCGACTGCGTGGTGGTGATCTCCAACTCGGGCCGCACGCGCGACCTGATGGACGCCTGCGACATCGCGCGCAAGAACGGCGCCACGACCATCGTCATCACCGCCTCGGGCTCGCCGCTGGCCAGCGCCGGCCACATCCACCTGGCGGCCGACCACCCCGAGGGCTACGACCGCTACAGCCCCATGGTCTCGCGCCTCCTGCACCTGATGATCGTCGACGTGCTGGCCACCTGCGTGGCGCTGCGCATCGGCGGCCAGCTGCAGCCGATATTGCGCGAGATGAAGAACAACCTGCGCAACAAGCGCTATACCTGAGCAGGCTGCTGAGCAGCGGCGCGCTGCCGCCGCTACTTGATGGCGATGTACCTGAAGGGCATGGCGTTGTCCGCCAGCTGCACCAGGGACACGCGCCGGCTCACGCCCCAGGCCAGGGCCTGCTGGTGCAGCGGCAGGTGGCCTATATCCGCGGCGTGCAGCTCGAAGGCCTCGCGGATCAGGGCGTTGCGGCGGGACCGGTCGGGCTCGGACTGGATGCGGTGCATCAGTTCGTCGACGCGCGGGTTGCAGTAGCCACCCAGGTTGTACTGGCCCGCGCCCTGCTCGTCCGGGCAGGCCATCAGGGCATTCAGCGCGTTGTGCGCATCGTAGGTGCCGGGCGCCCAACCGAGCAGGTAGAAGCTGGTGTCGCGGCGCAGCAGCTTGGGGAAATAGCCGCTCTTGGGCTGGACCTGCAGGCGGATGCGCACGTTGATGCGGGCGAGCTGGCTGGCCACGGCCTGGCAGATGCGCGCGTCGTTGACGTAGCGGTCGTTCGGGCAGTCCAGGTCCAGCTCGAAGCCCTGGCCGTAGCCCGCCTGGGCCATCAGCTTGCGCGCCGCCGCGAGGTCGTGCGGCAGGCGCTTGTTGAGCGCGCTAGGGAAGCCGTTGATGCCCGGGCCCACCATCAGCGCCGTCGGCGTGGCCGCGCCGCGCATCACGGCCCGGCGTATGGCCTCGATGTCGATCGCCTGGTAGAAGGCCTGGCGCACGCGCCGGTCCTTGAACGGGTTGCGGCCCTTGACGCTGGCGTACAGCAGCTCGTCACGCCACTGGTCCATGCCCAGGAACAGGGTGCGCAGCTCGGGCCCGGTGACCACGCGCGCCGCGGCCGAGGCATTGACACGGGCGATGTCTTGCACCGGCACCGGCTCCATCACCTCGACCTCGCCCGACAGCAGGGCCGCCACGCGCGCCGCGTCGTCGCGGATCGGCAGGAAGACGATCTCGGCCGCGTTGCCCTCGATCTCCCCCCAATAGGCGGCGTGGCGCACGAACACGGTCTTCGCCTCGGGCAGACGCTCGCGCAGTCGGAACGGCCCCGTGCCATTGGCGCGGAACGAGGCCGCGTTCTCTATGCCCTGGCGCCGGTCCACCGGCCTGAGCGCCTGGTTGGTCTCGCACCACTTGCGGCTCATGATGTAGAGCTGCGAGAGCAGCTCGGGCAGGATGGGGTTGGGCAGCCGGGTCTCGATCTCCACCGCGAAGTCGCCAAGCTTGCGCACCTCCCTGATCTCGTTGAGGTGGCTTCGCATGTCGGAGCCCTCGCCGGCCGCGCGCTGGAACGAGAACACCACGTCGTCGGCACCGAAGGGCGTGCCATCGTGAAAGCTCACGCCCTGGCGCAGCTCGAAGCGCCAGACCAGGGGCGAGGTCTGGCGCCAGGCGGTGGCCAGCGCCGGCATGAGGCTGAGGTCCTTGTTGCGCCCCAGCAGCGGCTCGTAGACATTGCCGGTCAGGCTCAGCTGCAGCGACTCGTTGAGCGAATGCGGGTCCATGGAGAGCGCGTCGCCCTGGTTGGCAATGCGCACGGTGTTGGCCGCCGCGAGGCCGGCAGCGGCCAGGATGCCGCACATCAGGGCCCGGAACGCGGCGGACAGGAGGTTCATGGCGCGCCCATCGATCGCCGCCGCTCAGGGCTGCTGCAGCGGCATGGCCGCCTCGACCAGGCTGGCATGCAGGGCGGCGCCCAGCGGCAGGATCTCGTCGTTGAAGTCGTAGCGGCTGTTGTGCAGCACGCAGCTGCCTTCGCCACCCTGGCCGATGCGCAGGTAGGCGCCGGGCTTGACCTGCAGCATGAAGGAAAAGTCCTCCGCGCCCATGCTGGGCTCGAGCTCGTGCAGCACATGCTCCTCCCCGACCAGGGCCTGGGCCACTTCGGCCGCAAAACGCGCCTCGGGTTCGGGATTGATGGTGGCGGGGTACATGCGCTCGTAGTTCACCGTGGCCGCGGCGCCGAAACCCAGCGCCACGGCGCCGCACAGGTCGTGCAGGCGCTGCTCGACCAGGTCGCGCACCTCGGCGCTGAAGCTGCGCACCGTCCCGACCAGGGTGGCCTTGCCGGGAATCACGCTCATGGCGCCCATGTCGCCCGCCTGCATGGCGCACAGGCTGATCACGGCGCTGTCCATGGGCCGCACATTGCGCGCGACGATGCTCTGCACCGCCGTGATGACATGGCCCGCGACCAGCACCGGGTCCACGGTCTGGTAAGGATGGGCGCCATGGCCGCCGCGCCCCGTGATCTCTATCGTGACGCGGTCGGACGCCGCCATCATCGGGCCCGCGTTGACGCCGACCTGACCCGGCAGCAGGGCCGGCCAGTTGTGCATGGCGTAGACCGACTGCACCGGGAAGCGCTCGAACAGGCCCTCCTCGATCATGCGGCGCGCGCCGCCGAAGCCTTCCTCGCCGGGCTGAAAAATCAGCACCGCCGTGCCGTCGAAGTCGCGCGTGGCCGCCAGGTAGCGCGCCGCGCCCACCAGCATGGCCGTGTGGCCGTCGTGGCCGCAGGCATGCATGTGCCCCGGCCTGGCCGACCTCCAGGCGAAGTCGTTGTGCTCGGTCAGGGGCAGGGCATCCATGTCGGCGCGCAAGCCCAGCATGGCGCCGCTGGAGCGGCTGCGGCCGTGGATCACGCCCACCACCCCGGTGCTGGCGATGCCGGTGTGCACCTCGTCCACGCCGCAGAGCTTGAGCGCCTGGGCTACGCGGTTCGCGGTGTAGACCTCCTCGAAGCCGAGCTCGGGATGGGCATGCAGTTCGCGCCGCAAGGCCGTCAGCTCGGGATGCAGCTGCGCGATCTGCGCGAAGGCACGTCCGTGGACCCGCAGGCGCGGCGCCGACATCTCAATCGCCCTCCACCCGGCGCACGCGCGGGCAAGTCTTGGGCTCGACCGTGACCCAGGCGATCACGGCCGGCAACGGGCAGCGCAGTCTGAAGGCAGGCATGAATCGGCGCGGTGCAGCGACGAATTCATGCTAGCAGAGCCTGCGCGCGGGCGCACAAGGGTTTCCTTGAAGGCGTGGCGAGCTGCGACAAGGCAGGAAGCACCCGCGCAATTGAGTAGGGTGAGGGGTTACCCCCTCAGCCCTCTCACACCACCGTACGTGCGGTTCCGCATACGGCGGTTCAAGCGGAACACTGGAGGTGCTGGTGGATGGACACCAGCG
>SCMQ01000047.1 GCA_005503335.1 Comamonadaceae bacterium 2FH
GGAGTGCCAAGGCTGTCATGACCTCAAGCTCTCGAACCGCCCGGTGCGGACCCGCATGCCGGGTGGTGTGGCAGGGGTGCCTCCGATCATGGAGGCCCCCTATGCCGATTGGCCGCCTGCTATGCTGGGATGGTCACGCCATGTCCGTCACGCCCCTGTCCAAGCTGCCCCACTTCGACCCGCGCCTGGTGCCGGTGATCGGCATCGACGCCCACCTGCCGCGCGTGGCGCCCGAACGGCTGGCGCCACAGGCTCTGGTCGAGCGCTTTGCCCGCCCGCCCAGCTGGCAGCCCGAGCTGGTGCTGGAGAAGCTGTTTGCCGACCGCGCGCCGGCGCACGCCGCAGTGCTGGTGCCCCTGGTCATGCACGGCCCGCAGGCCAGCCGGCCCACGGTGCTGCTGACCGAACGCACGGCCCAGCTGTCGACCCACTCGGGCCAGATCGCCTTTCCCGGCGGCAAGGCCGACGAGGCCGACGCCGATGCGGCCGACACGGCGCTGCGCGAGGCCTGGGAGGAGGTCGGCCTGGAGGCGGGCCATGTCCAGGTGATCGGCATGCTTCCGACCTACACCACGGGCACGGCCTTCATCGTCACCCCGGTGGTGGCCCTGGTGCAGCCCGGCTTCGCGCTGCGGCCCAACCCGCACGAGGTGGCCGACGTGTTCGAGGTGCCGCTCGAGTTCCTGATGAACCCGGCCAACCACCACCGCCATGTGTTCGAGTGGGAGGGCTACCGGCGCGAGTGGTTCTCCATGCCGTACTACGAGCCGCGGCCCGCGGCGCCGGGCCAGACGGCCGCGCCGCAGGCCGTCGAGCGCTTCATCTGGGGCGCCACGGCCGCCATGCTGCGCAACTTCTACCGCTTCCTCTCCGCCTGAATGGGTCGGCCCCCGAGGGGCCCAGTCCGGCTTGGGTGGTCCGGCGCCGGCCTGAGCTTCGCATCGGGCGGCGGTGTGTCACCCTCGCTCGTTATGATGCGCCCATGAGTTTCTTCGCCATCCTGTTTGCCCTGCTGCTCGAGCAGGTGAGGCCGCTGGGACGACACAATCCGGTGCATGCCGCACTGCGCGGCTGGGCGCGCTGGATCAGTCGCAATTTCGATGCCGGCAAGGCCCACCACGGCTGGCTGGCCTGGAGCCTGGCGGCGGGCGTGCCGGCGCTGGTGGCGCTGCTGGTGGACTGGTTTCTGGCCGCGACGCTGGGCTGGCCGTTTGCCGTGCTCTGGCATGTGGCGCTGCTCTACGTCACGCTGGGATTCCGCCAGTTCAGCCACCATTTCACCGAAATTCGCGACGCGCTGGAGGCGGGCGACGAGGCCCTGGCGCGCGAGCTGCTGGCGCAGTGGCAGCAGGTCGACGCCAGCGAGCTGCCGCGCAGCGAGATCGTGCGCCACGTGATCGAGTACTCGGTGCTGGCCGCGCACCGCCATGTGTTCGGCGTGCTGGCCTGCTATTCGCTGCTGGCGGTGCTGGGTCTGGGACCGGCGGGCGCGGTGTTCTACCGCATGAGCGAGTTCGTCGCTCGCTACTGGCACTACAAGGGCCGCGTGGTCGGTCAGCCGGTGAGCGCCGCGCTGCAGGGCGTGGCAGCCCGCGCCTGGGGCCTGATCGACTGGCTGCCCGCGCGCATCACGGCCCTGGGCTTTGCCGTGGTCGGCAGCTTCGAGGAGGCGCTGGACAGCTGGCGCAACCAGGCGCAGCGCTTTCCCAACGACAACGACGGCGTGATCCTGGCCGCGACCTCGGGCGCGATCAACGTGCGCCTGGGCGGCGAGGCGCTCAAGGCGGTGGCGCCCAGCCAGGCCGAGCCGGAGCCCGAACTGGCCGGTGGCGACGGCACGCCCTCAGAAGCCGACAGCGAAAGCACGCCGGGGCGCGAGCCCGAGGCTGCGCACCTGGCCCAGGTGGTGGGCCTGGTCTGGCGCACCGTGGTGATGTGGATGCTGCTGCTCGCGCTGCTGACGCTGGCGCGCCTGCTGGGCTGAGTCGTTTCCCCGGGGTCGGCGTGCGGTCGACCCTCATGCAAGGAATTTCCGTGAGTTCATCGCCTTCGTTCTGGAGCCCCATCGTGGGCCAGCTCGTGCCCTATGTGCCCGGCGAGCAGCCGCGCGTGCCCGACCTGGTCAAGCTCAACACCAACGAGAACCCTTACCCGCCCTCGCCGCGCGTGATCGCGGCGATCCAGGACGCGGCGCGCCAGGGCTTGCAGCTCTACCCCGATCCCGAGTCGGTGGCGCTGCGCGAGGCCATCGCGGCCCAGCATGGCCTGGACGTCGGCCAGGTGTTCGTCGGCAACGGCTCGGACGAGGTGCTGGCCCACGCCTTCTTCGCCTTCTTCCAGCAGCGCCAGCCGCTGCTGGTGCCGGACATCACCTACAGCTTCTACCAGGTCTACTGCGGCCTGTACGGCATTGCGGCCGAACTGCAGCCGCTCGACGAGCAGCTGCGCATAGCCGTGGCGGCGCTGGCCCGCCGCGCGGCCCAGGGCTGCGCCGGCCTGGTGCTGGCAAACCCGAACGCGCCGACCGGCATCGGGCTGACGCTGGACCAGATCGAGCAGCTGCTGCGGGCCTGTCCGGACCGCGTGGTGCTGGTCGACGAGGCCTACATCGATTTCGGCGGCGAGAGCGCCCTGGGCCTGATCGCACGCCATCCCAACCTGCTGGTGGTGCAAACCCTGTCCAAGTCGCGCTCGCTGGCCGGCCTGCGCGTGGGCTTCGCCTGCGGCCAGCGGCCGCTGATCGACGCGCTGGAGCGGGTCAAGAACAGCTTCAACTCCTACCCGCTGGACCGCCTGGCCCAGGCCGGCGCGCGCGCCGCGATCGAGGACCAGGCCTACTTCGAGCAGACCCGCCAGGCCGTGATGCACAGCCGCGAGGGCCTGGTGCTGCAGCTGGAGGACCTGGGCTTCGAGGTGCTGCCCTCGCAGGCCAACTTCCTGTTCGCGCGCCATCCGGCGCAGGACGCCGCGGCGCTGGCGGCGGCCTTGCGCGCGCGTGCGGTGCTGGTGCGCCACTTCAAGACGCCGCGTATCGCCCAGTACCTGCGCATCAGCGTGGGCACGCCGGCCCAGTGCGACGCGCTGGTGCAGGCGCTCACCGACATCCTCGGCGCGGCCAGGCGCTAGCGGCTCAATAACGCGGCTGGCTCAGCTCGTCGTAGAGATCGCAGTAGATCTTGTAGCGCTGGGCGCTGATCGTGTCCGGCGCGCCCGCCTGGCCCTCGGTCTCCACCGCCGCGATCACGCCGCAGCCCGGCTCGTGGCGGTGCGTGCAGTTGTAGAAGCGGCAGTGCTCAACATGGGGCTTGAGGTCCGGCATGTAGGCCACCAGCTGCGCCGGGGCTATGTGGTGCAGGCCGAACTCCTGGAAACCGGGTGAGTCGATCAGCGCCGTGCCGCTGGGCCGCTCCACCCAGTACCAGGTGGTGCTGGTGGTGGTGTGCCGGCCCGAGTTCAGCGCCTGCGAGATCTCGCCGGTTTCCGCCGTCGCGCCCGGCACCAGCAGGTTGATCAGCGTGCTCTTGCCCGAACCCGAGGGGCCCAGCACCAGCGTGGTCTTGCCGCGCAGGTGCTTGAGCAGGTGCTCGCGGTCGACCTCGCCGGACAGGCGCAGCGACAGCGGCAGCACGCCGTAGTGCATCTGGCGGTAGGGCTGCAGGCGCGCCCAGGCGCGCTCGAAGGGCTCGACCAGGTCGCTCTTGTTCAGCGCGATCAGCGGCGGGATGTGCTCGGCCTCGGCCGCGATCAGCGCGCGTGAGAGCTGGCTGGCCGAGAACTCGGGCTCGGCCGCGATCAGGATCAGCACCTGGTCCAGGTTGGCGGCGAAGGACTTGGTGCGGATCTCGTCCTGGCGGTACAGCAGGTTGCGCCGCTCCAGCACCTTCTCTATCGTGCCCTCGTCGCCCGTGGGCTGCCACTGCACGCGGTCGCCGACCACGGCCTGGCTCTTCTTGCCGCGCGGGTGGCAGATCAGGCGCCGGCCGTCCTCGGTCTCGACCAGGCAATGCCGGCCGTAGCTGGCGACCACCAGGCCGCTCGGTTGGGAGGTGGGGCGTTGCGGCAAGGGGTGGTCCTTTCCCGGACGTTCAGGCATGCAGCGCGTCGACCAGGGCCGCGCAGGCGAAGTCGAGCGCGGTCACGCCCTTGGCGTCGCGCGTGGCGAAGCGCACCACGCAGCGGCTGTAATGGACCGAGAGGACGGGATGGTGGTCCTGGCGGTGCGCGATGAAGGCCACGGCGTTGACGAAGGCCATGGTCTCGTGGAAGTTGGCGAAGCGCCAGGTCTTCTCGATCGCGACCGCGTCGCCGTCGCCGCTCAGGCTCCAGCCTTGCAGTCGTGACAGCGCCGTCACGATCTCGGTGGCGCCCAGCGCGCGGCGCGCGGGCACAGGGGGGAGGGCGTCGTCGCTCATGCGTGGTTCCTCAGGCGATGGCCAGCCGCGCCAGGCGCTCGGCGGCCGGCGGGTGGGAATAGTAGAAGCGCACGTACAGCGGGTCGGGCGTGAGTGTGGACGCGTTGTCCGCGTAGAGCTTGAGCAGGGCCGCAGACAGGTCCTGCCCATTGGTCTGCGCGACCGCATAGGCGTCGGCTTCGAACTCGTGGCGGCGCGACAGCTGGGCGAACAGCGGGGTGACGAAGAACGAGAACACCGGCACCACCAGCACGAACAGCAGCAGAGCCAGGGCGTCGTTGGGGACGCTGTTCATGTTGGGCAGGACTCCTAGGCCCGTGTAGAACCAGCTGCGCGTGGACAGCCAGCCCAGCAGCGCGAAACCGGCCAGGCTCAGTGCGAACATGGCCGCGATGCGCTTGACGATGTGGCGGCGCTTGAAGTGGCCCAGCTCGTGCGCCAGCACGGCCTCGACCTCGCCGGGCGCCAGCTGGCGCAGCAGGGTGTCGTAGAACACCACGCGCCGGGACCGGCCGAAACCGGTGAAATAGGCGTTGGCATGGGCGCTGCGGCGGCTGCCGTCCATCACGAACAGGCCCTTGGCCGCGAAGCCGCAGCGCGCCATCAGCGCGGTGACGCGCGCCTTCAGCGACTCGTCCTCCAGCGGCTGGAACTTGTTGAACAGCGGTGCGATGAAGCTGGGGTAGACCAGCAGCAGCAGCAGGTTGAAGCCCATCCACACGCCCCAGGTCCACAGCCACCACAGCGGGCCGGCCGCGCCCATCAGCCACAGCACCAGCGCCGCCAGCGGCAGGCCGATCAGGGCGCCGACCGCGGCCGACTTGAGCAGGTCGCTCAGCCACAGCTGCCAGGTCATCTTGTTGAAGCCGAAGCGCTGCTCGACCACGAAGGTCTGGTAGAGCGACAGCGGCAGCTCGATCAGGCCGTTGATCAGCGCAAAGGCGGCCAGCAGGGCCAGCTGCTGGGCCATGCCGCCCAGCGGGCCCAGCGCGGCCAGCAGCGCCTGGTTCAGCGCGTGCAGCCCGCCCAGCAGCGTCCAGCCCAGCAGCACCACGGCGCCCAGCGCCAGCTCCAGCAGGCCCAGGCGCGCCTTGGCGATGGTGTAGTCGGCGGCCTTCTGGTGCGCGGCCAGCGGGATGCGGCTGGCGAAGGCCGCCGGCACGGCCGCGCGGTGGCGCGCCACGTGGCGGACCTGGCGCGTGGCCAGCCAGAACTTCAGGACCAGGCTGGTCAGCAGCGCCACGGCGAAGACCAGCGTCAGCAGCGGGGAAGGAGGGAAGTGCTCGGGCATGGACGCCGAGTTTAAGCCGCCCGCGGCCATGGGCGACAATCCGGGCCATGAGCGAAGCCCTTGAGACCCCCGCACCGACCCTTGCCAAATCGGACCAGAACCTGGTCTGGATCGACTGTGAAATGACCGGCCTGGACCCCGAGACCGAGCGCCTGCTCGAGATCGCCGTGGTCGTGACCGGCCCCAGTCTCGAGCCGCGCATCGAGGGCCCGGTGCTGGTGATCCACCAGAGCGACGCCCAGCTCGACAGGATGGACGCCTGGAACAAGGGCACGCATGGCCGCAGCGGCCTGATCGACAAAGTGAAGGCCTCGACCCTGAGCGAGGCCGACGCCGAGGCGCAGATCCTGGCCTTCCTGGCCCAGTACGTGTCCAAGGGGGCGACGCCGATGTGCGGCAACACCATCGGCCAGGACCGGCGCTTCCTGGTCAAGTACATGCCGAAACTGGAAGCCTTCTTCCACTACCGCAACCTCGACGTCAGCACGCTCAAGGAGCTGGCCCGGCGCTGGCGGCCCGAGGTCTACAGCGCCTTCAAGAAGCAGCAGAAGCACACGGCCCTGGCCGACGTGCAGGAGTCGATCGACGAACTCGTGCACTACCGCGAACATTTCCTGAAGCTGGTACCCTGAAGCTTCCAGGGGAAAACCCGCGCATTTTTCCAATCCGTGCGATAATCGTCGGCTGCGCTACCCAAGGTGGCGCCTTTGTGCATCTCCCTTCACACACCTGACTCGCCGAAAAGAGTCACTCAAACCAGAGCGGCCGCCCCTCACGGGCCTGCGCCGCAGCGACTTGAGCCCCGTTTGATGGTTGATGTTTTTTAACCATTGACGGCGCCCCCGCAGCCCCTGCGGTGCCCCGTGCGAGAAAACCGACATGACCGACACTTTTGACGTGCAGGGCGACTTTGCGCCTGCCGAATCCTTTGCCGCCGACACCGCCGCTCCCCAGGCGGCCCAATCCACCGAGACCGCCGAGGCTGCCGAGCCCAATGGCTTCGAGCGCCTGGGCCTGGCGCCCGAGCTGATCCGCGCCGTGGCCGACCTCGGCTACACCGAGCCCACCCAGGTGCAGCAACAGGCCATCCCGCTGGCCCTGCCGGCCGAGCAGGGCGGCGACGAGCCGCACCGCTTCGTCGATCTCATGGTCTCCAGCCAGACCGGCAGCGGCAAGACCGCGGCCTTCCTGCTGCCCGTGCTGCACACCCTGATCCGCCAGCAGGCCGAGGAAGAGGCCAGGGAGCGCGCCGAGCAGGAACGCCTGGCCGCCGAGGCCGCTGCCAAGGGCGAGGCGCCGCCCAAGCGCGCCAAGCGCAAGGACCCGACCAACCCGCGCAACTTCAAGGCCGCCACCCCGGGCGCCCTGATCCTGTGCCCCACGCGCGAGCTGGCCCAGCAGGTTGCGCATGACGCGATCGAGCTGGTCAAGCACTGCCGCGGCCTGCGCATCGCCAACGTGGTGGGCGGCATGCCCTACCAGCTGCAGATCGCCAAGCTGCAGAACGCCAACCTGGTGGTCGCCACGCCGGGCCGCCTGCTGGACCTGCAGCGCTCCATGCAGATCAAGCTGGACCAGGTGCGCTTCCTCGTCGTCGACGAGGCCGACCGCATGCTGGACCTGGGCTTCTCGGACGACCTGGCCGAGATCAACCAGCTGACCAGCCAGCGCCAGCAGACCATGATGTTCAGCGCGACGTTTGCGCCGCGCATCCAGCAACTGGCCATGCGCGTCATGCACGACAACGGCGCCTCGGTCAAGAAGCTGCAGATCGACTCGCCGCAGGAAAAGCACGCCAACATCCAGCAGGTGCTGTTCTGGGCCGACAACGCCCAGCACAAGCGCAAGCTGCTCGACCACTGGCTGCGCGACAGCAAGATCGACCAGGCCATCGTGTTCGCCAGCACCCAGATCGAGTGCGACGGCCTGGCGGGCGACCTGCAGCAGGACGGCTTCTCCGCCGTGGCCCTGCACGGCGCGCTGAGCCAGGGCCTGCGCAACCGCCGCCTGATGGCGCTGCGCCAAGGCCAGGTGCAGATCCTGGTCGCCACCGACGTGGCTGCGCGCGGCATCGACGTGCCCAGCATCACCCATGTGTTCAACTTCGGCCTGCCCATGAAGGCCGAGGACTACACGCACCGCATCGGGCGTACCGGCCGCGCCGGCCGCGACGGCCTGGCCGTGACCTTCGCCGAGTTCCGCGACCGCCGCCGCATCGGCGACATCGAGGCCTACAGCCAGCAGCGCTTCAGGGCCGAGGTGATCCCGGGCCTGGAGCCGCAGCAGCGCTTCCCCGAGCCGCGTGCCGGCCGCGGCGGCGAGCGCGGCGGGCAGGGCCGCAAGTTCGGCGGTGGCGGTGAGCGCGGTGGCTTCGGCGACCGCTTCGCCCGCGGCCCGCGCCAGGTCGGCGCCGACGGCTACCGCAACGAGGGCGGCTTCGCGCCGCGCGAAGAGCGTGGCTTCGGGCCGCGCGGCCAGGAGCCCCGTCAGTCCGACCGCTTCCAGGAGCGTCGCGGCGGTTTCAACGAAGGCTTCGGCGGCGGCCGCCAGGAAGGTTTCGGTGGCCGCCAGGAGGGCTTCGGCGAGCGCAAGCAAGGCTTCGCCCCGCGCGGCGACTTCACGCCCCGTGGCGACCACGCCCCGCGTGGCGAGTTCGCCCCGCGCAAGCCTGGCCACGGCGGCAAGCCCTACACCCCGCGCGGCGAGGCGCCCCGGCGTCCGCAAGGCGCCAAGGTGCTGAAGATCACCCGGGGTTGAGAATGGCCCCCACGCTCGGCACTGGCGTGTCCTCGCTGCCCCCCGAGGGGGCCCAGGCCGGCTTGGGAGCGGCCCGGCGCCGGCCTGAGACTTGTTTCCTCGGGATGTGAGTACCCAAACTGAGCTCAGCTGGACCGAAGCGGGCCAGGCCCGCTCGGCGCGCTGGCGCTCGGAAAGCGGCGCCTCCGCGCCGCGCCGCGTACAGCTGGCCGACGACCAGCTGAGCGCCGACGCCGCCTACCGCCTGGCCTGCGAAGGCACGGCCCTGTTGTGGCGCGGTGACTTCCAGAACGCGCGCCAGCTGCTGCAGGCCTTGGCGCGCCGCGCCGAACGCAAGCCGCGCAAGGCCGCCAAACCTCCTGCATCGCCCGCGTCGCCGACCGAAGCCTTCCACTTGCACCGCCAGGCCCAGGCGCAGCGTGCCCGCGTGCTGGCCATGCTGCTGATCCCGCTGGACGGCGACTACGCCATTCCGCTGCGCCGTGCGCCCGACCTGCGCGCCGCCTGCGGCGAGGCCTGGGGCCCGCCCGACGGCGCGCCCAGCGTGGCCTCGCTGCGCGAGCTGCTGGGCCTGGTCGGCGCGCACGAATGGCGCAAGAAGGGCGTGGAAATCCCCGCGCTCGGCCAGCCACCCAACAACCGCATCCACCCGCACTACGGCGTGTTCTCGCCGGTGCGCGGCGAATACGTGCAGTTGGTCGCCGACCAGCCGCTGCCCGCAGGCTGCGAACGGGCTTTCGACATCGGCACCGGCACCGGCGTGCTGGCCGCGGTGCTGGCGCGGCGCGGCGTTGCCAAGGTGGTGGCCACGGACCAGGACCCGCGCGCCCTGGCCTGCGCAGCCGAGAACCTCAAGCGGCTGGGCTGCTCGGCCAGGGTCGAACTGCTGCAGACCGACCTGTTTCCGCCCGACCGCGCGCCGCTGGTGGTCTGCAACCCGCCTTGGCTGCCTGCCCGGCCCAGCTCGCCGATAGAGCACGCCGTCTACGACGAGGGCAGCCGCATGCTGCGCGGCTTCCTGGACGGCCTGGCCGAGCATTTGGCCGAGGGCGGCGAGGGCTGGCTGATCCTGTCCGACCTGGCCGAACACCTGGGCCTGAGAACCCGCGAGCAACTGCTGGCCATGATCGAGGCCGCCGGCCTCCAGGTGCTGGGCCGGCGCGACGTGCGGCCCACGCACCGCAAGGCCAGCGACCCGGGCGATCCGCTGCATGCGGCAAGGGCGGCGGAGCGGACTTCGCTCTGGCGGCTGGGCGTGCGCTGAGCATCCAGGGTCGTCTCAAACTGAAAGAAGCTGCAAGAGACTGAAAGATGCGCCCCAAAAGGCCTTGCGCATGGCCTTTCTGATCCGCAGCGCGCTCCCTGGAAGTCGCGTTAACAGGCCTTAACCGCGTGACACAAAAGAGCACAAGCCTGACCGCTTGGCTGGCTAGAGTAGGTACTGTCTTATGGCGCGGCCGCTCGGCCGCCAGGCATCCGGCAGGCGGAAAGCGCCGGCGCCGCAGAGGTTTGCCATCCCAGCGCGCTACGCATCGTGCCGGATATTCCATCCACCAGCAGGATCAGCGTATGAAAGACAAACACAGACTCATCGTCATTGCCGCGGCCTCCATCCTGTCGGCATGCGCCGGTTCCGTACGTTACGAGTACGAGAAAGAAGGCGCCTCCGAATACGACCGCACGACTGCACTGTCCGAGTGTCGCTATCAAATCCAGCTGAACAAGGCCCCCGATAAGCAGGAGGCCGAGCTGATGAAACTCTGCATGCAGGGCAAGGGCTACCGGGTCAAGCCGGTGAAATGAGCGGGCATGGGCACCTGTAGCAACTGGTGCCGCACCAGGTCCACGTGACCCAGCAGGGCGTCCCGGGCGACGCCACCTCCACGCCTTGCGCAGCCGCCGCCGGGGACGGCGGTTCGGCCTGCCCCGGTGCCTTGACCTTCCTATCGCCGCAAGCTTCAAAGTCATGGCGAAGCGCTTATCCCGCTTCCACTTTCTCTCCCCCATTCGAGCGAGTACGCCATGCCCTACGAGTCCGACAGCGATACCCAAGCCGATTCACACTGCCAACCCTCCGCCCAGCTGGCCCGAAGGCGCCTGTTGCGGGCCACCAGCGCCATGCTGCTGGCTGGCCTGGGGGCAGGTGCCGTGCAGCCCCTGCGTGCTGACGCGAGGCCCGCCGGACTCGACATGGCGACCCAGCGCCTGTCCGAGCGCGGCCTGTACCGCGTGTCCTACAAGCCCGACGCCGCGCCCCTGCCCATCAATCGTCTGCACAGCTGGATCCTGCATGTCGAAACGGCCGATGCCCGCCCGGTGGTCGACGCCCAGGTGCAGGTGGACGGAGACATGCCGGAGCACCGCCATGGCCTGCCCACCCGACCGCGCGTCACGCGCTACCTGGGCAATGGCGACTACCTGGTCGAGGGCCTGAGATTCCAGATGGGCGGCTGGTGGGTTATGGCGTTCACCGTGACCGAGAACGGCCGCAGTGACGTCGCGAAGTTCAACCTGATGCTCCAGAAATAGTGTCTCTCTCCCAAGGCCCTGCCATGAAACCCAAGAAACTGGCGCTGATCGGCGCGCTCCTCGCAGGCGGCCTGACCGCGGTGCTGATCTTTGCGCCGCGCGCGGTCTGGAGCCCGGAAGAACTGTCGGCGTTGCGCAGCCTCTGGATCGGTCACCTGGAGCCGCCGCCTGCCGACCCGTCCAACCGAGTCGCCGACGACGAGCGCGCGGCCGAGTTCGGCCAGAGGCTATTCTTCGACAAGCGACTCAGCGCCAACGGCCAGGTGTCCTGCGCGAGCTGCCATCAGCCCGACAAGCAGTTCCAGGACGGGATCGCGCTGGCCAAAGGCGTGGGCACGACTGACCGGCGCACGATGTCCATCGTCGGCAGCGCGCACAGCGCCTGGCAGTTCTGGGACGGTCGCAAGGACAGCCAGTGGTCCCAGGCCCTGGGCCCGCTGGAGAGCTCCGTGGAGCATGGGGGTGACCGCACGCAGTACGCGCACCTCGTGGCGCAACATTACCGTGCCGAGTACGAGGCCCTGTTCGGTGCCATGCCCGACTTCAAGAGGCTGCCCGAGCACGCGGGACCGGTCAAGGACCCGGCGGCGCGCGCAGCATGGGAGCGCATGGGTGCGCAACAGCGCGATGCCGTCACGCGGGTGTTCGCCAACCTCGGCAAGGCGATCGCCGCGTACGAACGCCGGCTCATGCCCGGTGCCTCGCGCTTCGACAAATACGTCGAGGCGGTTGGCCGGGGGGACCGCGAGGCCATGGACGCGGCGCTGACACCGAACGAAGTGGCCGGTCTGCGACTCTTCATCGGCAAGGGCAATTGCCTGCAGTGCCACAACAGCCCACTCCTGAGCAACAACGATTTCCACAACACCGGGGTTCCGCCCGGCAAGGGACTGCCGGCGGACGCCGGGCGGCTCTCGGGGCTACAGCAGTTGCTCAAGGACGAGTTCAACTGCCTGGGACGGCACAGCGATGCCAAACCGGAGCAATGCGGCGAGCTGCAGTTCCTTGCGACCGACAGCCGAAGGCAGATGCGGCAGTTCAAGGTGCCGTCGCTGCGCAATGTCGGCGAGCGGGCCCCGTACATGCATGCCGGCCAGTTCGCCACGCTGGCGGAAACCGTGGCGCACTACAACCAGGCGCCCGCCGCGCCGCAGGGGCACAGCGAGCTCAAGCCGCTGGGCATGAGCCGCACGGAAGCTGCCCAGATCGTCGAGTTCCTGAAGACCCTGAGCGGTCCCATCCAAGCCGATCGCAAATGGCTGGAGCCGCCGGCGCCGCCGCAATGAGGGGCGCGCGTTCAGGGGCAGCCAGGTCGGTGCCGCCACATGGGCCACAGGGTCCACAGGGGCCGGGCAGGGCAGGAGCGCCTCAGGCGCCCGGTCCTTGCAGCACCAGGTCGCAGATCGGGAAGGCCACGCAGGGCAGCACGCAGCCCTCCGCCTTTTCCTCGGCCGAGAGGCCGGGCCAGGGAATCTCGTAGCGCACGCGGCCCTGGGCCAGCCGGCCTATGCAGCTGCGGCAGGTGCCGTTGCGGCAAGAGCTGGGCCAGGGCAGGCCGGCCTGCTCCAGCGACAGCAGCAGCGGCCGGTCGGCCCGGGCCTCGAAATCGACGCCCAGCGGCTCGAGCCGGCCCGCAAAGCGGGCTGGGTCGGGCGTCATGGGCGAGCCGGCGCCGCGGCCTGCAGCGCCTGGCCGGGCACCCAGAACTGGCCGCCGCCCAGGTGGTGCAGGGTGCGCAGGGCGGGCGGGATATCCTGCAGCGGGCGCCAGCGCCCGTCTTCGAACACGCGCGTGTCGGCCCAGGCCGCAAGCACCTCGACCACGAACAGGTCGTAGGCGGCCTGCACATGGGGCTCGGGCAGCACGCGGCAGGCCAGCCAGGCCAGGCAGCCGCCGACCAGCGGCGCCTCGGCCTCGGGCATGTCGAAACGCTCGAGGCCGAAGGCCGTCAGCTTGTCCTGGGCCGGGGCGAGTTCGCGGCTCGAGACGCTGCCCACGGCGAAGCAGGCGTCGGCCAGGGCCTGGGGCGGCAGGTTCAGCACCAGACGGCCCGAGGCCTCGACCAGTTCGCGCGTGAGCGTGGACTTGTCGATCACCACGGCCAGCCGGGGCGGCGAGAACTCCAGTGGCATGTTCCAGGCCGCGGCCATCACATTGCAGCGGCCCGCGTGGGCACTGCTGACCAGCACCGTGGGCCCGTGGTTGAGCAGGCGGTAGGCGTGTTCCAGGCGCACCGGGAGAACATGGGGCGGCAGGCTCATGGGGCAGGAGGCGTTGAGGTGGCGGTGCTGGCGGCGCTGCGGCGGAACACCAGCAGCAGGTTGTTGGCGGGCATGGCGTGCCGCTCGGCCAGGCGCAGTCCTGCGCGGCGGGCCTGCTCGGCCACCGCCTCGAGCCGGCGCAGGCCCCAGGCCGCATCGCGTGCGCGCAGCTCGGCGTCGAAGGCCAGGTTGCTGGCCGCCGTGGGGACCTGGTCCTCCAGGAAGGGGCCGTAGACCACGAGCTGGCCCTGCGGCGCGAGGTGGCGCGCGGCGCCTTGCATCAGCGCCGCGCAGCAGGTCCATGGCGCGATGTGCAGCAGGTTGGCGCAATAGACCAGGTCGAAGGATTCACCAAACGGCGCACCCTCGGCCGGCCACCGGGGCGCCAGCACGTCGAGCCGCAGCGGCGGGCGCACGTTGGCCAGGCCGGCCTGCTCGCTCCAGGCGGCGATCGAGGCAAAGTCTTCGAGATCCAGCTCGCTGGGCTGCCAGACCCAGCCCGGCAGGCCGGCCGCGAACCAGGCCACATGCTGGCCGGTGCCGCTGGCGATCTCCAGCGCCAGGCCGCGCGCGGGCAGCAGGGCCTGCAGGCGCTCCAGGATGGGCTGCTTGTTGCGCTCGGCGGCCGGGCTCAGGCGCGGCTCGGGCCTCATTGCGGTCGGCGCGCGCGACGCACCAGGTAGAGCACGATGAAGGCGGCGCCCAGCACCAGGGCGAACCAGCCGACCACCGAGGCATGGGACACGATGCCCTGCATGCCCGGCGATTCGATGAAATAGGGCGAGAGCAGCACGCCCAGGCCGATGAGGGCGATCAGGATGCCCTTGAACAGCAATTCGTTGTCGGCCCGGCGGTCGGACTGGCGGGAAGGGGGGCGGCGTGAGGTCATGCCCGCGATCATCGCATCAAGCGACCCCGAGCACAGGCGCGGACCGGCTCGGCCGCCTGCTTGCCCACTGCTGAATTTCCAGGCAACGCAAGCTTTGCCCTTTGAAAACAAGGGCTTGCAATCCCCATACAGGGCAAGCCCCGGATTGTCCACAAAGTTATCCAGCGCACATAGGGAAAACTCCCCGGGCTGGAGAGGGCGGGGTTCAGGGCGTGTTCTCGGCCTTGTCCGAGGACATGGCGTCGATGCCGGCGCCCACGGCCTTGCCGGTCAGCGTGATGCCGGTGGAGACCACGGCCCCGGTGACCGAGATCGCCGCCCCCGCGGTGGCGCCGGCCACCTCGACCACGGCGCAGCCGGGCAGCGTGGCGGCCAGGGCCAGCAGCAGGGCGGCTGTGACGGAGCGTCTTGCGGGGGAGATCGATAGCCTGATCATGGCGCCGATTTTAGGCGCCAGGCGGCCAGCGTCCGTTTGCATTTGAAACGGATGGATCCTGCCCCTCAGCGGAAGAACAGCAGCCGCGTGAGGTAGGTGTGGCTGCCTTCGGCGGCCATCAGCCCGGCCAGCACCAGCAGCGAGAGCGGCGGCAGCAGGATGGCGTAGACCAGGGCCAGCCGCTCCCAGGCCATGTGCATGAAGACCGCGACGATGAGGCCGGCCTTGAGCCCCATGAAGGCCAGGATCAGGCCCCAGCGCAGCCCGCCCTGCAGGTGGAAGAAGTCGACCAGGTAGGACAGGGTGCTGAGCACGAACAGCAGGCCCCAGACCTTGAGGTACAGGCCGATAGGATGTTGTTGGCCGGAGGAGGACATGGTGGCCTCACCAGAGGTAGAACAGCGCGAAGATGAATACCCAGACCAGGTCGACGAAGTGCCAGTACAGGCCGGCGATCTCGACGATCTGGTAGTTGCCGCTGGCTTCGTAGCGCCCGCGCAGCACGCGCAGGGCCACCACGGCCAGGTAGACCACGCCGGCCGACACATGCAGGCCGTGGAAGCCCGTGATCATGAAGAAGCTGGCGCCGAACTGCGCCGCCCCCATGGGATTGCCCCAGGGGCGCACGCCCTCGGAGATCAGCTTGCTCCACTCGAAGGCCTGCATGCCGACGAAGGTCGCGCCGAGCAGGGCGGTGGCCAGCATCAGCGCGGCGCAGCGGGTGCGCTGGCGCTGGTAGGCGAAGTTGACCGCCATGGCCATGGTGCCGCTGCTGCTGATCAGCACGAAGGTCATGATGGCGATCAGGATCAGCGGCAGGTGGGCGCCGCCGATCTGCAGCGCGAACACCTCGCTGGGGTTCGGCCAGGGCACGGTGGTCGAGATGCGCGCCGTCATGTAGCCGACCAGGAAGCTGCTGAAGACGAAGGTGTCGGACAGCAGGAAGATCCACATCATGGCCTTGCCCCAGGAGACGCGGAAGGCCTCGCGATCGCCCGACCAGTCGGCCACCAGGCCGCGCCAGCCGTCGGTTGCGGCGACGGCGGCCTGCGCAGGGGAGGGCGCGGTGCCCGTGCTCGTGTTCATGAGAGGCCTCCATCGACGCCGCAGACCAGGCGCGCCAGCTCGGGCGTCAGCCAGCCCAGCGCCGCGAACAGCGCCAGCCAGACTGCCAGCAGGAAATGCCAGTAGCGCGCCAGCAGCGCGACGCGCCAGGCCCAGGCGGCGGGGCCCTGCGCGCCGGTGCGCGCCAGCGCGCGCAGGGTCCAGGCCCAGGCCGCGATCCCGCCCGCCACATGCAGGCCATGCATGGCCGTGAGCAGGAAGAAGAAGCTCGCGGCCGGGTTGCCGGCGGGCGCCACCTGCGCGGCCAGCAGGGCCTGCCAGGCCCACAGCTGCGCCGCCAGGAACGCCAGGGCGCAGGCTCCGCCGGCTTGCAGCAGGCGCCGCGCGCGCTCGGGATCGGCGCCGCGCGCCGCGCCGCTGGCCCATTGCAGCAGCCAGCTGCCGGTCAGCAGCAGCGCCGTGGCCAGTCCCGTCTGCCAGGGCAGGGCGATGGGCGCGCCGTCGGCCGCGCTGATGCGCATCAGGTAGGCTACCAGGAACAGCGAGAACAGGCTGGTGGCCACGCCCATGAACACCCACAGGCCTATGCCCGCGGCGGCGGCGCGCGATGCCTGCGGCCAGCCGCCCGCGCTGCCCAAGGCGGGGCTGGCGTTCATGCCGTCGCTCCCCGGGCGCCGCCCTGGCCGTGGCCGGGTGCGGGCTCCATGCCGCCGTCCTGCGGCGGCGCGTTCTGTGCGATGAAGTCCTGCGCCGCGCCGGGCACACTGTAGGCATAGGCCCAGCGATAGGCCACCGGCGCCTGCGGGCCCCAGTTGCCGTGTCCCGGCGGCGTCTCGGGCGTCTGCCATTCCAGCGAGGCCGCGCGCCAGGGGTTGGGCCCCGCGGCCCGGCCGCGCCGCAGGCTCCAGGCCAGGTTGAACAGGAACAGCAGCTGGGCCGCGCCGACCACCAGGGCGGCCACGCTGATGAAGGCGTTGAGCGCGTGCGCCGAGGCCGGGATGAACTCGTAGCCGTCGAAGTTGTAGTAGCGCCGCGGCATGCCCAGCACGCCCAGGTAGTGCATGGGGAAGTAGATGGCGTAGGTGCCGAGGAAGGTGATCCAGAAATGCAGCTGGCCCAGGCGGTCGTCGAGCATGCGCCCGGTGATCTTGGGATACCAGTGGTAGATGGCGCCGAACACCACCAGCAGCGGCGCCACACCCATCACCATGTGGAAATGCGCGACCACGAAATAGGTGCCCGACAGCGGGATGTCCACGCTCACATTGCCCAGGAACAGGCCGGTCAGCCCGCCGATCACGAAGGTGCAGATGAAGGCCAGCGAGAACAGCATGGGCACCGTCAAGTGTATGTCGCCGCGCCACAGCGTGAGCAGCCAGTTGTAGACCTTGATCGCGGTCGGCACGGCGATGATCAGGGTGGTGGTGGCGAAGAAGAAGCCGAAGTAGGGGTTCATGCCGCTGACGAACATGTGGTGCGCCCAGACCACCACGCTGAGCCCGCCTATGGCCACGATGGCCCAGACCATCATGCGGTAGCCGAAGATGCATTTGCGCGCGTGCACGCTGATCAGGTCCGAGACGATGCCGAACGCCGGCAGGGCGACGATGTAGACCTCGGGGTGGCCGAAGAACCAGAACAGGTGCTGGAACAGCAGCGGGCTGCCGCCCTTGTGGGCGCTGGCCTGGCCCATGGACACCAGCGCCGGCATGAAGAAGCTGGTGCCCAGGGTCCTGTCCAGCAGCAGCATCATGCCGGTCACGAACAGCGCCGGGAAGGCCAGCAGGGCGAGGATGGTGGCGACGAAGATGCCCCACACCGTCAGCGGCATGCGCAACAGCGTCATGCCCTCGCAGCGCGCCTGAAGCACCGTGGTCACGTAGTTGAGCCCGCCCATGGTGGCGGCGACGATGAAGATCACCAGCGACACCAGCATCAGCACGATGCCCCCCTCGTAGCCCGGCGTGCCGGGCAGGATGGCCTGCGGAGGGTACAGCGTCCAGCCCGCGCCGGTGGGCCCGCCCGGCACGAAGAAGCTCGCGATCAGCACCAGCACCGACAGCAGGTAGACCCAGAAGCTCAGCATGTTGAGGTAGGGGAACACCATGTCGCGCGCCCCCACCATCAGCGGGATCAGGTAGTTGCCGAAGCCGCCGAGGAACAGCGCCGTGAGCAGGTAGACCACCATGATCATGCCGTGCATGGTGACGAACTGGTAATAGCGCTCGGCGTTGATGAACTCGAACTGGCCGGGAAAGCCCAGCTGCAGCCGCATCAGGTTGGACAGCACCACGCCCACCACGCCCACCGCGATCGCGGTCAGCGCGTACTGGATGGCGATCACCTTGTGGTCCTGGCTCCAGACATAGCGGGTCCAGAAGCTCTGCGGTTCGTGCGAGGCGTGGTCGGCGGGGTCCATGGCGTTCCTCGTTGGGGCGGCTCGCGGCCTATCGCTGCGCCTTCTGCTCGGGCGCGGCCGGCGCCGCGCCGCCCAGGCTGCGCAGGTAGGCCAGCAGCGCATCGAGTTCCTCGTCGCTGACGGGCGTGGCCGGCATCACGGGCGGGAAGCCCTTGACCAGCTGCGCCGCCGGCTCGCGGATGGCGCGCTTGAGGTAGGCCTCGTCGGCCTGCGCCTGGCTGCCGTCGGCCAGCGGGCGCGCCGTGCCGTACAGGCCCTTCCAGCTCGGCCCCACGCGCGCGCTGCCGTCCACCGAGTGGCAGGCCACGCAGCCCCTGGACTCGGCCAGGGCCTGGCCCTGGGCCACGCGCAGATCGGTGCCGGCGGCCGGGGCCGGCGCCGCGGCGCGGCCCGCGCCGGACAGCGAGGCGGCGAAGGTCGGCAGGCCCGCCACCCAGGCCTGGAAGGCGGCCGGCGGCTCGACCACCATCACCGCGCGCATGTTGGGGTGGCCGACGCCGCACAGCTGCGCGCACATGGCTTCGAAGCGGCCGGCCACCGTGGGCGTGAACCAGAAGCTGCCGACCTGGCCCGGCACGATGTTCATGCGCGCGCGCATGGGTGGCGCGTAGAAATCGTGCAGCACGTCGTGCGAGCGCAGCAGCAGCTTCACCGGCTGGTTCAGCGGCAGGTGCAGATCGCCGCCCGCGACCAGCCGGTCGTCCTGCCCGGCCGGGTCGGCGGGGTCGATGCCGAACGGGTTGCCGGCGTTGACGAAGCGCACGTCGGTGCCGCCCAGCTTGCCGTCCGCCCCTGGCAGGCGGTAGCGCCATTGCCATTGCTGGCCCAGCACCTCCAGCACCAGGGCATCGCCGGGTGCGTGCACGTAGCTGGCGTAGACGAACAGCCCGGGCGCGAGCAGCGCCATGATGCCCAGGGTCGTGAGGCCGGTCAGCCAGCGCTCGAGCCGGCGGTTCTCGGGCTGGTAGGCCGCGCGCTGGCCGGCGCGGTGGCGAAAGCGTAGCAGGGTGTAGACCACGAACAGGTTGACACCGACAAAGAACAGCCCGGTCATCACCAGCGTGATGGTCATGGTGTCGTCCATCTGTCGCCAGTTCGAGGCCAGTGGCGGCGCCCACCAGGGGTTGACGAAGTGAAACAGCACCGAGGCGGCGACGATCACGACGAGCGCGATGGCGATGGCCATGGGCGGGCTTTCAGCGCGGTGTTTCGTTCACGTTCAGGGAAAGGCCGGACGCAGGCGGTCCGCGCCCTCGAAATGCGCCTCCGGGTGCGAGGCGTGGAGCAGCGCCGTCACCCGTTCCATCTGCGTGGCGGGCAGGTCGACCATCAGCAGGATCTGTCCCGCGTCGATGGCTCCCTCGAAGCGCTCCAGCCGGGGGCTGGGGATGGAGATGCCGACCATGCTGGACGACCAGGCGCCGATCACCCCGCCCAGCACCGCCAGCACCGCGGCCATCTCCCACTGCGGGGAGGCTTGCGACAGGGGGAAGAACAGCGCGGCCAGCAGGCCGGTGACGATGCCCAGGGCGCCGCCGATCAGCAGGCCGGTCTGCACCGCGTGGGCCAGGTCCGAGGTCTGCCAGACATTGGCCTCGTGCAGGCCACGCATGTCCACGCCCTCGCGCGCCGCCAGGTGGATGTGCTTCGCCTCCACTCCGGCCAGCTGCAGATCGTTCACCGTCCGCCTGGCGCTCGCCAGGTCCGGGATCAGCCAGTAGATGCGCTTTTTCATGGCCCCCTCCTGTTCGTTACGCCGCGTGACCTTGGCGAAACCACCTCTGCCTTATACGCCGCGGCAGAGCCCGGCGCAAGCCGGAGCCAGCCTAAACCGCTTGTGCGCCGCAGCATGGGCTGGCGGCGGGGCTCAGGTGGTCTTCAGCCGTCCAGCTCCGGGTAGCGCCTGAAGATGCCTTCCTCGCAGAACGGCAGGCGCCGCCCGCTCGCCAGGTAGGCCGCCACGCGCGGCAGCTGGGCCACCCGGGCGTGCAGCGCCGCCACGCGCGGTGCCTTGCCGAGCGCGCGCGCGGCGGCCCGGGGAAAGGCGTAGCCCAGTCCCTCGGCCAGCTGGAACAGCGAGAGGTCGGCATAGCTCAGCCGCCCGCCCACCAGGTGCGGGCCGCGGCCCATGGCGTTGCGCGGGTTGCGTGCCAGCACGGCCTCGAACCAGGCCAGAAAGCGCGGCAGGCGCTCGCGGCGGAACAGCTCGGCGCTGCGCATGGCCTCGGGCTTTTGCTCCTCGTAGTACAGGCTGCCGGCGATCGGATGGTGGGTGTTGTGCACCTCGTCCACCACGTCGGCGATACTCAGCTGCAACTGGTGCGCCCACAGCCGGTCCGCCTCGCGCCGGCCCACCAGGCCCAGCCGTGGCGCCAGGTAGAGCAGGATGGCCGCCGTCTGGCCGATCACCCGCGGGCCGTCGACCAGGAAGGGGCAGGCGAAGGGCGGGCGGGGGACCGCTTCGTCCTCCAGGTAATGCATCATGGCGGCCATGCCCTGGCCCGGTGCCTCGCTGCGCGCCACGTCCAGATAGGGCGCGCCGGCCGCCTCCAGCGCCAGCCGCACGAATTCGCCGCGGCCCTGGATGCCGGGCCAGTAATGAAGCTCGTAGGGCATGGGGTTCCTTTCCGCCGCGTCAGCGGCCGGCGGCGCGCGCGGCGCGTCATTGGCGTTCAGCGGATCCGCGCCTATTGTCTCTGCTGTCTCCGATGGCCGCCTGCACTTCACAATCGGGCCTTGCGCACCCGCGCTCGCCCCCCTGATCGAAAGACGCCTCATGTCCCTGGAAACCATAGAGATCGAAACCGGCCCCCAGCCGCGCGCCGCCGTGGTGCTCATGCACGGCCTGGGCGCCGACGGCAGCGACTTCGTGCCCCTGGCCCAGCAGTTGCGCCTGGCGCCGGTCGGCCCGGTGCGCTTCGTGTTCCCCAACGCGCCGTTGATGCCGGTGAGCATCAACGGCGGCATGCGCATGCCGGCCTGGTACGACATCCTCGGCCCGGACCTGGCCCAGCGCGAGGACGAGGCCGGCCTGCGCCGCTCGCAGGCCGCCATCGAGGCCTTGCTGGCGCGCGAGCAGGCGCGCGGCATCCCGGCCGCGCGCATCGTGCTGGCCGGCTTTTCTCAGGGCTGCGCCATGGCGCTCATGACCGGGCTGCGCCACCCCGAGCGCCTGGCCGGCATCGCGGGACTGTCGGGCTACCTGCCGCTGGCCGCCCGCACCGCCGCCGAGCGGCACGACGCCAACGCGCTCACGCCTATCTTCCTGGCCCATGGCCGGCACGACGAGGTGGTGCCCCTGGCCCGGGCCAGTGCCTCGCGCGACGCGCTGCGCACCCTGGGCTACGCCGTGGCCTGGCACGAATACGCGATGGACCATTCGGTCTGCATGGAGGAGATCGCCGACCTCAACCGCTGGCTGCTCGGGGTGCTGGCGCCCGCCTGAAGGCCCGCGCTGGCAACCGGCCCCGGCGTGGGGCCACAATCGGGCTGTCATGAGAACGATTCTTCCCCTGTCCCTGCTGGCGCCGCCCGACCTGGGCGACCCCCAGCCCCTGGTCATCTACCACGGCCGCGGTTGCCCCGACGGCCTTGCCGCCGCCCTGGCCGCCTGGCTGTTCTACGGCGCCCGGGCCGAGTTCCTGGGCCTGGACCATGGAGAAACCCAGAGCGTGGCCGACCTGCCGCCGCTCGAGGGGCGCGTGGTCTACATCCTGGATTTCGCCTTCCCGCCCGGGCTCATGCGCGAGATCGACGCGCGCGCCGCCAAGCTCGTGATGCTGGACCACCACAAGAGCGCCGCCCAGCAGCTCGACGGCTTCGAGTGCCGCTGCGGCGTGCTGCATTTCGACATGGGCAAGTCCGGCTCGCGCCTGGCCTGGGAGTTCTTCCAGCGCGAGCGCCCGCTGCCGGACTTGGTGCGCTACATCGAGGACCGCGACCTCTGGACCTGGCAGTACCCCGAAAGCGCCGGCTTCCTCGCCGCGCTGGACATGGAGGAGAAAACCTTCGAACGCTGGGCCGAGATCGCCGACTACAGCCCGGCTCAGCTGGCCGAGTTCATGGCGCGCGGCCAGGCCATGGACGACAAGTACCGCAAGCTCGCCGCCGACATCGCCACCGGCGCCGAGCCCGTGGTCTTCAACGGCCAGCAGGGCCTGATGGTCAACGCACCGGGCGCCTTCCACAGCCTGGTGGGCGACATCCTGTCCCGCCAGTGCGGCAGCTTCGCCCTGGTCTGGAGCGTGGGCAAGGGCGGCCTCATCAAGGTCGGCCTGCGCTCGCAGCGCGACTACGACTGCATCCCGTTGGCCGAGAGCATGGGCGGCGGCGGCCATGCCCAGGCCTGCGGCTTCCGCATGGGCGCCGAGCGCCTGCCCGAGCTGCTGGCCGGCCGGCTCGACGCCACCCGGTAAAGGGAGGTCGCGCGCCGCCGTGAGCCAGGTCAAGGCGCGCGGGGCTGCGACCTGCGAGCATACGAGCTGCGCCAGCTTGAGCTGGCGCGCTTGGACTTCCCCCTGCTGCGCAGCCAGCAGGAATGGGAGCATGGCGCTCTGCCTGCCGCCCTGCAGGGCCCGCAGGCCGACATCGCCTGGGCCCAGCACCTGGTGCTGTTCTTTCCGCTCTGGCTGGGCGACATGCCGGCCCTGCTCAAGGGCTTCCTGGAGCAGGTCGCGCGGCCGGGCTTCGCCTTCAAGGCCGACCCGGCCGAGCGCGCCAGCAACCCCTTCGGCCGCAAGGGCCTGGCCGGGCGCAGCGCGCGCCTGGTCGTCACCATGGGCATGCCGGCCCTGGTCTACCGCTGGTATTTCCGCGCCCACAGCCTCAAGTCGCTCGAGCGCAATGTCCTGGGTTTCGTCGGCATCGCGCCGGTCAACGAGACCCTGGTCGGCATGGTGGAGCAGCTGGGCGAGGCCGGCGTGAGGAAATGGGAGGTCCGGCTGCGCGCACTGGGGCGGGCCGCCTCCTGAGGCCGTTTGAGCAGCGCCTCAGGCCGGCAGCGCCTCGCCCCAGTAGTGGTAGGTGAAGGGCCGCGGCCCGGGCAGGTAGCCCTGGTGCGGGTCGATCAGCCTGAAGCCGGCCTGCTGCAGCAGGGCCGGGATGTCGCGCCCCAGATGGCAGCCGCCGGCCAGCGGGCCCCACAGCGGCTGCAGCCTGTCCTGCCAGCGCCGAACTGAGGCCTCGGGCGCGCGGCCGTGCTCGCAGTAGAGCAGCCGGCCGCCGGGCTTGAGCACGCGGCGCATCTCCCTGAGCGCGGCCAGCGGGTCGGGAATCGAGCACAGCGTGTAGGTGGTGAGAACAGTGTCGAAGCTCGCGTCGGGCAGGGGGATGCGCTCGGCCGACAGGCCCACGAACTCGACCTCGAAACCGGCCTCGGCCGCGCGCTCGCGCGCGAGCGCATGCATCTGCAGCGCGGGCTCCAGCGCGACGATCCGGGTGACGCGGCTCTTGTCGTAGTAGGGCAGGTTGCGCCCGGTGCCCAGGCCCACTTCGAGCACCCGGCCCTGGGCCCGCGGCACGACGAGCGCGCGCTGCCGGCCCACCATGGGCAGGCCGCAGGCCAGGTCCATTGCGCGGGGGAAGATGTGGCGGTCGTACCAGTTGGGGGAACTCATGCGAACTTCACGCCCTCCCGGAGCAGGTGCACTACGTCTGGAAAAGCGAGCGGGCCGAGGAGGTCGCCTGCCACGCTTTCTGCATGAGCTCCATCGCCTTCACAGCGGCAGGCCCTCGCGCGCGATGTTCTGCAGCAGCCGCGGGTTCGAATACCGTTCGGGGTGCGCCCACTCCTCTTCCCAGGTCGGCAGGGGCTGGATGCGGATGCCCGACTCCAGCAGCAGGTCGTAGGCCACGTCGTCCATCGCCAACTTGGTGGCGACAAAGTCACCAGGCTTGCCGGCCAGCAGCACCGCCACATCCGTGTCGCTGTCCGGCCGCGCACTGCCGCGCGCCTGGCTGCCGAACAGCAGTGCGCCGCGCATCGGCCAGCGCGCTGCCACGCGATCCGCAAACTCGCGGGCGGCGCTGAGGGCAGGGTTGACGGTGGGCGCAGAGGTGTTCATGGTCCCGGAGAAGTGTAGTGCTGCAGGCCGGTCGCATCATCTCACCTGCACCATGGCCTCGTCGATTGCGGCTTGCGCTGGCGCCTGCGGGCAGATGTTCAAAGGGGCTTGTTCGCCACCTGATAGCTGGCCAAGGCCTCGGCAAGCGCCACAGCGCGAACCTCACCGGTTCGATAAGCCTCCACACGGTCATCGGCCTCCTTGGCCCAGAGCGCATCCGTCGACGGGTCGGGCAAGTCCGGACTGTCCGAAGTGCGGTCGCTCATGAATGACATCCCTGCCATGTGCCGCAGGTCTCTGCAATGCACGGTGCGTCGGCGTGGCTCATACGGGCAGGGCCTCGCGCAGCACCTGCTCACGGAACTTCGGCGGCAGGCTGTTGGGGGTGAGCACGTCCACCTCTAAGCCAAGCAGTTCCTTCAATTCGTAGCGGATGGCGCCTATGTCGAGCGGCGTGGTCTGCGCAGTGGGCTTCACCAGCAGATCGAGGTCGCTGTCCGGACCGTCCTCACCCCGCAGGGCCGAACCGAACACCCGTCCACCGCTGACGCGGTGGCTCAACGCAATCTCGCGAATGCGCGCGCGGTGCAGGGACAGGGCTTCGGAGGGGCGCATGGAGTCAAGTGTAGTGCGCCACGCCGAAACGGTCACCCGGCCTTGCCGCTGCCCGGCAGGCCTTCGCCGGCTACTTCTTCTTGAGCTTGCCGTGCGGCATCACCGCGGTCACCGGCGGCATGGGCCGGTCCGACGGCGTAGCCTCCTTCGGGGGCGAAGTGTCCTTCTTGGGCTTCTTCGCCATCTTGTTGCTGCGCTGCTCGCCTTTGGGCATAAGCCCTCCGTTTCGTTTCGGGTCTCGGAGCGGGACCTGTGCCTGAAATGGTACGCCACAAACGCGGCAGGCAGGGCGCCTGCGACTCTGTCGTGCCCGGTGAACCGCCCCTCAATGGGGCATGCGACCGTACCGTATGGACTGGACCACGCCGGCGCGGAACCTGACGGTCGCCATGAGGTTGCCCGGGCCCCTGTCGTAGAGCCACTCCTCGACCGGCTGGCACGGAACGAAGAGATTGGCGACAGGCGCCGGAACCGGATGCAGGGAGCCCGCGTAGTAGACCGGCGCACAGAACGACTCGGCCAGCACCGGCCGGCCACATTTGTAGAGCACCGAGAGCCTGGAGTCGCCTTCCGCTGCGCTGGCACCGTTGCAGCGCAGGGATTCGGCCCTGGCCGCCGGCAGGTGGACGAGGACCAGGACAGCCAGAGCGGCGCGGAGAAAGGCATTCATGCTGCGGCTCCGAAGTCAGCGGTCGCCCGCACTGTGCTCTTGCGGGCGCCTATGCCAATATAGGTCCTTGCCGAATCTGCTGCCGCCAGGCCGGACAAGTGTGGCAGGCGCCGTCTCGAACGAACCCGAGGCGGACCCTATTGCGCTTCGCAATTGAAGCGCAAATCGGGGAAATACGCTTCATGTCATGCCTGGCAGGTCGTAAAGCGAGCGGACGGAGGCGGCCGCCTGTCGTGCTTTCTGCATGAGCTCCATTGCCTTCATAGCGGGAGGCCCTCACGCGCGATGTTCTCCAGCAGCCGGGGGTTGGAAAATACTGCAGCCACCCGCGCCACGAACGCTTGCGCGGCCTGCCGGGTCAGCGGGGGGAGTGATTTTGCGCTGCATGGTCATCACCTTGCGGCAAGTGTAGTGCGGCCGGCGGGTGGCGTCATTTGACCTTCACATCCATACAGAATGCCATCCTCCTCTTCTTATTTTTCTTATATACAGAATCGTCGAGTACTTACTTCCCCCAGCTGTCCTTCAACCCCGTCACCCGGTTAAACACCGGCCTGCCCGCCGCATGGTCTACGCGGTCGGCGACGAAGTAGCCGTGGCGCTCGAACTGGAACTTCTCGTCGGGCGCGCAGGCGGCGAGGGACGGTTCCAGATAGGCCGTGACGGTCTTTAGGCTGTCGGGGTTCAGGCTGGCCAGGAAGTCCTTGCCGCCGGCGTCGGGCTGGGGGTCGCTGAACAGGCGGTCGTACAGGCGCACCTCGGCGGCCACGCCGTCGGCGGCGCCGACCCAGGTGATCACGCCCTTGACCTTGACCGCGTCGCTGCCCGGCGTGCCGCTCTTGGTGTCGGGGATGAGCTCGGCATGCACCTCGGTGACCTGGCCGCTCGCATCCTTCACGGCCCCCTTGCATTCGATGACATGGCCGTACTTGAGCCGCACCTTGTTGCCGGGGAAGAGTCGGAAGAAGCCCTTGGGCGGGGTTTCCTCGTAGTCGCTGCGCTCGATCCAGAGCTCACGGCCGAACTTGAAGCGGCGCTGGCCCCATTCGGGGTGGTGCGGGTGGACCGGGGCGGCGCAGTCGTCCAAGGCTCCCGCGCCATGCAGCGCGTCCCAGTTGGTGATGACCAGCTTGACCGGGTCGAGCACGGCCATGGCGCGCGCGGCCCTGGGGTCGAGGTCGTCGCGCAGGCAGCCTTCCAGCGTGCTGTAGTCGATCCAGCTGTCGCTCTTGGTCACGCCTATGCGCTCGGCGAACAGCTGTATGGCCTCGGGCGTGTAGCCGCGCCGGCGCAGGCCGACGATGGTGGGCATGCGCGGGTCGTCCCAGCCGCTCACCTTGCCCTCGTTGACCAGTTGGGCGAGCTTGCGCTTGCTGGTGATCACGTAGCTGAGGTTCAGGCGCGCGAACTCGTGCTGGTGCGGCAGCAGGAAGGGGTTGGGGCGCTGCACCTCGAGCGCCTGCGACAGCAGGGGCGTGAACTGCTCGGTCTCGGTCTTGAGCAGGGTGAAGAACCCGGGCAGGTCGTGCAGCACGGCCTCGCGGTCATGCTCCCAGCGCGCGAACAGGGCGCGCATGCGGGCCTCGGCCGCGCTGGCGAACAGCTGGTCGGCCAGGTTGTGGCAGCGCAGGGCGAATTCCTTGCCGGCCTCCAGGCCCTGCTGCTCGATCTCTTCGATCCAGTCCTTGGCTTGCGCGAACTGCGGCGCGCGCAGCAGGGGCGCGAGGCGCGCCAGCAGCCAGTCGTAGAACGGGCGCTGGTCCTCGAACTCGAGCGTGCAGATGCTGTGGGTGATGTTTTCCAGCGCGTCTTCGATCGGGTGCGCGAAGGTGTACATGGGGTAGATGCACCAGGCGTTGCCGGTGTTGTGGTGCTCGGCGTGCTTGATGCGGTAGATGGCCGGGTCGCGCAGGTTGATGTTGCGCGAGGCCATGTCGATCTTGGCGCGCAGCACCATGGCGCCGTCGGCGTGCTGGCCGGCGCGCATTTCGCGAAAGCGCGCCAGGTTCTCGGCCGGCGAGCGGCTGCGGAACGGGCTGTCGGTGCCGGGGGTGTTGAAGTCGCCGCGGCTGGCGCGCATCTGCTCGGGCGTCTGCTCGTCGACATAGGCGTGGCCGGTTGCTATCAGGTACTCGGCCGCGCGGTACATGAAATCGAAGTAGTTGCTCGCGTAGAACAGGTGGCTCTGGCCATGCGCCTCCCAGCCGAAGCCCAGCCAGCTCACCGCGTCGAGGATGGCGTCGACGTATTCCTGCTCTTCCTTCTCGGGGTTGGTGTCGTCGAAGCGCATGTGGCATACGCCGCCGTAGTCGCGCGCCAGGCCGAAGTTCAGGCAGATGCTCTTGGCATGGCCCACATGCAGGTAGCCGTTGGGCTCGGGCGGAAAGCGGGTGCGGATGCGGGCCGGATCGGGCTGGCCGGCCGCGTGCTGGGTGGCGTCGCCGGGCGTGCCGTCCCAGTGGCGGCCCGAATAGGCGCCGCGCGCCAGGTCGTGCTCGATGAGCTGGCGCAGGAAATTGCTGGCCTTGGGGGCTTCGGTCGTGGTTTTTTTGTCGGTGGCAGAACTCATGGATCGATTTTAGGGGGCGGGGGCCGGCCCGTTACTTTGTGCGTGTTACGTCTGGCAACCTCTTTGACCGGGCAGCGGCCATCTGTATCGGCTTCCTCGCGTTTAATAAAGGCATGGGCACCACTCTCACAGGTGCCGTGCCCTCTAAGAAGGAGATCACCATGAAATTCGATCGTTCTGCCACCCGGGCCATGAGGGCCAGGTTTGCGGCTGCTCTGGTGGGCGTGGCTGCCCTCGGCGCCACCGGCCTTGCCCAGGCGGGCGATGTCTATTGGTCGGTCGGCGTGGCCTCGCCGGGCATCGCGGTTGGCGTGGCCAATGCGCCGCCGGTCTACGTGCAGCCCGCACCGGTCTACGTGGCGCCGGCGCCGGTCTACGTGCAGCCGCGCCCGGTCTACGTGCGCCCGGCGCCGGTCTACTACGGCGCACCTGCCTACTACGCGCCGGCGCCGGTCTACCGCGCCGGCTGGGTGCCGCCGGGCCATCGCTGGCACAAGAAGCACCACCGCCACCACGACGACTGGGACGACTGAGCCCCGGCTCTGACCCACTGAAGCAAAAGGCCCGCTGAGCGGGCCTTTTTGCGGTGCGCCCGGCAGGGCGCACCCACTCGGAGGTGAAAGTCCTCTACTCGCCCGGCAAGGGGAAGAGTTAGCCGAAGGCAAGGGTTTCGCGGGCGACTGCGAGTCTG
>SCMQ01000048.1 GCA_005503335.1 Comamonadaceae bacterium 2FH
ACACCCTCACGAATGTGCACGCATGACTCGGGGCCGCCGTAGCTGGCTAAGCCTTCAACGTATGACTCTTTCATTCACAACACTTTGCCGGTTTTGACCGGCGCACGGAGACCGCCATGACCCCATCCCCATCCCTCACGCGACGCAGCACGCTGCTCGCCGCCCTGGCCCTGGCCGCGGGCGGCGCCGCCGCCCAGGCCGACTACCCGCACAAGCCGGTGCGCATCGTCGTGCAGTACCAGGCCGGCGGCATGTCCGACGCGCTGGCGCGCGTGATCGCCGAGCCGCTCGCGCAGCGCCTGGGCCAGCCCGTGCTGGTGGAGAACCGCAGCGGCGCGGGCGGCATCATAGGCACCGACTACGTGGCCAAGAGCGCGCCCGACGGCCATACCCTGCTGCTCACGGTGCCAGGCCCGGTCACGGCCAACCTCGCGCTCTACAGCAAGCTGCCCTACGACCCGCGCACCGAGCTGCGCATGGTCTCCGACATCGCCTTGCCGCGCCTGGTGCTGGCCGTACACCCCTCGGTGCCGGCCACCGACTTCAAGGGCCTGCTCGCCGCGATCAAGGCCGCGCCCGGCAAGTACAGCATGGGCTCCTGGGGCCCGGGCACCCAGCCGCACCAGATCCAGGTCTTCATGGACCGCCAGCACGACCTGAAGACCACCCATGTGCCGTACAAGGGCGAGGCCCCGATGGTGGTGGACCTGGTCGGCGGCGTGATTTCCATGACCGTGGGCTCCACCGCCTCGCTGCAGCAGCACATCGCGTCCGGCAAGCTGCGCGCCCTGGCCGTCGCCGGTCCGCGCCGCGCCAAGGCCCTGCCCGAGGTGCCGACCTTCGCCGAGCAGGGCTTTGCCGACACCGTCTACGCGATCACCGGGCCGATCTCGGTCATGGCGCCGGCCAAGACGCCAGGGGCCGTCGTCGAGCGCCTGGGCCGCGAGATCGCCGCCATCGTGCGCCAGCCCGAGGTCGCGCGCCGCATCGAGGGCCTGGGCGCCGAGCCGCTGGGCAATACGCCGGCCGAGGCCGCGGCGGCCTACCAGGCCTTGCTGCCGGTCGCGCTCAAGCTCACGCAGGACACCGGCGTGCGCCTCGACTGATTCCCCTCCACCGCTTCCTTCACCTGCGTGCACTCGACCATGAACGATCCCCATCCCCTCGCCGGCGCCCGCCAGTCCCTGGCCCGCGCCATCGGCCTCACGGCCTTCGTGTTCGGCTACCCGCTGATCGAATCCATGCGCACCTGCCGGCTGCAGACCGGCGGCAGCGCCACCGCGCCGCTGCGCGCGCCGGTGGACGCGCTGCACCATATCCGCCGCCCCTCGACCGACCAGGACCGCGACATCGTCACCCCGGCCAACGACCTGCTCTACACCACGGCCTGGATCCACCTCGCCGACGGGCCGCGCCTGCTGACCGTGCCTTCGGCCGCGCGCCACCCGGGCCGCTACTTCGTGCTCGCGCTGTATGACGCCTGGACCGAGAACTTCGAGAACCTGGGCCCGCGCAACTGCGCGGCCGGGGGCGAGACCGTGCTGCTCGTGGGCCCGGGCGGCCAAGTGCCGCCGGGCCTGGAGGGCCATCGCGTGGTGCGCTGCCCGACCAACCTGGTCTGGCTGATCGGCCGCATCCTGGTCGGCGACGAGGCCGACTGGCCCGCCGCGCGCGCCCTGCAGGCCGAGATCGCGCTGGCCCCGGCGCGCGGCACGGGCCTGGGCCGCCGCCCGCTGGGCGTCGAGCAATGGGCCGGCGAGCCGATCGATGCGATGGCCGAGGCCTGGGAGCAGCAGCGCCCGGCCGAGCTGGTCGCGCCGCGCTTCTTCACGGCCCTGTGCCAGGCCCTGGCCGAGACACAGGCTCGGCCCGAGGACGCCGGCCTGATCGCCTGGCTGGGCCAGGCAGGCCTGGTCGCGAACCCGCAGTTCTCCTGGGAGGCCCTGGACGAGCCGCAGCGCAAAGGCCTGGTCGAGGGCTTTGCCGACGCCGTGACCCTGGTGGCGACGGCCGCGCGCAGCCGCCACACCCGGCCCTGGACGCTGGCCCGGCGCGCCGGCCGCTACGGCAACGACTACCTGGCGCGCGCGCTGACGGCCTACATCGGCCTGGGCGCCCTGGCCACCGACGAGGCACTCTACGGTGCCGGCCATTTCGACGCCAGGCAGCAGCCGCTCGCGGGCCCGCGCCGCTACAGGCTGCGCTTCGCCCCGGGCGAGCTGCCGCCGGTCGAGGCCTTCTGGTCGGTCACGCTCTACGACGCCGACCGCTTCCTCTACCCCAACGCGATCGGTCGCCACGCGATCGGCGACCGCACGCCGGGCCTGCGCCTGGAGCCCGACGGCTCGCTCGTGATCGACTTCGCGCACGAGGCGCCGGCCGACGCGCGCAACTGGCTGCCCACGCCGGCGGGCCCGTTCTACCTGATCCTGCGCCTGTACCACCCGCGCGACGGCATACACAGCTGGAAGATCCCCGCACTCGAGCCGCTGGAGAACTGAATGGAAGCGAACATCTGCGACCAGGACCAGGCCGCCGCGCTGCGCGCCCTGGCCGACGAGGCCGCCACCTACGGCTTCGCGCTGCACGAGATGGCGCGCATGCGCGCCGCCACCTCGCCGCGCCGCTGCGCCGCGGGCCCGGCCGGCGAGGGACCGGACGACCCGCAGCGCTGGTGCAACGTCTTCGTGCACGCGCGCCAGCTGCTGGGCGCGGGCGGCAGCCGCGTGGTCACGCCCAACCACGACACGCTCTACAGCAACGCCTGGCTGGACCTGGGCCAGGGCCCGCTGGTCGTCGAGGTGCCCGACACCGCGGGGCGCTACTACGTGCTGGGCCTGCTGGACTTCTACACCAACCCCTTCGCGAGCATAGGCCAGCGCAGCACGGGCACGGCCGCGGGCCGTTTCGTGGTGACGCCCCCGGGCTGGCAGGGGCCGCTGCCCCAGGGCCTGCCCGTCATCGCCGCGCCCACGCCCTGGGTCTGGATCATCGGCCGCATCCTGGTCGACGGCCCCGAGGACCTGCCGGCCGTGCACGCGCTGCAGGACGGCCTCCGGCTGCACGCGCTGGACCCGGACCAGGCGCTGCCGCGCCGCTTCGACCCGGGCCCGCCGGCCATGGACCCGCAGGCCCCCGACGCGGCGCGCTTCGCCGCCTTGGTCAACCAGGCGCTGGCCCAGAACCCGCCGCCCGCGCCGGAGCGCGCCCGGGTCGCGCGCTTCGCCGCCCTGGGCCTGGGCGCCGGCCTGGGCCTGCCTTCGCCGGCGCAGCTGGCGCTGCTGGACCAGGCGCTGGCGGGCTGCCTGGCGCGCTGGCGCGAGGCCTCGCTGGGCCGCACCGGCCCCACGGGCTGGCAGAGCCTGCCGCCGCTGGGCGCCTCGTTCGGCGACGATTACGAGCGCCGCGCCCTGGTCGCGCTCAAGTACATAGGCGCGCTGGACAGCCGCGAGGCGCTCTACCCCATGGCGCACCACGACGCCCAGGGCCGGCCGCTGGACGGCCGCCACGCCTACCGCCTGCGCTTCGCGCCCGGCGCCCTGCCGCCGGCCCGGGCCTTCTGGTCGCTGACGATCTACGACGCACGCGACTGCATGCTGGTGCCCAATGCGATAGCCCGCTACGCGATCGGCGACCGCACGCCGGGCCTGCAGCGCGACGCCGACGGCGGGCTCACGCTGCACATCCAGCACGAGGCGCCTGCCGACCCGGCCGCGCGCGCCAACTGGCTGCCGGCGCCGGCCGGCGGCTTCTACCTCTGCCTGCGCGCCTATGTGCCCAGCCAGGACATGCTGGACGGCCGCTACATGCTGCCGCCGCTCGAGCGTGCGGACCAGGCCTCGGCCTTGCCGCTGCGCACCGGCCAGGGGGCCGAGGCCATCGCTCCCGGCCTGTGGCTGCTGCACGGCCAGGGCCAATCCTTCGTGGCCGAGACCTCGGCCGGCCTGGTGGTGGTCGACACCGGCCCCGGCGGCCAGGTCACCGAGGCCATGATCGCCGCGCTGCGCAGCTGCAGCGACGCCCCGCTCCACGCGCTGTGCTACAGCCACGGCCATATCGGCTACAACGCCGGCGTGCCCCAGTGGCTGGCCCATGCGCGTGCGCGCGGCGAACCGGCGCCGCGCCTGATCGCCCACCGCAACCTGCCGCGCCGCTACGCGCGCTACCGCGAGACCCGCGCACTGCAGCAGCATCTGGCCGAGATGCAGTTCCGCATGGCCGCAGGCTCGTTCGAGCTGGCGCTGCACGACCCGACCGAGCTGTTCGACGACAGCCTCGTGATCGGCGAGGGCGAGCGCCGCGTGGAGCTGCGCTGGGCACCGGCCGAGACCGACGACGGCATCGCCGTCTGGTGCCCCACGCAGCGCGTGCTCTACGGCGGCGCGGCCTTGCTCGACTCCATCCCCAACATCGGCACGCCGCTGCGCACGCTGCGCGACACGGTGCGCTGGGCCGACACGCTCGAGGCCTTGCTCGCGCTGGCGCCCGAGCGCGTGGTGCGCGAATTCGGGCCCACGATAGACGGCACCGACGCGGTGCGCAAGGTGCTGGGCCACACGGCGCGCGCGCTGCGCTGGCTGCGCGCCGAGACCGTGCGACTGATGAACGAGGGCCTGGGCGAGCGCGAGATCCTGGCGCGCATGCACTACCCGGACGAGCTGTTCGCCGTGCCCTGGATGCGCCCGACCTACGGCGACCCGAGCTACATCGTGCGCGACATCTACCGCTCGGAGAACGGCTGGTGGGACCGCAACCCCACGACGCTGCATCCCGCGGCCCCCGCAGCCCTGGCCCGCGCCCAGGCCGAGGCCATCGCCGACAAGGCCGCGGTGCTGGCCCAGGCCAGAAGCCTGGCCGAGCGCGGCGAGCTGCAGCTCGCGCTGCACGTGGTCGACCTGCTGGCCCTGGCCGAGGGGCCCGCGCCCGAGATCGCCGAGGCGCGCGCTCTCAAGGCCGGCTGGCTGCGCGAGCGCGCCGAGCAGCTGCGCAGCTACGTCTCGCGCAGCCTCTACCTGCACGGCGCCGCGCGGCTCGAGGCCGGCGCGGCACCCTGAAACCGTCCATCCTTCCTATCATTCCATGACATGGAGACACCCATGAAAGCACTGGCCCCACGCATCCTGTCCACCCTGGCGCTGGCCGTCCTCGCACCGCTGGCCGCGGCCCAGGGCAGCTACCCCGAGCGGCCCGTCACCCTGGTCGTGCCCACCGCCCCCGGTGGCGGCACCGACACCATCGCGCGCTTCATCGCCGAGCGCCTGTCCAAGGCACTCAAGCAGCCCTTCGTGATCGACAACAAGCCGGGCGCCAACGGCATCCCGGGCACCGACAACGTGGCCCGCGCCCAGCCCGACGGCTACCGCCTGCTGTTCACCTACACCGCAGCCCAGGTGGTCAACCCGGCCATCATGCGCAAGCTGCCCTACGACGCGCACAAGGACCTCGCGCCCATCGCGCAGATCGGCCGCGCCGGCAACCTGATGGTGGTCAGCCCCCAGCTGCCGGTGAAGAACATCAAGGAGTTCGTCGACTACGTGAAGGCCAGGCCCGACCAGATCAACTACTGCTCCTGGGGCACGGGCTCGGGCGGCCACCTGACCATGGAGAGCTTCAAGAAGCAGACCGGCCTGGTCATGACCCATGTGCCCTACAAGGGCAGCGCCCCCTGCATGCAGGACATCGTGTCCGGCCAGGTGCAGGCCGGCTTCGCCGACATCTCCTCGAGCATGGAGCTGGTGCGCGCCGGCAAGCTGCGCGCCATCGCCTACAGCGGCCCCACGCGCATGCCTCGCCTGCCCGAGGTGCCGACCCTGACCGAGGCCGGCTACCCGTTCAGCGCCTACTCCTGGTACGGCCTGTTCGCCCCGGCCGCCACGCCGCGGCCCATCGTGCAGAAGCTCAACGCCGCGATGCAGGAGGTGCTCAAGGACCCTGCCACCGTGGAGCGGCTGCACGAGCTCAACTTCACCGACATTCCGATCACCACGCCCGAGCAGTTCGCCGAAACGGTGCGCAAGGACATGGCCCAGTGGGGCGATCTGGCGCGCTCGCTGAACCTGGCGCTCGATTGAGCGTTCAGCGCCCGATCAGCCGCAGATAGGCCTCGCGCGTCTCGGGCGACACGGCATCGAGCAGCTGGGTGTAGGAGGTCTGGTGCCGCGCCAGCATGCGCGCCGAGGCCACGGCCTTGGAGCGGCAGAACCAGTGGCAGCTGTGCTGCATCAGGAACAGCTCGGCCGACAGCTGGTAGGCCTTGGCCTTGAGCGGCTGGTCGCGCGGGTTCTCCACCGCCTGGGCGATGCCCCGCGCGTGGATGTCGAAGGCCTGGCGCAGGTCGAAGGTGGCGAAGGGGAACAGCCGGTCGGCGTACGGCAGGGCCAGGACGAACTTGCTCACGCGCGCGTCCGCGGGGTCGACCCGCGCAAACTCGGCGGCGAAGCGCCGGAACTGCTCGTTGAGCGTCTTCTCGGACTCGACCAGCAGTTGCCAGATCTGGGCGCGGCGCTCGGGGTCCTCCTCGCCGAGCGCGCGCAGGTAGCCCTGGGTCAGGTGTTCCATCAGCCGCTCGATCTGGTAGCGGCCCAGGTAGCTGCCCAGCAGGGCGATGCGCCTGCGCTGCTCCCTGGACTTGAGAACGTAGACGATGGCGGCGATGGCGATCACCAGGCTGAAGGTTTCCATGCGGGCTGAAGGGGTGTTGGCGTGCAGCGCAAGTGTAGTCAGCGCCCGGCCCGCCCCCGTCAGCCGGCCGGACCAGGAGGTGCTGTTACATTTCGGATCGAAAAAAAACGGCACCCCGGCGCGGCGAGCGCTAAAGTGGGTCAAGGATCGCCGGAAGACCGGCTGGCGGGAGCTGGGCCTCCCGAGACCCTGTGCCCCGGGCACATCCCCAACTCCCCCTACGGTCAACCTCCGGCATCCTTGCATGACTTCTGCTGGAGGATTCACCATGATGCTGCGTTACGTACTTTCCGCCGCCGTCACCGCCGCGGCCCTGCTCACCTTGCCGGGCTGCGCGGTCACGCGCGGCCAGCAAACCGTGGGGGCCTATGTCGACGACTCCGCGATCACCACCTCCGTGAAGGCCCGCTTCGTCGAGAGCAAGGACGTGGACGCCGCGGCGATCAGCGTGGAGACGCTGAACGGCACCGTGATGCTGTCCGGCTTTGCCAAGAGCGCCACCGAGAAGGCCGCGGCCGACGGCATCGCCCGCAAGGTCAACGGCGTGAAGGCGGTGCGCAACGAGATCGTCGTGCGGCCCTGAGCGAGCGCAGGGGCGCGGCCGGGCCGCGCGGCGCTAGCGGCGCCCTGCCCTGCCGCGCGCCGCGCGGCGGCAGGCACGGCGGTAGGCCTGCAGCGCCGCCTGGGCAAGGCCGAGCACGCTGTGCGGCGCGTAGCCGCCGCTGAGCGGGTCGATCTCGCCCCAGGGCAGGCCGGTCAGCAGCTCCAGCCCCTCGCCCACCTGCTGCATGGTATGGATGTGGAACAGCCCCTGGGCCACGGCCTCGGCCACGTCCTGGTCCAGCATCAGGTGGCGCCGGTTGAGCGCGGGGATCAGCACCCCTTGCTGGCCGTCCAGCCCGGCCTTCTCGCAGATGCGGAAATAGCCCTCGATCTTCTCGTTGATGCCGCCCACGGGCAGCACCTCGCCGTGCTGGTTCAGCGCGCCGGTGACGGCCAGGCCCTGGGACAGCGGCACGCCCGACAGGGCCGACAGCAGGGCGTAGAGCTCGGCGCAGGAGGCCGAGTCGCCCTCCACGCCCTCGTATTCCTGCTCGAACACGATGGAGGCGGTGAGCGCCAGCGGCGCGATGTGGGCGAACAGGGCCGACAGGTAGCTGTGCAGGATCAGCACGCCCTTGTCGTGGATGGGGCCCGACATCTCGACCTCGCGTTCGATGTTGAGCACGCCCTCGTGGCCGGCAAAGGTGCGTGAGCTCACGCGCACCGGGAAGCCGAAGCGGTAGTCGCCCAGGTCCACCTGGGTCAGGCCGTTGAGCCGCCCGACATGCGCGCCCTTGAGCGCGATCAGGCGCTCGCCCTCGGCGATGGCCTCCTGCAGGCGCTGCTCGGGGTAGTCGTGGCGGAGCTGGCGCGCGCGCAGCGCCGCCTCCACGTCGCCCAGGTCCACCACGCGGCCGGCGCGCGCCTGGCACAGGGCGGCGCTTTCCATGGCCAGTGCCTCGCTGCGCAGGAAGGTGGCGCTCTGGCGCGTCTGGTCGTCGGCCGCACGGTGCGCGTCCTCGAGCAGGCGCGCCACGGCGGGGGCCGAGAAATGCGGCAGCCCCATGCGCGTGCAGCTGTGCGCGACGAAGGCCGCCGCGGCCTGGCGCGTGGCATCGCTGGCCGGCACGCTCTCGGCGAAGTCGACCTTGACGCGGAAATGGCGCGCGAACTCGGGGTCGGCCTCCTGCAGCTCGTAGTACTGCTCCACCGAGCCGATCAGCACGATCTTGACCTCCACGTCCACCGCCTCGGGCTCGAGCAGCACCGCCGCCAGCGGCGCGTGGGCGGTGCCGGGCTCCTCGATCTGCAGCCGGCCGCTGCGCAGGAAGCGGCGCAGCTTCTCCCAGACCAGGGGGTCGCCCAGCAGGTCGTGCAGGTGCAGCATCAGGAAGCCGCCATGGGCCTTGAGCAGGCTGCCGGCGCGTATGCGCGAGAAGTCGGTCACCAGCACGTCCTCGTCGGTCTGGTACTCGACGCTGCCGAACAGCATGCGGAACAGCGGGTTGTCCTCGACGATGACGGGTGCGCCGGCCAGGCCGTCGTTGTCCACCACCAGGTTCACGCGGTAGCGCGCGAGCACCGAGGCCAGCGCGTCCTCGCCGGTCTCGTCTTCCGGGTCGCCGGCCTCGAACAGCTCGACGTTGCCCAGCACGTCGCGCCCGACCTGGTCCAGGTAGGCGCCGAGCTTGACCGCGTCCTTGATGTGCTTCTTGAGCCCGACGCGGATCTCCTGCAGCTCGCGCTCGAGCAGCGGCTTGACGAGCTGGCGGCGCAGCGCCTCGAGCGCCTCGACGCGCGCGCGCTCCAGCGGGCGGGTGCGGTCCAGGAAATGGCTGATCTCGGCGCGCAGCTCCTGCTCGGCGCGGTCGAACTCGGCCCGGCGCGGGAGCGGCAGGTCCATGGCCTGCTGCTCGGTCAGGGCCTGGCCGGCCTCGCCGCGCAGGGTGAACACCAGGTTGCCCTCGTCGCGGCGCAGCGCGAAGCTGCGCGCCTCGGCGAAGGCGCTGAGCTCGGCGAAGGCACGCGCCTCCTCGGCCGCATGGGCCTTCTCGATGCGCTCGCGCTCGGACTTGAACTCGGGCCCGGCCAGGCGCTGCGGGATCTCGGACTCCAGGGTCTTGCACAGGCGCGCCATGCTCTGGCGCAGCTCGCGCCCCTGGCCGGCCGGCATGCGCAGCGCGCGCGGGCGCTCGGGGGCGTCGAAGTTGTAGAGGTAGCACAGGTCGGGCGGCACCGGGCGGCCGGCGGCGGCGGCCCCCATGGCCTGGCACAGCAGGGACGAGCGGCCGCTGCCGACCTCGCCGAGCACGAACAGGTTGTAGTCGGGCTGGTCCATGGCCAGGCCGAAACGTGCCGCGGTCTCGGCGCGCTCCTGGCCGATCCAGGGCAGCGGACCGGGCGCGAGCTCCGAGGTGTCGGTAAAACCCAGCGACGCCGGATCGATGGTCAGGCGCAGCTCGGCGGCGGCGAGGCGGGCGGTGGGCATGTGGGAAGAAAGCTCAGGCAAGCCGGTTCGCCACATTCTGATACCGCCGCGCGCGGCCTGTCCAGCCAGACCTGACGCAGGTCAAAGTTCGGCCAGATTGTCCCGCCGGCCGCGCGCCCGCTTGCTACATTGAACCCAGGGCCCCGCACCGGGGCGGTATCACTGTCAGGAGAACAGCACCATGGGCAAGTCCACGCGCAGCACACAAGAGACCCGGGAGGACACGCCGCTCGAGCAGTTTTCCAACTGCCACGCGGGCATCGTCTCGCACCTGCATGCGTTCGGCGAGCTGTCCGCGCTGCTGGGGCCGGCCGCGCGCGCGCGCCAGATCGCCGAGGACATGCTGGCCAGCGCCTTCCGCGGCGAGGAACAAGACCGCGTGCGTACCATGGTCGAGCAGCTGGTGGCCCAGCACCGCGCCATCGAGTCGCAGTGGACCCGGCTCGAGCCCGAGCTGAGGAAAGTGGCCAAGGGCCAGGCCAGCGCCCTGGACGCCGACGCGGTTCAACACCTGGTGCGCCAGTACCAGGGCCACGCCGCCTTCGAGGAGCGCGAGTTCCTGCCGCTGGCCCATGCCATCCTGGGCCGCAACAGCAACCACATGGCGGCCCTGGGCCTGTCGCTGCACATGCGGCACGCGCCGCCCATCATGGCCCATATCTGAAGCCGGGCGCCCGCCGCGGCAGCCCGGCTCAGAGCAGGTCCTCGGCGGCGAAGGGCGCCAGCATGTCCAGGACGAAGCGGTCCCAGAAGCTGGTTTCCGGCTCCTCGGACACGCTGGCGCCGGCGTCCGGGTCTACCCACTGCAGTCCGGAATCGTCCGGCGCCAGCCGCACGCGGTAGGAGCTGCGCGCCATCTGCGCCTCGATGATGTCGCTCACTTGCGACGCGATGTAGCGGCTGTCGATCTCGATGTACATCTCGGTGTTGTGAAGGTCCGACCTGGGATCGAAATTCATGGAGCCCATGAACACGATGCGCCGGTCGATGACCGCCGTCTTCGAGTGCAGCCGGCCCCTCGAGTTGAACATCTGCAGGCGCCTGCTCTTGTGCGCGCCGGCCGGGCTCAGCTCGTACAGCTCCACGCCCAGGCGCAGCATGTCGGTGCGGTAGCGCTTGTACCCGATGTGCACCAGCGGCTCGTCCGTGGCGGCCAGCGAGTTGGTCAGCACGCGAAAGCGCACCTGGCGCTCCAAGCCTGCGCGGAACATCGCCATGCCGCTGCGGCCGGGGACCAGGTAGGGCGAGACGATCAGCACCTCCCTGTCGGCGGCCCGCATGGTTTGCGTGATGTCGTAGCGCAGATTCCTCGTCTCCGCCGGCCGGCCCTGCGCCTCGGCCGCCCGGGGGCCCAGCACCTTGGCGGGCGAATCCGCGTGGATCGTGGCGGGCGCCCAGACCAGCGCGAGCCTGCCTTGCGCGAGTTCCACGCTTGGCGGCCGGTCGCCCGGGTTGCCGGGCGGAGCTCGATCGGGCCGGGGGCCGCCGGCCATGTCCCGGGTCAGCGCCTCGAAGCGCTCGCGCCGCTGCCCGGGACCGCCCATGGCCGGCACGATGGCATGCAGGGGAAAGACCACGTCGCTGTTCCAGTAGGTGTCGAAGGTGGCCGCGGCCTGCTGGACGGCATCGCCGGCCACCAGCGCGTCCAGGTCGACGAAATTGGCCGAAGCGTCGAAGTCGAAATACTCGTTCGCGATGTTCCGCCCGCCAATCACCGCAAGCGCCCCATCGGCGATGTAGAGCTTGTTGTGCATGCGCCGCTGCAGGCGGTCGAATTCGCTCAGCGAGGCGATGAAGCGGCTGTAGAAGCCATCCCGGCCGGCCGGGAAGGGATTGAACAGCCTCACCTCGGCATTCGGATGCGCGGCAAGCCCGTCGAGCAGTTCGTCCAGGCCCGCCGTGTACAAATCGTCCAGCAGCAGGCGAACCCTGACACCGCGTGCCGCCGCGTCGCGCAGCAGCCTCAGGAACTGCCGGCCGGTCTCGTCGTTGCGCAGCAGGAAGTACTGCGCATCGATGGAGACCTTGGCCTGCCGCGCCAGGGCCACCCGCGCGTCCCAGGCCGAAGCCCCGTCGGGCAGAGGCTTGAAACCGGTCAGCCCCGGCGCCCCTCCCGCATCCCGCGCGGCGCGGCCGAGGGGGGTGGACGCATCGGCGGGTATGCTCTCGGAGCGGGCCCGCTCGACCTGGACGGGCAGTGCGACGCAACCGCCGAGCAGCAGGGACAGCCAGAGCCAACAGATCACCCAAAGCCCGGTGCTTGCCACGGGGGCGCAAGGCGGCCCGGTCCCGTCACCGAATACCGCTTTGGTCCTCATGGTTTGGAGATCAGGTCTTCAAATGGAAGGCGTCTCGCGCGCATGCTACTCCCTGGACCGCCGGGTGTTCAAGCAAGCCAAGCGCCCTCACTCGACGTGATGTCTTCGAGTGTGCGCGCTCCATGCCGCAGCCTGGACCATCGCGCCCGGGTTTTCGCATATCGATGTAAGACGTCGCACAAAAATGGAAGCGCGAGGTGATGGCACGCCCCTAAGCTTCAGCCCCGCGAGGCACGCAGCCGCCCTCGCGACCCAACCTCAAAAAGGAGAACCTCATGGCCCAAGCCGTCGCCGCCCCCGGCAAGACCCTGCTCTCGCCGCAAGACCACACCCTGATCCTGATCGATCACCAATCGCAAATGGCTTTTGCGACCAAGTCGATCGATGCGATCGAGCTGCGCAACAACGCGGCCCTGGTGGCTCATGCCGCCAAGGTGTTCGGCGTCTCGACCATCGTCACCAGCGTGGCGGAAAAGAGTTTCTCCGGGCCGGTGTTCGACGAGATCAAGGAGGCCTTCCCGAACGCCGAGGTGATAGACCGAACCACGATGAACACCTGGGAAGATCCACGCATCGCCGTGAGGGTCAATGCCATCGGCAAGTCCCGCCTGGTGTTCGCGGGCCTGTGGACTTCGGTCTGCATCGTCGGTCCGACGCTGTCCGCCATCGACCAGGGCTTCGAGGTCTACGTGATCGCCGACGCCTGCGGCGATGTTTCCGACGAGGCCCACCAGCGCGCGATGGAGCGCATGGTCCAGGCCGGCGTGCGCCCAATGACCTCGCTGCAGTACCTGCTCGAACTTCAGCGCGACTGGGCGCGCGGCGAAACCTATGACGCGACCGTAGGGGTGGCCAAGAAGTACGGCGGCGGCTATGGTCTGGGCCTGATCTACGCCAAGACCATGTTCAACGCCCAGGAAGGGCATTGAACAGACTGCCTCGCCGACGGCGAGCGCGCCCGGCATTCGAGCCAAGGAGGAAACCATGCCTGACCATGCCGACGCGGTGTTCGTGAACGGCCGCATCACGACGCTGGACCCCGGCCAGCCCGAAGCCCAGGCCATCGCCGTCAAAGACGGCGTGCTCGCAGCAGTCGGTTCGACGGTGGACATCATGCGCCATGCGGGGCCACGGACCCAGGCCGTCGACCTCCATGGCCGGCGGGTGGTGCCGGGGCTCAACGACAGCCACACGCACCTGATCCGTGCCGGCCTCAACTACAACATGGAGCTGCGCTGGGACGGCGTGCCCACGCTCTCCGACGCCATGGCCATGCTCAAGGCCCAGGTGGCCAGGACACCGGCGCCCCAGTGGGTACGCGTGGTCGGAGGCTTCAGCGAGTTCCAGTTCGCCGAGAAGCGCCTGCCCACGCTGCAGGAAATCAACGCGGCCGCGCCCGACACGCCTGTCTTCATCCTGCACCTGTACGACCGCGCCCTGCTCAACGCGGCCGCCCTGCGCGCGGTCGGCTACACGCGCGACGCGCCCGACCCGCCCGGCGCCGAGATCCAGCGCAACGCCAGGGGCGAACCCACGGGCCTGCTGATTGCACGCCCCAACGCGCTGATCCTCTACGCCACCCTGGCCAAGGGGCCACGCCTGTCGCCCGAAGACCAACTCAACTCCACGCGCCTGTACATGCGCGAGCTCAACCGCCTGGGCCTGACCTCGGTGATCGATGCCGGCGGCGGCTTCCAGAATTTTCCCGACGACTACGCCGTGATCCAGAAGCTGGCCGAGGCCGGCGAGCTGACGGTGCGCATCGCCTACAACCTGTTCACCCAGCGCCCGCAACAGGAGAAGGAAGACTTCCTGCAATGGGCCAAGCTGGTCAAGCCCGGCGACGGTGATGCCTTCTTACGCCACAACGGCGCCGGCGAGATGCTGGTGTTTTCGGCAGCCGACTTCGAGGACTTCCGCGAACCCAGGCCCGAGCTGTCGGCATCGATGGAGCAGCAGCTGTACGAGGTGACCCGGGTGCTGGCCGGGAACCGCTGGCCGTTCCGCATCCACGCCACCTACGACGAGTCGATCGGCCGCATGCTCGACGTGTTCGAGCGCGTGCACGCCGAGGTGCCGCTGACCGGCCTGCACTGGTTCATCGACCATGCCGAGACCATCAGCGAGCGCAACATAGACCGCATCAAGGCGCTGGGCGGCGGCATCGCGATCCAGCACCGCATGGCCTATCAGGGCGAGTATTTCCTCGAGCGCTATGGCGCAAAGGCGACCGAGCGCACGCCGCCGGTGAAGAAGATGCTGGAAGCCGGCATTCCAGTCGGCATGGGCACTGACGCCACGCGCGTCGCGAGCTACAACCCCTGGGTCGGGCTGCACTGGCTGGTCACGGGCGAGACCGTGGGCGGCACGCAGCTGTACCCGCAGCGCCAGCTGATCGACCGCGTGACGGCGCTGCGCCTGTACACCGAGGGCAGCGCCTGGTTCTCCACCGAGCAGGGCCGCAAGGGCAGCATCCGGATCGGGCAGTACGCCGACTTCATTGCGCTGTCCGAGGACTACTTCGCGATTCCCGAATCGCGCATCAAGGACCTCAGCGCCGTCTTGACCGTGGTGGGCGGCAAGGTCGTGCATGGCGACGACGGGTTCCAGAAGATGGCCCCCGCGATGCCGAAGCCCAGCCCGGACTGGTCGCCGGTGGGGCGCTACGAGCGCCTGAGAGACGCCTCCGGTGCAGCGGCCCATCGCAACGCCGCCTCGTGCTGCGCATCGCCCTGCGGCCTGCACGGCCACCGGCACCTGTTCGCCGCGCTGGCGCAGCCGCCGGCGAGCGACCGTGGCGCGTTCTGGGGGGCGCTGGGCTGCGGGTGCGCCTTCTGACACCGTGAATTTTGCAAGGAGTACACATGGGATCCAGGCCACTGGCTGCCACGAATGGAAGCGTCGCTGAAAACCGGTGCGCAGGGACCCGGCGCGCGCTGGTCGCGGGCATCTGTCTTCCGTTCCTGTTCAGCGGGATTGCGAAACTCGCCAACCTGTCGGCAGCCGTCGCGGAATCCTCGGGGCTGGGCTTGCCGCTGCCTGCCGTGGCGGTCGCGCTGACCATCCTGGTCCAGTTGGGCGGCTCGGCCGCCCTGATCCTGGGACGAGGCCGGCCTGCCATGCTCGGGGCCCTGGCCCTGGCGGGCTTCACGGTCCTGGCGACGCTGATCGCTCATGCGTTCTGGCGCTTCGACGGGCCTGCGCGCATGCAGCAGGCCAACATCTTCGTCGAGCACCTGTCGATCGCGTTCGCGCTGGGCTTCGCGGGGTGGGCAGCCGGCCCGGACCCGGCGAACGCGCGGCGAAGCGAGGGCAAGGCATGACGGACACGGTCGCAAGTTCTAGCGTTGCCAGCGCAAAGCAGGCCTCGCCCTGGGCGCCGTTCACAAGCCGGGTCTTCGCGGTCATCTGGACGGCCTCGCTGGTGGGCAACATCGGCACCTGGATGCGGGATGTGGGCGCGGGCTGGCTGATGACCTCGCTGTCGGCCTCATCGACCGCGGTGGCCATGGTCCAGGTCGCGACCATGCTGCCCATCTTCCTGTTGTCCCTGCCGGCCGGGGCGCTGGCCGACAGCGTCGACCGGCGCCGGCTGCTGCTCGGCGTCAACCTGCTGCTGGCGGCCGTCGCGTCCGGCATGGGCCTGGCCACCCAGCTGGGCGCGATGACGCCCGGACTGCTGATTGGCGCGCTGCTGCTGGCGGGTGTCGGCACGGCACTGACGATGCCCGTCCTGCAGTCACTCTCGCCGCTGCTGGTCGATCGTTCTCAGCTGCGCTCGGCCGTGGCCCTCAACAGCATGGGACTGAACGTGTCGCGCGCCATAGGCCCGGCCATCGGTGGCGCAATCACGGCCTCGCTGGGCGTGGCGTTCAATTTCTATGCCGACGCCTTCACCTACCTGGCAGTCATTGCCGCCTTCTGGTGGTGGAAAGGCGCCTCGGTACGGGCGTCGACGGACACGCCCGAGCAGCTGGGCTCGGCGATGCGCGCGGGCCTGCGCTTCGCGCTGCACGCGCCCGCGCTCCAGCGTACCTTGCTGCGGGCCGGCAGCTTCTTTCTGTTCGCCAGCGCGTACTGGGCCCTGCTGCCCATCATCGCCCGCCGCGAGCTCGGCGGCGGGCCGACCTACTACGGAATACTCTTGACCTGCGTGGGCATAGGCGCCGTGGCGGCGGCGATCGGATTGCCCACGCTGCGCAAGCGGCTGTCGGCCGAAGGCACGATGCGGCTGGGCCTGGTGGCATCCATCCTGGTCCTGGCCGCCCTGGCGACGGTCAGGAACCAGGCGGCCGTGGCGGGCGTGATGGGCGTCGCCGGAGCCGCCTGGATCTCGGTGCTCACCACCGCCAACGTGACGGCGCAGACCAACCTGCCCAACTGGGTGCGCGGCCGCGGGCTGGCCGTCTACCTGACGGTGTTCTACGGCGCCATGGCCCTGGGAAGCCTGCTCTGGGGCCGGTTGGCCGACGGCAGCTCGGTGCCGGTGGCCTTGTGGTGCGCGGCCGCGCTGGGCGGGGTGGCGCTGCTCGTGGCCTGGTGGAAGCCGCTGCCCGAGGGCGAGCCCGACCTCACGCCGTCGATGCACTGGCCCGAGCCGGCGCTGTCGCCCGCGATGGCCACTTCGCTCGGCGAGGACCGCGGACCTGTGCTGATCACCCTCGAATACCAGGTGGTCCCGGAGTCATCCCGCGAGTTTCTGGCGGCGCTCAGGCAGTTCTCGCACGAGCGGCTGCGCGACGGCGCCTACCAGTGGGGCGTGTTCGAGGACGTCGCCACGCCCGGCCGCTACATCGAAAGCTTCCTCGTGCCGTCATGGCAGGAGCACGAGCGCCAGCACCATCGCGTGTCGCGTGCCGACGCGGACCTGCAGGCGCAGGTCCAGCGCTTTCATGTCGGGACACAGGCCCCGAGGGTTCAACACTTCATTGCGCCCCACCCGGCAGCGCCGGGCGGCGGGTGGCGCAATGCCGCTGCGAATGGAGACCACCATGCTTGAGCTTCTGATGGCCCTGGCGCTGGGGCTGGGCATCGGCGCGGGCTGCCGATGGTTCGACCTGCCTCTGCCTGCGCCGCCCAAGCTCGTCGGGGCGCTGCTGGTCTTGGCCATGACCCTGGGCTTCATGGCCGCGGACCATGCCCTGAGGAGCGCGACATGAGCGACCCAACGGTTTCGCCCACCAAGATCGCCCTGGGATTGCTGCTGGGCCTGGCCATAGGCGCGGTCTGCAGGCTGCTGGCCATCCCCTCGCCTGCGCCCCCCGTGCTGCCCGGCGCCCTGCTCGTGGTCGCGATGACCCTGGGCTACATCGCGGCGGACCGCTGGTTCGCCAGGCGTGCCGCGCATCACCGCCACCTGTGCGGCGGCCCGGACGGATCGACCAAGGGCCAGGGCTGAACGCGCTGGCCCTGCCGCGGCGCGCGCATGCGGCGCGGCGTGCCGTTCAGCGTGCGCCTAGCAGGGCCTCGCGGTAGCGTCCGGGCGTCACCTGCATGTCGTTCTTGAACGCCGCGGTGAAATGCGCCTGGCTCGAGAACCCGGTCAGCTGCGCGATCTCGGCCAGCGAGAGCAGGGGGTCCGAAAGCAGTTCCCTGGCCCTGACCACGCGCCGCCGCATGATGAAGCGCGCCGGCGTTTCGCCGGTGGACTTCTTGAACGCACGGCTGAAATGCGCCCGGCTCAGTCCCACCGCTTCGGCCAGGCGCTCCACCGACGAGTTCTGGTCCAGGCATTCCTCGATCAGCCGCAGCGCGGTGCGCAGCTTGTAGGGCGACAGCGACTCCGAGGCACCCGGCGCATCGTCACCGTGCCGCGACAGGGCCACCAGCCTGGCCACCAGCGCGTCGGCGAGCGCCCCCAGGTAGCCGGGCTCGCAGACCGGGCCGGCCAGCACCACGCGGCGCATCTCGTGGCAGACCGCGGCGACCCCCGGGTCCGCGATCGGGCTTGCGCACGGAACGGTCCAGGCGTCACCGTCCAGGCTGGCACGTTCGGCGGCCGCGGCGAGGTGCTCGGGCTTGATGGACAGCTGCAGCCACTCTGTAGGCATCTCGTCCGAGAGACGGATCGCCACGCCGGGCTCGACGAGGACGATGGTGTCGTGCTGCAGATTCAGGCGTCGCGCGGACTCTGCCTTGGGATAGAGTTCCAACACTGCCTGGCCGAAGGTGTAGAGCGCCACCCAGCATGGGGTTTCGTACTCGACATGAACAGCCGCAGGCGGCAGCAGGTGGACGGCGAAACGCTCGAGCTGCTCGACGAAGCTGTGGCTGACGCCTTTGCCCTTGACGGGCTTCTTGGATTCAGTCATGCGCCGGCCCGCGGCGCGGCCGTCGAGCCCCTGACGACCAGCCGGGGGCTCAGCACGCGCGTGCAGGGAGCCTCGTCGGGCGCCTTCAAGTGCTCGAGCAGCAGCTGGGCGGCCTGCCGGCTCATCTGCTCCGTCGCGATGCGCACGGTCGTCAGCGGCGGCGCGATCAGGTCGACCAGTGGCATGTCGTTGTGGCCGACCAGGGACATGTCACCGGGCACCGAGAGCTGGTGCTTGTGCAGCGCGTCGAGCGCGCCCATCGCGATCAGGTCGTTGGCGCAGAAGATCGCGGTCGGCTCGCGGGTCCGGCCCAGCAGATCCAGGCAGGCGTCCCGCCCCGCCTCGCGGGTGAAGGCGGGCGCGTCGACCACGACACCCGTCATGCCGAAGCCCGGCAGCAGTTCCTCGAAGGCCTGGCGCCTCGCGCGTCCGGTCGACGAGCTCGCGGGCCCGGCGATATGGGCGACCCGCTGGTGGCCCAGCTGCGACAGGTGCTCCAGCACCAGACGGACGCTCTCGCGGTCGTCGTTGACCACGCTGGGGAAGCGCCGCTCCCCGAAGCCCCGGTTCACCAGCACCGTGGGCAGGGAGAACTCCATGGCGGCCTCCAGCATCGGGTCGTCGCTCTCGGCGGCCAGGATCAGCAGCCCGCTGACCTGCCGGTTGGCCAGCGCGGCCACGATTTCGCGCCGCTCGGCACGGGCCGCGGGGGTTTGCACGACCAGGCACATCAGGCCGTGCTGGCGCAGCGCCACTTCCAGGCCCTGGACGATGGGGCCGAACAGCGGGTTGCCGAGGTCCGGCACCACGATGCCTACGAGATTGGTCTGCTTGGTGCGCAACGAGGCTGCCAGCGCGTTGGGACGGTAGCCCAGCTCCTTGGCGATGCGCTCGATCTTCTGGCGCGTCTCCTCGGACACCTTCTTGCCTATGCCGCGCAAGGCGCGCGACACCGAGGCCGGATGCACGCCGGCCTCGCGGGCAATGTCCTCGATGGTCACGGGATTCCCCGTGGGCGCTCTTGAGGGCAAGTTTTCAGACAATCGATTTCCTTCCACTATGCGAGACTAAAACCAAATAAAAGGCCTATTTATAGGTGTTAACCCCAATAAATTGGCCAAACTCCTTGCTATTCCGACAAGGCATCTGTAGTCTTAAGGGCAATCGTTTGCCCTATCCCGGAGAAACCCCATGGCATACCCCCCACCCCTTCCCGCCGCCGGCTTGCCGGCGTCCGACCCGGCCGCACTGCTGGCCGCCGTGCTCAAGGCCAACGCCCACACGGAACACCCGCGCCTGCGCCAGATCCTGGACGGCCTGATTCGCCACCTGCACGCCTTCGCGCTGGAGCTGGATCTCACGCCGGCCGAGCTGGACCTGGGCCTGGATTTCCTGGTGCGCATAGGCCAGGCGAGCGGACCGAAGAAGCATGAGGGTATTTTGCTCGCCGATATTCTGGGGCTGGCCACGCTGGTGCAGCTCAGGGGCGCACGCCACGCGCTGGCGGCCGGCGGCACGGAGCCGGCCCTGGTCGGCCCCTTCTGGCGCGCCAATCAGCCGCTGCGCCGTCACGGCGAGTGCATCAGCTCCGACGACACGCCGGGGCCGCGGCTCACGGTCACCGGCCAGGTGCGCTCGCTCGACGGCACGCCGATCGCCGGCGCCTGGGTCGAAACCTGGCAGGCCTCGCCCAAGGGCCTGTACGAGAACCAGGACCCCGAGCAGCGGCACATGAACCTGCGCGGCCGCTTCGAAACCGATCGCGAGGGACGCTTTTCCTTCGTCAGCGTGCGGCCGGCCGGCTACCCCGTGCCCGTCGACGGGCCCTGCGGCGAGTTGCTCGCGGCCCAGGGCCGCCACAGCATGCGACCCGCCCACCTGCATTTCCTGGTGGTCGCGCCCGGCCACAAGGTCCTGGCCACGCAGTTCTTCGACGCCGAAGACCCGCATGCCTTGGACGACGTGGTGTTCGGCGCCGTGGGCTCGCTGCTGCGCCGCTTCGAGCCCGACGGCGCAGGCGGCTTCACGCTCGACGTCGAACTGCGCCTGGAGCCGGGCGAGACGCATATCCCCCACTGCCCCCTGCCCTGAACCCGGAGACCGACATGGACCACAGAAGCTTCGCCCCCAGGGACCGCCTGGACGGGCAGATCGTCGTCATCACCGGCGGCACGGGCGCCATCGGTGCCGCCGCCGCAAGGCGCGCGGCCGCCCTCGGCGCGCGGGTCGTGCTGATCCACCGCGGCGAGGCCGCCCAGGCCGAGCCGGTGCTGGCCAGCCTGGCGGGCCAGGGCCACCTGGCGCTGCGCGCCTCGGTCACCGACAGCGCCGCGTTGAGCGCCGCCGCCGAACGCGTGCTGCGCGAGCTCGGCCCGGCCAGCGTGCTGGTCAACTGCGCCGGGTTCACCAGGCCCGTTGCCGCCGCCGACCTGGAGGGACTGGACGACGCGTTGATCGACGAGATCTTCGCCACCAACTGGCGCGGCAGCTTCGCCGCCATCCGGGCCTTCGCGCCGCAGATGAAGGCGACCGGCGACGCGCTGATCGTCAACGTGTCGTCGATCGCGGCCTTCACCGGCCTGGGCAGCAACCTGGCCTATGCCGCCGCCAAGGCCGGCACGGACGCGCTGACCAAGGCCCTGGCCAGGACGCTGGCCCCGCAGATCCGCTGCCTGGCCGTGTCGCCCGGTGTGGTCGACACGGGCTTCGTGCCGGGGCGCGACGCCGCCTTCAACGAGCGCATGAGCCCCTCCATCCCGCTGAGGCGCGTGGGTGTGGCCGACGACGTGGCGGCCGCCATCCTCGCCTGCTGCACCGCGCTGCGCTACGCGACCGGCAGCGTGATCGTCGCCGACGGCGGGCGCCACCTCGGCTGAAGCAAACCTCGAACGACTAGAAACATGGACCAGAGCACCATCCTCACCTGCGCCGTCACCGGCAACCTGACCAAGCCCGAGCAGACACCGCATCTGCCCATCAGCCCGCCCCAGATCGCCGAAGCCTGCCTGGAAGCGGCCGAAGCCGGCGCGGCCGCCGTGCACATCCACGTGCGCGACCCCAGGACCGGCGCACCCTCGATGGACGTCGACCTCTACGGCCAGGTCGTCGAGACCCTGCGCCGGCACCGGCCGGAGCTCATCGTCAACCTCACGACCGGCCCGGGCGGGCGCTTCGTGCCGAGCGACGAGGACCCGCGCGTGGCCGCTGCCGGCACCTCGCTGCTGGCGCCCGAGCTGCGCGTCGCCCACATCGCAGCGCTCCAGCCCGACATCTGCTCGCTCGACCTCAACACCATGAACTCGGGCGACCAGGTGGTGATGAACACGCCGAACAACGTGCGCCGCATGGCCAGGGTGATCCGCGAGGCCGGCGTGGTGCCCGAGCTCGAGTGCTTCGACACCGGCGACCTGGTGCTGGCGCAGGCCCTGATCGCCGACGGCAGCCTGCAGGGCCCGGGCCTTTACACCTTCGTGCTGGGCGTGCGCTACGCCATGCCCTACCAGCCGGCCGCCATGGCACTGGCGCGTTCGCTGATCGCGCCCGACGCGTCCTGGTCGGCCTTCGCCGTCGGGCGCCACGCCTTCCAGGCGCTGGCCCAGAGCTTCCTGCTCGGCGGCAACGTGCGCATAGGCCTCGAGGACACGATCTACCTCGACAAGGGGCGCCTGGCCCGCAGCAACGCAGAGCTGGTGACCAAGGCCCGGCGCATCGTCGAGGACCTGGGCGGCCAGCTCGCGAGCTCGCAGGAGGCGCGCCAGCGCTGGGGGCTGCGCCCTTCCAACCACCCCGTCTGAACCCCTTTCAACCGGAGAAAAAACCATGTCCATGCCAAACACCGGACGCGCCCTGCGCGTCACCGAAAAAGCCGCCGACGCCCAGGCCCTGCGACCGCAGATCATCGACGTCGAGCAGCCCCAGCCACCCGCCGGCCATGCCGTGGTCCAGGTGCTGGCGGCCGCGGTCAACCCCAGCGACGTCAAGGCGGCGCTGGGCATGATGCCGCACGCGATCTGGCCGCGCACGCCGGGACGTGACTTTGCCGGCAAGGTCATCGCCGGTCCCGCCGACTGGCTGGGCACCGAGGTCTGGGGCACGGGGGGCGACCTGGGCGTCACGCGCGACGGCAGCCACGCGCGCTACCTGGTGCTGCCGGTGACGGCCCTCAGCCGCAAGCCGGCCTCGGTCTCGGTGGCCGCGGCCGGCACGGTGGGCGTGCCCTTCATCACGGCCTACGAGGGCCTACGGCGCGCTCAGCTGCGCGGCGCCGGCCAGACCGTGGTGGTGTTCGGCGTCAACGGCAAGGTGGGCCAGGCCGCCGCTCAGCTCGCGACCCGCGCCGGCGCCACCGTGATCGGCGTGGACCGCGGCACCGAGCGCTACCTGGGCCACAGCAGCCAGCCCGTGCGCGTGCTCGACGGCACGCGCGCCGACCTCGCAGCCGTGCTGCTCGAGGCCAGCGGCGGGCGCGGCGCCGACATCGCCTACAACACCGTGGGTTCGCCCTACTTCGCCGCGGCGCTGGAGGCGCTGGCGGTCGGCGGCACCCAGGTGCTGATCTCGACCATAGAACGCAGCGTGCCCTTCGACATCCTGGGCTTCTACCGACGCAACCTGCAGATGCTGGGCGTGGACAGCCTCAAGCTGTCGGCCAGCCAGTGCGCCGAGATCCTCAACGCGCTGCTGCCGGGCTTCGACGACGGCACGCTCAAGGCCTTCGAGGTCGACGAGGTGACCCTGCTGCCACTGGACCAGGCGGCCGCCGCCTACCGCCGCGTGCTCGAGGGCACGCCCGACCGCGTGGTCCTCGCGCCCTGAGGAGAGCGCCATGCATGTGGTGCGCCAAGCGCAGGCCCCGCGCTACGAGGCCCCGGGCCACAGCGCCATGACCATGCGCCGTCTGCAGGGCCGCGAAGCCGGTCCCTCCGACAGCGTCTGGATGGGGCTGTCGGTCATAGAACCCGGCGGGGGGACGACGCTGTCGGCCTCGCCCGTGGAGAAGTTCTACGTCGTCGTCGACGGCGAGCTCGAGATCACCGCGGAACAGGACGGGCAGGCGGCCACCACGCTGCTTCAGCCCCTGGACAGCTGCCGCATCGCGCCGGGCGAAGCGCGCCGGCTATTCAACCGCGGTCCGCACGCAGCCTCGGTGCTGCTGGTCATGCCCGAGGCGCGCTGACGCCCCGGGTGCCCTTGAACCCTGAAGGAGTGGAAGAGACATGCAACGCAACAGAAGACAAACCATCGCCCTCGCGGCGGCAGCGGCCTGCGCCTGGCTGGCCCCCCAGGCACAGTCCTGGGCGCAGGACGAGTATCCGAAGCAGGCCGTCAAGTTCCTGGTGCCCTTCACCGCCGGCTCGGGCACCGACGTGATCGCGCGCGTGCTGAGCGAGCAACTGGCCAAGGGCTTCAGGCAGCCCGTGGTGGTCGAGAACAAGCCGGGCGCCGGCGGCACCCTGGGCGCGGCCCTGGTGGCCGGCGCCAGCGCGGACGGCCACACCGTGCTGATCCATTCGGCCGGCCATGTGGCGAACGCGGCGCTCTACCCCGGCCTCAGGTACGACACGCTCAAGGACTTCACGCCGGTCACCATGCTGGCCACCCTGCCCAACGTGCTGGTGACGGCGCCGGGCAAGGATTTCCGCTCGGTGCAGGACCTGGTGCAGAAGGCCAAGGCCGCGCCCGGCAAGTACGCCTACGGCTCGGCCGGCCGGGGCAGCGCCACGCACATGAACGCCGAGAAGTTCCGCGCCGCCGTGGGCCTGGACGCGCTGCATGTGCCATTCAAGGGCACGCCCGAGGCACTGACCGAGGTGGCCGCCGGTCGTGTCGACTGGTTCTTCGCGCCCCTGGTCTCGGCCCTGCCGCTGATCAAGTCGGGCAGGCTGGTCGCGCTGGCAGTCGGCACGCCCAGGCGCTCGGGCGCCCTGCCCGATGTTCCGACCACGCTGGAGGCGGGCTTTGCGGGCTCGGACTACACCTTCTGGGTCGGCATGTTCGTGCCGGCCCGCACGCCGGCCGAGGTGGTGCGGCGCCTGCACGCGGAGACCACCCGGGCTCTGGCCTCGGCGGCCGTGCGAGAGCGCCTGGAGCCGCTGGGCGCCGAGCTCGCGCCCATGCCCCAGGAGCAGTTTGGCACGCTGGTGCGCAGCGAGGCCGCCAGCATCGCCGCGCTGATCAAACAGGTGGGCCTGAAGGGCGAGTGAGGCGCGCCAGGCGGCGCCCCGCTCAGGGCGCGCCGCCCACCACCACGGTGACCATGCGCTGCGGCTGCAGCACGCGCGCGAAGGCAGCGCGGACCTGGTCCGTGCCGACCTGGGCCACGCGCTCGGTCCAGCGGTCCAGGTAGTCGAGCGGCAGGCCGTGCCAGGCGATGTTGGCCACGTTGTCGAGCAGCTTGCGGTTGCTGTCCAGGCGCAGGGCAAAGCCGCCGACCAGGAAGTCCTTGGCCGCCCGCAGCTCGGCCTCGCTCGGGCCTTGCTCCACGAAGCGGCGCAGCACCTCGCGCGCCACCTGCACGGCCTGCGCGGCCTGGTCGGGCCGCGTCTGCAGGCCCAGGGTGAAGGCGCCGGCGTGCAGGCCGGGCGCGAAGTAGCTGTAGACGCTGTAGCTCAAGCCCCGCTGCTCGCGCACCTCGGTCGACAGGCGCGAGACGAAGCCGCCGCCGCCCAGGATGTAGTTGCCGACCATCAGCGGGAAGAAGTCGGGGTCGTCGCGCTTGTGGCCGGGCTGGCCGATGAAGACATGGGCCTGGGCCGAGGCGAAGGGGATGCGCTGCTCGGCAGGGGCCGCCAGCGGCGCGACCTCGGGCACGGGCGGCAGCGGCGCACAGTCGCGCGCCTGCGGCAGGCGCGCCAGCAGCTGCGTGACCAGGGCGTCGGCCCTGGCGCGGTCGATCGCGCCGACCAGGCTGACGCGGGCGCGGCAGGGCGAGATCAGGCGGGCGTGCAGGGCGCTCATGTCGGCCACCGCGATGCGCGCCAGACTGGCCTCGCTGGTCTCGAAGCCGTAGGGGTGGCCGCCGTAGACGGCCTTGGCGTAGGCCAGGCCGGCCACCGTGGCCGGACGCGTGCGCGCCTCGCGCAGGGCCGCCACCAGGCGCTCGCGCTCGCGCCGCCAGACCGGCTCGGGGAAGGCTGGCTCGCCGATCTGGCGCGCGGCCAGGGCCACGGCGCGCGCCAGCAGCGCGGGATCGGTCAGCGTGCGCAGCGAGAAGCTCATGCGGTCGCTGCCGGCGCCGGCGCTGAAGGCCGCGCCGAGGTCGGCCCAGGCCTCGCCGAGCTGGTTCTCGTCCAGCGCCGGTTCGCCGCCGCGGGCACGCACGCCCTTTTCCATCATGTCGGCCGTGGCGCTGGCCAGGCCGGCCTGCTGCGCCGGGTCGCGCCGGCCGCCGGCGTCGAAGTCCAGCTGCAGGTCCAGCATGGGGATGGACGGGCTCTCGACCAGGAACACCTGGGCCCCGCCGGGCTGGGTCCAGTGCTGGATGGGGATCGCCGCCAGGGCCGCGGGTGCGACCAGCAGGGCCAGCAAGGCCAGGGCCCGGACACCGGCGTGGACGAGGAGCTGATTGCGCAATGGCCACATGGTCTGCCCCTCAGTGCCGCAGGCCCGGCGGCGGCTGGCGCGGCCTGTCCTCGCGCGCGCGCGGCTGCGGGCGCAGCACGGCCACGGTGAGCTGGTCGTCGCCGAAATACTTGCGCGCCACGGCCTGCACCTGCGCCGCCGTGACCTGGCGCAGGCGCGCGATCAGGCGCTCGTCGCTGTCCAGCGGCAGGCCCTGGGCCCAGGCGCTGCCGAGCTCGCGCGCCTGGCTCATGACCGAGTCGCGCTTGTAGACCTCGCTGGCCACCCACTGGGTCTTGACGCGCTGCAGCTCGGCCTCGCTCACGCCCTCGCGCGCCACGCGCGCCACCTGGGCGCGCAGCGCGGCCTCGAGCTGCTCGGGCGTCTTGCCGGGGGCGGGCACGCCGTCCAGCACGAACAGCTGGGGGCCGCGCCCGATCAGGCCGTTGCCGGCGCCGGCGCTGTCGGCCACGCGGTCCGGCCCCTGGGCCAGGGCGCGCTCCAGGCGCGCGCCGCTGTAGCCGTCGAGCACGGCCGCCAGCACCGTCAGGGCCAGGGCGTCGTCGGCGCCCGGCCCGGGCGCCAGGCCATCGAGGCGCGGCACCTTGAAGGCCAGGGCCACATAGGCCTGCTCGGCCGGCGCCTTGAACTCGATGCGGCGCAGGCCCTGCTGGGGCGGCTCCTCGCGCGGCTTGCGCGGTGGCACGGGGCGCGCCGGGATGGGGCCGTAGTGCTTTTCCGCCAGGGCGCGCACCTGCTCGGGCTCCACGTCGCCGGCCACCACCAGGGCGGCGTTGGCCGGCACGTACCAGCGGCGGTGGAAGTCGCGCACGTCGGCCGGCGTCATGGCGTCCAGGTCGCTCATCCAGCCCACCACCGGCCGGCGGTAGGGCGAGGCGACGAAGGCCGCGGCGTTGAGCGCCTCGTGCAGCAGGGCGCGCGGGCTGTCCTCGGTGCGCAGGCGGCGCTCCTCCTTGACCACCTCGATCTCCTTGCCGAACTCCTCGTCGGCCCACTGGTTGCGCGCGAAGCGGTCGGCCTCCAGGCGCATCACCTCTTCCAGCCGCTGCGCCGGGATCTGCTGGTAATAACCCGTGTAGTCGCGCGAGGTGAAGGCGTTCTCGCGCCCGCCCAGGGCCGCGACCCGGCGCGAGAACTCGCCGGGCTTGAGCTCGGGCGTGCCCTTGAACATCATGTGCTCCAGCGCATGGGCGACGCCGCTGGTGCCATCGACCTCGTCCATGGCGCCCACGCGCACCCAGAGCATGTGCACGGCCGTGGGCGCGCGCCGGTCGGGCTTGACGATCACCGTGAGGCCGTTGGCCAGCTGGTATTGCTGCACCGAAGGCCCTGCCTGGGCCAGGGCGGCCAGGGGCGCGAGCAGTCCCAGCAGCCAGGCGGCAAGGGGGAGAGGTGTTTTCATAGAATGGGAGTGATTCTAGAAACCCTCTAAATGTTCAGTTTTTTCAGGAAAAAGACGCCGCCGCCGGCTGCGCAGCCGGTCGAGGCGCCCGCCCCGGCC
>SCMQ01000049.1 GCA_005503335.1 Comamonadaceae bacterium 2FH
TACCACGAGCTCGGCGAGAACCCCGAGGAGGCGGTGCTGGTCGACGGCAGCGTGCTCGACAACAAGCCGATCACGGCCTGCGTGGAGGCCATACGCACCCATGGCGCCTACCGCGAGGTCGATCGCCGCCTCGTCTACATCGACCCCCGTCCGAAACGCGACACCGTGATGGCTGGTCGGGGCGTGCCGGGCTTTTTCGCCACGCTGCGCGGGGCGCTGTCGGACCTGCCGCGCCACGACCCCGTCTACAACGAACTGGCCGTGATCAGCCGCCACAACCGGCAGGCGCGGCGCCTGAGGGCGTCCATCCTCGACTCCCGCTCCCATGTCGCCAAGATGATCGAGCAGTTGACCGAGGGCCGGCTCAAGGGCAGCTTCACGGCCGACGACCTGCGGTACTGGCGGCTCTCGGCGCTCAAGCTGTTGTCCGGCACGGCCATCGTGTTCGATTCCTGGATGCGCTCCATCGTTCACGAAGGCCTGGATTTCATTGTCCAGATCGTCGTCAGCGCCTGCCAGTACAGCGCAGATTCGCGCGAAGCGCGCCGGGTCCAGGAAACCATCGAGGAATGGGCTAGAAACCGGGGCATCATCTCCGCTTCCTATTCCTGGCCCCAGGGCCTGCACGAGTATGCGGAGCTGCCCCCCTCTGGAAAAATCATCGGGGACTTCGCGGTGGTCTACAAGAAGCGGCGCCTGAATTTCGTCCTGCACGAAATCAACGACCTCTACCCGCAAGTGTCGGAGGATGGCTCCCGTGTGGCCGACCCCGAGTCGCTCGATCTGCTGAAAATCAAGGTGCAGAAATGCATCGACGAGCTGTCGGTCTATGACGGCATCAATTTCCTGAGCCGCCAGGCGGTCGCCATGTGCCGGCAGCTGTTCCTCGGCAGGTTTGCCGACGAAAAGCCCAACATCGTCTATGGCGATCTCGATCTCCTGGGGCAAGAAGACATCGACCAGATATCCAAGCTGGTCGACCGGCTCGGCGAGGAATGCGACATGGAGCGGTCCATGGACAACGCCGATGCGGTGCTGGCATCCCCTCTGCTCCAGGGCCTGGCCGAGCGCTGCCGCATCGCCATCCTGACCGGCTATCTGGGCTACATCTACTGGGACACCATCCTGCGGCCGACCGCGAGCGCCCTGTCGCTGGACGCCGGGCCGATCGAGGAGATCCTGATCGACCGCATCAGTCCGGAAGACGCGACCACGATCGCGCTCTACGACAAGAAAGAGGTGCTGATCGGCGGCACGTTCGCGGGCTTTGGGGGTTTTCTGAGCCGCTCGATCCGCGAGAACGACTACCTCTGGGGCCGGCTCCATGCGGTGGATCGGCTGTTCGACATCCTGGCCAGCACGGTGCCCGCCAAGATGCTTCGCGATCTCGATTTCCGCGCCCTCAAGAAGCGCGCGTTCGAATGCGTGCTCGAGGAGGAGGCCGGGCGGCTCAAGTTCGTGCCGGAATTGATGGCGCAGGTCAAGGAGGCCGTCGCGCGGCTTTGACGCCCGCCGCCGCGTGCCAGGAGAGGAAAGCGAGCGCAGCACAATGAAGGAAAAAGAGCTCCGGCTGGCTGTGGTCTTTTTCGGCGGCGTGTCGCTGGCGATCTACCAGCATGGCATCAACCGCGAGATCCTGAACCTGGTCCGTGCGTCGAAGATCAGCCACCGCGACAAGTCGCTGGAGGGCGAGGTCAGGTCGTCCAGGTTTCATGATCACTATCCGGACGAACCCGAGCGCTCGACCGGCGAGGTCTACCTCGAGTTTCTGGAGACCCTGGGGCGGGACATCGACCTGCGGGTGATCGTCGACGTGATCGCGGGCGCCTCCGCCGGTGGCATCAACGGCGTGGCCCTGGCCACGGCGCTGGCTCACGACCTGAGCCTGATGCCGATCACCGACATGTGGCTTCAGGAGGCCGACATGCTCAATCTGCTGGCGCCCGAGGCCAGGGCGAGGCTGTGGAGCAAGTGGTATTTCTGGCCCCTGGTCCAGCCCCTGCTCAAGCGGCTGGACCGCGAGGGCCTGCTGCCGGGCCCGGCCGACGCCGAGATGAAGGAGCGGGTGTCGGTGTTCCTGCGCTCGCGCTGGTTCAAGCCGCCGCTGGACGGGCGCCGCCTGACGGCGCTGATGCTCGATGGCCTGGCGGCGATGGGCAAGTCGGGGGCGGCGTCGGAGTCGCTGCTGCCCACGGGCACGAGGCTGGATCTGCTGATCACGGTGACCGACTTCAGGGGGCTGGACCGGCCCATCTTCATCCACGACCCGCCGGTGGCGCATGAAAGAGAGCATCGCCACATTCTTCATTTCGGTCTCGACCATCTGCGAACCGGCCATCTGAAGAGCGACTTCGACGTCGACAACCTGCCTTCGCTGGCCTTTGCCTGCCGGGCCACGGCGTCCTACCCGGGGGCCTTCCCGCCGGCCCAGGTCCGCGAGATCGACGACATCCTGGCCGAGCGCCACCGGCCCTGGCCTGCGCGCACGTATTTCCTGGAGCGCAATTTCAAGCGCTACCACGAGCTCGGCGAGAACCCCGAGGAGGCGGTGCTGGTCGACGGCAGCGTGCTCGACAACAAGCCGATCACGGCCTGCGTGGAGGCCATACGCACCCATGGCGCCTACCGGGAGGTCGATCGCCGCCTGGTCTTCGTCGACCCCCGCCCGAGGCGCGACTCCGCGACGGCGGGGCGGGGCGTGCCGGGCTTTTTCGCCACGCTGCGCGGCGCGTTGTCGGACCTGCCGCGCCAGGAGCCCGTCTACAACGAGCTGGCCGTGATCAGCCACTACAACCGCCAGGCCCGGCGCCTGAAGGCCACCATCCTGCACGCCCGGCCCCATGTCGAGAGGATGGTCGAGCAGCTGACCGAGGGCCGGCTCAGGGGCAGCTTCACGGCCGACGACCTGCGGCACTGGCGGCTGGAAGCCACCAAGGTGATGTCCGGCACGCCCATCGTCTTCGATGCCTGGCAGCGCTCGCTGGTTCTCGAAGGCCTGGATTTCATCGTCCAGCTCGTTGCCGGCGCCTGCCGCTACGCGGCCGACTCGCGCGAGGCGCGCCAGGTGCAGGAGATCATCGAGGCATGGGCCGTGCACGAGGGCATCCTGGCCTCCAGCTATGTGATCCCCGCAGGCCTTTACGAATATGCCGACCGGCCGATCTTCACGAAGATCGTCGGCAACTTCGGCGTGATCTACAAGAAGCGGCGGCTGCACTTCGTGTTGCACGAGATCAACGACCTCTACCAGAACCTGGCGCAGGACGGCGGCGTGCCCGATCCGCAGGCGCTCGACCTGCTGAAGATCAAGGTGCAGAAATGCATAGACGATCTCTCGGTCTACGACGACATCGGCTGCCTGAGCCGCCAGGCCCAGGCAGCCTGCCGGCGCCTGTTCGTCGGACGGCTGCTGCCTGGGCCGCCGCAGGCCGGCGAAGACCAGGGGCTGGGCCCGCAGGACATCGCGGACCTGTCGAAGCTGGTGGAGCGGCTCGGCCAAGAGTGCGACATGGAGCGCATGATGGACAACGCGGACGCCGTGATCGCCTCCCCCCTGCTGATGAACCTGGGGGAGCGCTGCCGCGTCGCGGTACTGACCGGCTACCTCGGCTACTTCTACTGGGACATCATCCTGCGCCCGACGGCGAGCGCGCTGTCGCTGGACGCCGGCCCGATCGAGGAGATCCTGATCGACCGCATCAGCCCCGAGGATGCGGCGACACTCAGGTTCGAGGACAGCAGGGACGTGCTGATCGGCGGCACGTTCGCGGGCTTCGGCGGCTTTCTGAGCCGCGCTATCCGCGAGAACGACTACCTCTGGGGTCGGCTCCACGCGGTGGACCGGCTGTTCGACATCCTGGCCAGCACGGTGCCGGCGAACCGGCGCGGGGAATTCGATCTCCGCGCCCTCAAGAAGCGCGCCTTCGAATGCGTGCTCGAGGAGGAGGGCGCGCGGCTCAGCCTTGTGCCGCAGCTGCTGGCGCGTCTGCGCGAGGCTGTCGCGCGGCTTTGAACCGGCTGCCCTGGCGCCGGTGGCTGCGCTGTGGCAGCAGCCGACCTGGGGTTTGTCTGGATGAGAGCAGGGCTTGCGCTGTCGTTCTCATCGATTCATAATTACGCGTAATTATTGAATATTACAGCGCCTGAATCCCACACTCCTGCCTTTGTCCCTGCCATGCGCCCGGTCCACAACTCGCTCCACGACGAAGTCGCCGCCAAGCTGCGCGAGCTGATCTTCGGCGGCGAGCTGCTGCCCGGCAGCTTCGTCGACGAGGCGGCGCTGTGCGAGCGCTTGGCCATCTCGCGCACGCCGCTGCGCGAGGCGCTCAAGGTGCTGACGGCCGAGGGCCTGGTGCGCCACGAGCCGCGCCGCGGCTGCTTCGTGAACCAGGTCACCGAGCAGGACCTGGACGAGATCTTCCCCGTCATCGCCCTGCTCGAAGGGCGTTGCGCCTACGAGGCCACGCGTAACGCCAGCGACACCGACATCCAGGCGCTGGAGACCCTGCACGAGCGCCTGACGCGGCATGCCAGGGCGCGGCGCATCAACGACTACTACGAGGCCAACTACGCGATCCACGAGGCCATCATCACGCTGGCCGACAACCGCTGGCTGGCCCAGGTGATCGCCGACCTGCGCAAGATCCTCAAGCTCGCGCGCCTGCAGCAGCTGCATGCGCCGGGGCGGCTCGAGCAATCGCTGGCCGAGCACCTGGCGGTGTTCGAGGCGCTTAAGGCGCGCGACGCCGAGGCCGCCGAGCAGGCCATGCGCAACCACCTCACGCGCCAGCGCGAAGCGCTGCGCGAGCTCGCACGCAGCAGCAAGAGCCGCGTGCTGGCGGCATGACATCTCAGTAAACCGCAGAGAAGGGCAGGGCCATGAACACCTCGGAATGGATCAGTCGCAGCGTCTCCAGATTGTTGCCGGGCGGCGCATCGGGCGCCGGCAAGGCGTCCTCCGGCGCAAGCCGCAAAGCCGCGGGCGGCGAGGCGGCGCCCGACGGCCGTGCTGGCCAGCCTGCCGCGGCGCCGCAGGCGCGCTCCACGCGCGAACGTCTGGGGGCCACGCTGCGCCACAAGGAGGAGGCCTTGTCACCGCGCGTGCTGCGCCGCACGCTGACCGAGTTGCAGGCCATCATCGACCCCAATGTCAGCGAGGTCGAGGGGGGGCGGCGCGCCAAGGCGGTGGCGGCTTGGTATGCCGGGGCCACGCCGGAGCGCCGCCGCGACTGCTGGCTGCTGATGAGCGAGATGTTCGTGGCCGACGCGCAAAAGGCCAAGATCGCTCAGGCCCAGTTCGCCGCAGCCCTGGGCACGCCCGATGAGGCTGTGGCCGAGGTGCACTTCCGCCGCGCCACGGTGTCGCCGCGCCGAAGGCTGCTCCAGCGCTTCAGCGTCTACCCCGGGGGCATCCAGTTCCTGGTGAACCTGCGCGCCGAAATGCAGCCCTATCTCAAGGCCGACAAGCGCTTGCTGGCGCTGGATGTGGAGATGGAATACATGTTCTCCACCTGGTTTGACGTGGGCTTTCTTGATCTGCGCCGCATCAGCTGGGATTCACCCGCGTCGCTGGTGGAAAAGCTGATCAAGTACGAGGCCGTGCACGACATCAAGAGCTGGGCCGACGTGAAGAACCGGCTCGACTCCGACCGCCGCTGCTACGGTTTTTTTCATCCGCGCCTGCCCGATGAGCCCTTGATTTTCGTGGAAGTGGCGCTGGTGGACGACATGGCCGACAGCATCACACCGCTGCTGGACGAATCCGCCGCAGCCGCGGACCTGAACCGCGCCACCACGGCGATCTTCTACTCCATCAGCAACACCCAGACGGGCCTGCGCGGCGTGAGCTTTGGCGATTCGCTGATCAAGCGCGTGGTCGAGACGCTCAAGGCCGAGTTTCCCCAGCTCAAGACCTTTGCCACCCTGTCACCGATCCCCGGTTTTCGCGCGTGGCTGGGCAAGAACATGGCGGCCGTGTTGGAAGGGCTGGACGACAAGCACCTTGCCGAGCTGGGTTCTGCCGTGGGCTTTGCGCCACCTGCCGCCACCCATGTGTTGTCGGCTATCGACAAGCCGCTGGATTTGTCCGAATCCTCTCCGCTACGCCGCTTTTTGCTGCACGCGGCCGCCTGCTACCTGGGCCGGGAGTTGACAGACGGCAAACCCACGGACCCGGTGGCCCGCTTTCACCTTGGGAACGGTGCAAGGGTAGAGCGGCTCAACTGGGCCGGCGACCCTTCGCCCAAAGGCTTGAAGCAGGCCTATGCCCTGATGGTGAACTACTTGTATGACCTCAAACGCCTGGACAAGCATCGCGCGATGCTGGTGCAGGGCAAGATTCCGGTGTCGGGCGGCATCGAAGCCTTGTACCTTTAAGAGATCGCTTTTTTGATTCAACGACGACAGGAGACAAAAATGAACCATAGCCTTCAAAGGCGTGATGTGTTGCGCGCCGCTGTGGCCAGCGTGGCTGCTTATGCGCTGCCGGGCCACGCCCAGTCGGGCTGGCCGGCCAAGCCGGTGACATTGATCGTGCCCTTCCCGGCCGGTGGCGGCACCGACGCCTTCGCGCGGCCCATGTCGGCCCAGTTCGCGCGCCTGACCGGCAAGCAGCTCATCGTCGACAACCGCGGCGGCGCCGGCGGCACCCTGGGCGCCAGCCTGGCGGCCAAGGCCCAGCCCGACGGCTACACCCTGTTCATGGGCGCGGTGCACCACACCATCGCGCCCAGCATGTACCCGCGCCTGGACTACGACCTCGAGCGCGACCTGGTGCCGCTGATCCAGGTGGCCAGCGTGCCCCAGGTGCTGGTGGTCAACCCGAAGAAGGTCTCGGCCGCCAACTTCCAGGAGTTCATGGCCTATGTGCGCAAGAACCCCGGCAGGCTCAACTACGGCTCGGCCGGCGGCGGCACCTCGCACCACCTGGCCGGCGAGCTGTTCAAGCTGCAGACCCAGAGCTTCATCACCCATATCCCCTACCGCGGGGCCGGCCCGGCCCTGCAGGACCTGATCGCGGGCAACGTGGACATGATGTTCGACGGCCTGGGCTCCTCGGCCAATCACATCAAGGGCGGCCGCATCAAGGCCCTGATGGTCTCGGGCACCAAGCGCAGCCCGGCCTTCCCCGACGTGCCCTGCGCGGCCGAGCTGGGCCTGCCGGACTACACGGTGAGCACCTGGTACGGTGTCTGGGCGCCCAAGGGCACGCCGGCCGAGGCCCAGGCCCGTGCCATCGAGGAAATCCGCAAGGCCTGCAGCACCGACGAGGCCAAGGCGGTCTGGGCCGGCCAGGGCGCGGAATTCCCCAACCTCACCGGTGCGCAGTTCGACGCCTTCATCAAGGCCGAGATCCGCCGCTGGGCGCAGGTGGTCAAGGCCTCCGGCGCCAAGCTCGACTAAGGCGGGCGACGCATGGGAACGCCGCGCGGCATGGGACGGGTCGACTGTGAGGTGCAGGGCGCGATCGCCCTCGTGAGCCTGTCGCATCCGGCCAAGTTCAACGCCATGTCGCGCGCCATGTGGCGCGAGCTGCGCGCCCTGTTCGAGGACCTGCCCGCACGCCCCGGCCTGCGCTGCGTGATCCTGGGCGGGGAGGGCGGTCATTTCTGCGCCGGCGGCGACATCGCCGAATACCCGGCGTTCCGCTTCGACCCGGCCGGCCTGCGCGACTTCCACGAGAGCGAGGTCTGGGGCGGCCTGGAGGCCCTGCTGCGCTGCGAGCTGCCCATCGTGGCCCGGATCGAGGGCCACTGCATGGGCGCCGGCCTGGAACTGGCCAGCTGCTGCGACATCCGCATCGCGGCCGCCTCGGCCCGCTTCGGCGCGCCTATCGCGCGGCTGGGCTTTCCCATGGCGCCGCGCGAGGCCCAGCTGGTGGCGCGCGCCGCGGGCCAGGCGACGGCGCGCGAGCTGCTGCTCGAGGCCGCCGTGCTCGACGCGCCCGAGATGAAGGCGCGCGGCTTCCTGAACCGCGTCGTGCCCGATGCCGAGGCCGCTGCCCAGGCCCTGGCCAGCGCCCGGCGCATCGCCGCCTTGGCGCCCCAGGCCGCGCGCCTGAACAAGCGCACCCTGCGCGCGCTGGAGCCGGTCCCGGCCGCGCCTGCGCAGGCCGAGGCCGCGCTGCAGGCCCTGGTCGACCAGGCCTACGACTATGCCGACAGCGCCGAGCATCGCGAGGGCATCACCGCCTTCCTGGCCAAGCGCCCCCCTGTCTTCTGAGTTTTCATCACCCCGTCCCGACCATGAACAACCACAACCTGTTTGCCGCTCTGCGTGCGGCCTTCCCGCAAGACCTCGACGCCGTGGCCGTCGAGACCGACCAGGGCCTGCTGTATTCCTGGCGCGACCTGGACCGCGCCACCGCCATGCTGGCCAACCTGCTCGATTCGCTGGCCCTGCCCGCGGGCAGCCGCATCGCAGTGCAGGTCGAGAAGTCGGTCGAGGCCATGATGCTCTACCTGGCCACGCTGCGCGCTGGCCACGTGTTCCTGCCGCTCAACACCGCCTACCAGAGCGCCGAGATCGAGTACTTCATAGGCAACGCCGAGCCCGCCGTCGTGGTCTGCAGCCCGAAGAGTTTCGGTTGGGTCAGCAAGATCGCCTTCAAGGCCGGCACCCGCCATGTGTTCACCCTGGGCGAGGACCGCAGCGGCAGCCTGCTCGAGCGTGCCGCGCATTTCGGCGACCAGCACCAGCCCGCCTTGCGCGCCGCGGACGATCTGGCCGCCATCCTCTACACCAGCGGCACCACCGGGCGCAGCAAGGGCGCCATGCTGACGCACGGCAACATGCTGTCCAACGCGCTCACGCTCAAGGGCTACTGGGGCTGGAGAACGCCCGAGGAAGGCGGCGACGTGCTGATCCACGCGCTGCCCATCTTCCACGTGCACGGCCTGTTCGTCGCCATCCACGGCGCGCTGATCAACGGCAGCAAGATGATCTGGCTGGCCAGGTTCGACCCCAAGCAGGTGCTGCAGCACATGCCGCGCGCCACCGTGTTCATGGGCGTGCCCACGCTCTACGTGCGCCTGCTGGCCGAGCCCGGCCTCACGCGCGAGGTGGTGAAGAACATGCGCCTGTTCGTCGCCGGCTCGGCGCCGCTGCTGCTCGAGACCTTCAACGAATGGCGCGAGCGCACCGGCCACGCCATCGTCGAGCGCTACGGCATGAGCGAGACCGTGATGCTGGCCTCCAACCCCTACCGCCCCGATCCGCGCCACGGCAACCAGGACGAGCGGCGCGGCGGCACGGTGGGCTTCCCGCTGCCGGGCGTGAGCCTGCGCGTGGTGGGCGAGGACGGCCGGCCCCTGCCCGCGGGCGAGATCGGCGGCATCGAGGTCAAGGGGCCCAACGTGTTCAAGGGCTACTGGCGCATGCCCGAGAAGACGGCCGAGGAGTTCACCGCCGACGGCTTCTTCAAGACCGGCGACGTGGGCCGGGTCGACGAGCACGGCTATGTCTGCATCGTCGGCCGCAGCAAGGACCTGATCATCTCCGGCGGCTACAACGTCTACCCGGCCGAGATCGAGGGCTACATCAACGAGATGCCCGGTGTGGCCGAGAGCGCACTGGTCGGCGTGCCGCACCCGGATTTCGGCGAGGTGGGGGTGGCGGTGGTCATCCCCAAGGCCGGCACCGGGCTGGAGCCGGAGCGCGTGATCGCCGAGCTCAAGTCCCGGCTGGCCAACTTCAAGATTCCCAAGCGCTGTTTCGTGGTCGAGGAGCTGCCGCGCAACACCATGGGCAAGGTGCAGAAGAACCTGCTGCGCGAGCAGTACAAGGCCTTGTTCGCCTGAGCCGGGCCGTCGCCCAAGACCGAAGCCCGGCCAGGTCCGGGCTTTTTGCTTGCGGCCCGCCGCGCGGTGGGCGAGCGCTCAGCGCAGCACCAGCACCGGCACGTGCGAGTGCGTGAGCACCTGCTGGGTCTCGCTGCCCAGCAGCAGGCGCTTGATGCCCTTGCGGCCGTGCGAGGCCATGACGATCAGGTCCACGCTGTGCTTCTTGGCCGCCGCGATCAGCGCGTCCGACACCACGTCCGACTTGGCCGTCAGCGCCTTGACCTTCACGCCCTTGGCCTCACCGGCCTTCTTGACGGCATCCACCACCGCCTGCCCATCCTCGGCCCACTGCTGCTCCACGCGCGCCACGTCCTGGGCTGACAGCGGGATCGAGCCCTCGAAATAGCTCTGCGGGTAGCGGGGAATCACCTTCAGCGCGACGAGCTCGGCGCCAGACAGCGCGGCCAGCGCAATGGCGCTGCTGACAGCCTTTTTCGAGAGCGTGGAGCCGTCCGTGGCGACGAGGATGCGCTTGTACATGCTGTTCTCCTTTTGTTGATGGAATGCTCAGGGTAGCTTTTACGGCAACTTGCGGCTTGATGCAAATCAAGGCAATCGCCAGTGGTTTCGCTAAGCTGTCGCCGATGATGGAAAGCGCCGCCCTGCCAGCCCCCAGCCCCCCCGGCCTGTTCGGCGCCGGAACCGAGGGCGCCGTGGCGGCCGAATCGTCTGAGCTGGCCGTGCTCGACGATCCCCAGGAGTGGCCGGCCTTCAGCCAGCCGCTGCAGGGCCGGCCGGGCGACTGGACCTCGCGCGTGGTGTTCGAGGGCATGCACTGCGCGGCCTGCGCCGTCACCCTGGAGGACGCGCTGCGCGCGGTGCCCGGCGTGCGCGCGGCCGAGGTCAGTGCCGCGAGCCGGCGCGGAACCATCGTCTGGAGCGAGGCCGAGACCCGGCCCTCGCGCTGGATGCAGGCGGTGCGCGCGGCGGGCTACAGCGCGGTGCCGGCCAACGATGCCCTGGCCGGCGAGCGGCGCCGCGCCGAGTCCCGGCGCGCGCTGTGGCGCTGGGGCGTGGCGGGCCTGTGCATGATGCAGGTCATGATGTACGCCACGCCGGCCTATGTGGCCGAGCCCGGCGAGATCACGCCCGACATGCAGGGCCTGCTGCGCTGGGCCTCCTGGGTGCTGACGCTGCCGGTGCTGCTGTTCTCCTGCGCGCCCTTCTTCGCCAGCGCCTGGCGCGACCTGCGCCAGCGCCGCGTGAGCATGGACCTGCCGGTGGCGCTGGGCATGGGCATCACCTTCGCCGTCAGCTCGCTGGCCACCTTCGAGCCGGCCGGCCCGTTCGGCGCCGAAGTCTATTTCGACTCGCTGACCATGTTCGTGTTCTTCCTGCTGACCGGGCGCTGGCTGGAGCTGCGCCTGCGCGACCGCACGGCCGGCGCGCTGGAGTCGCTGATGAACCGCCTGCCCGACAGCGTGGAGCGGCGCGGCGCGGGCGGCCGCTTCGAGCGCGTGGCAGTGCGCCGCCTGGCGGCCGGCGACGTGGTGCGCGTGCTGCCGGGCGAGGCCTTTCCCGCCGACGGCACGGTGCTCGAGGGCCAGACCCTGGCCGACGAGGCCCTGCTGACCGGCGAGTCGCGGCCGCTGCCGCGCGGCGAGGGCGCGGCCGTGATCGCCGGCAGCCACAACCTGGCGGCCCCCGTGCTGGTGCGCGTGGAGCGCACCGGGGCGCAAACGCGCTTCGCCCAGATCGTGGCCCTGATGGAAAGCGCCTCGGCCAGCAAGCCGCAGCTGGCCCGGCTGGCCGACCGCATCGCCAAGCCCTTCCTGATCGCCGTGCTGCTGGCCGCGGGCGCGGCGGCGGCCTTCTGGTGGCCGCAGGACCCGGGCCGCGCCCTCATGGTGGCGGTGGCCGTGCTGATCGTGACCTGCCCCTGCGCGCTGTCGCTGGCCACGCCGGCGGCCATGCTGGCCGGTGCCGGCCAGCTGGCGCGCCGCGGCGTGCTGCTGCGCCGCCTGCAGGCCCTGGAGGCCCTGGCCTCGGTGGACCAGCTGGTGTTCGACAAAACCGGCACGCTGACGCGCGACGCCCTGGTGCTGGGCGCGGTGCGCACGCGGCCCGGCCTCACGCGCGGCCAGGCCCTGGGCCTGGCGGCGGCGCTGGGTCGCCAGTCGCTGCATCCAGTCTCGCGCGCCCTGGTGGCGGCCGGCGAGTCCGAGGCGGCTGACGAGGCCCGGGCCTGGACCGTCGAGGGCCTGCAGGAGGCGGCGGGCCAGGGCGTGGCCGCCACGCTGCGCCGCACCGGCCAGGCGCCACTGTCCCTGCGCCTGGGTTCGGCTGCTTTCTGCGGCGTGGCGTTGCCGGCCAGCGACGCGCCCCAGGCCTGCCTGAGCGACGACCAAGGCTGGCTGGCCAGCTTCGAGCTGCGCGAGGAACTGCGCCCCGACGCCGCCACCGCCGTGGCCGCCTTGCGCGCCCAGGGCGTGGCCGTGAGCCTGCTGTCGGGCGACGGGGCCGAGGCCGTGGCCCGCGTGGCCCAGGGCAGCGGCATCACCGAGGCGCGCGGCGGCTGCACGCCGCAGGACAAGCTGGACTTCCTGCGAGCGGCCCAGGCCCGTGGGCGCCGCGTCGCCATGGTCGGCGACGGCCTGAACGATGGCCCGGTGCTGGCGGGCGCCCATGTCTCGTTCGCCTTCGGCCAGGCCGTGCCGCTGGCCCAGGCGCAGTCCGACTTCGTGGTGCTGGGCGAGCGCCTGGCCGAGGTGCCGCAGGCCCTGGCCCTGGCGCGCCGCACGCTGCGCGTGGTGCGCCAGAACCTGGCCTGGGCGGCGCTCTACAACGCGGTCTGCGTGCCGCTGGCGGTGGCGGGCTGGCTGCCGGCCTGGCTGGCGGGCCTGGGCATGGCCCTGAGCTCGCTGGCCGTGGTGCTCAACGCCCTGCGCCTGGCGGCGCCCCTGGAGAAGACCTGATGGACATCCTGTTCCTCTTGATTCCGCTGTCGGTCGTCCTGGTGTTCTTCATCCTCGGTGGGCTCTGGTGGGCCATCCACCAGGGGCAGTTCGAGGACGTCGAGGCCGAGGGCCAGCGGATTCTTCGGCACGATTGATTTGCATCAAGGCCGGCGCGGCGAGGTCCGGGGACACTCGGACCGGGTTACTAGAGAGGTAAGCATGAATTTTGTCCCTGCGCGAGCCGGCACCTACAACGACACCGTCGTGCGGCAGTTCGCCGTCATGACCGTGGTCTGGGGCGTGGTCGGCATGCTGGTCGGCGTCATCATCGCCGCCCAGCTGACCTGGCCGGAGCTCAATTTCGGCATTCCCTGGCTCAGCTACGGCCGCCTGCGGCCGCTGCACACCAATGCCGTGATCTTCGCCTTCGGCGGCTGCGGCCTGTTCGCCGCCTCCTACTACGTGGTGCAGCGCACCTGCCACGTGCGCCTGTTCGGCGAGAAGCTGGCGGCCTTCACCTTCTGGGGCTGGCAGCTGGTGATCGTGCTGGCCGCGGTCTCGCTGCCGCTGGGCTACACCAGCGGCAAGGAGTACGCCGAGCTCGAGTGGCCGATCGACCTGCTGATCACCCTGGTCTGGGTGGCCTACGCCGTGGTCTTCTTCGGCACCGTGGGCACGCGCAAGGTCAGGCACATCTACGTGGCCAACTGGTTCTTCGGCGCCTTCATCCTGGCCGTGGCCCTGCTGCACCTGGTCAACAGCGCCGCCATCCCGGTCGGCTTCATGAAGTCCTACTCGGCCTACGCCGGCGTGCAGGACGCCATGGTCCAGTGGTGGTACGGCCACAACGCCGTGGGCTTCTTCCTGACGGCCGGCTTCCTGGGCATGATGTACTACTTCATCCCCAAGCAGGCCGAGCGCCCGGTCTACTCCTACCGCCTGTCCATCGTCCACTTCTGGGCGCTGATCTTCACCTACATGTGGGCCGGCCCGCACCACCTGCATTACACGGCGCTGCCCGACTGGACCCAGTCGATCGGCATGCTGTTCTCGCTGATCCTGCTGGCGCCCAGCTGGGGCGGCATGATCAACGGCATCATGACCCTGTCGGGCGCCTGGCACAAGCTGCGCGACGACCCCATCCTGCGCTTCCTGATCGTCTCGCTGTCCTTCTACGGCATGTCGACCTTCGAAGGCCCGATGATGTCGATCAAGACCGTCAACGCGTTGTCGCACTACACCGACTGGACCGTGGGCCACGTGCACTCGGGCGCCCTGGGCTGGGTCGGCCTGGTGACCATGGGCAGCATGTACTACCTGGTGCCGCGCCTGTTCGGCCGCAAGCAGATGTACAGCGTCAAGGCCATCGAGGTCCACTTCTGGGTCGCGACCATAGGCATCGTGCTCTACATCGCCTCCATGTGGATCGCCGGCGTGATGCAGGGCCTGATGTGGCGCGCGGTCAATACCGACGGCACGCTGACCTACACCTTCGTCGAGTCGGTCAAGGCGACCTTCCCGTTCTACGTGCTGCGCCTGCTCGGCGGCCTGCTGTACCTGGCCGGCATGCTGATCATGCTGTGGAACACCGTCAAGACCGCCACCGCCGGCCGCTCGGTCGCCGTGGCCATCCCGGCCGCTGCGGCCCATGCCTGAGGAGGAGCACGCACCATGGCCAACCAGACAAGCAGCGGCGGTCTGTCGCACGAGAAGATCGAGACCAACAACTTCCTGATGATCGTGCTGATCCTGATCGTGGTCGCCATCGGCGGCCTGGTCGAGATCGTGCCGCTGTTTTTCCAGAAGTCCACCACCGAGCCGATCGCCGGCCTCAAGCCCTACACGGCGCTGCAGGTCGCCGGGCGCGACGTCTACGTGCGCGAGGGCTGCTACAACTGCCACTCGCAGATGATCCGGCCGTTCCGCGCCGAGACCCTGCGCTACGGCCCTTACTCGGTGGCCGGCGAGTTCGTCTACGACCACCCCTTCCAGTGGGGCAGCAAGCGCACCGGCCCCGACCTGGCGCGCGTGGGCGGGCGCTACAGCGACGAATGGCACCGCATCCACCTGAACAACCCGCGCGACGTGGTGCCGGAGTCCAACATGCCATCCTACCCCTGGCTGGAGAAGACCACCGTCGACGCGGCCGCGCTGCCGGTCCACATGAAGGGGCTGCGCAGCCTGGGCGCGCCCTACAGCGACGAGCAGATCGCCAAGGCGGCCGAGGAGGTCCAGGGCAAGAGCGAGCTCGACGCCGTGATCGCCTACCTGCAGGTGCTGGGCATTCACCGCAAGTGAAGCCGCGCGAAGGACAGAACATGGACATCAACACCCTGCGCTCCGCCGTCACCGTGGCGGCCCTGATCGCCTTCCTTGGCATCTGCGTCTGGGCCTGGTCGCGCCGCAACCAGGCGGGCTTCGAGGAGGCGGCCCGGCTGCCTTTCGGCCAGGACTGAGGCCCGAACATCCAAAGGAAAACAATGAGCGACTTCGTCAGCAACTTCTGGTCGGTCTACGTGGCGGGCATCACCCTGGCCGGCATCATCGCCTGCCTGCTGCTGCTGTGGTTCAGCGGCAAGGCCAAGGCCATGACCGCCAACGACAACACCACGGGCCATGTCTGGGACGGCGACCTGCGCGAGATGAACAACCCCCTGCCGCGCTGGTGGGTGTGGCTGTTCATCATCACCGTGGTGTTCTCGCTGGCCTACCTGGCCATGTACCCGGGCTTGGGCAGCTTCGCCGGCAAATACGGCTGGAGCCAGGCCGGCCAGTACCAGGCCGAGGTGGCCAAGGGCAACCAGGAGGTGGCGCCGCTGTACGCGCGCTTCACCGGCATGAAGCCCGAGGACGTGGCGCGCGACGCCCAGGCCATGGCCATAGCCGACCGCCTGTTCATGAACAACTGCGCCCAGTGCCATGGCGCCGACGCGCGCGGCAGCAAGGGCTTCCCCAACCTCGCCGATGGCGACTGGCTGCACGGCGGTGCGCCCGACAAGATCAAGGAAACCCTGGTCCAGGGCCGCGCCGGCAACATGCCGCCCATGGCGGCCGCCGTGGGCACGCCCGAGGACGTGCGCAACGTGGCCCACTACGTGCTGAGCCTGTCCGGCAGCCCGCACGACTCCTTGCGCGCGGCCCTGGGCAAGTCCAAGTTCGGCGCCTGCGCGGCCTGCCACGGCATGGACGGCAAAGGCAACCCCGCGCTGGGCGCGCCCAACCTGAGCGACGACATCTGGCTGCATGGCTGGGGCGAGAACGCCATCGTCGCCATGATCAACCAGGGCAAGCTCAACCAGATGCCGGCCCAGGCCGGCAAGCTGACCGAAGACCAGATCCATGTGCTGACCGCCTATGTCTGGGGCCTGTCGAACAAGAACGCGCGCAGGGCGCCCTGAGGGGGGTGTCCTTGCAGCCGTCCCTTTCGACGTGTTCGCTGCACCGCGCGGCAAAGGCGTGCGCGGGCAGGCCGCAGCGCTTCAATGAGGGCGATCGCCGCTGCGCGGCGACTTCCCTGCGGTGCTCGGTCTGGCGGCCCGTCGCGCAACTCGCTTTGTTCGCTTCGCTCGCGCCGCTCAAACAAGCGCGACGAGTCAGTTCACGAAGCGCGCTGCGCGCGCGGCCGCCAGACCTGCGCTCCTCGGCGCCCTCAAGGCGCGCTGCGACCTGCCCGCACACGCCTTTGCAGAGGCATGGTTGGCGAGCCACTAGTCCAGCGAAACGGGGAAATCGGCTGTGCGTGAGTGCCTGGCAGGGCCGCAATCGAGGCGGCGGGCGCAGCCGGGTTGGACACCCGGCGAGCACGGCAACGACGAGTGCGGCCCTGCCAGGCACTCACCCGCAGGGCCGGGGTCGCAACGACCGCATGGCGGCGTTGCGCACCTTGCCAAGGCGGCCAGCCTTGGCTGCGGCGCGCGCCTTGCCCTGCGCCCGTTGCGACCCCGGCGCACAGCCGATTTCCCCGTTTCGCTGGACTAGCAGCGAGCGCCGCGGTGTCACTTTGCCGCGGCAGGCGGTGTCCGGTGGGGGCGATTTGTGTGGCGGCGAGCATCGCAGTGGAGTCGGCGCAACGCGCCGACCGCCACAGTATGAGCCCCCGCCGGATACCGCCTGCCGCGGCGCGTGGTGTAGCGCTTGCCAAGACCTTGAGAAGGGCAGCCCGTGAAGCCCAACCAGAGGACGACCACTGCGCGGGTCATCCCCATCGTCGCCGCGCCCGCGGCCGACGAGGTGATGGTCTCGCTCTACGAGGCGCAAAAGAAGATCTACCCGCGCAGCGTCTCGGGCCTGTTCGCACGCTGGCGCTGGGGCCTGGTGATCCTGACCCAGCTGGTCTTCTACGGCCTGCCCTGGCTCGAGTGGGGCCAGCGCCAGGCCGTGCTGTTCGATCTGGGCCTGCGGCGTTTCTACATCTTCGGCCTAGTGCTCTACCCGCAGGACTTCATCTACCTGGCGGCTCTGCTGATCATCTCGGCCATGGCGCTGTTCCTGTTCACCGCCGTGGCCGGCCGCCAGTGGTGCGGCTACGCCTGCCCGCAGACGGTCTACACCGAGCTCTTCCTCTGGATCGAGCGGCACCTCGAAGGCGACCGCCAGGCCAGGATGCGGCTCGACGCTGCGCCCCTGTCGGCCTCCAAGCTGGCGCGCAAGGGCGGCAAGCAGGGGGTCTGGGTGCTACTCTCGCTGTGGACCGGCTACAGCTTCGTCGGCTATTTCACGCCGATCCGCGAGCTCGGCCAGTCCTTCCTGCAGCTGGGCACGGGGCCCTGGGAAACCTTCTGGGTCCTGTTCTACGGCTTCGCCACCTACGGCAACGCCGGCTTCCTGCGCGAGCAGGTCTGCAAGTACATGTGCCCCTACGCGCGCTTCCAGAGCGCGATGTTCGACCGCGACACCTTGATCGTGAGCTACGACGAGGCGCGCGGCGAGCCGCGCGGCGCGCGCTCGCGCAAGGCCGACCCGAAGGCGCTGAACCTGGGCGACTGCATAGACTGCACGCTGTGCGTGCAGGTCTGCCCCACCGGCATCGACATCCGCAAGGGGCTGCAGTACGAATGCATCAGCTGCGCCGCCTGCGTCGATGTCTGCGACAGCGTGATGGACAAGATGGTCTACCCGCGCGGGCTGATCCGCTATTCGACGCAGAACGCCGTGGCCGGCGGCTGGACGCGCGCGCAGCTGCTGCGCCGCGTCTTCCGGCCGCGGGTGCTGGTCTATGCCGCCATCCTGGGCGCGGTGAGCCTGGCCCTGCTGGCCAGCCTGTGGCTGCGCACGCCGTTCAAGGTCGACGTGGTGCGCGACCGCGCCGCGCTGGCGCGCATCGTCAGCGGCGGGCGGATCGAGAACGTCTACCGGCTGCAGATCATGAACGCCACCGAGCGCCAGCAGCAGTTCAGCATCGCGGCCCAGGGCCTGCCCGGCCTCGCCGTGGTGAGCGGCGACAGCGCGACCGTGGAGGCCACCCAGTCGCTGTGGCTGCCGGTGCGGCTGCAGCTGCCCTACGGCGCGGCATCCGCCGGGTCGCACCCGATCCAGTTCCAGGTGAAGACTCTGGACGGCGCGGGGCAGGTGAGTGAGAAGTCGGTGTTTCTGGTTCCGAGGTAAGGAGTGCTCATGCAGGACAGACAAGCGCAACCCTGGTGGAAACACGGCCATGTCTGGCTGCTGATCGCCGGACCGGCCATCGTGGTGGTGGCGGGCTTCGTCACCCTGTTCCTGGCGCTGCGCACGCCCGACCCGGTGATCGGCGGCCATGGGCCGGCCCAGCAGGCCGGGCAGGCCGCCCTGGCGCCGGCCCTGCAGGCGCGCAACCATGCCGCCACCGGCGTGCCCGCCCAGCCGGCTGCGGCGCGGCCCTGAGGCCCGGCTCGACAAGGAGGCCTAGATGCTCGCAAGACGCTGGATGTGGATCGCCTGGCCGGCCTTTCTGGTGGCCGGCGTGCTCGAGATGCTGGTGTTCGCCATGGTCGACCCCGAGGACCTGCACTGGTTCGGCCAGCCGCTGGCGTTGTCGCGCCTGGGCGTCTACACGCTGGCTTTCTTCGTGTTCTGGCTCATGACCATGGCCTCGAGCGCGCTGACCACGCTGCTCTCGCTCTCGCCGTTCGAGGTGAACCGCTGCCCGGTGCCGCCGGACGCACGGCCCGAGGACTGTGCCAGGCAGGAAGGCTGCCGCTGAGGTCTGGAGGGCCGGAAGGGGCGGGCGCAGCCCGCCTTACTGGCAGGACTGGTTGTTGACGATGCGCTTGAGCGCCTCGGTGTCGAGGATGCGCACATGGCGCTGCTTGACCTCGACGATGCCGTCCTCGACGAACTTGGAGAAGGTGCGGCTCACGGTCTCGAGCTTGAGGCCCAGGTAGCTGCCGATCTCCTCGCGCGTCATGCGCAGGATCAGCTCGGACTGCGAGAAGCCGCGGGCATGCAGACGCTGAACCAGGTTGAGCAGGAAGGCCGCCAGGCGCTCCTCGGCGCGCATGCTGCCCAGCAGCAGCATCACGCCGTGCTCGCGCACGATCTCGCGGCTCATGATCTTGTGCACGTGGTTCTGCAGTGCCGTGACCTCGCGCGAGAGCTCCTCGATGCGGTCGAAGGGCATCACGCAGACCTCGGCATCCTCGAGCGCCACCGCGTCGCAGGTGTGGTGGTCGTGCACGATGCCATCGAGGCCGATGATCTCGCCGGCCATCTGGAAGCCCGTGACCTGGTCGCGTCCGTCCTCGGTGGCGATGCAGGTCTTGAAGAAGCCGGTGCGGATCGCGTACAGGGACGTGAACTTCTCGCCGTTGGAGAACAGCATGGCCCCGCGCTTGACCTTGCGGCGCGTGGCCACCACCTCGTCGATGCGGTCCAGCTCCTCGGGCTTGAGGCCCATGGGCATGCACAGCTCGCGCAGGTTGCAGTTGGAGCAGGCGACTTTGATGGCTTGAGGGTTCATGCGTTGGATCCGGGGCGGTGACGCGAGGGACGGTTCGCAGGGTACCCCTTTCGGAGCCGTCCGGCGGGCCGACATGCGGAAAACCTTTCTGACATGCCTCAAATTGTCGCTCGCAGCGCATGGCTGGAAGTTGATCCATGTCAAGGAACCGGAAGCGACCTGGCGGCACAGTAAGAACCATGCAAGATACCAATACAACGGGGCATGTCATCACGCCGGAGCTGTTGCGTCGCTACGACGTGCCAGGGCCCCGTTACACCTCCTACCCGACCGCCGACCGCTTCGTCGAGGCCTTCGGCGAGGCCGACTATGTCCAGGCGCTGGTGCAGCGCCGCTCGGGCGCGGCGGCCATGGCGCTGCCGCTGTCGCTCTACGTGCATGTTCCGTTCTGCGAGTCGCTGTGCTACTACTGCGCCTGCAACAAGATCATCACCAAGCACCACGAGCGCGGCGAGGCCTACCTGCGCTACCTGAGCCGCGAGATCGACCTGCACACGGCGCAGCTGGGCGTGGGGCAGAACCTGAGCCAGCTGCACCTGGGCGGTGGTAGCCCGACCTTCCTGAGCGACGCCGAGCTGCGCGAGCTGATGGCCATGCTCAGGCGCAGCTTCAACCTGGCGCCGGGCGGCGAGTACTCGATCGAGATCGACCCGCGTACGGTCGACGAGGCGCGCCTGGCCGTGCTGGCCGAGCTGGGCTTCAACCGCCTGAGCTTCGGCGTGCAGGACTTCGACCCTGCGGTGCAGAAGGCCGTGCACCGCATCCAGCCGGCCGAGCAGGTGTTCGCCCTGGTCGAGGCCGCGCGCCGGCTGGACTTCGAGTCGGTCAACGTGGACCTGATCTACGGCCTGCCCCAGCAGACCCCCGAGTCCTTCGATCGCACCCTGGCCCAGGTGGTGCAATTGCGGCCCGACCGCATCGCCCTCTATGCCTACGCCCACCTGCCCGAGCGCTTCAAGCCGCAGCGGCGCATCCTCGCGGCCGAGTTGCCGCATCCGGCCGCCAAGCTGGCCATGCTGGCGAGCGCGCTCTCGGTGTTCCCCGAGGGCGGCTATGTCTACGTGGGCATGGACCATTTCGCCTTGCCGGGCGACGCCCTGGCCGTGGCCAAGCGCCAGGGCCGGCTGCACCGCAACTTCCAGGGCTACAGCACCCAGCCGGACTGCGACCTGATCGGCCTGGGCGTGTCGGCCATAGGCCGCGTCGGCGCCACCTACAGCCAGAACGCCAAGACCCTGGAGGAGTATTACGACGCGCTGGACCAGGGGCGTCTGCCCGTGGTGCGCGGCCTGGCCCTGTCGCGCGACGACCTGGTGCGCCGGGCCGTGATCATGGCCATCATGTGCCAGGGCCAGCTCCAGTTCGAGTCGATCGAGCTGGCCTACCTGATCGACTTCCGGAGCTATTTCGCGGCCGAGCTGGAGACGCTGCGCGGGCTGCAGGACCAGGGCCTGGTCGAGCTCGGCGAGGCCAGCCTGCAGGTCACGCCCATGGGCTGGTTCTTCGTGCGCGCCGTTGCCATGGTGTTCGACCGCTACCTGCAGGCCGACCGCACGCGCGCGCGTTTTTCCAAGATCATTTAAAACGCCTGCATGCAGACATCCCTGGCGATCACGGCCGGCCTCATGGGCCTGGTGGGCGGGCCCCACTGCATCGCCATGTGCGGCGCAGCCTGCGCCGGCATAGGCAAGGCCGCCGGTGAGCGCGGCGCCTCGGCCATGGGCCTGTTTCAGCTGGGCCGCGTGGCCGGCTATGCCGGCCTGGGCGGGCTGGCGGCGGCTTCGGTGCAGGGCCTGGGCTGGCTGACCACGCAGACGGCCGTGCTCCGACCCGTGTGGAGCCTGCTGCACGTGGCGGCCGTGGCGCTGGGCCTGCTGCTGCTGTGGCAGGCGCGCCAGCCGGTCTGGCTGGACGGCACGGCGCGCCGGCTCTGGGGCCGCGTGCGCGCCCTGCACGCGTCCTGGGGGCGCGGCGCGCCGCTGGCCCTGGGCGCGCTCTGGGCCTTCATGCCCTGCGGCCTGCTGTACTCGGCCCTGCTGGTGGCGGCGCTCAGCGGCAGCGTGCTGGACGGCGCCCTGACCATGGCCTCGTTCGCGCTGGGCAGCAGCGTCTCGCTGATGCTGGGCCCCTGGCTGTGGCTGCGCCTGGGCGGCGGCGGCAGCGGCGCCTGGGGCGTGCGCCTGGCCGGCTTGGCCCTGGCGCTGAGCTCGGGCTGGGCATTGTGGATGGGCTTGGCTCACGACCAGGCGCCCTGGTGCCTGACCCCCTGAGCGCCGGGGTGCGGCACCCTACCCGGCCAGGTGCTGGGCCAGCAGCTGCGCCACGTGCACGGCCTCGCGCTGGGCGCCATCGTGGATCTGGTGCCGGCAGCTCGTGCCGTCGGCCACCACCAGCGCGTCGGGGGCCGCGCGCAGCGCGGGCAGCAGGCTGAGCTCGGCCATCTGCATCGACACCTCGTAGTGGCTGGCCTCGTAGCCGAAGCTGCCGGCCATGCCGCAGCAGCTGCTCTCGATCAGCTCGGGCCTGGCATCGGGGATCAGCCGCAGCACCTCGAGGACGGGGCTCACGGCGCCGAAGGCCTTCTGGTGGCAATGGCCGTGCAGCAGGATGGGCCGCGTCGCCGGCGCCAGGCGTGCGCGCAGGTCCTCGAGCCGGCCCGCCGCGGCCTCGCGCGCCAGGAATTCCTCCAGCAGCAGGGCCTGGCCCGCCACGGTCTGCGCGGCCTCGCCCAGGCCCAGGGCCAGGGCCTCGTCGCGCAGGGTCAGCAGGCAGGAGGGCTCGAGGCCGACGATCGCGATGCCGCGCTCGGCGAAGGGCCGCAGGGCCTCGACCAGCTCGCCTGCCTTGGCGCGCGCCTGGTCCACCATGCCGCCGGCGAGGTAGGTGCGGCCGCAGCACAGGTGGCTGCCGCCGGCCTGGTCCTTGGCTGCCACATGCACGGTGTAGCCGGCGGCCTGCAGCACGCGCAGGGCCGCGCGCGCGTTCTCGTCCTCGAAATGGCCGTTGAAGGTGTCGACGAACAGCACCACGGGACGCTCGGCGGCCAGCAGCTGCTCGCGCGTGGCGCTGGCCGGCGCGGCGTTGAAGAAGGTCCGGCGCTGCCAGGCCGGCAGGCTGCGCCGCGCCGAGATGCCGAGCCAGCGCTCGCCCAGGCGGGCCAGCGCCGGCACGCGGTTGCGCAGGTTCAGCAGCGGCGCGAGCCGGCTGGCCCAGCGCGCGTAATCGGGCAGTTGGGCGACCAGCCGGTCGCGCAGACTGTGGCCATGCTTCTGCCTGTCCTGGTGCAGGTACTCCAGTTTCATCCTGGCCATGTCCACGCCGGTGGGGCAGTCGCGCTTGCAGCCCTTGCAGCCCACGCAGAGGTCCAGCGCCTCGCGCACGGCCTCGCTGGTCAGGCCCTCGGGGCCGAGCTGGCCGCTCAGGGCCAGGCGCAGGGTGTTGGCGCGGCCGCGCGTGAGGTGCTGTTCGTCGCGCGTGACGCGGTAGCTCGGGCACATGGTGCCGGCGTCGAACTTGCGGCAGTGGCCGTTGTTGTTGCACATCTCCACGGCCTTGGCCAAGCCCTGGGCCGGGTCGCCGCCCGTGCCCGGCGCGCTGGTGCGCTCGGTCACCGGGTCGTTCTGCACGTTCCAGGCGCTCCAGTCCAGCGCCGGCTGCAGCGGGATCACGCGGTAGCTGGGCGAAAACCGCATCAGCCGCGTATCGTCCATGGGTGGCGGGTCGACGATGCGCTGCGGGCTCAGCAGCTGGCCGGGGTCGAGCTGGCGCTTGATGCGGGCTAAGGCCTCGGTGATCCGGGGCCCGAACTGCCAGGCGATCCATTCGCCGCGGCACAGGCCGTCGCCATGCTCGCCGCTGTAGGCGCCCTGGTACTTGCGCACCAGGGCCGAGGCCTCCTCGGCGATCGCGCGCATCTTGGCCGCGCCGCCCTGCGGGCCGGCCTGGCGCATGTCCAGGATGGGGCGCACGTGCAGCGTGCCGACCGAGGCATGGGCGTACCAGGTGCCCTTGCTGCCGTGGCGGCGGAACACCTGGGTCAGCGCGTCGGTGTATTCGGCCAGGTGCTCCAGCGGCACGGCGCAGTCCTCGATGAAGCTGACCGGCTTGCCGTCGCCCTTGAGGCTCATCATGATGTTGAGCCCGGCCTTGCGCACCTCCCAGAGGTTCTTCTGCGGCGCGTCCTCGCTCATCTCGACCACGCTGCCCGGCAGGCCCAGCTCGCCCATGAGCTCGACCAGCTGGCGCAGCTTCGGAAATAGCTGCGCCTTGCTGGCGCCGGAGAACTCCACCAGCAGGATGGCGTCGGGCGCGCCCTGGTTGATGCGCGGCGACAGCGCCGTGCGTATGGTCGGCGCGAAGGCGGGGTTCTGCAGCGACAGCTCGATCATGGTGCGGTCCACCAGCTCGACGGCGCTGAGCGTGCCGTCGCCGCCCAGCTTCACGATGTGCTGGGCCGCGTCCATGGCCTGGTAGAAGGTCGGGAAATTCACCACGCCCAGCACCTTGGCGCGCGGCAGCTCGGCCAGGCGCAGGCGCAGCGAGCGGGTCAGCGCCAGCGTGCCCTCGCTGCCGACCAGCAGATGGGCCAGGTTGACCGAGCCGTCGGCCGTGTAGGGCCGCTGGTTCTGGTTGTGGAAGATGTCGAGGTTGTAGCCGGCCACGCGGCGCAGCACCTTGGGCCAATGCGCCTCGATCTCGGGGCGCAGGCCCTCGGCCAGGCCGCGCAGGAAGTCGCCGATCTCCCGGGCGCGGCCCGAGGCCTGGTGGTACGGGCCGAAGTCGAGCAGGGCGCCGTCGGCCGTCCAGGCCTGGGCGCCAAGCACGTTGTGCACCATGTTGCCGTAGGCGATGGAGCGGCTGCCGCAGGAATTGTTGCCGGCCATGCCGCCCAGCGTGGCCTGGGCGCTGGTGGACACGTCGACCGGGAACCACAGGCCATGGGCCTTCAGTGCGGCGTTCAGGTGGTCCAGCACCATGCCGGGCTCGACCTCCACCTGGCGGTTCGCGACGTCGAGGTCCAGGATGCGCCGCACATGCTTGCTGTGGTCTATCACCAGGCCCGCGCCCACGGTCTGGCCGCACTGGCTGGTGCCCCCGCCGCGCGGCACGATGGGCACGCCCAGGTCGCGGCAGATGGCCAGGGCCAGGGCCACGTCCTCGGCGCTTTGCGGCACGAACACGCCGATCGGCATGACCTGGTAGATCGAGGCATCGGTGGCGTAGCGGCCGCGGTCGGCTGCGCCGAAGCGCACCTCGCCGCGGGTCTCGGCGGCCAGGCGCGCCGCCAGGCGGGCGGCGACTTCGTTGCCCATGCGGGCGGTCTGCTCGTAGAGCTTGTCGGCGGAGCGGGCGAGGGCCTGGGGCAGGGGGGCGTTCATGGGGCTCAGGCCTTGGTGGAGG
>SCMQ01000004.1:0-2500 GCA_005503335.1 Comamonadaceae bacterium 2FH
CATGAGCGTTTTTAGGTCCGAAGACCAGTTCCGAAGAACTTGGCAATCGCCTTCAAACGCCCACGCTTATCGGCTGTATGTTGTTAACGATCCTCTTGCTGCAACCACCAGACCCTCCGTCTTTCGTTGCGACTCGCTGCGATCAGCGAAGCCTTGCATTGTAGCACGCTTTTTTGCGTTTTCTTCAGAACTCGATCCGAGCTCTAAAGAAAACGCCCAGTCTCGCGACTGGGCGTTTCTTGCTGTAATAGCCTGACGATGACCTACTTTCACACGGGAGACCGCACTATCATCGGCGCTGAGGCGTTTCACTGTCCTGTTCGGGATGGGAAGGAGTGGGACCACCTCGCTATGGTCATCAGGCATAACTTGTTGCTGGCTTGACGTTGGGTCAAGCCGGCCAATTCATAGAGCCTATCAGCTTTTGTATTTCGATTGCGTCACTTGGCATAACAACCTTGATCGGGCTGATCAAAGTTATAGGGTCAAGCCGCACGAGCAATTAGTACTGGTTAGCTTAACGCATTACTGCGCTTCCACACCCAGCCTATCAACGTCCTGGTCTTGAACGACTCTTCAGGGGGCTCAAGGCCCCGGCAGATCTCATCTTGAAACGAGTTTCCCGCTTAGATGCTTTCAGCGGTTATCTCTTCCACACTTAGCTACTCGGCAATGCCACTGGCGTGACAACCGATACACCAGAGGTGTGTCCACTCCGGTCCTCTCGTACTAGGAGCAGGCTTCCTCAAATCTGCAGCGCCCACGGAAGATAGGGACCAAACTGTCTCACGACGTTTTAAACCCAGCTCACGTACCTCTTTAAATGGCGAACAGCCATACCCTTGGGACCGGCTACAGCCCCAGGATGAGATGAGCCGACATCGAGGTGCCAAACACCGCCGTCGATATGAACTCTTGGGCGGTATCAGCCTGTTATCCCCAGAGTACCTTTTATCCGTTGAGCGATGGCCCTTCCATACAGAACCACCGGATCACTATGTCCTGCTTTCGCATCTGCTCGACTTGTCAGTCTCGCAGTTAAGCACGCTTATGCCATTGCACTATTAGCACGATGTCCGACCGTACCTAGCGTACCTTCGAACTCCTCCGTTACGCTTTGGGAGGAGACCGCCCCAGTCAAACTGCCTACCATGCACTGTCCCCGATCCAGATAATGGACCTAGGTTAGAACCTCAAACACACCAGGGTGGTATTTCAACGTTGGCTCCATGCGATCTAGCGACCACACTTCAAAGCCTCCCACCTATCCTACACAGATCTGTTCAAAGTCCAATACAAAGCTACAGTAAAGGTTCATGGGGTCTTTCCGTCTTTCCGCGGGGAGATTGCATCATCACAAACATTTCAACTTCGCTGAGTCTCAGGAGGAGACAGTGTGGCCATCGTTACGCCATTCGTGCAGGTCGGAACTTACCCGACAAGGAATTTCGCTACCTTAGGACCGTTATAGTTACGGCCGCCGTTTACTGGGACTTCAATCAAGAGCTTGCACCCCATCATTTAATCTTCCAGCACCGGGCAGGCGTCACACCCTATACGTCCACTTTCGTGTTTGCAGAGTGCTGTGTTTTTATTAAACAGTCGCAGCCACCGATTTTTTGCAACCCCATTGGGCTCCATCCGCGAGGGACTTCACCTACTAAGGGCACACCTTCTTCCGAAGTTACGGTGTCAATTTGCCGAGTTCCTTCTCCTGAGTTCTCTCAAGCGCCTTAGAATACTCATCTCGCGCACCAGTGTCGGTTTGCGGTACGGTCGTTGCAAGCTGAAGCTTAGTGGCTTTTCCTGGAAGCAGGGTATCACTCACTTCGGAGGCAAGCCTCCTCGTTATCACCCCTCATCTAAGCCCGGCGGATTTGCCTACCAGGCACGACTACAGGCTTGAACCGGGACATCCAACACCCGGCTGAGCTAACCTTCTCCGTCCCCACATCGCACTTGCAATCGGTACAGGAATATTGACCTGTTTCCCATCAGCTACGCATCTCTGCCTCGCCTTAGGGGCCGACTCACTCTACGCCGATGAACGTTGCGTAGAAAACCTTGCGCTTACGGCGAGCGGGCTTTTCACCCGCTTTAACGCTACTCATGTCAGCATTCGCACTTCTGATACCTCCAGCATCCTTTACAAGACACCTTCACAGGCTTACAGAACGCTCTCCTACCACGCACAGTAAACTGTGCATCCGCAGCTTCGGTAACTGGCTTAGCCCCGTTACATCTTCCGCGCAGGACGACTCGATCAGTGAGCTATTACGCTTTCTTTAAATGATGGCTGCTTCTAAGCCAACATCCTGACTGTTTTAGCCTTCCCACTTCGTTTCCCACTTAGCCAATTTTAGGGACCTTAGCTGGCGGTCTGGGTTGTTTCCCTCTTGAGTCCGGACGTTAGCACCCGGTGCTCTGTCTCCCAAGCTGTACTCTTCGGTATTCGGAGTTTGCCTTGGTTTGGTAAGTCGCCATGACCCCCTAGCCAAAA
>SCMQ01000004.1:7500-209116 GCA_005503335.1 Comamonadaceae bacterium 2FH
CAGCCACGACCGCAGCTTCCTCGACAACGTGGTCACCAGCACCATCGCCTACGAGGGCAGCGCCCAGCGCCCGGGCTTCTGGCGCGAGTACGAGGGCGGCGTGCAGGACTGGCTGCTGCAGTCCAGCCGCAGCCAGGCCTTGCAGGAGGCGGCCCAGGCCGCCCCGCCGCCGGAGCGCGCCGCCGACACCGCCAGGGAGCCGGCCCCGGCCCGCAAGGCCAGCACCAAGCTCAGCTACAAGGAGCAACGCGAGCTCGACGCCCTGCCCGAGCAGATCGACGCGCTGGAGAAGGAACAGGCGGCGCTGCGCGCCGAACTCGCCGACGGCAGCCTCTACCGCCTGGACCCGCCGCGTGCCGTCGCACTGCACGCGCGCGACGCCGAGATCGACGAGGCGCTGATGGCCGCGCTCGAGCGCTGGGAGGCCTTGTCCTCGCGCTGAACGCGCGGCGCCCGCCCCTTCAGCGCGCCAGCGCCTCGACCTCGCGCGCCAGCACCTGCCAGAACGCCGCGTCCTGCGTGGTCGCGAAATTGATGCGCATCAAGGTGCTGGGCGCGCGCGCGGCATGGAACAGCGCGCCCGGTGCGAGCAGGTAGCCCTGGTCGAGCATGCGCTGCGCCAGCTGGTCGGTGTCGACGCCGGTATCGACCCAGCCGAACAGGCCGGCCGGCTCGGCCGCGAAGCGGCAGCCGGCCTGCAGCGCCAGCTTGACGCTGCGGCTGCGTGCCGCGTCGAGCCGGCTGCGGATGCGCTCGGCATGACGGCGCAGCTGGCCCTGCTCGATGCAAAGAGCCAGCGCCTTTTCCAGCAGGCTGGGCGTGGTCAGCGTGGCCAGCAGCTTGGTGTCGAGCAGGCGCTCGACCAGGTCCGGCGGCGCCGCCAGAAAGCCCACGCGCCAGTTTGGCGCCAGGATCTTGGCAAAGCCGCTCACGTAGATGGTGCGCTGCAGGCCGTCGAGCACGGTCATGCGCGTGGCGTGCTCTGGCGCGATGTGGCTGTAGGTGTCGTCTTCCACCACATGGAAGCCATGGGCCTGCGCCAGCTGCAGCACGCGGTGCGCGCTGCCGGGGGCGAGGCAGTAGCCCGTGGGGTTGTGGAACACGCTCACGCTGACGAACAGGCGCGGCGCATGCACCTCGCAGTAGCGCGCCATCACCTCGAGGTCAGGCCCCGCCGGACCCCGCGGCACAGGCAGGATGCGCATGCCCAGGGCATCGAGCCGCGCGAACTCCACCGCCCAGCCCGGCTCCTCGACCATCACGCAGTCGCCCGGCTTAAGCAGGGTGCGGCTCACGATGTCGAGTGCGTGCGTCGCCCCCACCGTGGTCATGATCTGACCCGGCCCGGCCGGCACGCCCAGCGCCCTGAGCCGCGCCGAGAGCACGCGGCGCAGGTCGCCGTCGCCCAGCGGCTCGCCGTAGCGCAGCGAATTGTCCTGCAGGCTCTGCGAGCCCGTGACCTTGCGCACCGCGGCATGCATGAAGTTCGAGACCAGCCAGTCCGGCGGGAAAATGCCCAGACCAGGCTGCGGCCTGGGGCCGCTGGGATGGAACATGCCGCGAATCAACGTGGCGGCGTTGAGCGGCGTGCGCAGGCGCTCGGCCTCGCCGGCAAGCCGCGCCTCGGCCTCACGCCCGCGCTCCTCGGCGGCCGGCACCGGTCCCGGCATGCGGTCGCGCACGAAAAAGCCGCGGTTGCGCCGCGCCTCGACCAGGCCCTGGGCCTGCAGCTGGTCGTAGGCCGCCACCACGGTCGAGGGGCTGACCTCGTGCTGCTGCGCGCATTGGCGCACGCTGGGCAGGCGCGCCCCGGGCGCGAGCAGCCGGTCGCGAATGCGCTGGGCAAAGCGCTCGGCCAGCTGCTCGGTCAGCGACTGGGAGGCGGCACGCATGAGCATGGCAAGCCCTTTCTCTTTCAAGCTGTGTCGATCCGACAGACCATACAGTTCTATATCTGACCCCATGAACTGTACTGCCTGTGTATTGGTTTCGCACGATAAAGTGTCGAGCATGACTTGGCAAGAGCACCCATGAGCCCCGCCGAACTCAGCGCCCTGCTGGTGCTGGCCACGGCCAGCAGCTTCACGCCCGGGCCCAACACCACGCTGTCCACCGCGCTCGCGGCCAATCACGGCCTGCGCCACGCCATGCGCTTTGTCTGCGCGGTCCCGGTCGGCTGGGGCCTGCTGTTCAGCCTCAGCGCGGCCGGGCTGGGCGCCCTGGTGCTGGCGGCGCCCTTGCTGCGCGGCGCCATCCTCGCGGCCGGCATCGCCTACCTACTGTGGCTGGCGCTGCAGCTGTACGGCCGCCGCAGCCTGGCCCAGGTCGACGCGGCGCGGCTCGACGTGAGCTTCGGCCAGGGCGTGATGCTGCAGTTCCTCAACATCAAGGCCTGGCTGCTGGCCCTGTCCATCGTCTCCGGCTGGATCGCGGGCCACCCCGATGCGACCGCACGCGCCCTGCAGGTGCTGCCGCTGATGCTGGCCTTCGGCTTCTTCAGCAACCTCAGTTATGCCGCCGCCGGCTCACTGCTGCGCGACTGGCTGGCCCGGGGCCAGCGACTGCTGGTGTTCAACCGCTGCATGGCGCTGGCCCTGGTGCTGACCGCGCTGTGGCTGCTGCGGAGCAGCTGGTGAGCACGCCGTCACCGCAAACCGAACGCCGCGCCGAGGCGCGCGGCCTGTGGCTGGGCCTGTTCGGCGTGCTGATCTTCTCGCTCACCCTGCCGATGACACGCCTGGCCGTGGGCACGGTCGAGGCGCCGCAGCTGTCGGGCCTGTTCATCGCCTTCGGCCGGGCGGCCGTCGCGGGACTGCTGAGCCTGCTGTTCCTGGCCGCCACGCGCGCGCCCCTGCCCCGCCGCAGCGACTGGCCGCTGATCGCGCTGACCTCGGCGGGCGCGGTGTTCGGTTTCCCGATCTTCACCTCGATTGCCATGCGCCACGTGGAGGCGGTGCACGCCAGCGTGATGCTGGGCCTGCTGCCGCTGGCCACGGCTGCGGTCGGCGCCCGGGTGCAACGCCAGCGGCCCTCGCCCGGCTTCTGGGCCTGTGCGACCCTGGGCAGCGCCCTGGTCGCGGGTTTCGCCCTGCTGCGCTCGGGCGGCCCGGGCGGCGGACTGCACTGGGCCGACGGACTTCTTCTCGCAGCCATGGGCTGGGCCGCCCTGTCCTATGTGAGCGGTGCCCGGCTGTCCGGCCGCATGCGCGCCGACCATGTGATCTGCTGGGCGCTGGTGATCGCGCTGCCGGCCAGCGCCCCCGGCGCCCTGCTCAGCTGGCCGGAGCAGGCCATCGCCGCGCGCGCCTGGTGGGGCTTTGGCTATGTGGCCGTGTTCTCCATGTGGCTGGGCTTTTTCGCCTGGTACCGCGGGCTGGCGCTGGGCGGCACGGTGCGCGTGAGCCAGGTGCAGCTGGCCCAGCCTTTTTTCAGCATGCTGCTGGCCGTTCCCCTGCTCGGCGAGACCCTGGACGCCCTGACGCTGGGCTTCGGCCTGGCCGTGATCGCCACCGTCTTCGTCGGCAGACACATGCCGGTGCAGACTTCGAGACCCTGACCCCCCTTTCACGCAAGAAAGCACACCATGAACTGGACCCTGGCCCGACGCGCCGAGAAGATGAACCCCTCGGTGATCCGCGAAATCCTCAAGGTCACCGAGAAGCCCGGCATCATCAGCTTCGCCGGCGGCCTGCCCTCGCCCAAGACCTTTCCGGTGGAAGCCATGCTGGAAGCCTCGCAGCGCGTGCTCACCCAGGACGGCCGCAGCGCCCTGCAGTACGCGGCCAGCGAAGGCTACGGCCCGCTGCGCGAGTGGGTGGCTGCCGACCTCGCCAAGCAAGGCATGGACGTGAGCCCCGACCAGGTGCTGATCACCACCGGCTCGCAGCAGGGCCTGGACCTGGTGGCCAAGATCCTGATCGACGCCGGCAGCCGCATCCTGGTCGAGACGCCCACCTACCTCGGCGCGCTGCAGGCCTTCACGCCCATGGAGCCCGAGGTGGTGAGCGTGGCCAGCGACGACGAGGGCGTGGACCCGGCGAACCTCAAGGGCAAGGCCGCGGGGGCCCGCTTCATCTACCTGCTGCCCAACTTCCAGAACCCGACCGGCCGCAGCATGAGCGAGGCGCGCCGGGCCGCCGTGGCCCAGGTGGCCGCCGAGGCCGGCCTGCCCATCGTCGAGGACAACCCCTACGGCGACCTGTGGTTCGACGCGCCGCCGCCGGCCTCGCTGAGCTCGCGCAACCCCGAGGGCAGCGTCTACCTGGGCTCGTTCTCCAAGATCCTGGCGCCGGGCCTGCGCCTGGGCTACCTGGTCGCGCCGCGCGCGCTCTACCCCAAGCTGCTGCAGGCCAAGCAGGCGGCCGACCTGCACACGCCCAGCTTCAACCAGCGCGTGGTGGCCGAGGTGCTGAAGGACGGCTTCATCGAGCGCCATGTGCCCAGCATACGCGCGCTCTACAAGCGCCAATGCGAAGCCATGCTGGTGGCGCTGGAGCGCGAGATGGCCGGCATGGATTTCCGCTGGAACCGCCCCAGCGGCGGCATGTTCCTCTGGGCCCGCCTGCCCGAGGGCGTGGACGCGGTGAAGCTGCTGCCCCGGGCTGTGGACAAGGGCGTGGCCTTCGTGCCGGGCGCGGCCTTCTACGCCGGCCAGGCGGACCAGCGCACGCTGCGCCTGTCCTTCGTCACGGCCAGCGTGGACCAGATCAACACCGGCATCGCCGCGCTGGCGCAGGCGATCCGCGAACAACAGGCGGGCGGCGCATGAAAGCGCGCGCCTTCCAGCAGGTCGATGTGTTCACCGACCAGCCCTACCTCGGCAACCCGGTGGCCGTGGTGCTGGACGGCTCGGGCCTGAGCGACGAGGCCATGCAGCGCTTTGCGCGCTGGACCAATCTCTCGGAGACCACCTTCCTGCTGCCGCCCACGCAGGCCGGGGCCGACTACCGGCTGCGCATCTTCACGCCCGGCGGCGAGCTGCCGTTTGCCGGCCATCCCACCCTGGGCAGCTGTCACGCCTGGCTGCAGGCCGGCGGCCGGCCTCAGGCCCGCGACTTCATCGTGCAGGAATGCGCGGTGGGGCTGGTGCGCATCCGCCAGGAGGGCGAGCGCCTGGCCTTCGCCGCGCCGCCGCTCAGGCGCAGCGCCCCCGGCCCGGCCTTGCTGGCCCAGGTGGCGGCCGCGCTCGGGCTCAAGGCCGAGCGGCTGGTCGCCGCCCAGTTGCTGGACAACGGCCCGAGCTGGCTGGGCCTGCTGCTGGACAGCCCGCAGACCGTGCTGAGCCTGGAGCCCGACCATCTGGAGCTCAAGCGCCTCGGGCAGAAAGTCGGCGTGGCGGCGCTGGAGCCTGCCGAGCCCGCCTCCCCCTTGATCGCGCGCGCCAACCGGGAGGCGCGCGCCTTCGGGGCCAGGACCCAGGCGCCGCCGTCCCTGCCCGGGCTGGAAGTGCGCGCCTTCGCGGCGCCCATAGGCGTCCCAGAGGATCCGGTCACGGGCAGCCTCAACGCCAGCCTGGGACAGTGGCTGATCGCCGAGGGCCATGCGCCCGAGCGCTACCTCGCCGCGCAGGGCTGCTGCCTGGGCCGGGCGGGCCGCGTGCACGTCGAGCGCGATGCCGCGGGCCAGGTCTGGGTGGGCGGCGACTGCGTAGTCTGCATCGCCGGCACGGTCCAGCTGTAGGCCGCATCCGGTCGCAACCGGGACAAGCCCGGCATCCGGCTGCGCCTACAGTGCGCACATGGGAACGCTTTACCTCGTGCGCCACGGCCAGGCCTCGTTCGGCGCCGACGACTATGACCAGCTCAGCGAGCTCGGCCAGCGCCAGAGCCTGCGGCTGGGCGAGTACTTTCGCAGCCGGGGCCTGGTGTTCGATGCCGTGCTGACCGGCACGCTGCGCCGCCAGGTCCAGACCTGGGAGGGCATCGCCCAGGGCCTGCAGGCCCGACCGCCGGCCAGCACCTGGCCTGGCCTCAACGAGTACGACAGCGCGGCGGTGATCGCCGCCATCCACCCCGAACCCCTGCCCCGGCCCGACACGCCCGAGCGCTACCGCCATCACTTCCGCCTGCTGCGCGAGGGCCTGGCCCAGTGGATGGCCGGCAAGGTCCAGCCCCGGGGCATGCCGAGCTACGAGGATTTCCTGGGCGGCGTGACCGGGGTGCTCGACCATGTGCGCCAGAACCACGAGGGCCATGTGCTGCTGGTCTCCAGCGGCGGGCCGATCGCCGCGGCGGTCGGCCATGTGCTGGGCACCGCGCCGCAGACCACGATAGAGCTCAACCTGCGCATACGCAACAGCGCGCTCACCGAGTTCGCCTTCACGCCCAAGCGCCACCTGCTGCTGAGCTACAACAGCCTGCCGCACCTGGACCAGCCGGGCTTGCGGGACTGGGAAACTTACGCCTGAGCCGCCAGGGGAGCGCGCCGAAACCGCACGGGCTGCTCGCCGGATGCCGCGGCGCGAGCGCGCAGCTGGCCGCAGCCGCCGTCCACGTCCTGCCCGGCCGACTGGCGCAGCTTGGTCAGCACGCCGCGCCGGTGCAGGCTGCGCGCGATCTCGGCCGCGCGCTCCCATGACGGGCGGCGGAACGGCAGGTCGTCGACATGGTTGTAGGGGATCATGTTCATGATCGCGTACTTGCCGCGCAGCAGGCGCACGATGCCGTCCAGCTCTTCGTCGCTGTCGTTGATGCCTTCGAGCAGGGTCCACTGGTACTGGATCGGGTAGCCCGTGGCGCGCGCATAGCGCTCGCCCTGCGCCACCAATTCCTCGGGCGCGATGCGCGGCGCGCGCGGCAGCAGGCGCTCGCGCAGCTCGGCGCGCGTGCTGTGCAGCGACAGGGCCAGCGCCGGCTTGACGCGGCCCAGCGGCAGCTGCTCGAACACGCGCGGGTCGCCGACGGTGGAGAACACCAGGTTCTTGTGGCCAATGTTGCCCACCGTGCCCAGCAGGTCTATGGCCTCCAGCACGTTGTCCAGGTTGTGGGCTGGCTCGCCCATGCCCATGAAGACCACTTTCTTCACCGGCCGCAAGCGGCGCGCCAGCGCCACCTGGGCCACGATCTCGGCGCTGCCCAGCTGGCGCAGCAGGCCGCTGCGGCCGGTCATGCAGAACACGCAGCCCACCGCGCAGCCGACCTGGCTGGACACGCACAGGCCCTCGCGCGGCAGCAGCACGCTCTCCACCGTCTGGCCGTCGGCCAGCTCGACCAGCAGGCGCGCCGAGCCGTCCTCGCCCGGATGCTCGGAGCGCAGGCGCGCCAGCGCCTGCAGCTCGGCATCGAGCTCCGGCAAGGCCGCGCGCAGCGCCTGGGGCAGGAAATCCTCGAGCTGGCGCCGCCCGCTGTCCTGCGGCAATGCCTGGGCCCACAAGCGCAGCACGCGCTGCTCGTGACCCGGCTTGGCGTCCAGGGCGCGCAGGCGCTGCCGCAAGTTCTCGATCCGCATCAGGGTGCCGTCCGGTCGGGCCAGCCGCGCCCCGGGCTCAGCGTGTCGGGCGGCAGGCGGTCGATCTCGGCCAGCAGCCGGGCCAGGGCGCGCCCCGCCGCGTCGAGCAGGGCCTGGCCCTTCTCGGCCGTGGCGGCGGCGGCATTGCCGACCGCGCCGGCCGGGTGGTAGTCCTGCATCTGCCAGCCCAGCTTGGCGCTGCGGCCGTTGCCCAGAATGGGAAAGCGCGCGGCGCGGTCCTGGGCCTTGGAGCGGAAATCCTGCGCCAGCTGCATGCGCACGAGATCGGGCCGCAGCGCCAGCATCATCGAGGTCTCGATCTCGCCCGCGTGGATGCCGAAGCGGTGTTCCTGGGCGCTGAAGCGCGCGTTGACGTCGGCGCCCTGGGCGTCGATCAACGGCAGGTTGAACCAGCTCGCGCTGTAGACCAGCAGTCCCAAGCGGGCACGCAGATCGCGCGCCACGATGTCCATCACGCTGACCTGGCCGCCATGGGCGTTGAACAGCACCAGCTTCTTCACGCCGGCCGCCGCCACCGATTCGCCGATCTCGGTCCACAGCCGGATCACGGTCTCGGCCTTGAGCGTCAGCGTGCCGGGAAAGCGCGCGTGCTCGGGGCTCAGCCCCAGGGCCTGGGTCGGCAGGAACAGCACGGGCAGGTCGGCCGCGAGCTCGGGCAAAGCCGCCGCCACCACGCCCTCGACCAGGTCGCTGTCCACCGACAGCGGCAGGTGCGGCCCATGCTGCTCGGTGGCCGCGACCGGCAGCACCGCGATGGCGCGCGCCAGGTCCAGCCGGTCGAAATCGGCCGTGCTCAGTTCGGCCCAGAAGCGTGAGGAGTGGCTCATGGGGGCATCTTAGATGCTTCCTGACAGTTCCATGAAAGCCGGACGGCTACACTCGGCGCAGCCGAAAGTATTCATACGAATCGCCCGATGCAGAACCCCGTCTTCGTCTCCAGATCTCTGCTGCTCTCGCGCGGTGCGGGCCTGCTGACAGCCCTGCTCGGCGCCACCGTCCTGATGGGCTGGTGGCTGGGCATAGACGGCATCAAGAGCGCTTTCCCGGGCACCGTGTCCATGAAGGCCAACACCGCCTGCGCCCTGGTGGCTGCCGGCGCGGCGCTGCTGCTGGAGGCAGGCCCCGCCACCGCCTGGGCAAGGCGCGCCGCGCGGCTGCTGACGGCCCTGGTGCTCCTGGTGGCGGGACTGAGCCTGGCGCAATACCTGGTCGCGCTCGACTTCGGCTTCGACCAGTGGCTGTTCCAGGACGACACGCTGCTGTCGACCTCGCATCCGGGCCGCATGGCGCCCGTGACGGCGCTAGGTCTGGGCCTGATCGGTGCGGCGCTGCTGCTGAAGGACCGCCGCCCCATGGCAGCCCAAAGCCTGTCGCTGGCGGCACTGCTGCTGGCCCTGCTGGCCCTGGTGGGCTACGCCTTCGAGGTCCAGTCGCTCTACCGCATCAGCAGCTTCAGCTCGATCGCGGTCCATACGGCGTTCGCGCTGGCGCTGCTGAGCCTGGGCGTGATCGCTGCGCGCCCCAGCCAGGGCTTCATGAAGATCATGGTGAGCGACGCCTCCGCGGGCCTGGTGGCGCGCCGCCTGCTGCCGCTTGCGCCCCTGCTGCTCTTCAGCCTGGGCTGGCTGACGTTTCTCGGCCGGCGTGCCGGGCTTTACGACGACAGCTTCGCCCTGGCGCTGGTGGTGATGGCGGGCGGCGCAGCCGCCACGCTCCTGGTCCTGCGCCTGGCGCGCAGGATCTACCTGGTCGACCACCAGCATCGACAGGCGCAGGAGCAGCTGGCCGCGCTCAACGCGGGCCTGGAGCAGACCGTTGCCGCACGCACCCGCGAACTGGAGGTCGTCAATGCCAAGCTGATGGCCGAGAACACGGAACGGCGCCGGGCCGAGGAGGAGGTGCGCCGCCTGTCCCTGACCGACGAGTTGACCGGCCTGTGGAACCGGCGCGGCTTCTTCGTGCTGGCAGAGCAGGAGCTCAAGGCCGCGCGGCGCGCCGACAGGCAGCTGGCGCTGTTCTACATCGACCTGGATGGACTCAAGCAGGTCAACGACCGCTATGGACACGAAACCGGCGATGCCCTGCTGCGCGATGCCGCGCAGGTCCTGAAAGCCACCTTCCGCGCCTGCGACATCGTCTCGCGCCTGGGGGGTGACGAGTTCGCCATTCTGGCGGCGACCCACGCGCAAGGCGAGTGCGCGCTCGGGCGCCTGCAATCCGCCATCGAACGGTTCAACCAGGGGCGCGTGCCCTCCCTCCAACTGTCGTTCAGCATCGGCGTGATAGAGGGCGCGCCTTCGCAAGACCACGGCCTGGTCGATCTGCTGGCCGCGGCCGACGCCATGATGTATGGGCAAAAGCAGGCGCGCTACCGCAGCCAGGGCGAGGCCCCCAGCCGGCCCGGCAGCCCGCGCGCAGCCGGCGGGCTTGCGCTCGGCATCCCGGGCTGAGGCCAACGGCCTCAGCCCCGGCCGTACATCCAGTCGCGCGACCAGGGCAGGCCCTGGGCCGGCTGGCCGGCGCGGCGGCACAGCACCTGGTACAGAGACACCTGGTCGTGCTCGAAGGCCCACTGGCTGCCGACCAGGTAGACGCGCCAGATGCGCCAGCGCTTCTCGTCGACCAAGCGCTTGATGCGCTCGGTGCGGGCCTCGAAGGACTCGCTCCACAGCTGCAGCGTGCGCGCGTAGTGGCGGCGCAGGCCCTCCACGTCGACCGCCTCCAGCCCGCCTTCCTGCAGGGTGGTCAGCACGGTGCCTATGTGCGGCAGCTCGCCCTGCGGGAACACATAGCGGTCGATGAAGCGGCCACCGCCCCAGCCGGTCTCGCCGTTGTGCGCGTCGGTCGAAGTGATGCCGTGGTTCAGCGCCCAGCCATCCGGCGCCAGCAGCTGGTGGATGCTGCGGAAGTAATCGGCCAGGTGCCTGAGCCCCACATGCTCGAACATGCCCACGCTGGTGATGCGCTCGAACGACTCGTGCAGCTCGCGGTAGTCCTGCAGGCGGATCTCCACGCGGTCCTGCAGGCCGGCCTCGCGCACCCGTTCGCGCGCCAGCTCGTACTGGTTCTGCGACAGCGTGATGCCCACGCAGCGCGCGCCGAAATGCGTGGCCGCGCGCATCACCAGGGCCCCCCAGCCGCAGCCTATGTCCAGCAGGCGCTGCCCCGGCGCCAGGCGCAGCTTGGTCAGGATATGGTCGATTTTCTTGATCTGGGCCTGCGCCAGCGACTCGTCGCCCCGCGCGAAATAGGCGCAGGAATAGACCATGGCCGGGTCCAGCCATTCGGCGTAGAAGGCGTTGGAGACGTCGTAGTGGTAGTGGATCGCCTCGCGATCCGCCTCCTTGGTGTGGTGGGTGGCGTGGGCGATGCGCTGCACCAGGCGCGCCACGGCCCCCTCGGCGCGATGAGGCGGGTGTTCGCCGGCCTGGGCCAGCCGCCAGGCCACGGCCATCAGGTCCTGCACCGAACCCGTGAGGTCGATGTGCCCCTCCACATAGGCCTCGCCCAGGCTCTCCAGGCTGGGCGACAGCAGTGCCGGCACGGCAGCGGGGTGGCGGATGCGGATCTCCACCCGCGGCTCGGCAAAATCGCCCAGGCGCAGCCCCGGGGAATCCCCCCAGCGCAGCAGCACCGGCAGATTGAACTGCATGCGCAGGTGGTCGGCCCAGGGGGTCAGGGCCGAGGTCAGGGCCGAATCCAGTACCAGCATGGTGTCCGTCCTCCGCGCGGCGCCGGCGGCCCGGGCCGCACTTGCGCGCCAAAACATTATTTCAGGACTTGGCGTCCGATGAAAAGCCCATGCGGCTAAGCGTATAGTCGCCGCGGAACCAATCGGCCGGCCCGGCACTCCCACCGGCGGCTCCTCCTCCCTCCCATGCCCCGCCTCCGACCGTTTCTATACCGCGCGTTAGCTATCCTATCGATAGCATTTTTTGCCCTCGACGCCTGGGCCCAGCTGCCGCGCAACCCGGGCTCCGAAGTCAGCACCGCCCAGGTGCGGGCCGAGCTGCTGGCCCATGCCCCCCAGGGCATTGCGCCGGGCCAGCCGCTGTGGGCCGGGCTGCGGCTCACGCACCAGCCGCACTGGCACACCTACTGGAAGAACTCGGGCGACTCGGGCCAACCCACCCAGCTCGAATGGAGCCTGCCGCCCGGCGTGACGGCCGGCGAGATCGCCTGGCCCCTGCCCAAGAAAATCCCGGTCGGCACCCTGGCCAACTACGGCTACGAGGACCAGGTGCTGCTGCCCGTGCCGCTCGCCATCGGCCCCGGCTTCCGTCCGCCCGCCTTCGGCGACACCCTGGATCTGAAGCTCAAGGCGCGCTGGCTGGTCTGCCGCCAGGAATGCATCCCCGAGGAAGGCGAGTTCGCGCTGCAGCTGCCGCTGCGCGGCTCCACCGCCCTGCACGGCGCCGCCTTCGACGCCGCGCTCAAGGCCCAGCCCAGCCCGGTGCAAGGCGCGCACAAGGTCGAGCTGCAGGACGGCGGCAAGACCCTGGCCGTCAGCGTGGCCGGCCTGCCGGCCAGCCTGCGCGGCCGCCAGCTGGACTTCTTCCCCGAGACGCCGAACGTGATCGACAACGCCGCCGAGTCCGGCCGGGGCTGGACCCAGGCCTGGCAGGGCACGCTGTGGACCGCGCGCATCCCGGTCTCGCCCCAGCGCAGCGAAAGCCCGGCGCGCATGCCGCTGGTGCTCTCCGTCGGCGGCCAGGGCGGCCAGGGCTGGCGCGCCGAGGCGCAGGTCGTCGGCCGCTGGCCGGCCGTGGCCGCGCCGGCGCCGCTGCCGCCCGCCCTGCAGGCGGCGCTGGCGCAGAACGCGGCCACCGTCGCCCCGCCTGCCGCCGGCGGCGCCACCGAACTGGGCCTGGGCCTGGCCCTGCTGGGCGCGCTGTTCGGCGGCCTGGCCCTCAACCTCATGCCCTGCGTGTTCCCGGTGCTCGCGATCAAGGTGCTGGGCTTTGCCCGCCATGCCGACGACCGGCGCGGCCACCGCATCGCCGGCCTGGCCTACAGCGGCGGCGTGATGGCCTCCTTTCTGGCGCTGGGTGGGCTGATGCTGGGCTTGCGCGCGGCCGGCGAACAGCTGGGATGGGGTTTCCAGCTGCAGTCGCCGGCCATGGTGGCGGCGCTGGCCGTGCTGTTCACCGTGATGGGGCTGAACCTGGCCGGCCTGTTCGAATGGGGCCGCTTCGTGCCGGGCCGGCTGGCCGCGCTCGAAGCCCGTCATCCGGTGGTCAACGCCTTCGTCTCGGGTGTGCTGGCCGTGGCCATCGCCTCGCCCTGCACCGCCCCCTTCATGGGCGCCTCGCTGGGCTTTGCGATCGCCCTGCCGGCGACTCAGGCGCTGGCCGTGTTCGCAGCGCTGGGCCTTGGCATGGCCCTGCCCTACTTGGCGGCCAGCCTGGCGCCGGCGGTCGCCCGGCTGCTGCCGCGCCCCGGCGCCTGGATGGACCATTTCCGCCGCCTCATGGCCTTCCCCATGTTCGCCACCGTGGCCTGGCTGGTCTGGGTGCTGGGCCAGCAAAGCGGCATCGACGGCGCAGGCGCCCTGCTGGCCCTGTTGGTGGGCCTGAGCCTGGTGCTGTGGACGCTCACGCTCGAAGGCCGCGCGCGCGCCTGGCTGGCCACGCTGGCCATCGCCGGCCTGGCGCTGCTGGCGGGCGCCCTGGGACCGGCGGTGGTGCGGGTGCAGGACGGCGCCCGGACCGTGGCCGAGGGCGAGCGCTGGCAGCCCTGGTCCGCCGCGAAGGCCGAGGCGCTGCTGGCCAGCGGCCGGCCGGTGTTCGTGGACTTCACGGCCGCCTGGTGCGTGACCTGCCAGCTCAACAAGGGCACGCTGTCCGACGCCCAGGTGCTGGCCGACTTCGATGCCAAGCGCGTGCAGCTGCTGCGCGCCGACTGGACGCGCCGCGACCCCGCCATCACGGCCGCGCTGCAACAGCTGGGCCGCAGCGGCATACCGGTCTACGTGCTCTACCAGGCCGGCCGCGCCCCGCTGGTGCTGACCGAGCTGCTCGGCGTGGACGAGCTGCGCACCGCCCTGGCCAGCCTTTGACCCCGGAGCCGGCGCGGCTGCCGGCCCTGTCTACACTGCGGTCATGAGCGTTGCCGACACCATTGGCCTGATCCTGGGCAGCTGCCGCACCATTGCCGTGGTCGGCCTCAGCCCCCAGCCCTACCGGCCCAGCCACGGCGTCTCGGCCGCCATGCAGGCGCAGGGCTACCGCATCATTCCGGTGAACCCCTACGCCGATCGCGTGCTCGGCGAAAAGGCCTACCCCAGCCTCACCGAGGCCGCGCAGCACGAACGCATCGAGCTGGTCAACATCTTCCGCAACCCCGAGGACGTGCCCCCGCTGATCGACGAAGCGATCGCCGTCGGCGCCCGTGCGGTCTGGATGCAGCTGGGCATCGCCCACGCCGGCGCCGCGCTCAAGGCCGAGGCCGCGGGCCTGCTGGTGGTGCAGGACGCCTGCATCGCAGTCGAGCTCGCACGGCTCGCCGCCCGCTGAGCCCCGGAGGGGGCGGCCTGCGACAATCGCAGGCATGAGCATCCCGACTTTCGCCCCGCTGCAAAACGACAGCTTCCTGCGCGCCTGCCTGCGCCAGGCCACCGAGCACACGCCGGTCTGGCTGATGCGCCAGGCCGGCCGCTACCTGCCGGAATACTGCGCCACGCGCGCCAAGGCCGGCAGCTTCATGAGCCTGGCCACGAATGTGGACTACGCCACCGAGGTCACGCTGCAGCCGCTGGCGCGCTACCCGCTGGACGCGGCCATCCTGTTCTCCGACATCCTCACGGTGCCCGACGCCATGGGCCTGGGCCTGTCGTTCGCCCAGGGCGAAGGCCCGCGCTTTGCCACCCCGGTGCGCGACGAGGCCGCCGTCGAAGCGCTGGCGGTGCCGGACCTGGACAAGCTGCGCTACGTGTTCGACGCCGTCACTTCGATCCGCAAGGCGCTGAACGGCCGGGTACCGCTGATCGGCTTTTCCGGCAGCCCCTGGACCCTGGCCTGCTACATGGTCGAGGGCCAGGGCTCGCAGGACTACCGCCTGGTCAAGACCATGCTGTACGCGCGCCCGGACCTGATGCACCGCCTGCTGCAGGTCAACGCCGACGCCGTGGCCGCCTACCTCAACGCGCAGATCGACGCCGGCGCCCAGGCCGTGATGATTTTCGACAGCTGGGGCGGCGTGCTGGCCGACGGCGCCTTCCAGGCCTTCAGCCTGGCCTACACGGCGCGTGTGCTGGCCGGCCTCAAGCGCCATGGCGTGGACGGCCAGATCGTGCCGCGCATCGTCTTCACCAAGGGCGGCGGCCTGTGGCTGCAGGAGATGGCGGCGCTGGACTGCGAGGTGCTGGGCCTGGACTGGACCATGAACCTGGGCCGCGCGCGTGCCCTGGTCGGCGGCGCGGCGGGCGGACCGGGCAAGGCGCTGCAGGGCAACATCGACCCCAACGCGCTGTTCGCCCCGCCCGCGCAGATCCGCGCCGAGGCGGCCAGGGTGCTGGACAGCTTCGGCGCGCCGCACCGCAACCCCGCGACCTGCGGCCCCACCCACATCTTCAACCTCGGCCATGGCATCAGCCAGCACACGCCGCCCGAGCATGTAACGGCGCTGGTGGAAGCCGTGCACAGCCACTCGCGCGCGCTGCGCGGCGGCTGAACCGGACTGCGGCGCGCCACATGCGCGCCACATCTTGGGGCCCGCTGCCGGCGGGCGCCCCAAATCGTGGAATCCGGCACCGCGGTTATGCACAAAAAAAGTGGTGCTGCATCGCAACAAAACGCCTCCGCAAAGGTCCCTGCTATCAAACCCGTAGCTGAGCTAAGTTATTGATTCTTAATGATTTGGGAAGTCTGCTGCTTTAGCGGGCAGCGCAAGCAGAGCCTTGATGGACAAGGGTTTTGCGTGTGTAACGGTTTGTTTTCAACAAAGTTATCCACAGAAATACTGGACGCTTCGCAAAGTACTTTGAAATCAAGCACTTAAGCCCGATTTGAAAAGACAACCTGAGCAAGCTCGGACAAGTTAAACAAAAGTATTCAAACGGTCGCCCCCTACATGAGCCACTGGCTTGCCGTCCTCGTCCAGACCCCGGCCCACAGCGCCGTGGCCGGGCCCCTGACTTACCGCAGCGCCCTGCCGCTTGCGGCCGGCACGCTGGTGCGCGTGCCCCTGGGCTCGCGCGAGGTGCTGGGCATCGTCTGGGCCACGCTGGACGGGCCGCCCGAGGGAAGGCTGGCGCAGGACGCCCGGGCCGTGGCCGGCGTGCTGGAGGGCCTGCCGCCGCTGGGCCCGGCCTGGCGCCAGCTGGTGGGCTTTGCGGCCAGCTACTACCAGCGCGCCCTGGGCGAGGTGGCGCTGGCCGCCTTGCCGCCGCAACTGCGCGAGCTCAGCGCCGTGCAGCTGGCGCGGCGACTCAAGCGCCAGGCCCTGGCGGGCGGTGAGGCGCCGGCCGCCGAGCCGCTGCGGCTGTCTGCCCAGCAGGCTCAGGCCCTGGCCCGCCTGGAAGGCGAGCCAGGCCCCTTCCTGCTGTTCGGCGCCACCGGCAGCGGCAAGACCGAGGTCTACCTGCACGCCGTCCAGGCCCTGCTGCAGCGCGAGCCCGAAGCCCAGGCCCTGGTCATGGTGCCCGAGATCAACCTCACGCCGCAGCTGGAAGCGCGCTTCACCGAGCGCTTCGGCCCCCAGGCCGTGGTCGCGCTGCACAGCGGCATGACCCCGGCCCAGCGCCTCAAGAGCTGGCTGGCCGCGCACGGCGGCGCGGCGCGCATCGTGCTGGGCACGCGCATGGCGGTGTTTGCCTCTTGCCCCAGGCTGCGGCTGATCGTGGTCGACGAGGAGCACGACCCCAGCTACAAGCAGCAGGAAGGCGCGCGTTATTCGGCGCGCGACCTGGCCGTCTACCGTGGCCGGCTCGAGGGCGCCAAGGTGCTGCTGGGCTCGGCCACGCCCTCGCTGGAGAGCTGGCACCACAGCCGGCCGGCCGAGCAAGGCGGGCGCTATGTGCGCCTGGAAATGCCCGAGCGCATAGGCGCCGGCAGCCTGCCGCGCGTGCGGCGCGTGGACATGAACCACCAGCCGCGCCGGGCTGTGTTCTCCGCCCCGCTGCTCGAGGCCATACGCGAACGCGTGGCGCGCGGCGAGCAGAGCATGGTGTTCCTGAACCGGCGCGGCTATGCCCCGGTGCTGCACTGCGCCGACTGCGGCTGGAAGAGCGGCTGCCCCTATTGCAGCGCCTGGCGCGTGTTCCACAAGAACGACCGCACGCTGCGCTGCCACCATTGCGGCTTCACGGAGCGCGTGCCGCGCGCCTGCCCGGACTGCGGCAACGCCGACATCGCGCCGCTGGGCCGCGGCACCGAGCGGCTGGAGGAGCATCTGACCGAGCTGCTGGCCGACCTGCGGCGGCCCGACGGCGCGCCGCTGCGCATCGCGCGCATAGACGCCGACACCACCCGGCTCAAGGGCGCGCTGCAGGCGCAGCTGGCGCAAGTGCACGCCGGCGAGGTCGACGTGCTGGTCGGCACGCAGATGATCGCCAAGGGCCACGACTTTCGCCGCATCACGCTGGTGGCGGCGGTGAACCCCGACGGCGCCCTGTTCTCCAGCGACTTCCGCGCGCCCGAGCGGCTGTTCGCCCTGCTGATGCAGGCCGGCGGGCGCGCCGGGCGGGAGGCCGCGCACAGCGCGGCCAGCGAGATGTGGGTGCAGAGCTTCCACCCCGGCCATGCGCTGTTCGAGGCGCTGAAGCGGCACGACTACCCGGCCTTTGCCGCCAGCCAGCTCAAGGAGCGCGCGCAGGCCGGCCTGCCGCCGTTCAGCTTCCAGGCCCTGGTGCGCGCCGAGGCGCGCACGCAGGAGCTGGCCCAGAGCTTCCTGAACGCGGCCAGCGCCGCCGCGCAGGCCGAGCTGGCCGCGCTCCCGGGCTGGGACCAGGTGCTGGCCCGGCTCAGCCTCTACCCGGCCGTGCCCATGAGCGTGCAGCGCGTGGCCAACGTGGAGCGCGCCCAGATGCTGGTCGAATGCCCCTCGCGCGCCGCTCTGCAGCGCTTCCTGGCGGCCTGGCACGGGGTGCTGCACGCCACGCGCGCCCAGCCCGAGCACAAGGGCCTGATCCGATGGGCGGTGGACGTGGACCCGCTGGCGATCTGAGATTGCCTGTCAGGCCGGTTTACAAATGGAAAAACCCCTGCCGGCATCGGGTTCCTAGACTGGGGCATGGATGGCCTTCCAGGCTCCAAGACCGCAAGGAGGACTGCTGATGAAGCATCTTGCCCACACCGGCCTGACCGCCTGGGTCTGCGCCGCCGCCCTGCTGGGCAGCAGCGTCCAGGCCCTAGCCGCCCAGGCCCTGTCACCCGCCGAGCGCGAGGCGCGCGCCGCCCGCTTCACGCGCGAACTGACCACCCAGCCCGAAGCCCAGCTCAGGGCCAACGCCCTGCGCCGCTGCGAGAACCTGCCCGCCTTCTACAAGGTGGACTGCGAGGCGCGCGTGAACGGCCAGGGCCAGATCTCCGGCAGCGTGGCCGGCGGCGGCCTGCTGAAGGAGACCACGACCACCGTGCCAGCCGAGGAAATGGAAAACATCCCCGGCATGGGCGGCCTGCCGCCCCCGGCCCAGACCCGTTAGCGGGCTGTGAACGGAGCGGGCCTGCTCAAACCAGCCAGGCGACGGCGGCCGAGAAGCTCAGAAAGGCCGCCGCGGTGGACAGCAGGATGATGCGCGCGATGCGGCCGCTGTCGGCGCCGAAGCGCTCGGCCAGCATGGCCACGTTGCTGGCGCTGGGCAGCGCCGCCACCAGCACCATCACGGTGAGCGCGAAACGCTCCAGCGGCAGGCCCAGCGCGATGGCCGCGCTGCCCACCGCCCAGACCAGCAGCGGGTGCAGCAGCAGCTTGATCAGCGCCACGGGCAGGTAGTCGCTCAGCGGAATAGTCGCATGGCCTTGCGCGGCCGCGAGCATCTGCGAGCGCGCCAGCACCGCGCCTATGGTGAACAGCGCCACCGGCGAGGCCGCGTCGCCCAGCAGGGCTATGGTCTTGGCCAGCGGGCCCGGCAGCTCCAGGCGCAGCGCCGAAGCCAGGGCACCGAGCAGGATGGCCCAGGCCAGCGGGTTGACCAGGACGCCCCTGAGCGCATTGCGCATGGCGCGCGCCATGCCGTGCTGGCCCGCGCCGTCCAGCCGCGACAGCGCGATGCACAGCGAGCTGGTGATCACCATGTCGACCATGATGGTCACGATGGCCGGACCGGCCGCGCGCGCGCCCAGCAAGGCCAGCAGCAGCGGCACACCCATGAAGCCGGTGTTGGGGAAGGCCGCCACCAGGGCGCCGAAGGCCGCGTCGTTCCAGCGTATGCGGTGGTTCAGGCTGGCCGCCACCGTCAGCGCCACCACCAGCAGGGCGCAGGCCAGGTAGGTGAAGAACACGCCGGCATCGAGCAGCTGCACGATGGGCGTGCTGGCGCCGAAGCGGTACAGCATGCAGGGCAGCGCGAAGAACAGCACGAAGCCGTTCAGGCCCGGGATGGCCTCCAGAGGCAGCATGCGGCGGCGCGCCGCGACATAGCCGCAGAGCACCAGCGCGAAGAAAGGAAAGGTAACAAGCAAGACAGACAACACGGCGCCTATTGTCGTTGCACCCGGGGCCGCGCCGGGGGGCGCGAAGAGATTTCACGATGCAGGATGGCGCCGGCTCGCGGCTGGCTATGATGACCCGCTTTGTCTGAGAATCGATGTCCGGCCTGAACCTCGCCCAACAAGAAGCCGTGAACTACATGCACGGCCCCTGCCTGGTGCTGGCCGGCGCGGGTTCGGGCAAGACGCGCGTGATCACGCACAAGATCGCGCGCCTGATCCAGGCCGGCATAGAGCCCAGGCGCATCGCCGCCATCACCTTCACCAACAAGGCCGCCGCCGAAATGCGCGAGCGCGCCAAGAGCCTGATAGGCAGGGCCGCCAAGGAGGTGGTGATCTGCACCTTCCACGCCCTGGGCGTGCGCCTGATGCGCGAGGACGGCGGCGTGCTGGGCCTCAAGCCCCAGTTCAGCATCCTGGACGCCGACGACGTGGTGAGCATCCTCAAGGACTGCGGCGGCAGCACCGACGCGGCCACGGCGCGCCAGTGGCAGTGGACCATCAGCCTGTGGAAGAACATGGGCCTGAACGCGGCGCAGGCTGAAGCCCAGGCCAAGGACGACAACGAGCGCATCACCGCGCGCATCATGGCGCGCTACGAGGAGCGCCTGGCGGCCTACCAGAGCGTGGACTTCGACGACCTGATCGGCCTGCCGCTCAAGCTGCTCAAGGACTTCCCCGAGGTCAGCGCCAAGTGGCAGGGCAAGCTCGGCCATGTGCTGGTCGACGAGTACCAGGACACCAACGCCACCCAGTACGAGGTGCTCAAGCTGCTGGTCGGGCAGCAGGCGCGCTTCACCGCCGTGGGCGACGACGACCAGTCGATCTACGGCTGGCGCGGCGCCACGCTGGACAACCTGAAGAAGCTGCCGCAGGACTTCCCGAATCTCAAGGTGATCAAGCTGGAGCAGAACTACCGCTCCACCTCGGCCATCCTGCGCGCGGCCAACAACGTGATCCAGCCCAACCCCAAGCTGTTTCCGAAGACGCTGTTCTCCGAGCTCGGCGAGGGCGAGCCGGTGCGCGTGGTCGACGCCGACAACGAGGAACACGAGGCCGAGCGCGCCGTGGCGCGCATCCTGAGCCTGCGCGAGAACTCGCCGCACAAGGAGTGGCGCGACTTCGCCATCCTCTACCGCGCCAACCACATGGCCAAGCCCTTCGAGAAGGCGCTGCGCCGCGCCCAGATCCCCTACAAGGTCTCGGGCGGCCAGAGCTTCTTCGACCGCGCCGAGATCCGTGACCTCTGCGCCTGGTTCCGCCTGTGGGTCAACAACGACGACGACCCGGCCTTCCTGCGCGCCGTGACCGTTCCGAAGCGCGGCATAGGCCACCAGACCCTGGGCCAACTCGGCAGCTTCTCCGGCCAGTACAAGCTCAGCCTGTTCGAGGCCCTGTTCTCCAGCAGCCTGGCCAGCGTGCTCTCGGCGCGCGCCGTGGGGGGCCTGCACGAGTTCGGCCGCTACGTGAACGACCTCGAATACCGGGCGCGCCACACCCTGGGCGCCGAGGACGCGCGCGCCTTCCTGACCGACTGGCTCAAGGAGATAGGCTACGAGCAGCATCTCTACGACGGCGAGGACAACGAGAAGGTCGCCGCCGCACGCTGGACCAACGTGATGGAGTTCTGCGACTGGATGGCCGGTCGCTGCGGCGGCCAGATCGACGACCAGGCCGGCGTGAGCCTGCCTTCGGAGAAGAAGAGCCTGCTCGAGGTCGCGCAGACCATCTCGCTGCTGTCCACGATCAGCGAGCGCGAGCAGGAGCAGAACGTGCTGACCCTGTCCACGCTGCACGCCTCCAAGGGCCTGGAGTGGCCGCATGTGCTGCTGGTCGGCGTCAACGAGGGCCTGCTGCCGTTCAAGCTCGGCGAGGACGAGCAGGCTTCGGGCAAGGCCGCGGGCGCGATGAGCGAGGGCATACTTCAGCGCCTGCAGGAGGAGCGCCGCCTGATGTACGTGGGCATCACGCGCGCCCAGCGCACGCTGGCCGTGAGCTGGACCAAGCGGCGCAAGAAGGGGCGCGAGACCGTGCCGGCCCTGCCCAGCCGCTTCATCGCCGAGATGGCGCTGGACAAGACCACGGCCAAGGAAGACCCGCGCGAGAAGCTCAAGGCGCTGCGCGCCGAGTTCGCCAAGAAGGCCGAGAGCCAGGCCGCAGCGGCCGCGGCCGCCGGGGCTCGCGCGTGAGCTCGCGCCAGCGCGGGCGCCTGGCGCTCTGGCTGCTGGCCGGCGCGGCGCTGGGGGGCACGGCCTGCGCCCTGGCCCAGGCCGGTGCCGGCCTGCAGCCGCCGGCGCGCAGCTGCCCGGCCGCCGACGAGGTCACGCACCTGCACCTGTATGGCCTGTGGCTGGCCCGCTTCGACGGCCTGCCCGGCACGGCCACGCTGTGGCTGGAAAAGAGCCCCAGCCATGCCGAGGGCGTGAGCGGCAGCATAGAGCGCGCCGACCAGCGGGCCCTGGTGGCCGGCGACGTGGACGAGGGCGATTTCACGCTCGAGGAGTCGAGCGACGGGCAGAGGATCGCGGCGACATGGATTGGGAAAGTGAGCGAGGACGCATGCGGCATGGAGATACAGGGCACATGGACCCGCGCAGAAGACAACACCAGTTACCCCTTCGTCTTGCGCAAGCAGCCGGGCTGGCGCTAGCCGTTTCGGCCGCCCAGGGGCAGACATCCGCCGCGGAGGGCGCGGCGCCGGACGTCGGCTGGCAGGCCTGCGCCCGCCTCGCCGAGGACCGCGAGGCACGCCTGGCCTGCTTCGACCGCTGGGCCGGCCAGCAAGCGGGCGAAGCCCCCGTCTCGCCTGCGGCAACCCTGCCGGCGCCCTTGCCGCCGGTGGACGCCAGCATCCCGGCCACGCGCGTGATCAACGTCGCGGCCGAGCCGGGCTGCCAGGACCGCCAGTATTCGGAGCTCTCGCGCTTCTGGGAACTCGAGACCGGCGCCAGCTGCGACCCGCTGAGCATACGCAGCTACCGACCGATCAGCCTGTCGCTGATCGGCTCGGACAGCGTGAACCAGCAGCCTGGCTCGACCAACCCGCTGAACAACGCCGCCAGCGCCCAGCCCTACCGCGTCAGCGAGACGCGCATCCAGCTGTCGGTGCGCACCAAGATCCTGCAGGGCCTGCTGACCCAGGGCCACCCCACGGCACGCGACTCGCTGTGGTTCGGCTACAGCCAGCAGTCCTACTGGCAGCTGTTCACGCCCCAGATCTCGCGGCCCTTCCGCAGCACCGACCACGAGCCCGAGATCGTCTACGTCTACCCCACGGACGCCCAGCTTCCCGGCGGCTGGCGGCTGCGCTACAGCGGCGTGGGCCTGGTGCACCAGTCCAACGGACAGAGCCTGCCGCTGTCGCGCAGCTGGAACCGTGTCTACCTGATGGGCGGCATGGAACTGGGCCACCGCTGGCGCGTGCAGGGTCGCGTCTGGCAACGCCTGCCCGAGAAGCGCGCCAACGACGACAACCCCGACATCAGCGACTACGTGGGACGCGCCGAGCTGGCGGCATTCTGGAACCCCAACCCCGACAACACCCTGGGCCTGACGCTGCGCCACACGCTGCGCTCCGAGGCGCGTGGCTCGGTGCGCGTCGAATGGCTGCGCGCCATCGGCAACGGCAACGGCAGCCGCCCGAGCAGCGGCCTGCGCTTTCACACCCAGCTGTTCAGCGGCTATGGCGACAGCCTGCTCGACTACAACCGCCGCCGCAAGCTGCTCAGCGTCGGGCTGAGCCTGGTCGATTTCTGAAATAGCTCAGAGGCATAATCGTTCGCAAAAGCGCACCATGCCCCTGTCGCCCCCCGAACCCGAAGCACCGCCCCCGGCCCCCGCCTCCCCGCTGGCTCCCTTGCGGCTGCCGGTGTTCCGCATGCTGTGGATCACCTGGCTGATGGCCAACATCTGCATGTGGATGAACGACGTCGCGGCGGCCTGGCTCATGACCTCGCTGGCCGCTTCGCCGATCTGGGTCGCGCTGGTGCAGACCGCGGCCACGCTGCCGGTGTTCCTGCTGGGCCTGCCCAGCGGCGCGCTGGCCGACATCCTGGACCGCAAGCGCTACTTCCTGGTCACCCAGTTCTGGGTGGCGGCCGTGGCCCTGGCGCTGAGCGCGGCGGTGCTGCTGGACCTGATGACGCCGCCGCTGCTGCTGGCCCTGATCTTCGCCAACGGCATCGGCCTGGCCATGCGCTGGCCAGTGTTCGCCGCCATCGTGCCCGAGCTGGTGCCGCGCGCCCAGCTGCCGGCGGCGCTGGCGCTCAACGGCGTGTCCATGAACGCCTCGCGCATCGTGGGCCCCCTGCTGGCCGGCGCCCTGATCGCGAGCGTCGGCAGCGCCTGGGTGTTCCTGCTCAACGCCGTGCTGTCGGTGCTGGCCGGCGTGGTCATCACGCGCTGGCAGCGCACGCACAAGCCGCACCCGCTGGGGCGCGAGAAGCTGTTCAGCGCCATGCGCGTGGGCCTGCAGTTCGTCGGCCAGTCCAACCACCTCAAGGGCGTGCTGCTGCGCATCTCGCTGTTCTTCCTGCACTCCACGGCGCTGATGGCCCTGCTGCCCCTGGTCGCGCGCGACCTGCGCGGCGGTGGCGCCGGCACCTTCACCCTGCTGCTGGCCGCCATGGGCGCGGGCGCGATCACGGCCGCCCTGTTCCTGCAGAAGCTGCGCCAACGCTGGTCACGCGACGCCCTGGTGGTCCGCGGCGCGGCACTGCAGTCGGTCGTCATGGCAGTGGTCGCCTTCGCCCCCGACGCCTGGCTGGCCGCGCCCGCCATGTTCGCCGGCGGCATGGCCTGGATCACCACGGCCAACACGCTCAGCGTCTCGGCCCAGTTCGGCCTGCCCGACTGGGTGCGGGCGCGCGGCATGTCCATGTTCCAGATGGCCGTCATGGGCGCCAGCGCCGGCGGCGCGGCCCTGTGGGGCCAGGTGGCCACGCTGTCCAGCGTGCCCATGAGCCTGGCCGTGGCGGCCGTGACGGGCACGCTCAGCATCTGGCTGGTCAACGCGCTGATGCCAGACCGCGGCAGCGAAGAGGACATGACGCCCTCGCGCCAGTTCAAGATGCCCCAGACCGATGCCCCGCCAGAGAGCGGCCACATCCTGGTGAGCATCGAGTACCGCATCGACCCGGCGCGCGCGGCCGACTTCCTCGCCCTGATGCAGGAAAGCCGGCGCAGCCGGCTGCGCCACGGTTCCCTGTCCTGGGAGCTGCTGCGCGACCTGTCCGACCCGGGCCGCTACATCGAGCAGATCGTCGACGAATCCTGGACCGACCACCTGCGCCGCTTCGACCGCGTGACGGCGGCCGATGTGGCCCTGCGCGACCGGCGCCTGGCCTTCCACATCGGCGAGTCGCCGCCGGTGGTGACGCGCTGCGTGATGGAGTCCACGGTCAAGAGCGAGAAGACCGCCGCGCATCACGCCTGAGCGCGGCGCCGCTCAGGCCAGGGCGGCCTCGGGCGCCGAGCTGCGGATCAGGTGGTCGAAGGCCGCCAGCGCGGCCTTCGAGCCCTCGCCCATGGCGATCACGATCTGCTTGTAGGGCACCGTGGTCACGTCGCCGGCCGCGAACACGCCGGGCAGCGAGGTCTGGCCGCGCGCGTCGACCTCGATCTCGCCGCGCGGGCTCAGCGCCAGCCGGCCCTTGAGCCAGTCGGTGTTGGGCAGCAGGCCGATCTGCACGAAGATGCCTTCCAGCTCCAGCGCATGGCTGCTGCCGTCGCGCCGGTCGGTGTAGCGCAGGCCACCCACCTTGCTGCCGTCGCCGGTGACCTCGGTGGTCTGGGCCTGGGTGATCACGCGCACGTTGGGCAGGCTGGCCAGCTTGCGCTGCAGCACCGCGTCGGCGCGCAGCTGGCTGTCGAATTCCAGCAGCGTGACCTGGGCCACGATGCCCGCCAGGTCGATCGCGGCCTCGACCCCCGAGTTGCCGCCGCCCACCACGGCGACCCGCTTAGCCCTAAACAGCGGGCCGTCGCAGTGCGGGCAGTAGGCCACGCCCTTGTTGCGGTACTGCTGCTCGCCGGGCACGCCCATCTCGCGCCAGCGCGCGCCGGTGGCGATCACCAGGCTGCGCGCCTTGAGCGTGGCGCCGCTGTCCAGCTGCAGCGCGAGCAGCCCGCCCTCGGCCGGCTGCAGGGCCTGGGCGCGCTGCAGGTTCATCACGTCGACCTCGTAGGCCTTGACATGCTGCTCCAGCGCCGCGGCGAGCTTGGGGCCCTCGGTCTCCTGGACCGAGATGAAGTTCTCTATGCCCAGGGTGTCGAGCACCTGGCCGCCGAAGCGCTCGGCCACCACGCCGGTGCGTATGCCCTTGCGCGCGGCGTAGATCGCGGCCGCCGCGCCGGCCGGTCCGCCGCCGACCACCAGCAGGTCGAACGGGGCCTTGGCGGCGATCTTCGCGGCCTCGCGCGCGCCGGCGCCGCTGTCGAGCCTGGCCACGATCTCCTCCAGCCCCATGCGGCCCTGGCCGAAGGCCTGGCCGTTGAGTAAGACGCTGGGCACGGCCATGACCTGGCGCGCCTGCACCTCGTGCTGGAACAGCGCGCCGTCTATCATGGTGTGGCGCACGCGCGGGTTGAGCACGGCCATCAGGTTCAGGGCCTGCACGACCTCGGGGCAGTTCTGGCAGGACAGGGAGATGAAGGTCTCGAAGACGAAGTCGCCGTCCAGGGCCCGGATCTGCTCGATCAGCTCGGCCTCGACCTTGGGCGGGTGGCCACCGGCCTGCAGCAGGGCCAGCACCAGGGAGCTGAACTCGTGGCCCATCGGGATGCCGGCGAAGCGTATGCCCATCTCGCTGCCCACGCGCTGGATCGCGAACGAGGGCTTGCGCTCGGCGTCGTCGCGCCGCTCGACCAGGCGGATCAGCGGCGACAGGCCGGCCAGCTCGCTCAGCAGGGCCAGCATCTCGCGCGAGGCCTCGCCCTGGTCCAGCGAGGCAGTGATCTCGATCGGCAGCAGCATCTTCTCCAGATAGGCCTTGAGCTGGGTCTTGAGGGCGGCGTCCAACATGGCGGTTCTCCTGAAATGGGACTGATGGGGCAGGCGGCCGGCGCGCTTTGGCAAGCGCGCACAGCACCACGGCCGGATCCGCCGCAAGGCGGGCGATCAGGCGGATCGGGTCGTGGAACTGGAGGGGAAAGGCCTGCGGCGCCAGGGCCGCAGGTCGCGGCGAACGGCGGTCTCACGCGATGACCGCCGCTCGCCAGGGAAGGCGGCTTTAGATCTTGCCGACCAGGTCGAGCGAGGGCGCCAGGGTCTTCTCACCCGGCGTCCACTTGGCGGGGCAGACTTCGCCAGGGTGGGCGGCCACGTACTGGGCGGCCTGCACCTTGCGCAGCAGTTCCTTGGCGTCGCGGCCGATGCCGTTGTCGTGCACTTCGCACAGCTTGATCTGGCCTTCGGGGTTGATCACGAAGGTGCCGCGCAGCGCCAGGCCCTCTTCCTCGATCATCACCTCGAAGTTGCGCGTGATGGCGCCGGTGGGGTCGCCGATCAGCGGGTAGTTGACCTTGGCGATGGTCTCGGAGGTGTCGTGCCAGGCCTTGTGGGTGAAGTGGGTGTCGGTGGACACGCCGTAGATCTCCACGCCCAGGGCCTTGAAGGTGTCGTAATGGTCGGCCAGGTCGCCCAGCTCGGTGGGGCACACGAAGGTGAAGTCGGCCGGATAGAAGAACACCACGGACCACTTGCCCTTCAGGCTGTCTTGGGTGACGGGCACGAATTTGCCGTTGTGGTAGGCCGTGGCGCTGAAGGGTTTGACTTGGGTGTTGATCAGGGACATGAATGCTCCGTTGGGTTGAAAAATTTTCGGACAGGCAAATCATAGCCCACAGCTATCAAAAAACAGATTCAATCTTCCTAACCTATTGATAGGTTTTCTGTATTGCGCCGCAGCAAAGGGGTGGCGAGCGCCGGCTCAGCCCGCGCGGCGCAGCAGCTCGCGCGCGCTGGGGCTGGCGGGCTTGGCGTCGACCCGCTCGGCGGCCAGGCCCCGGGCCAGGGCCTGCTGGCCGTCGCGCAGCGCGGCCTCGATCAGGGTCAGGTCGATCAGGTCGCGCTGGGCGTGGCTGCCACCGAAGCGCTGCGCGATGCCGCGCAGCGGACGCAGCAGTTCGGCCGTGCGCCGCCACTCGCCTGCGCCGAAGGCCTGGATCGCCTGCACCAGCGGCGCGCCGACCTCGCGCGTGAAGCCGGCGTTGTCGCCCTGGCCCGCCATGGCGCGCGCCTGCGCCGCCAGCAGGGTCTGCTGGGCCTCGACACGGCCGTCGCCGACGAAGGCCATCATGGCGTGCGCATCGTTGAAGGCATAGTAGGCCGTGTCGGCGAAAGACAGCCAGCGCTCGGCCACCTCGTGCCAGCGTCCGCCCAGCGCTACGCCGCGCAGCTGCAGGCGCCACAGCAGCGCCGAGGCGTCGACCAGGTCCAGCGCCAGCGTGGAACGGCCGCCGAACACCGGCCCATCGAACAGGGCCAGCACCTGGTCGATTTCGCCCAGGTCCAGGTGGTAGAGCGCCCGATGCCACCAGTTGTGCACGGCGAAGAAGTTGTCCTCGGCCCAGTCGCTCTGGCGCTCGCGCATCCAGGCAATGCCTTCCTGGGTGCGACCCTGCATCTCCATGACATGGGCCACCGCGTGGTGGGCCCAGGCGTCGCGCGGCTCGAGCTCGAGCGCCGCGCGCCCCTGGGCTTCGGCGCGACCGTAGGCGCCGGTTTCCTCGAGGCCGAAGGCCTGCATGCCCAGCAGGGCGTGGTAGCCCGGCATGGCCGGCGACCAGGCCGGCAGGGCCCGCGCCAGGCGGTCGCGCAGCATGCGCGCGTCGCCCAGGTAGAAGTCCAGCACATGGCCGGCCTGCAGGGCCAGCGCGTCGCGCGGATGCTCGAGCGAGAGGTCCTCCAGCAAGCGGGCGGCATCGCGCCAGCGCCCGTCCAGCCAGGCGGCGATGGCCTGGCCATGGGTCCGCTCGCGCGGCGTGCAAGCCAGGCCCATGAGCCGGGCCAGGTCCTGCCGGGCCACCGGCAGGGCGGCGGGCTCGGTGCCCAGCAAATTCAGCCAGGCATGCAGCACATGGCCCATCGCGAAGTCCGGGCGCTCGGCAATGGCGGCGTCGATGGTGGCGACCGGATCGCCCATGTAGCACTGCAGCTGGTGCAGCGCCTGCTCGTAGCGGTGCGCGCTGTCGGCGCCGGCGCCGCTCAGCGCCAAGCCCAGGCTATCGGTCGTTCCCATGGCTGCGGCTCCCGTTCTCGGTACCAGCCTTCGATCATCCGCGCCGGCGCGGAAAAAGCCAAGCACCGCCCGGCGCCGGCCTCGGCTGTCACGAAGCGGCGCCGACTTGCTGGGACAATCGCCGCGTGCCGGACATTTCTTACGACCTTTACATATGATTGCCTCCCGTTTCAACCGCCGGCAGTGGCTCGCCCTGGGACTGGCCCTGGCCGCCCTCCCCGCCCCGGCACTGGCCGAGCAGGCCTACCAGCGCCGGCTGGGCCATCTGGTGGTGATAGGCGGCGCCGAGGACAGGCTCAAGGACCGCCTCATCCTGCGCCGCTTCGTCGAGCTGTGTGGTGGGCCGCAGGCCCAGATCCTGGTACTCACCGCCGCCAGCGCCGACCCGGCCGCGAGCTGGCGTGGCTACGAGCCGGTGTTCCGCGAGCTCGGCGCCGAGCGCTGCGCGCCGCTGGACATCGCGGACCGGGACGCGGCCAACGATCCCGAGCTGATCAACCGCCTGCTGCACGCCGACGGCATCTTCATGAGCGGCGGCGACCAGCGCCGCCTCATGGGCCTGCTCTGGGAGACCGGGGCGGCGCGCGCCATGCACCTGGCCTTTCACCTGCGCGGCTGCTGCATAGGCGGCACCAGCGCTGGCGCCGCCGCCCTGTCTCGCCTGATGCTGGCCGAGGGCGACACGCCGCGCCTGCCCGAGAAGGACGCGGCCATCCTGGACCTGGGCCTGGGCTTCGTGTCCCGGGCCATCATCGACCAGCATTTCTCCGAGCGCCGTCGCCTGGGGCGCCTGCTCTCGGTGCTGGCCCAGCGCCCCGACATGCTGGGTGTGGGCATAGACGAGGACACGGCCCTGGTGATCGAGCGCGGCCAGGGCGTCGAGGTGATAGGCCAGGGTGCCGTCACCCTGATCGACGGGCGGCGCATGCGCTCGAACTTCGATGAGGTGGACGCGAACGAGCGGCTCGAAATGCTGGGCGTGAACCTGCATGTGCTGCCCGCCGGTCACCGCTACAGCGTGCAGGGCGAGCGCGGCGCGCGCAGCCTGCCCGCCTCGCTGCTGGAGGCGCTGGGCGCCCTGGTCACGCCGGGGCCGATCCGCGGCTAAACGGCGTTTCTTTACCCGTCATTCCTGCTCTCCTGGCCCGAGTGGAAGCAGTCGGCAAGGGATTCGTTTTCCTGGGGCGATCAGGATTCAGCTGGGCCGACTCGGCCCTACACCGCCGCATTGTGATCGGTCGCCAGCGTGTGGCCGGGCTTCAGATCGATGCCTTTCGCGAGCCACCGTTCCATGTGTTTGTATTCCCGGGCCAGTTGAGCAAAAGCGTCGGCGGGCAGCGGCGGGCTGACGATGTAGCCCTGAATCACATCACATTCATGCTGGCGCAGAGACTCGAACTGCTCGCTGGTTTCCACCCCTTCGGCGATCACCTTGAGCTTCAGGCTATGCGCGAGCGCGATGACGGCCTTGCTGATGGCGATATCGTCTTCGTCGTTCGGCAGGCCTTGCACAAAGGACTTGTCGAGCTTCAAAGAGTCGATAGGAAAACGCTTCAGATAGCTCAGGGACGAATAGCCGGTGCCGAAATCGTCGACATCGATGCTCATGATGCCTTTCGCGCGGATCTGCCTGAGCATGTCGGCGGCGAATTCGGGGTCGTGCATCAGCATGCTCTCGGTCACCTCCAACTCCAGCCAATGCGGCGCCAGCCCGGTTTCTTCCAGCAGGCTGCCGATGGTGGTCGCCAGATTGCCGCGTTGCAGCTGTCGCCCGGACAGGTTGACCGCCACGCACAAGGGGGGGATGGCCGGGTTAGCCTGCCACGACCGGATCTGCATGCATACCGTTCTCAAGACCCATTCGCCTACCGGCTCGATCAGGCCGGTTTCTTCCAGGATAGGCACGAATTCAGACGGCGAAACCAGCCCCCATTCCGGATGCCTCCAGCGCAGCAAGGCCTCGGCGCCGAGGATCTTGCCGCTTCTCAAATCCACCTTGGGCTGGTAATAGACCACGAACTCGTTGCGCTCCAGCGCGCGGCGCAGGCCGCTTTCCATCTTCAGGCGCTCCCCGGCCTTGGCGTTCATTTCCGGCGTGAAGAAGCGGTAACCGTTCCCGCCGCCCCCCTTGGCCCGGTACATGGCGGTGTCGGCGTTCTTGACCAGGCCGTCGAAATCGGCGCTGTCCGATGGGTAAACGGTAATGCCAATGCTTGAGGTGACGAAGGTTTCCTGGCCACTCAGCGTGAAGGGAGGGGTAAGGGTTTCAAGGATCTTGTTGGCGATCACCGCAGCGTCTTCCGCTTTGCCGATCTGCTCCAGGATGATGGTGAACTCGTCCCCGCCCAGGCGGGCGACCGTATCCTCCGCACGCACACATTGGCACAGCCTGGACGAAACTTCACGCAGCAGCAGGTCGCCCGCATCATGACCCAGGGTATCGTTGATGGTCTTGAAGCGATCCAGGTCGAGAAACATCACGGCAATTATTTCCTTGCTGCGGTCCGACCGAGCCATGGCGTGATGCAGGCGGTCGCGGAACAAGAGCCGGTTGGGGAGTTGGGTGAGGGCATCGAAGTGCGCCATCGTGTCCAGTTGCGCTTCCGCCTGCCTGCGCTCTATCGCAATGCTGGTCAGGTTGGTGGCGACGCGGACCAGTTCCAGATCATGCGGCTGCTGCTCGGAAGGCGAGCGATAGTGCGCCACAATGACGCCCAGCAGACTGCCCGTGGAGGAGCAGATGGGCACCGAGAAACAGGCCAGCAGCCCCCAGTCTGCCACCAGGTGACGGTAACCCGCCCATTTCTCGTCGTCCAGGATGTTGGGGAACCCGGCAGCGAGGTCCCCCTCCTGCCGCCTTGCTTCGTCGAATACCGCAGCCAGGGCCGCATAACCGCGGTTGGCGATGCGGCTGGTCACGGCCGCCGGCAGGCTGGGCCCGGTCGCGCAATGCAGGGTTACGCCTTCTGCGTCTTCCCGGAAAATGATCGAGCAGAACATTTCATTCGACAACATCTCTATGTGCCGGGCCAGCACACTCAAGGCTTCGACCAAGGGTGCACCGCTGACCACCATTTCCAGCACCTGCTTCTCTGCCGAGAGCAGGACTTCCGCGCGTTTGCGCTCGCTGATATCCCGAAAGCTCGAGACCTGGCCCACCGCGACCCCGTCCACGCGCTGAGGCTGGGAATACCACTCGAAGACGCGCCCATCCAGCAGCTCGAGAATTTCTCCATGTTCGAGCTCGATGGCGTCGGCCAATTTGCGCTGATTGGCCAGGAAACCGCCGGAGTCACGCAGTTTGGAAGCCAGGATCGAAATCGCTTCGAAGTCGCCGCCGCCCAAGTTGATCGGCTTGGCAATACGCCACATCTTCAGAAAGCGCTGGTTGGACACGACGGGCCTGCCGAAGGAGTCGGTCACAAGAATACCGTCCGCTGTCGATTCCAGCGTGGCAGAAAACAAGGACAGCGATCTGGCCAGACGCTCCTCGGTGGCCTTGCGTACCTCGATCTCGTTCAGCGTCAAATGAAACGCACGCGTCGGCAGCATCCGCAGCACAACAAAGCATAGCCAGCCGAGCAACAGCCCTGGCACGAACAGCGCCAAGGAATGGTAAAGCAGCGGGCGCAGCGAGCGGCGCAATTCAAGCCGCCAAACCTCCTGGTCTGATAGCTGCAGTATGGCCGTGCGGGTCATCAGCGGCCGTTCGAGCCGGGTATGATTTTCGACAAGCACCTGGTTTCTGTGATCCAGGATCTGGATCTTGGTGTTGCCGCTAAGCGGCGCCAATGCTTCGAAAATGCCTTGCGGGTTGAAGCGGGCGGAGTCCTTGGCGACGGCGCGCTTGGAAAAGGCGGTCGCAGCCAGGCGGGAGCTGGTCAGCGACACTGCGTCCAGCTGGGTGGACAGGGTCTGGTAGCCGATGGCGAGAAAGATCAACGGCACCAGCAGGGCGACGATCGTCCCGCCAAGCCATGCCAGCAGCGCGATCGCCCCTGGCAAGTCCGAGGGCGATTCCTGCGGGGCGAGGGGTTCGGCCATCGTCGCGTAGAAGCGGTCAGAGGGCGGTCAGGCCATAGGCCCATAGACGACAAGATTTGCTTGAAATCTGCGAACGAGCCACATTGTTCTCCCTGCTGCCGCGGAATGCGATTCTGGACGATGCCCCCAGTTATACATCGCCGGCCCTGCAAACCCCATATTCGCCAACGCCCGTCTCAGGCACGGGCATGAGATATCGTCGTTAGACGACCAAGGCTTCAGCGCCGGCGGCGCCACCAGAGCCAGACCCCGGTCGCGCCGAAGCCGGCCAGGGCCAGGCCCAGCATGCCGGTGAGCACGAGGTGGGCCACGCCGCCGAGCTCGCCGATGTGCAGCGGGTACATGAACACATAGGCGCGCGCCCCGGGGTCCAGCCCCTGCCAGCGCTGCACCGCGAGCACCTGGGCCGTGGCGGGATGCAGCCAGACCGAGCTCAGGCCGTTCGGGTGCGGGTCGTCGGGCAGCCTCAGGCGCACGCGCACCGGCTGGCCGTGCCCAGCCACCTGAACGAAGCCCACGAGGCCCCCGGGCAGGGCCTGGCGCGCCCGCACCAGCAGCTGGTCGAGCGGCGCCGCGGTGCCGCCGGGCTCGACCCGCGGGCGCGGCGCAGCTGTGGCCTGCGCACCGCTGAGCGCGGTCACGGCGGCCGACAGCGGGCGCCAGGCCATGTAGGCGCCGCTGAGCACGCTGACGGCGATCGCCAAGCCCAGCAGCGCGCCGCCGACGCGGTGCAGGTCGAACAGGGCGCGCGTGGTCCCGCCAACCAGCCGCAGGCTGAAGGCATGGCGCCAGCGCGCCGGCCACCAGAGCACCAGGCCCGAGACCAGCAGCAGCAGGTAGGCCAGGGCCGTGGCGGCGAGCAGGGCCTTGCCGGCCTCGCCGAGCAGCAGGTTGCTGTGCAGCTCGAACAGCCAGTTCGCCAGGCCCTCGTGCTCGCCGCGCCGCCCGAGCTCGGCCGCCGTATCGGGATGGAAATACACCGTGCCCGTCCAGGCCCCCTGGACCGAGGCCCAGAGGCTGTCGCCGGGCTCGCGCGGCGGGCGCAGGCGGAACGCGACGCCGGCGCCGAACTCGGCCTCGAGCTGGCGGCGCACCTGCTCCAGGGGCAGGGCGGCGGCCGCCTGCGGCGCCGGCGCGACCCGGAACAGCTCGGGATGCAGCCAGGCGTCCAGCGGTCGCGCCACGGTCATCAGCGCGCCCGTGACGGCGGCGAGCAGCAGCACCCCGCCCAGGCTCAGACCGAACCAGCGGTGGGCCTTGAGCCACCAGGTGCGCAAGCTTGCCGGCCGCATGGTGCTCAGAAATCGAACTTCGCGGCCAGGCGCAGGGTGCGCGGCAGGCCGGCGGCCAGGTAGTTGTCGCCCGTGCTGCTCCAGTAGTTGCGGTCGGTCGCGTTGTCGATGTTGGCCTGCCAGGTCACCGCGCTGCCGTTCCACTTCGTGAGGTAGCGCGTGCCCAGCGAGAGCGTGGTGTAGGCGTCGACATAGGCCAGGTTGCGGCTGTTCACCGGGCGCTTGCCGACATGGAAGATGCCGGCGTTGAGCGACCAGCCCGGCACCTGGGGCACGCGGTACTCGCCGAACAGGCTCAGCGTGCGCCTGGCCGTGTTCTGCGGCGTCTTGCCGAGCTCGGCCGCGTTGCCGGGGCCGACCTGGGAGATCTCGGCGTCCAGCAGCAGGGCCGAGGCCAGCAGCGACCATTGGCGGCCCAGCGCGCCGCTGGCCGACAGCTCGAGACCGCGGTAGTCGCTGCGGCCGCCGATCACGAAGCGGTTGGCCGCGTCGATGGTGGTCTGGGGCCGCTGGATGTCGAAATAGGCCGCCTGCACGAGCAGGCCGGGCCGCAGGCGCGCCTTGACACCCAGCTCCTTCTGCTTGTTCACCGCGGGCGGCAGCAGCTCGCCGGCATTGGCGCGCTGCGCCGCCGCGACGCCCGTCTCCTCGAGCGCCTCCAGATAGCTCGCGTACCAAGAGAGCTCGGAACTGGGCTTGTAGATCACGGACAGGTTGGGCGAGCGGTTGCTGGCCTCGTAGGGCGTGGCCGAGCCGGACTGGCTGAGGTAGTCGCTGTAGCGCAGGCCCGCGAGCAGCTGCCAGCGCTCGCCCAGGGACATGCGGTCGAACAGGTAGGCGCCCTTGTCGCTGACGCGCGAGGGGGTGATGGCCGTCCAGTTGCTGCGCGCGATGGGCGCGATGATGCGCGGCTCGTGGTAGTTCTGGGAGACGCTTGCAGCCGGCAGGGACTGCTCGCCGCTGGCGCGGCGCAGATTGCTCGTCGCGCCCAGGGTCAGCTCATGGGCCAGCGCGCCCGCGGCCAGGCGGCCGACCAGCTCGGCGCGGTGGTTGGTGTTGGCGAAGCGCTGGTCGCGCACGAAGCTGATGTTGAGCGTCCCCTCGCCCGTGGCCAGGTCGATGTTGCTCAGCGTGGAGAAATTGCGGTCGCGCTCGGTGACGGCCCGCCCGGTCTCCAGGGTCAGGGCCCATTCGTCCGAGAGCGCGATGTCCGAGCGCAGCAGCAGGTTGGTGGCCTCGGCCTTGTAGCGCTGCCATTCGCCGGCATGGTTGATGCGGTTGTCCACCGGCCTGGGCACGGCGGGCTTGTTCGCGTTGAGCAGCAGGGTCGCGGGCTCGCTGACGTTCTTGCGGTAATGCTCGAGGTCGAGCTTGAAGCTGAGCGCGCGGTTGACGCGCCAGTCATGGGCCAGCGAGAGCAGGCTGCGCTCGCCTTCGAAGCGGTGCAGGCCGGTCTCCTGCTTGCCGGCGACCGCGTTGACGCGCAGCCCCATGGCCTCATCGGGGCCGAAGCGGCGCGCGATGTCGGCATGGGCGTCGAAGCCGCCGTGGTTGTTGACCGAGGTCGCGATGCTGGTCACCGGCTGGGCGCCGGCGCGCTTGGTCACGAGGTTGACGATGCCCGAAGGCGGCACCAGGCCGTAGTAGAGCGAGGCCGCGCCCTTGAGCACCTCGACGCGCTCCTTGTTCTCGAGCGGCGTGGCGATCAGGTTGACGATGGGCAGCGAGCCGTTGAGCCGGTAATTGCGCTGGTTGTCCACCAGCAGGCCGCGGATCGCGATGTTGTCGTAGGTCGCGTTGCCGATCTGGGCATGGGCCACGCCGGCCGTGTTGCGCAGCGCGCCGTGCAGCGTGTTCGCGCCCTGGGCGTCGAGCACCTCGCGCGTGACCACGTTGTTGGTCAGGGGCACGTCCAGCGGGTCCTGGTCCCGGTAGGTTCCGACCTGCACGCTGCGCGCGCTGTAGCTGCGCGAGGCCTCGCCGCTGACCTGGACCTCGCCCAGGGTGCCGCTGGTCTGCGCCTGGGTGGAGGCGGCCAGTCCCAGGCCGGCAAGTGCCAGCAGCAGGGGACGCAGGGAAAAGGATTCTGATGGGCGGATGCGGCGCGGTGCGAGGCGGCTCATGTTCGGAAGTCGGGGATCGGGGGATGGAAGCGACAAAGCCCCGCGCGGCCCGGCACCGGCCGGGCCGGGGGCGTGAGCCTCAAAGGTCGGCCTGCAGGCTCAGCAGCAGGGCACGGCCGGGCTGCGGCAGGCGGCCCTGGCTGTAGTCCACGCCGCGGAAGTAGTGGTCGCGGTCGAACAGGTTGTTGACGGCCAGGCCCGCCTTCATGCGCGTGCCGTGCCAGCGAAAGTCGTAGCCGAGCTTGGCGTTCCACAGCCAGTAGGACGGGATGCGACCGACCGAGCCGCTGGCGTTTTCCGCGACCGTGTTGGCGCCGTCGCTGAACATGGCGCTCTGGTACAGGCCGTTGAGGTTCCAGCTCCAGGCGGCCTGGCGCCAGCCCGCGTCCAGGCTCAGCTTGTGGTGCGGTGCGTAGGGCAGATCCTTGCCCTGGAAGCTGCCGGACTGCTGCCGGGTGCTGACGCGGGTATAGCCGCCCTTGAGCTCCAGGCCGCGCACGGCCTCGGGCCGCCAGGCCAGGTCCAGCTCCACGCCCTGGTGCAGGGCCTCGCCGAGGTTGCGGAAGCCCGTGCTGGCGTTGACGAATTCGAGCTTGTTGTCGAACTCGAAGCGGAAGGCCGTGGCGCCCAGGTCCAGGCGCGGCGTCGCCGCCCAGCGCGCCCCGCCCTCGTAATTCTTGGCACGCTCGGCCGCGAGGTCGCCGCCGTAGGTGATCTGCGTGAACTGCACGGGGCGCAGCGAGCGGTGTGCGTTGGCGAACAGGAACAGGCGCTCGCTGGCCTGGTAGCCTAGGTCCAGCCCGGGCAGCCAGTCGCGCGTCTGGTCTCGGGTCTGTGCGCCGGTCAGCTTGTTGCGGTAGGACAGCTTCACCTCCTCGTGGCGCACGCCGGGCGTGAGCTTGAGCTTGCCGTCCAGCAGGCTGAAGGTGTCGCTGACGTAGGCGGCATAGGCGTCGTTCTCGAAGCGCCAGTCGCGCGTGATGCTGTAGGCGCCGGTCGCGAGGTTGCGGCTGTCGACCAGGTAGTCGACCTCCTCGCGCAGGTAGCGCAGGCCGAGCAGGACCTTCTGCTTGAGGGCGCCGTCCAGCTCGACGCTGAGCTTGGGCTCGGTGCCGTAGACCCAGTACTCGCGCGGCGAGGAGCTCCGCGCCGTGGACGCCTGGCTGGCGTTGCTCGCGTTGCCGAAGCTGAAGGTGCGCGAGCTGCGGTGGCCGAAGTTGTTCCAGCTCAGCTGCACGCCGGGGCCCAGCTGCTGCTGGTAGTTCAGGTGGCCGCGCGTGGTGTCGCCGTCGAAGCGGTCCAGCGGCCGCGTCGACTGGTGGCGGTCCTGGGCATAGGCCTGCGGCGTCAGCGCGCCCGGCAGCTCGTTGCGGGTCTCGTAGCGCTGCAGCCCGGCCTTGATGTTGACGGTGTCGCTGGCGTACCACTCGGCGTCCAGCATGAGGTTGCCGGTACGGGTGTCCGAATGGGCCCGCTCGCCGTGGCCCTCGATCAGGTTGGCCTGCAGCTGCAGGCCCAGGCGCTCGTTGACGAAGCCGCCGGCGCGCAGGTAGCTGTCGCTGAGCAGGCGGCCCGTGGCTTCGCTGACCGACAGGGTCTCCTTGAGCGTGACGGCCGGCTTGACCGGGATGCGCCTGGTGATGAAGTTGATCACTCCGCCCACGTTGTTCGGCCCGTAGTGCACGGCCACGCCGCCGCGCGCCACATCGATCGCCTCGACGGACTGCAGCGTGAGCGGGAACAGCGAGGCGCCGGTCTGGCCGTAGGGGGCCAGCGTCATCGGCATGCCGTCCTGCAGCAGCAGCACCTGTTCGCTGCGCAGCGGGTTCAGCCCGCGCACGCCGATGTTGGGCAGGACCCCGGTGCCGCTCTCGTCGAGCACCGTGGTGCCGGGCACCTGCCTGAGCACGTCGTCCAGCGTGCGTGCCGCCTGGTCCTCCAGGGCCTGCTCGCCCAGCACCGTGCGCGCGCCGGGATGGGTCTTGGCCTGCGCGGCGCCCGGCGCGCCCAGCCAGTCGGCGCTGATGCTGACCTCGGGCAGGCTGGCCCCGGGCGTTTCGGACTGGGCCCAGGCCGCAGGAGCGGCCAGCAAGGCGAGTGCCGAGCTGACGGCCAGGGCGACCGGGCGGCTGGTGAAGAGGGGGGTTCGCTGAGCTTGCATGCTTGTTTCTTGGGGTTTAGGAGGGCGGCGCGGCAACGGGGCGGCCGACCCATGGGCCGGCCCCGTTCTGCGCGCTGGCAAATTTTCAGAAAAGAATTGTAATGCGAATAATTCGCATTGTGATTCAAAAAACCGAAAGCGCAGGATTTGATCGAACCGCCAGCGCGAGCGGCCCCCTGCCCCAGCACGCCCGCCCGGCTACCGGAGCGAGCCTTCCTCGGCAGGCTCGGCCGCGGGTTGCGGCAGCAGCTCGCAGGCCTGGCCGTGGAGGCGGCAGCGTCCCTGCGCCAGCCAGTGCGCGTCGTGCGCCAGGCAGCCGGTCTGGCAGATCAGGGCGCGCGCGGCGGCCTGCGCGACCGCGCCCAGGTCAACCGGCCGCATCTGCAGCAGCGCCTGCTGACTCTGCTTGATGATCAGCGCGGCGCGCAGGCGCATCAGCTCGCGCTGCAGCCGCTGCACCTCGCCGTGCAGTTCGGCCACACCCTCGCTGGCGCTCGCCTGGGCCCGCGCCAAGCCGCGCAGCAGCAGCGCGTTTTCCGCGCGCAGCGCGGCGATCTCCCCCTCCAGTTCGCGGCTCGTGGCCTGTCGCACGGCGATGGTCTGGCGCATCATGGAACGCCCTCAGTGCAGGCCGGCAGGCCGCCCGGGCGCGTCCCCGCGCGGCGGCTCACCCGCCAGCCGGTCCATGGCCGCGAGGCGCAGGCTGGCGCGGCCCACCATGCGCGCCAGCGCCTCGAAGGCCTCGTCTTCCAGGCGCAGGCTCAGGGCCTGCAAATGGAGCTGGACCACGCCGCAGTCGCGGCAGGTGCTGATGTGACCGATTTCGCTGCGTGCCAGGCTGAGGTGCTGGCAGGACGGGATGCCGTCTTGACTCGACATGTCGACTCCTCTTGAAACGGGGCCGGCCCGGGCTGCGGCAGCAGCCGGCTGGAGGCGAAGGCCCCGTGGGCGTCGATTTTAAATGCGAATCATTATTAATTGCAAGAAAGGAAAAACTCCACGGCATGTGCCGCCGCGAGTCCCCGCCCTCGGCGCTCAGCCCGCGGGCTTGGGCGGGGCCTTGTCGCTCCAGAGCACGCCGCCGGTGGCCCAGTCTTGGCGGGCGATGTCGTAGAAGACCACGTCCACGCCGTCGCCGCTGCCGCCCAGCACGCGCACGCAGGCCTCGGTGAATTCCTTGGCCAGGGCGGCCTTCTGCTCGGGGCTGCGGCCTTCGAAGAGTTCGACGCGGATGGTCGGCATGGTGGTGTTTCTCCTGTGGTGTTCAGTCTGGTTTCAGTCGCGGAAGCCGGGCGACAGCCGGTCGGCGCGGCGCAGCAGCGCGGGCCATTCGGCGTCGCCGTCCCATTCGCTGCCATCGCCCACCCATTGTCGGTAACTGCGCTCGGCGAGCGCCTCGCCGACGGCCGGCACGCCGCCGCCGCCGGCCGCCATGGCCAGCAGCTGGGCCTGTGCGGCGCGCTCGAGCAGGTGCATCAGCATGAAGGCCTCGGCCACCGTGCGGCCCACGGTCAGGGTGCCGTGGTGCTCGAGGATCAGGCCGTCGAGGAGCCCCAAGTTGGCCACCAGGCGCCGCTGCTCCTCGGCGCCCAGGGCCAGGCCCTCGTAGGCGTGGCGGCCGAGCCGGCCATGCAGGCGCATGGCCCACTGCGAGCAGGGCAGCAGACCCTCGGGCCGCATCGACAGCGCCACGCCCCAGGGCGCGTGCAGGTGGATCACGCACTCGAGCTCGGGCCGCGCCGCGTGCACCGCGCCGTGGATGGTGAAACCGGTCGGGTTGACCGGCCGCCCCGAGCCGTCGACCACCCTGCCCTGCAGGTCGACCTTGACCAGGTTGGACGCCGTGACCTCGTCGAAGCCCAGGCCGAATTCGTTGATCAGGTAGACCCCGGGCTGGCCCGGCACCGCGGCCGAAAGATGCGTGTAGACCGTGTCGTCCCAGCCGGCCAGCGCGGCCAGGCGGTAGGCGGCGGCGAGGTCGGTGCGGATCTCGCGCTCGCAGCGCGGCGGACGGCGGGTGGCCTGGGGCATCATGGAGCGGTAGCTCGCGGGTTTCAGTTGGCCGGCGCGCCGGCCTCGTACCAGCGCTTGATCAGGGCCCGCTCTTCGTCGGTGATCTGGGTCGCGTTGTTGAGCGGCATCAGCTTGAGCACCGAGGCCTGCTGGTAGACGGCCTGGGCATGCTGGCGGATCAGCTCGGCCGTGTGCAGGGCCACACCCTTGCTCTGCAGCTGGGCGTTGTGGCACATGGCGCAGCGCTGGTCGAGCACGGCCTTGACCTCGGCAAAGGCCACCGGCTTGGCAGCGGCGGCCTTGGCCTCGGCGCTCTGCGGCGGCGGCGCCAGCCAGAAAGCCATGCCGGCGAGGACCAGGGTGCCGACGACCGCGTGCTCCCAGGGCGTGCGCTGGCCCAGCACATGGGCCTTGTGGCGCGCGACGAAGCTGTGGCGTATCAGGGCGCCGGCCAGCATCAGCAGCACCAGCACCAGCCAGTTCTGCTTGGCCTGGTAGAGCCAGCCGTAGTGATTGGACAGCATGGCGATCAGCACCGGCAGCGTGAAATAGGTGTTGTGCACGCTGCGCTGCTTGCCGCGCTGGCCGTGGACAGGGTCGACCGGCTGGCCGGCCTTCATCTGGGCGATGACCTTGCGCTGGCCCGGGATGATCCAGAAGAACACGTTGGCGCTCATGGCCGTCGCGATCATCGCCCCGACCAGCAGGAAGGCGGCGCGGCCGGCGAACAGCTGGCAGGCCAGCCAGGACGCGAAGACGATGAACAAGGTCACGCCGGCGCCGACGATGAGGTCGCCGCCCTTCTTCTGGCCGAAGACGCGGCAGATCGCGTCGTAGATCAGCCAGAACGCGGCCAGGAAGCCCAGGGCGGCGGCGATGGCGGCGCCGGCCGACCAGTCGTAGACACTCTTGTCGACCAGGAAGCTGCCGGCGTTGAACAGGTAGAGCGCGGTGAACAGGGCAAAGCCGGTCAGCCAGGTCGAGTAGCTCTCCCAGTAGGACCAGTGCAGGTTCTCGGGCAGCGGCAGCCACTTGGGCGCCACCATGTACTTGTTCGAGTGGTAGAAGCCGCCGCCATGCACGGCCCACATCTCGCCGTCGACGCCTTTTTTCTTGAGGTCCTCGTGGGCCGGCGGGCTCAGGCTGTTGTCGAGCAGTACGAAGTAGAACGAGGCGCCGATCCAGGCGATCGCGGTGATGACATGGGCCCAGCGCAGCAGCAGGTTGGCCCAGTCGAGAAGGTAGGCATCCATCAGATCCTCACAGGTTCGGAAAACGCACCAGCGCAGCGGTGCGGGTTCCCCTCACCACAGCGGGCTCTGTGAGGAGCATGCGTCGCAACCATGCGGGCCGGCTGGGAGCCGGTCCGCGGACGCCGCGGCGACGTGATTTAAGTGTATACACTTTTGTTCCCGGTCGGCACGCGGGAAAACCCGGACCAACCGGGTCGGGCCTCAGGGCTTGAGGTCGGCCGCCTTGATCGCAGGCGCCCAGTCATTGGCCTGCTTGACCACGAAGGCCGCGAACTCGGCTTGGCCCATCTTGACCGGCGTGACGCCGAGCTCCTCGAAGCGGCGGACGATGGCCGGGTCGGCAACGATCTCGGCCAGGGCCTTGGCGAGCTTGTCCGTCACCTCCTTGGGCAGGCCGGCCGGCCCCGAGACGCCGAAGTAGTTCTCCGCCACCAGCTGCGGCCAGCCGAGCTCGACCACGCTGGGCACCTCGGGCAAGAGCGGCGAGCGCTCGCGCGTGGTCACCGCCAGGGCCCGGATCTGCCCCGCCTTGACCATGGGCACGAAGGCCGTGATCACGTCTATGCCCAACGGGATGGTGCCGGCGATCAGGTCGGTGGTCATGGGCGCGCCGCCGCGGTAGGGCACGTGGTTCATCTGTATCTTCATCGCGGCCTTGGTCATCTCGCCGACGATGTGGCCGATCGAGCCCGGACCGCCGCTGCCGAAGCTGTAGCCGGGTGTCGCCGCGGCCTTGGGCAGGTCCTTGAGCGTGGCCGGCCCCGCCTTGGGGTGGGCCATGATCAGCACCGGCGCCACGCCCAGCATGGCCACATGGGTGAACTGCTTGCCTGGGTCGTAGGGTAGCTTGGGCACGGTGTAGGGGCCGATCGAGGTCGGCGTGGAGTTCGACAGCATCAGCGTGTAGCCGTCGGCCGGCGCGCGCACCACCTCGCTGCCGCCTATGGTGCCGCCCGCGCCGGGCTTGTTGTCGACGATCACCGGCTGGCCCAGCGCCCGGGACAGCTTCTCCGAGATCGCGCGCGCGACGATGTCGCTGGCCCCGCCGGCGGCGAAGGTCACGACGACGCGGATCGGCTTTTCGGGCCAGGCCGCATGAGCGGGAGCGGCGATGACGGCCGCAGCAAGGGTCAGCGAAGCCAGGACGGCGTGACGACGGTTCGGCATGGACATCTCCAGGGGTGGTTGAGAGCATAGTGCCCGGACAGCGAAGACGCGAATGCAACCGGCGTGCCAGGCCGGAAGCCGACCGGCCCGGAACTTACGAGCCGCGGTAGGTCGAGTAGGCCCAGGGGCTGACCAGCAGCGGCACGTGGTAGTGGCCGGCCGCGTCGGCGATGCCGAAGTCGAGCTGCACCTCGTCGATGAAGGGCGGCTCGGGCAGTTGCACGCCGCGCGCGCGGAAATAGGCCGCGACCGAGAACACCAGCCGGTAGCGGCCCGCCGCCATGCTCTGCGCGTCGAGCAGCGCGCCGCCCTCGTTGCGCCCGTCGGCGTTGAGCGTGAAGGCCATGATCGTCTCGGCCTGCGCGCCGGCTACCCGCTGCAGCTTCACGGCCATGCCGGCGGCCGGGCAGCCGTTCATGGTGTCGAGCACATGGGTGCTGAGGTGTCCCATCCTTGTCCTTTCATCGTTGCGTGGGTCCAGCCGGGAGTCGGCCGAGGGTCTCGCACAAAGTGTATACACATTGGTGGACAAACCCATACTCGCTAACCCGAGTCCAGGGTCGGCCGAAGCGCACAGGCCCGCCCAAAAGCGAAAAGCCCGTCGCCTGTGCCGGGACGCAGGGTAGTCAGAGGAAGAGAGTTTCAGCTGCCAAGATCCGGCAATGATCGGGAAGCGCGGCAGGAGACCGGTGGTGCCCATGGCGGGAATCGGACCCGCGACCTCTCCCTTACCAAGGGAGTGCTCTGCCACTGAGCCACATGGGCCACCCGAAGAGAAGGATGGAGCGGGAAACGAGGTTCGAACTCGCGACCTCAACCTTGGCAAGGTTGCGCTCTGCCAGCTGAGCTATTCCCGCATGATGACCGACCAGGCGGTCAAAGAAAAAGCCCATCGGAAGGGATGGGCTTGTTCGAAATGACTGGTGGCCTGGGGCGGAATCGAACCACCGACACGCGGATTTTCAATCTGCCGGCAAAGTCCTTGTGTGCCAAGACGTTAGGTCGCCCCACCCTCTACAAAACGCAACGCCTAAGCCAAGTCGCTCGTCTCGGCAGCGAACCCAACTCGACGACCTTTGTAGAACATTTAGTCCTAGAATTTCGCCGAGGGAGGTCGCGATGGCCAAAATCAGAATTGAAGGCGTACTGGAGCACCTGAGATACGACATGCGCCGTGCTCTTCAGGCAGCGCTTGAAGAGGTGGCTCCGCAAGCCAATATCGACCCCAACGAGCTCTTCCGCGTCTTTAAGCGCCAAGTAGGCCGGAAGTGTAATTACTGGCAACAAGTTCCAGATCAGTTGGTCGAAGACTGAGTTTCCGCTCGCAGCAGCCGAGCGCCATAGGTGCAGAGTTGTCCACGGCGGCGGGCGGCGCTTGCGACGTACCGACCGACGCGGTGGGCAACTCGGCTCGGCGAAAGGGTTGACCAACACCCCTTGACCCGCCTAAGCTCGGTTAATGCCTAAGTCTCGCCCTCCAATCGAACCGCCGTTGACGCCTGAGCAGGCCAAAGAGGCCATGGACCTGCTTGACCGCGCAATCGACAAGTTCGGTAGCCCGAAACTGAGCGAGGTCGGCAGCATCGACGAGCTTGAACAGGCCCTCGGGATGTATGTCATCGGTCGGCATGTCGGCTGGAAGGTCTTGGTCCTGGTGCACAACAAACGCACCATTCGCAAGTACGAGGAGATCCTCGGAATCTCCGTCCGCGAGGCGTTCCCGGAGGAGGCCGCAGCCTCAATGCGGTCGGTTGGCTATCGCTTCGCGAAGACACTCAGCAATTTTTGGAAGGCTGTGTCCGGCGAAGTGTCCGTGCCGGATCGTCGGAAGCTCGAATAAGGGGTAGCAAGCACCCTTGACGGGTCTCGCATACCCCTCTACATTGAGGGGTATGGAGAACCCCTTTTTGCAAATCGACACGACGGCGCCTTCGGTGCGGCCGGGGGCGCCGCAAGGCGCACCGGGCGCGGCGACGGCGCCTGGGCTTGTCACTCTTAAAACAAGTGACACGTTCATACGCACCAGTCGGTAGAGATCGACTCCGACTGGGCCAGGCACACCCGGCTAAAGCGTTCGGTCCTAGTAGCGGCCAAGCTATTCGAGCACTGCTACCGCGGCTTCCGGTTCAAGCCCGCGATGCTGACCCTCACCTACCGCGACGTCGACGGCTTCCAGCCGTGCCACATATCCGAACTGCTCAAGCGCATCCGCCACTGGCTGCAGCGCCGCGGCCATCGGTTCAGCTACGTGTGGGTTGCCGAACTCCAGAAGCGGGGCGCCCTGCACTACCACGTCCTGATCTGGCTCCCCAAGGGCCTGACCCTCCCAAAACCCGACAAGCAAGGCTGGTGGCCACATGGAAGCACCCGAATTGAATGGGCAAGACACCCCGTTGGCTACCTTATCAAGTACGCCTCCAAGTTCGACTCAAAGGTCGGTCTTCCAAAAGGTGCTCGAATTCACGGAGCGGGTGGATTCGAGGAAGCCGGTAAGGCTATTCGAAGATGGTTCAACCTGCCCACATGGCTTAAGCATCTCGCCGGAGTCGGCAGCCGATTTGTGCGCGTTAAAGGTGTCGGCCTGGTCGATTCGGCTACGGGGCTTTGCGTGCCGTCGCCCTGGCGGGTGTCCTGCTGCGGAGGCCGAGTTACTGCGACAAAGGTCTTCGAGTACCTAGGAGGATTTGCCAAGATCGAAGGCCCCTACTCCGTGATAGGCGCACCCCACTTGCTATGAGCACCGACGCCCGCCTTGAACCGCTGTTCCTCCTGGCTGATGAAGTCGAGTTCCTGACCGGCTTCAAGACGCCGATGCGCCAGGTCCAATGGCTACACGCCAAGGGGTGGCGCTTCGAGTTGAACGGGAACCGCAAGCCGATCATTGCAAGAAAGTACGCCGAGAAGATGCTCGGCTGCGGCGGGAATGAAGAACAGCGCCCCCGTCCGAATTTCGCCGCACTGAGGGCCGTCTGATGGGACGCCGCCGCCAATCCAACTTCGACGACCCGCCGCGCTTTCACCACAAGGGCAAGGTCTGGTACCACGTCAGCGGCACCCTGCCCCGCGTCTGGACCAAGCTTTCTACCGACCGGGCCGAGGCGCTCCGTCTGTGGGCGCAGCGCGAGGGCGTGCGGGAGGACGACTCGACCAGGCTCTTTTCCGTGATCGCGAGGCGGTACGTGCGGGAGGTCTACCCGACGAAGTCCGTCCGCACGCGAAAGGACAACGACAAGGAGCTGGCCAACCTGCTTCGCGTCTTCGGCCACATGCCGATCGACGCGATCGCCCCGATGCACATCCGCGAGTACTTGGACATTCGAGGCCAATCGGCGCCCGTGCGCGCCAACCGCGAGAAGGCCCTTTTCTCCCACATCTTCAACAAGGCCAGGGAGTGGGGCTACACGGCCGCGACGAACCCGTGCCAGGGCGTCAAGGGCTTCCGCGAGACTGGGCGCGACCGCTATGTATCGGACGACGAATTCGAGAAGGTCAGGGAGCACGCCCACCACACCGTAGTCGACGCCATGGACCTGGCCCTGCTCACCGGCCAGCGTCCCGCCGACGTGCTTAAACTCACGCGCAAGGACATTCGTGACGGGGCACTGTGGATCGTTCAGAACAAGACTGGCGCACGCCTAGCAATCGAGATCACAGGCCAGCTGGCCCAGGTCATCAAGCGCATCACGGAGCGCCCTCGCGTGGTCATCAGCCCGTTCCTGATCCAGGACGACAACGGCCAGCCTCTAAGCCAGTATGCCCTGCGGTCACGCTTCGACAAGGCACGCGACAAGGCCAAGGTGCACTTCCAGTTCCGGGATATCCGAGCGAAGGCGGCTACAGACACCGGGGACTTGGCTCACTCGCAAAAGCTATTGGCGCACAAGAACCGAGAGATGACTGAACATTACGTGAAAACACGGATCGGCGACCGCGTCAAGCCGCTACGCTGACAGTCCCCTACGGTGTAGTCACCTCTTCCTCTTCTGTGGCCGGCTTGAGTGCGGCTTGGCGACTTCCTCACGAGGCTCCTCGGGTGCCGCCGACTTGGCATCCTGGCGTCCCGGCTCCTTACCTAAGACGAACACGACCGCCAGCCCAATGATAGTTGTCACGCCAATCGTACCGGCCAACCAATCGTGACCGAAGTAACCGAGAAATGCTGCAACTAGTCCAAAAAAGAGACTCAATCCTGCAGCGATCCTTTGACCGTCTTTCGTGACTTCAATGCGCCCAATTACCAAGCGGGCTTCCATGTCAATGCGGTGGTCAGTCTGCTTCTCTAGAAGAAGCATCAAACGATCAGCGCCATTAGGGATGATGTGCTGATACTCGGCCATCATTGCCGGCGGCGGCAACGGCCCCTGGTACTGAATCGAGGTTTGAATGATTTGCCGTAGTTCAGCCTGCTTTTCCTGTGGCAGCGCTCGTATTAGCGGTTCTACTAGCTCCACCACCTCGGCAGGGGCAATGGGCTGACTCTCATCGGACATGCTATCGTTTTAAATTAGAGAGTTGGTACTGAAGGACAGTCCTCAAGTCATCCCCAACCGTCCAAAAATCTCGCTGGAGAATTTTCACATCGTCCGAAAGGGATCCAAGAGAAGGGCACTTCAAATGCGACCCGCCAACATCCAGCACGGTTCCCGCCCCAACAAGGAGGTAGCGGCCTTCCTTGCGCAATGCTTCAGACGCAACGACCGTCTTCCCCTTCAAGGGGTTCTTCTTGAGTTCGGCCGAGCCCGAAACAGCCTCTCGGGATCGCGAGCCAACTGGTTTCTGCTTCATGTGGAACTGCTAGATGGATAAGACTCGTCAAGTTGAGACTAGCACACTTCTGAGAAGTTCATAAGCCCCCTCGGGAGCACCTCGAAGGTGCGTGACCCCACTCGTGAGCACGCCAAACCCAGGGCAATTGTAGAAAACCACCCCAAATTGTAGAAACGCCCCAGAACCCGGACCGGGCGCTGGGGCGCATGGATGCTGGTGGCCTGGGGCGGAATCGAACCACCGACACGCGGATTTTCAATCCGCTGCTCTACCAACTGAGCTACCGGGCCAGACTTGGAATTATAGCAGGCTCGAAGACCGCTTTTCGGCTCAGAGCACCGAATTTCGCTTGCCGCGCGAGAGGTCCACGCCCAGCTGCTTGAGCTTGCGGTACAGGTGGGTGCGCTCCAGGCCGGTCTTCTCGGCCACGCGGGTCATGGATCCACCTTCCTTGCTGAGATGGAACTCGAAGTAGGCCTTCTCGAACTCGTCGCGCGCGTCGCGCAGCGGCTTGTCGAGCTCGAAGCTGCGCAGGCCCGGCAGGCCGGGCTCCATGACCGGGGCCAGCAGCTGGCCATCGCCCGCCACGGCATGGACGCCGAACTCGACCAGCGGCGCCGCCGCGGCGGCCGCGCCGTTCAGCCGGCGCGCGCTGTCGCGCGCCAGGCCCTGCTCCACGGCCTTGAGCAGCTTCTGCAGCGTGATCGGCTTTTCGAGGAAGGACTGCGCGCCTATGCGCGTCGCCTCCACCGCGGTGTCTATGGTGGCATGGCCGCTCATCATGATCACCGGCATGCTGAGCTGGCCGCTGGTGGACCACTCCTTGAGCAGGGTCACGCCGTCGGTGTCGGGCATCCAGATGTCGAGCAGGACCAGGTCCGGGCGGCCCCGGCCGCGTGCCGCGCGGGCCTGGGCGGCGTTCTCGGCAAGCTCCACGTTGTGGCCTTCGTCGTTCAGGATTTCCGAGAGCAGATCGCGGATACCCAGCTCGTCGTCGACCACCAGTATGTTTGCCATGATTGCAGCGTTGTCCCTTGCGTGTGCGTGCAGCGCGCTCAGGCCGCTGCCGCCGTCGTATCGTCCATGGCGAATGATAGCGACACTTGGGCGCCCCGAACCTGGCCATCGACGACCCGGTTGGAGATGTCGACGCGCGCGCGGTGCTCGTCGGCGATCTTCTTGACCACCGCCAGGCCCAGGCCCGTGCCGCGGGCCTTGGTGGTGACGTAGGGCTCGAAAGCCCGCTTCAGTATGGGCTCCGGGAAGCCATGCCCCTGGTCGAGCACGCTCAGCCGCACCCGGCGCGAGGCCTCCACCCACTGGGTTCTGACCAGCACGAACGGGGCTTCGCCGTGCCCGGCGACCGCCTCCGTGGCGTCCTGGGCATTTTGCAACAAATTGTGTACTACCTGCCTCAACTGTTGCGCATCGCCCAGGATGCGCGGGCAAAGCGGGTCGAGCTCGGCGCGCACGGCCACCCCGCCGCCGGCCTCGCCGCTCTCGCCGCCGTACAGCTGCAGCACGTCGGACACCAGGGCGTTGAGGTCCAGCGGCTTGAGCTCGGCGGCCGGCAGGCGCGCATAGTCGCGGAATTCGTTGACTAGGCGCTTCATGGCCTCGACTTGGTCGACGATGGTCTTGACCGACTTGGCCAGCACCGCCTGCTCGGGCTGCGCGACCTTGCCGGAGAGCTTCATCTCCAGGCGCTCGGCCGAAAGCTGGATCGGCGTCAGCGGGTTCTTGATCTCGTGCGCCAGGCGGCGCGCCACCTCGCCCCAGGCCTGCACACGCTGGGCCGAGACGATCTCGGAGATGTCGTCGAACACCAAGAGCCGCGTGTCGTCGGGCAGGGCCGCGCCGCGCGCGACCAGGGTGATGACGTCGGCCTGCGGGCCCGAGCCGCCCGACGCGTGCAGCTCGAACGACTTCTGCCAGTGGTCCAGGCCATGCTGCTGGCGCTCGCCCTGGAACGACTCGAACTGCGCCAGCACGCTGGCGGCAAAGGCCTCGAGGCCGGGAATGGCGGCCAGCAGCCGGCCCTCGAAGGCGGCCAGCGGTGCGCGCAGGATGCGCGTGGCGCCGGGGTTGGAGGACAGGATCAGGCCCTGGGCGTCGAGCACGATGACGCCGGCCGTCAGGTTGTCCAGGATGGCCTGCAAGTTGGCGCGCGCGGCGTCGAGCTGGGCCATGCTGTGCAGGGCCGCGGCGCGCGCGTCGGCCAGCTGGCGCGTCATCTCGGCGAACGAGCGGGTCAGGCCGCCGAGCTCGTCGCGGCCCTGCAGCGCCACCTTGGGGCGCAGGTCGCCGGCCGCCACCTGGCGCACGCCCTCGGCCAGCAGCAGCAGCGGCCGCGCCAGCTGGTTGCCCAGCAGCACGGCCAGCAGCACCGCGCCGAACACGGCCAGGAACAGGCTCAGCGTCAGCGTGCCTATGTACATGCGGCGCAGGCCTTCGCGGCCCAGGGCGCGCTCCTGGTACTCGCTGTAGGCCTCCTGCACCGCCAGGGCGTTGGCCACCAGGGTGGGGGGCAGCGCCTGCGTGACCTGCAGGTAGCGCGGCTCGACGAACAGGCCGAAGCCCGGCGCCGAGACCAGGGCCAGCACCTTGATGCGGGCCCGGCCGGTCGCGCCGGTGGCCGCGTCGTCCAGGCCCTCGATCTGCGAGACCGCGCCCTGGCTGCGCGCGCTGCGCAGTTGCTGCTGCGAGGGCCGCTCGGGATTGAGCTGGAAGCGCGACTGGCCGGCGCTGGCGATCTGGCGCCCGCCCGCGCTCCAGAGCACCACGTCGCTGGCGGCGAGCTGGTCGCGGATGCGCTCTAGCATCAGGCCGGCCGAGGTGTCGGGCACGCCGCCGAGCTGGCCGCTCGCCGCGCGGGTCTGGTTGGACAGGTCGTTGGCCAGGGTGTCCAGCGTGGCGCGGCCCAGGCTCAGGCCCGCGTCCAGCGCGCCCTCGACCTTGACGTCGAACCAGCTTTCGATGGAGCGCGAGACGAACTGGTAGGACACCACGTAGATCAGCACGCCCGGCACCACGCCGACCAGGGCGAAGATGGCAGCGAGCTTGACCAGCAGGCGGCTGCCGAACTTGCCGCGGCGCAGGCGCAGCGCCAGGCGGATGGCGATCCACAGGATGACCGCGACCAGCAGGGCCGCGACCACCACGTTGAGCGAGAACAGCAGGGCGTAGTTGCGCTCGTAGAGCTCGCGGTTGCGGGTCGCCTGCGCCAGCAGGAACATCAGCACCAGGCCGATCGCCGCCATGGCAGCCACCGCGGTGCCGGCGGCCCAGCGCGCGGCGCGCGAGCGCCTGCGCCCGGCGGGGCCGGCCGGAGGGGAGGAGGCGCTCACTTGCCGCCCTCCGCTCCCAGGCGCTGGTTGCGCGAGACCGACAGGTTCCATTCGCCCTGCCCCGCGGCGCCGATCTGGAACGGGCGCGGCAGCTGGCTCACGTCGAGCCGGAAGCGGAACTCCACGCTGTGGCGCGCGTCGACCTCGATCTCGGAGGCCTCGGCGATTTTCCAGCGCGAGATGCGGCGCACGGCCGCCAGCGCCTCCGACAGCGAGTCGTAGTACTGGGTGAAGCTGACCCCCTGGCCGACGGCGCCCATGGGCTCGGGCGAGCTGCTCAGCCGCCAGCGCCGCGTCAGCGGCTGGTAGGCCAGGCGCATGTAGCGCGCGGCGGACGCGACCTTGCGGTCGTACCAGTACCAGCGGTCGCGCAGCAGCTCGGCCTCGGCCACGAAGTGCATGGCCACGCCCTTGGTCAGGGCGTCCTCGATCGCTGGCGCGAGCTCGAAGCGCAGGCTGGCCGACAGGTACAGGCCGCCTTCGGCGCGCTCCAGGCGGAAGTCGCTCAGCTCGGCCGCCGTCTGCGCCCGCGCGGCCGGCGCCACGGTGGCCAGCCAGAGGCCCCCGAGCAGGGCCAGCAGGCTAAGCCGCGCGCTTTTCCAGCAATGCGTAAAAAAATCCGTCATGCTCACCCGGGCCATTGTCCGGGAGCGGGCCGCTGACGGCCCCGCTTTGGGGCATCAAATGGCCCGGCGAGGGGCGCAAAACCGCGTCGGTGTTGTTTGCAACAAACGCTTCCACCTGCTCCTGGCCTTCGGCGCGGAACACCGAGCAGGTGCAGTACAGCAGGCGCCCCCCCGGCGCCAGCAGCGGCCACAGGGCCTGCAGCAGGCGCGCCTGTATCGCCGCCAGCTGGGCCACGTCGCTCTCGCGGCGCAACCAGCGCACGTCGGGGTGGCGCCGGCCTATGCCCGAGGCCGTGCAGGGCGCATCGAGCAGGATGGCGTCGAAGGGCTGGCCGTCCCACCAGCCGGCGGGCTCGGCCGCGTCGGCGGCCAGCGCCCTGGCTGCCAAGTCCAGGCGCGCCAGGTTCTGCACGATGCGCTCGCAGCGCCGCGGGTCGATGTCCAGCGCCGTGAGCTGGGCCGCCGGGCACAGCTCGAGCAGGTGGGCGGTCTTGCCGCCCGGCGCGGCGCAGGCGTCGAGCAGGCGCAGCGGGCGCGCCAGGTCCAGGCCATCGAGCAGCAGCGGCGCTGCCAGCTGGGCCGCGGCGTCCTGCACCGAGACCCAGCCCTGCTCGAAACCCGGCAGGGCCTGCACCGGGCGCGGCTGGGCCAGTTCGATGCCGGCCTGGCCCACCGCCCGCCCGTCCAGGCCGGCCGCGCGCAAGGACGCGAGGTACGCGTCCACGCTGGTCTTGAGCCGGTTCACGCGCAGGGTCATGGGCGCCGGCGCCTGGCTGGCGCGCAGGATGTCCTGCCAGTGCGCGGGATGGTCGCGCTGCAGGCGCTCTATCCACCAGCGCGGGTGGTTCCACTGCGCCACCGGGTCGCGTTCGGTCTGTGCCAGCAGCGCCTCGCGCTCGCGCAGGAAGCGGCGCAGGCAGGCGTTGATGAAGCTGGCCTGGGCGCGGGTGGCCGGCTGGCGCCGCGCCGCCTCGACCGCCTGGTCGACCAGGGTGTGGGCCTCGTAGGGCGCCTGCTCCGGACGCCACAGCAGGGCCAGGGCGGTGCACAGCAGGGCGTCGGCAGCCTCGGGCGGGGCGCGCCTGGCGAGCTGGCGGCGCAGCGCCTCGGCTCGGCCCAGCCAGCGCAGGGTCTGGAAGCCCAGGGCCTGCACGCCGGGGCGCAGCGCCGCGTCCAGGCCGTCGAGCAGCGTGGTCGTCGAGCGACCCGCGCGCACCGCCTGCAGCAGCGCGGCGCTGGCCTGCAGCTGCCGCCACAGCGGGACTTGCTGCGCCGGCTTCATGCGCCCTCCCCCGCCACCAGGGCCATGGGCACCAGGGTGCCGGCCTGGCGGAAACCGAACAGCCGCGCCAGCAGCACGGCCGGGAACTGCACCACGGCCTCGTTGTAGCCGCGCACAGCGCCGTTGAAGGCCTCGCACAGCGGCAGGGCCAGGGCCAGCAGTTGCTCGTGCTGGCCCAGCATGGGCTCGGGCAGGGCCAGGCCGTCGGGGTCCTCGCCCAGGGTCCAGACGCGCTGCCAGGAGGTCTCGAGCACGCCGCGCGCCGCGGACAGGGCCGCCAGCGCGGCGGCGTCCAGCGGGCGGGCACGCGCGGCGGCCAGCGAATGCGCGAACTGCTCGCTCGCGGCCTGCAGGCTGGCCCAGGCCGCGCCCACCGCGTCGTCGGCGCGGGCCGGCTGCGCCGGGGCCGCGCCGCGCAGCGCCGGCGGCAGGCTGCCCTGGACCCAGACCAGCTGGCGCACCAGCTGGGCGTCGAGCGCGGCAAAGGCCTGGCCGACCTGGGCGCGCAGGCGCACCAGGCGGTTGTAGGCCCCCACCGCCCAGAAGAAGGCCACGGCGAGCAACGCCCAGGACAGCAGGGAAGACATCGAGCTTGGCATGGATGAGCGCGTGAAAAAGTCCGGTACCCACCGGGCTTTTCAATGAAAACGCCCCAGGCCCATGTGGCACGGGCAAGGGGCGCAGTCAATGCAGCGGGGGCTGCTTACTCGGCGGCGGCTCCGTCGTCGCCGGCCGGGGCTTCCGACGCCGTGGCACTGGCCAGCTCGGCGGCCTCGGCCTCGGCGATGGCGTGGCGCTCGGCCTCGTCCATCTGGTCCTTGACCTTGCGCGCCTGGTGGTACGCCATGCCGGTGCCGGCCGGAATCAGGCGGCCCACGATGACGTTTTCCTTCAGGCCACGCAGCTCGTCACGCTTGCCCATGATGGCGGCTTCGGTCAGCACGCGCGTGGTTTCCTGGAAGGAAGCGGCCGAGATGAACGAGTCGGTCGACAGCGAGGCCTTGGTGATGCCCAGCAGCAGGTTGCTGTAGGTGGACGGGATCTTGCCTTCGGCGCGCAGGGCGTCGTTGGTGTCCAGAATCTCCGAGCGCTCGACCTGCTCGCCGGCGATGTAGCTCGACTCGCCCGGGTTCTCGACCACGACGCGGCGCAGCATCTGGCGCACGATCACCTCGATGTGCTTGTCGTTGATCTTCACGCCCTGCAGGCGGTAGACGTCCTGCACCTCGTCGACGATGTAGCGCGCCAGCTCTTCCATGCCCAAGAGACGCAGGATGTCCTGCGGATCGGCCGGGCCGTCGACGATGCTCTCGCCCTTGTTGACCACCTGGCCTTCGTGCACCAGGATGTTCTTCTCCTTGGGGATCAGCTCTTCCCAGACCTTGCCGTCCGGATCGGTGATCTGCAGGCGGATCTTGCCCTTGGTCTCCTTGCCGAACGAGACCGTGCCGGTCATCTCGGCCAGCACGCCCTTGTCCTTGGGCGAACGGGCTTCGAACAGCTCGGCCACGCGCGGCAGGCCGCCCGTGATGTCGCGGGTCTTCTGGCCTTCCACCGGGATACGGGCCAGCACCTCGCCGGGGCCCACGTCCTGGCCGTCGCGCACCTGGATCAGCGCGCCGACCTGGAAGCCGATGGTCACCGAGTGGTCGGTGCCGGGGATCTTGACCTCGTTGCCCGAGGCGTCGATCAGCTTGACCTGGGGACGCACGACCTTGGCCGAGCCGCGGCGCTTGGGGTCGATCACCACCAGGGTCGACAGGCCGGTGACCTCGTCGACCTGCTTGGCCACGGTCAGGCCTTCCTCGACGTTCTCGAACTTGGTCTGGCCGGCGAATTCCGTGATGATGGGACGCGTCAGCGGATCCCAGTTGGCCAGGATGGCGCCGGCCTTGATGGACTGGTCGGCCTTGACGGCCAGGGTCGCGCCGTACGGCACCTTGTGGCGCTCGCGCTCGCGGCCATGCTCGTCGTGGATGATGATCTCGCCGGAACGCGCAATCACCACCAGCTCGCCCTTGCTGTTGGTCACGTAGCGCATCGTGGCGTTGAAGCCGATCAGGCCGTTGGACTTGGCTTCCACGCTGGATGCGATGGCGGCGCGCGAGGCGGCGCCACCGATGTGGAAGGTCCGCATGGTCAGCTGGGTGCCGGGCTCGCCGATCGACTGCGCGGCGATCACGCCCACGGCCTCGCCCATGTTGACCAGGCCGCCGCGGCCGAGGTCGCGGCCGTAGCACCTGGCGCACAGGCCGAAGCGGGTTTCGCAGGTCAGCGCGGTGCGCACCTTGACCTCGTCGACGCCGGCGGCCTCGAGCCCGTCGATCATGTCCTCGTCCAGCATGGTGCCGGCGGGGGCAAGAACGGCGCGGTTCTCGGGATGCAGCACTTCCTCGGCCGCGGTGCGGCCCAGGATACGGTCGCGCAGCGACTCGATCACCTCGCCGCCCTCGACGATGGCGCGCATCAGCGAGCCTTCGCGGGTGCCGCAATCGTCCTCGGTCACCACCAGGTCCTGGGTCACGTCGACCAGGCGGCGCGTCAGGTAGCCCGAGTTCGCGGTCTTCAGCGCCGTGTCGGCCAGGCCCTTGCGGGCGCCGTGCGTGGAGATGAAGTACTGCAGCACGTTCAGGCCTTCACGGAAGTTGGCCGTGATGGGGGTCTCGATGATGGAGCCGTCGGGCTTGGCCATCAGGCCGCGCATGCCGGCCAGCTGGCGGATCTGCGCCGCGGAGCCGCGGGCGCCGGAGTCGGCCATCATGTAGATGGAGTTGAAGGACTCCTGGTCCACTTCCTGGCCGTTGCGGTCGGTGGTCTTCTGCTTGGCCAGCTGGGCCATCATGACCTTGGACACTTCGTCACCAGCCTTGCCCCAGATGTCCACCACCTTGTTGTAGCGCTCGCCGGCCGTCACCAGGCCCGAGACGTACTGCTGCTCGATCTCCTTGACCTCGGACTCGGCGCGCTCGATGATGCCGGCCTTCTGCGGCGGCACCAGCATGTCGTCGATGGCGATCGAGATGCCGGCCTTGGTCGCCAGGCGGAAGCCGTTCTGCAGCAGCTTGTCGGCGAAGACCACGGTCTCCTTGAGGCCGCACTTGCGGAACGAGGCGTTGATCAGCTTGGAGATCTCCTTCTTCTTCAGCGCCTTGTTGATGTTGCTGAAGGCCAGGCCCTTGGGCAGGATCTCGGACAGCAGGGCGCGGCCCACGGTGGTGTCCACGAGCGAGGTCGACGGCTCGAATTCGCCGCTGTCCTTGTTCTTGTTCCACTCGGTCAGGCGCACGCTGATCTTGGCCGTGAGCTCGACCACACTGGCGTCGAGGGCGCGCTGGACTTCGCCCACGTCGGCGAACACCAGGCCTTCGCCCTTGCCGTTGATGCGCTCGCGCGTCGTGTAGTACAGGCCCAGCACCACGTCCTGCGAGGGCACGATGGAGGGCTCGCCGTTGGCGGGGAACAGCACGTTGTTGGAGGCCAGCATCAGGGTGCGGGCTTCCATCTGGGCTTCCACCGACAGCGGCACGTGCACGGCCATCTGGTCGCCGTCGAAGTCGGCGTTGAAGGCGGCGCAGACCAGCGGGTGCAGCTGGATGGCCTTGCCTTCGATCAGGATGGGCTCGAAGGCCTGGATGCCCAGGCGGTGCAGCGTAGGCGCGCGGTTGAGCATCACCGGATGCTCCTTGATCACCTCTTCCAGGATGTCCCACACCACCGGGGTGCCGGATTCGACTTCCTTCTTCGCCGCCTTGATGGTGGTGGCGATGCCCATGGCTTCCAGGCGCGCGAAGATGAAGGGCTTGAACAGCTCCAGCGCCATCAGCTTCGGTAACCCGCACTGGTGCAGCTTGAGGGTCGGGCCCACGGTGATGACCGAACGGCCCGAGTAGTCGACGCGCTTGCCCAGCAGGTTCTGGCGGAAGCGGCCGCTCTTGCCCTTGATCATGTCGGCCAGCGACTTGAGGGCGCGCTTGTTGGCGCCGGTCATGGCCTTGCCGCGGCGGCCGTTGTCGAGCAGCGAGTCGACGGCTTCCTGCAGCATGCGCTTCTCGTTGCGCGCGATGATCTCGGGCGCCTTGAGCTCGAGCAGGCGGCGCAGACGGCTGTTGCGGTTGATGACGCGGCGGTACAGGTCGTTCAGGTCGGAGGTCGCGAAGCGGCCGCCGTCCAGCGGCACCAGCGGACGCAGGTCCGGCGGCAGCACGGGCAGCACCTCGAGCACCATCCACTCCGGCTTGATGCCGGACTTCTTGAAGGCCTCCAGCACCTTGAGGCGCTTGGCGTTCTTCTTGACCTTGACTTCGGAGCCGGTCAGGTCGCCGCGCAGCTTCTCGATCTCGAGCTCGATGTCGATGCCCTGCAGCAGGTCCTTGATGCCCTCGGCGCCCATCTTGGCGATGAACTCGTCACCGTATTCCTTGCGCTTGGCGTCGTAGTCGTCCTCGGACATGATGCCGAACTTCTTCAGCGGGGTCATGCCAGGGTCGGTCACCACGTAGGCTTCGAAGTACAGCACGCGCTCGATGTCGCGCAGCGTCATGTCCAGCACCAGGCCCAGGCGCGAAGGCAGGGACTTGAGGAACCAGATGTGGGCGCAGGGCGCGGCCAGGTCGATGTGGCCCATGCGCTCGCGGCGCACCTTGGTCTGGGTGACTTCCACGCCGCACTTCTCGCAGATCACGCCGCGGTGCTTGAGGCGCTTGTACTTGCCGCACAGGCACTCGTAGTCCTTGATCGGGCCGAAGATCTTGGCGCAGAACAGGCCGTCGCGCTCGGGCTTGAAGGTGCGGTAGTTGATGGTCTCGGGCTTCTTCACCTCGCCGAAGGACCAGGAACGGATCTTCTCGGGCGAGGCCATGCCGATGCGGATGGCATCGAAATGCTCGTCCGGCGTGAACTGCTTGAACAGGTCGAGTAGTGATTTCATGTGACTCTATCCCTTCAAATTAAGAACGTTCGAGCTCGATGTCGAGGCCCAGGGAACGGATTTCCTTGACCAGGACGTTGAACGACTCGGGCATGCCGGCGTCGATCGAGTGCTCGCCCTTGACGATGTTCTCGTAGACCTTGGTGCGGCCCTGCACGTCGTCGGATTTGACGGTGAGCATCTCCTGCAGCGTGTAGGCGGCGCCGTAGGCTTCCAGCGCCCAGACTTCCATCTCGCCGAAACGCTGGCCGCCGAACTGGGCCTTGCCGCCCAGTGGCTGCTGCGTGACCAGCGAGTACGGGCCGGTGGAGCGCGCGTGCATCTTGTCGTCGACCAGGTGGTGCAGCTTCAGGAAGTGCATGTAGCCCACGGTGGTCGGGCGCTCGAAGGCGTCGCCGGTGCGGCCGTCGTACAGGTAGGCCTGGGTGCGCGTGGGCGTCAGGCCCTTGCGCGCGGCCAGGTCGTCCGGGTACGCCAGCTTGAGCATGGCGCGGATCTCGTCTTCCGAGGCGCCGTCGAACACCGGCGAGGCGAACGGCACGCCGCCCGCGAGGTTGCCCGCCATCTCCAGCACCTCGTTGTCGCTGAGCTTGGAGAGCTCCTCCTTGCGGCCCATGCCGTTGTACAGCTCCTCGAAGAACTGGCGCAGCTCGGCCACGCGGGCCTCCTGCTGCAGCATGTCGCCGATGCGCTGGCCTATGCCCTTGCCGGCCCAGCCCAGGTGGACTTCCAGCACCTGGCCCACGTTCATGCGCGAAGGCACGCCCAGCGGGTTGAGCACGATGTCGGCCGGGGTGCCGTCGGCCATGTAGGGCATGTCCTCGACCGGAACTATTTTTGAAACCACGCCCTTGTTGCCGTGGCGGCCGGCCATCTTGTCGCCGGGCTGCAGGCGGCGCTTGACGGCCAGGTAGACCTTGACCATCTTGAGCACGCCCGCGGGCAGCTCGTCGCCCTGGGTCAGCTTCTTGCGCTTCTCCTCGAAGGCCAGGTCGAAGCTGTGGCGCGTCTGCTCGAGCGAGTTCTTGATCGACTCGAGCTGGGAGGCGACCTCGTCCTCGGCCGGACGGATGTCGAACCAGTGGAACTTGTCGACCGAGCTCAGGTAGGCCTTGTCGATCTTGGTGCCCTTGGCCAGCTTCTGCGGGCCGCCGTTGGCGACGCGGCCGGTCAGCAGCTTCTCGATGCGGTCGAAGGCGTCGGCCTCGACGATGCGCAGCTGGTCGTTCAGGTCCAGGCGGAAGCGCTTGAGCTCGTCGTCGATGATCTGCTGGGCGCGCTTGTCGCGCTGGATGCCCTCGCGGGTGAACACCTGCACGTCGATCACGGTGCCCTGCGAACCCTGGTCCACGCGCAGCGAGGTGTCCTTCACGTCGGAAGCCTTCTCGCCGAAGATGGCGCGCAGCAGCTTCTCTTCCGGCGTCAGCGTGGTCTCGCCCTTGGGCGTGACCTTGCCGACCAGCACGTCACCCGGTTGCACTTCGGCGCCGACGTAGATGATGCCGGACTCGTCCAGGCGGTTGAGCTGCTGCTCGGACAGGTTGGGAATGTCGCGCGTGATTTCCTCGGCACCGAGCTTGGTGTCGCGCGCCATCACCACCAGCTCCTCGATGTGGATCGAGGTGTAGCGGTCGTCGGCCACCACGCGCTCGCTGATCAGGATCGAGTCCTCGAAGTTGTAGCCGTTCCAGGGCATGAAGGCGATCAGCATGTTCTGGCCGATCGCGATCTCGCCCAGGTCGGTCGAGGCGCCGTCGGCGACCACGTCGCCCTTGGCCAGCTTGTCGCCGCGCTTGACGATGGGACGCTGGTGGATGTTGGTGTTCTGGTTGGAGCGCTGGTACTTGATCAGGTTGTAGATGTCCACGCCCACTTCGCCGGCCACCGCCTCGTCGTCGTTGACACGCACCACGATGCGGGTGGCGTCGACATAGTCGACCACGCCGCCGCGGGTGGCGGTGACGACGGTGCCGGAGTCAACCGCCGCCACGCGCTCGATGCCGGTGCCGACCAGGGGCTTCTCCGGACGCAGCACGGGCACGGCCTGGCGCGACATGTTGGCGCCCATCAGCGCGCGGTTGGCGTCGTCGTGCTCGAGGAAGGGCACCAGCGAGGCGGCCACCGAGACGATCTGCGCCGGCGACACGTCCATGTACTGCACGCGCTCGGCGCTGACCAGGATGGATTCGCCGCGCTCGCGCGCCGACACCAGGTCGCCGGTCAGGCGGCCCTCCTTGTCCAGGGCCGCGTTGGCCTGGGCGATCACGTACTTGCCTTCCTCGATGGCCGACAGGTAGTCGATGTCGTTGGTCACCTTGCCCTCGACCACGCGGCGGTACGGCGTCTCGATGAAGCCGTACTCGTTCAGGCGGGCGTACAGGGCCAGCGAGTTGATCAGACCGATGTTCGGGCCTTCCGGCGTCTCGATCGGGCAGACGCGGCCGTAGTGCGTGACGTGCACGTCGCGCACCTCGAAGCCCGCGCGCTCGCGCGTCAGGCCGCCCGGGCCCAGGGCCGAAACGCGGCGCTTGTGCGTGATCTCGGCCAGCGGGTTGGTCTGGTCCATGAACTGCGACAGCTGCGAGGCGCCGAAGAACTCCTTGAGCGCCGCGGAAATCGGCTTGGAGTTGATCAGGTCGTGCGGCATCAGCGGATCCTGCTCGGCCTGGCCCAGGCGCTCCTTGACGGCCTTCTCGATGCGCGCCAGGCCGGTGCGGTACTGGTTCTCGGCCAGCTCGCCGACGCAGCGCACGCGGCGGTTGCCGAGGTGGTCGATGTCGTCCACCTCGCCGCGGCCGTTGCGCAGGTCCACCAGGATCTTGACCACGGCCAGGATGTCGTCGTTGGTCAGCACCATGGGGCCGGTCGACTCGTCGCGGCCGACCTTGGCGTTGAACTTCATGCGGCCCACGCGCGACAGGTCGTAGGTGTCGGGGTTGTAGAACAGGCGCTGGAACAGGGCCTGCACCGCGTCCTCGGTGGGCGGCTCACCGGGGCGCATCATGCGGTAGATGGCCACGCGGGCCGCGAACTCGTCCACGGTCTCGTCGATGCGCAGGGTCTGCGACATGTACGCGCCCTGGTCGAGCTCGTTGGTGTAGATGCACTGCAGGTCCTGGATGCCGGCGCTGCGCAGCTTCTTGAGCAGGGCTTCGGTCAGCTCGTCGTTGGCCTTGGCGATGATCTCGCCGGTGTCGCCGTCGACGATGTTCCTGGCCACCACGCGGCCGACCAGGAAGTCTTCCGGCACGCTGACGTGCGTGGTGCCCGACTGCTCGAGCTCACGCGTGTGGCGCGCCGTGATGCGCTTGTCCTTGGCGACCACGACCTTGCCCGACTTGTCGGTGATGTCGAAGCGCGCCACCTCGCCGCGCAGGCGCTCGGACACGAACTCCATCTGGGCGCCGCTGTCCATCAGGCGGAAGTTGTCGTTGACGAAGAAGTTCGCCAGGATGGACTCGGGGTTCAGGCCGATGGCCTTGAGCAGGATGGTGACCGGCATCTTGCGACGGCGGTCGACGCGGAAGTACAGCACGTCCTTGGGGTCAAACTCGAAGTCCAGCCAGGAGCCGCGGTAGGGGATCACGCGGGCCGAGAACAGCAGCTTGCCCGAGCTGTGGGTCTTGCCCTTGTCGTGCTCGAAGAACACGCCCGGCGAGCGGTGCAGCTGCGAGACGATCACGCGCTCGGTGCCGTTGATGATGAACGAGCCCTTGTCGGTCATGAGCGGAACCTCGCCCATGTAGACCTCCTGCTCCTTCACTTCCTTGACCACCTTGGACTGCGCGGTCGAGGACTCGCGGTCGTAGATGATCAGCTGCACGCGCGCGCGCACGGCCGAGGCGAAGGTCAGGCCGCGGGTCTGGCACTCGCGCACGTCGAAGGCCGGCCTGGCCAGGTTGTACTCGACGAACTTCATCTCGACGTAGCCGTTGTGCGAGACGATGGGGAAGGCCGACTCGAAGGCGGCCTGCAGGCCCTCGTGGGTGCGTTTCTGGGGAGGAACATCCGCCTGCAGGAACGCGGTGTAGGCGTCCTTTTGCATCTGCAGCAGGTAAGGTACTTCGAGCACGCTCTCGCGGGTGCCGAAACTTTTGCGGATGCGCTTGCGTTCGGTGTATGAGTAGGCCATGAAATCTCCGGGCAAAGACATGAGTCCTCGGTCTTTGGCGACTGGTGCGTCGAGCCGGCGTGCTCGACCTGCTTGGTGGCTGGCCACTACCAACCATTGGCGGACGGCTGCGCATTGCACGCAACCCGAACCAAGTCGTCTTCTGCAGTCGGGGTCAGAAAACACTGGAAAAGGGACTGGCTCAGTCTCTTTTCCAGTGTTGCTCTGAGACAGTCCGCCAGTGCCGCAGGCACTGGCGAGGCTGCGCTCTCTAAGCGCCAAAGGCTGGAGGCCTTTGCGGGCACTCCAGCCTTTCGATTTCGAACCAATTACTTGAGTTCGACCTTGGCGCCGGCTTCTTCCAGCTTCTTCTTGGCGGCTTCGGCGTCGGCCTTGGCAATGGCTTCCTTGACGGGCTTCGGAGCGCCGTCGACCAGGTCCTTGGCTTCCTTGAGGCCCAGGCCGGTGAGTTCACGCACGGCCTTGATGACCGACACCTTGTTGGCGCCGGCTTCGGTCAGCACCACGGTGAACTCGGTCTTCTCTTCGGCGGCCGGGGCAGCGGCGCCACCGCCAGCGGCGGGAGCGGCCATGGCGGCGGCGCTCACGCCGAACTTCTCTTCGATGGCTTTCACCAGGTCGTTGAGCTCGAGGACCGTCATGCTGTCGAGCGCGGTCAGAAATGCGTCTTTATCGAATGCCATTTTGATTTCCTAACAATTGGTTAACAGTTTGGCTGCGCGCTTCAGGCGGCAACCGGTTCGCCTTCGCCTTTTTTGGCCGCCAGGGCACCCAGCACCACGGCGGTGCGGGAGATCGGCGACATCAGCAAGCCACACAGCTGGGCCAGCAGCACTTCCTTGGAAGGGATGCTGGCGAGCTGCTTGACGCCGTTGACGTCCAGGGCCTTGCCCGCGAATGCGCCGCCGCGAATCACCAGCTTGTCGTTGGTTTTCGCGAAGTCGGCCACCACCTTGGCGGCGGCCACGGCATCCACGGAGAAGCCATAGATCAGCGGGCCGGTCATCTGGTCGGCCACGACCTCAAAGGCACTGCCGGCCACAGCACGGCGGGCCAGCGTGTTCTTCAACACGCTCAGGCTCACGCCCTTGCTGCGCGCGTCGGTGCGCAGTTTGGTCATGTCAGCGACCGTGATGCCGCGGTATTCCGCCATCACCAGCGTTTGAGCTTGAGCGGCGAGGCCGGTCACTTCGGTGATGACCGCTTCTTTCTCACTGCGATTCAGACTCAAGGTCTACTCCTTCAAAATGTGCCTTCGGGCTTTCGCCCTCGGACACGCCTCATTGCAGCGACCAACTGTTTTCAGAAACCTCTCGATTCCATCTGCAGCGGGATCGCCATCTGCGTTGGCTTTCCTCTGATTAAGCGCGGCCAGCCGCGCGCCAACGGTCTTGGATGGCCTGCCGGGGTCCTGGAAGGGGCTCCGGCAGCCCACCACACCGGGCCACCCTTGCGGGAAGCCCGAATCTACGTTCACGCCGCGATGGTCTGGGTGTCCACGCGGACACCGACGCCCATGGTCGACGAGACCGCCACCTTGCGCAGGTACACGCCCTTGCTGGTGGCCGGCTTGGCCTTGTTCAGGGCCTCGATCAGCGCCACCAGGTTGCCCTGCAGCTTGTCGTTGCCGAACGAGCGGCGGCCGATCGTGCCGTGCACGATGCCGGCCTTGTCCACGCGGAACTGCACCTGGCCCGCTTTGGCGTTCTTCACGGCCGTGGCCACGTCGGGCGTCACCGTGCCGACCTTGGGGTTCGGCATCAGGCCGCGCGGGCCCAGGATCTGGCCCAGCGTGCCGACCACGCGCATCGCGTCGGGGGCGGCGATCACCACGTCGAAGGGCATGTCACCGGCCTTGACCATGGCGGCCAGGTCGTCCATGCCGACGATGTCGGCGCCGGCGGCCTTGGCTTCCTCGGCCTTGGCACCCTGGGCGAACACGGCCACGCGCTTGGTCTTGCCGGTGCCGTTGGGCAGCACGACGGCGCCACGCACCACCTGGTCCGACTTCTTGGCGTCGATGCCGAGCTGCACGGCCACGTCGATGGACTCATCGAACTTGGCGGTGGCGGCTTCCTTGACGATGGCCAGCGCATCGCCCAGGGCGTACAGCTTCATGCTGTCGACCTTGCCCTGCAGGGCCTTTTGCTTCTTGGTCAGCTTGGACATCACACGCCCTCCACATTCACGCCCATGGAACGGGCCGAGCCGGCGATGGTGCGCACGGCGGCGTCCAGGTCGGCGGCCGTCATGTCCTTCATCTTGGTCTTGGCGATCTCTTCGAGCTGGGCGCGCGTGATCTTGCCGACCTTGTCGGTATGCGGCTTGGACGAGCCCTTGTCGAGCTTGATGGCCTTCTTGATCAGGGTCGTCGCGGGCGGCGTCTTGATGATGAAGGTGAAGCTCTTGTCCGCGAACGCGGTGATCACCACCGGCAGCGGCAGACCGGGCTCGACGCCCTGGGTCTGGGCGTTGAACGCCTTGCAGAACTCCATGATGTTCAGACCGCGCTGGCCCAGAGCGGGACCAATGGGCGGCGACGGATTGGCTTTGCCAGCCGGCACTTGCAGCTTGACAAAACCGACGATTTTCTTCGCCATGCTTTTCTCCTTGCGGGTTCTAACGCCTGGGCGGCTACGCCTGGGCTCCCCGGGGTTGACGACTCACAAACAACATCCGCACCGAGTCGCAAGGCGCGGAATCAGATCCCTCAGGTGAAGAAACTTAGGTTTTCTCGACCTGGCTGAATTCGAGCTCCACCGGCGTGGCGCGACCGAAGATCGTGACCGACACGCGCAGCTTGTTCTTTTCGTAGTTGACTTCCTCGACCGTGCCGTTGAAGTCGGTGAACGGGCCTTCCTTGACGCGCACGTACTCGCCGACCTCGAACTCCACCTTGTGGCGCGGCTTGTCTGTGCCTTCCTGCATCTGGCTGACGATCTTCTGCACCTCGTCCTCGGAGATCGGCGCCGGGCGGTTGCGCGCGCCACCGACGAAGCCGGTCACCTTGGCGGTGTTCTTCACCAGGTGCCAGGTGTCGTCGTTCATCACCATCTCGACCAGCACGTAGCCGGGGAAGAACTTGCGCTCGGTGGTGCGCCTCTGGCCGTTCTTCATCTCGACCACTTCCTCGGTCGGGACCAGGATGCGGCCGAACTTGTCCTGCATGCCGGCGCGGTTGATGCGCTCGACGATGTTGCGCTCCACGGCCTTCTCCATGCCCGAATAGGCATGGACCACGTACCACTTGAGGTCGGGGTTGGCAGGGGCGCCGCCAGCGGCGTTTTCTACAACATCGGTCATCACTTTTTCCACCCCAGAATCAGGTCGTAGAACACCCATTCGAGCGTCTTGTCGGTCAGCCAGAGGAACAGCGCCATGATCACCACGAAGGCGAACACGTAGGCCGTCATCTGCATGCCTTCCTTGCGGGTCGGCCAGACCACCTTCTTGACCTCGCGCCAGGCGTCGCCGCCGAAGCCGATCAGCTGGCGCCCGGACTCCGAGCTCAGGAACACCGCCACCGCGGCACCCAGGCCGACCAGCAGCGCGCCCCACTGGGCCAGGGCACCCTGCTTGGACAGCAGGTAAAAGGCCACCAGCGCCGCGACGACCAGGGCGCCGGCCACGGCGAGCCTGGCCTTGTCGGCTCCGGTACTGACGGTTTCAACTTGAGATGTGGCCATGTCGGCAAGTCCTGCGCTCTGCTGCTTGGGTCCCAGCGCTTACAACGCTGAAGCCCGCCAGGGTGCTGGCGGGCTTGAAAACCACCCCATGGGTGGCAGGGGCAGAGGGAATCGAACCCCCAACCTTCGGTTTTGGAGACCGACGCTCTGCCAGTTGAGCTATACCCCTACGAGCCTCGATTACTCGATGATCTTGGCCACGACGCCGGCGCCGACGGTGCGGCCGCCTTCACGGATGGCGAAGCGCAGGCCTTCTTCCATGGCGATCGGGGCGATCAGCTTGACGGTGATCGACACGTTGTCGCCAGGCATCACCATTTCCTTGCCCTCGGGCAGCTCGATGGCGCCGGTCACGTCCGTGGTGCGGAAGTAGAACTGCGGGCGGTAGTTGTTGAAGAACGGGGTGTGGCGGCCGCCCTCGTCCTTGCTCAGCACGTAGACCTCACCGGTGAAGTGGGTGTGCGGCTTGATGGAGCCGGGCTTGCACAGCACCTGGCCGCGCTCGACTTCCTCGCGCTTGGTGCCGCGCAGCAGGATGCCGACGTTGTCGCCAGCCTGGCCCTGGTCCAGCAGCTTGCGGAACATTTCCACGCCGGTGCAGGTGGTCTTGAGCGTGGGCTTGATGCCGACGATCTCGATTTCCTCGCCAACCTTGACGATGCCGCGCTCGATACGGCCGGTCACCACGGTGCCGCGGCCGGAGATGGAGAACACGTCTTCCACGGGCATCAGGAAGGCACCGTCCACCGCGCGCTCGGGCGTGGGGATGTAGGTGTCCAGGGCTTCGGCCAGCTTCATGATGGCCTCTTCGCCCAGAGGGCCCTTGTCGCCTTCGAGGGCGAGCTTGGCGGAGCCGTGGATGATGGGGGTGTCGTCACCGGGGAAGTCGTACTTGGAGAGCAGCTCGCGCACTTCCATTTCGACCAGCTCCAGCAGCTCGGCGTCATCGACCATGTCGCACTTGTTCAGGAACACGATGATGTAGGGCACGCCGACCTGACGGGCCAGCAGGATGTGCTCGCGGGTCTGGGGCATGGGGCCGTCGGCGGCCGAGCACACCAGGATGGCGCCGTCCATCTGGGCGGCGCCGGTGATCATGTTCTTGACGTAGTCGGCGTGGCCCGGGCAGTCCACGTGGGCGTAGTGGCGGTTGGCCGTCTCGTACTCGACGTGGGCGGTGTTGATGGTGATGCCGCGCGCCTTCTCTTCCGGAGCCGCGTCGATCTGGTCGTAGGCCTTGGCTTCGCCGCCGAACTTGGCCGCCAGCACCGTGGCGATGGCCGCCGTCAGGGTCGTCTTGCCGTGGTCCACGTGGCCGATGGTGCCGACGTTGACGTGCGGCTTGGTCCGTTCAAATTTCTCTTTTGCCATTTTTTCGACTCCGAAAAAAACAATTAGTCAACAACCGCGACACCAGGCACGCGAACCGGTCGCACACCCTGAGAATGGTGCCCTTGGCGGGAATCGGACCCGCGACCTCTCCCTTACCAAGGGAGTGCTCTACCACTGAGCCACAAGGGCAGAAAATTCTGCACTCGCCACACCGTCGACTGGAGCGGGAGACGGGAATCGAACCCGCGTCATTAGCTTGGAAGGCTAAGGTTCTACCATTGAACTACTCCCGCATCGACCGCACGGCCACGCACCAGGCGCGACCCGCGGGAGCCAATGCACGGAAACCTTTTCCAAACGCTCGCCGTCAACTGGCATGGCCAGATTTTTTTGCTGGTGGAGGAGGCTGGATTCGAACCAGCGTAGGCGTAAGCCAACAGATTTACAGTCTGCCCCCTTTAGCCACTCGGGCACTCCTCCGCAGCGAACTCAGGATTATGCCAGCATTTTTGCCCGATGACGATGCCGGGCCAAAGAATTTACCATTCGACCGGCTTTTCCCCCTGGCGCACCAGGTAGTCGTTGGCCGAGCGGAAGTGGCCGCAGCCCAGGAAAGGCTGGGGCGGCCGCAGGGCCGACAGCGGCGAGGGGTGGTTGGCCGTCAGCACCAGGTGCCGCCCACCCTGAGCGGCCGCTTCGATCAGCGGCCGCTTGGCCTGGGCATGCCCTCCCCAGAGCATGAACACCGCGGGGCGAGAGCCCTGCGCCACGGCCTGCACCGCGGCGTCGCTCAAGGCCTCCCAGCCCCGGCGTGCGTGGCTGCCGGCCTGCCCATCCTCCACCGTGAAGCTGGTGTTGAGCAGCAGCACGCCCTGACGCGCCCAGCGCACCAGCGAGCCGTCGGCCGGCGGCGCCAGGCCCAGGTCGCGCTGCAGTTCCTTGAAGATGTTGCGCAGGCTGGGCGGGATCCTGACCCCGGGCGCCACCGAGAAGGCCAGGCCCTCGGCTTGGCCGGGGCCGTGGTAGGGGTCCTGGCCCAGGATGACCACGCGCACCGCCGCGCGCGGCGTCAGCGCCAGGGCGCGCAGCGGCAGCGGCGGATAGACCGCCGCCCCGGCCGCCAGGCGCGCGCGCACGAAAGCCTCGACCCGCCGCCCCTCGGGGCCGGCCAGGAAGGCGTCGACCAGCGGCCGCCAGTCGGGCGCCACCCCCTCCAGGCCGTCCAGCCAGGCGCCCAGACGCCCGGCGGGCCGGTCTGCCGCCGGCGGCGGCTCGTCGAGCATCAGTTCAGCCTGAACCGGTGATCGCATGCGCATGCTCCGCGGCGCGCGTTCAGGAGAACAGCGCCGCCAGCGCGGCACCGGGGTCGCTCGCGCGCATGAAGGCCTCGCCGACCAGGAAGGCGTGCACGCCGGCGTCGCGCATGCGCTGCACGTCGGCGCGCGTGAGGATGCCGCTTTCGGTGACCAGCAGCCGGTCGGCCGGCACGTCCTTGAGCATGGACAGCGTGGTGTCCAGGCTGACCTCGAAGCTGCGCAGGTTGCGGTTGTTGATGCCGACCAGCGGGGTCTTGAGCCTGAGCGCGCGCTCGAGCTCGGCGCGGTCGTGCACCTCGACCAGCACCGCCATGTCCAGACCGCGCGCGATGGCCTCGAGCTCGGCCATCCGGGCGTCGTCCAGGCAGGCCGCGATCAGCAGGATGCAGTCGGCGCCGATGGCGCGCGCCTCGTAGACCTGGTAGGGGTCGACCATGAAGTCCTTGCGCAGCACCGGCAGGTCGCAGGAGGCGCGGGCCTGCTTGAGGTAGTCGATGCTGCCTTGGAAGAACTGGCGGTCGGTCAGCACCGACAGGCAGGCCGCGCCGTGCTCGGCATAGCTTTGCGCGATGTCGGCCGGCACGAAGTCCTCGCGCAGCACGCCCTTGGAAGGGCTGGCCTTCTTGACCTCGGCGATCACGGCGGCTTGGCCGGCGGCGATGCGCGCGCGCATCGCGCCGACGAAATCGCGCGTCAGCACCCGGCTCTCGGCGTCGGCGCGCATCGCGGCCAGCGACTTCTTCTTCAGGCCGGCCGCGACCTCCTCGCGCTTGACGGCGACGATCTTGTCAAGAATGTCGCTCATGCCTGCGCCCTCACCGACTGGCTGAAGGCCACGAACTGGGCCAGCTTGGCCTTGGCCGCGCCGGAATCGATCGCCGCGCGCGCCCGCTCCACGCCGTCCTCCATCGTGGCCACCACGTTGGCCGCGTACAGCGCGACGCCGGCGTTGAAAATCACGATGTCGCGCGCCGCGCCATGGTCGTTGTCGAGCACGCCGTGGATCAGGGCCAGCGACTGCTCGGGCGTCTCCACTTTCAGCGTGCGGTTGCTGGCCATGGGCAGGTCGAAGTCCTCGGGGTGGATCTCGTACTCGCTGATCTCGCCGTTCTTGAGCTCGCCGACCATGGTGGCCGCGCCCAGGCTGATCTCGTCCATGCCGTCGCGGCCGTAGACCACCAGCGCGTGCTCGGCGCCCAGGCGCTGCAGGGCGCGCACCTGTATGCCGACCAGGTCGGGGTGGAACACGCCCATCAGGATGTTGGGCGCGCCGGCCGGGTTTGTGAGCGGGCCCAGGATGTTGAAGATGGTGCGCACGCCCAGCTCCTTGCGCACCGGCGCCACGTTCTTCATGGCCGGATGGTGGTTGGGCGCGAACATGAAGCCTATGCCCACTTCGGCAATGCTGCGCGTGATCTGCCCGGGCGTCAGGTCCAGGCTGCCGCCCAGACGCTCGACCACGTCGGCGCTACCGGACTTGCTGGACACGCTGCGGCCGCCATGCTTGCTGACCCGCGCGCCCGCGGCGGCGGCCACGAACATGGCGCAGGTGGAGATGTTGAAGGTGTGGGCCCCGTCGCCGCCCGTGCCCACGATGTCGACCAGGTGCCGGGTGTCGGCCACCTGGACCTTGGTCGAGAACTCGCGCATCACCTGCGCCGCGGCCGTGATCTCGCCTATGGTTTCCTTCTTGACGCGCAGGCCGGTGACCAGCGCGGCCGTCATCACGGGCGAGAGCTCGCCCTTCATGATCATGCGCATGAGGACCAGCATCTCGTCGTGGAAGATCTCGCGGTGCTCTATGGTCCGCTGCAGGGCTTCCTGGGGGGTGATGGACATTTGCAAGCTCCTTCTATCGTGACGGGACCGGCGCATCCGAGAGCGCCAGCTTGAGGCCGAAGCCTATGAACAGAGCGCCGGCCACGCGCTGCAGACCGGCCAGGCCATGGCGCAGCGAGCCCAGCCGCCCGGCCAGCCAGGCCGCCAGCAGCGCCCAGCCGAAGTTGACCAGCAGGCCGTTGAGGTTGAACAGGGCGCCCAGCCCCAGGAAGGCCAGCGTGGGGTCGCCCGCCCCGGGCGCGATGAACTGCGGAACGAAGGCCAGGAAGAACAGCGCCACCTTGGGGTTGAGCGCATTGGTCCAGAAGCCCTGCAGGAACAGCCGGCCCAGGCCGGGCCGCAACGCCACCGCGTCCGGGGCCAGGACCACCGGCCCGGATTCACGCGCGCGGCGCGCCAGCAACATGGACAGGCCGACATAGACCAGGTAGGCCGCGACCAGCCACTTGAGCACGGCAAAGGCCGTGGCCGAGGCCGCGACCAGGGCGCTGACGCCGACGGCCGCCGCGAGAATGTGCACGCAGCAGCCGGCCGCAATGCCCAGCGCCGCCACCATGCCGGCGCGCGCGCCCGACTTCAGCGCGCGCGTCACGATGAACAGCACGTCGGGCCCCGGCGTCAGGTTGAGCAGCAGGCCCGCGACGACGAACAGCCCCAGGTGGTCGACGCCCATCATGCGGCCCCCACGCTTGCGGCCCAAGCCGCGGCGCTGCCCCCCGAGGGGGCCTTCGCGCCTTGGAGCGGTCCGGCGGCGCTCATGCTCAGCGCTCCAGGAAGTTCTTCAGCATATCGTGGCCATGCTCGGTGAGGATGGACTCGGGGTGGAACTGCACGCCCTCGATGTCCAGGCTGCGGTGGCGAACGCCCATGATCTCGCCGTCCTCGGTCCAGGCCGTGACCTCCAGCTCCTCGGGGCAACTCTCGCGCTCGATCGCCAGCGAGTGGTAGCGGTTGACCGTGAACTGCCTGGGCAGGCCGGCGAACACGCCCTTCTGGTCGGTGGAGATCAGGCTGGTCTTGCCGTGCATCAGCTGGCGGGCACGCACGATCTTGCCGCCGAAGGCCGCGCCTATGCTCTGGTGCCCCAGGCAGACGCCGAGGATGGGCAGTTGGCCGGCGAAATGCCGGATGGCCGCGACCGAGATGCCGGCCTCGGCCGGCGAGCAGGGACCGGGCGAGACCACCAGCCGGTCCGGGCGCCGCTCGGCGATGCCCTCGAGCGTGATCTCGTCGTTGCGGAACACCTCGACCTGGGCACCGAGTTCGCCGAAGTACTGGACGATGTTGTAGGTGAACGAGTCGTAGTTGTCGATCATCAGCAGTTTCATGATGCTCACCCTTCTCGTGCCGTGCGGGGTGCGTCTTCGCGCAGGCGCGCGAATTCGCGGTGTTCATAGGCGATGTAGGCCTCCATCATGCTGCGGTAGATAGCCTCGATCAGCTCGGGCGCTCCGCCCTCGGCCTCGGCGCGCGGGCGCACGCGGTCCACGATGGCCTGGATGCGCGCCTCGTCACGCACCTGCGCCGCGTCCTGCTTGATGCGCGCAGCCTGCGTCATGTAGCCGCCCCGCTGCACGAGCAGGGGCACCAGGATGTCGTCGAGCGCGTCGATCTGGCGACGCACGTCTTCCATGGTGGTGCAGTGCTGCACCTTGTCGATCGCGCGTGTCATTCGAGGCCCTCCTCCACGAGTTCCGCCGCGCGCAGCAGGGCGCGCGCCTTGGCCTCGGTCTCCCTCCATTCGAGCTCGGGCACCGAGTCGGCCACCACGCCGGCGGCCGCCTGCACGTACAGCGTCTGGTCCTTGATGATGCCGGTGCGGATGGCGATCGCCACGTCCATGTCGCCGGCGTAGCTGAGGTAGCCGCAGGCGCCGCCGTACAGGCCGCGCTTGCTGGGCTCGAGCTGGTCGATCAGCTCCATGGCGTGCACCTTGGGCGCGCCGGTCAGCGTGCCGGCCGGGAAGGTGGCCTTGAGCACGTCCATGCTGGTCATGCCCTCCTCGAGCAGGCCCTCGACGTTGCTGACGATGTGCATCACGTGGCTGTAGCGCTCGACCACGAAGGCCTCGGTGACCTTGACGCTGCCGGTCCGGGCGATGCGGCCGATGTCGTTGCGCGCCAGGTCGATCAGCATCACGTGCTCGGCGCGCTCCTTGGGGTCGTTGATCAGCTCGACCTCGGCCGCCTTGTCCTTCTCGGGCGTGGCGCCGCGCGGACGCGTGCCGGCCAGCGGCCGGATGGTGATCTTCTGTCCCGCCTCCACATGCTCCTGGCGCACCAGGATCTCCGGGCTGGCCCCCACCACGTGGAAATCGCCGAAGTGGTAGTAGTACATGTAGGGGCTGGGGTTGAGCGAGCGCAGCGCGCGGTACAGCGAGAGCGGGCTCTCGGTGTAGCGTTTCTTGATGCGCTGGCCGACCTGCACCTGCATGAAGTCGCCGGCGAAGATCAGCTCCTTGGCGCGCTCGACCGCGGCCAGGTAGTCGGGCTTGGCGAACTCGCGCTCGACCGGGTAGCCCTGGCTGGGCTTGACCACCGGCGCGCTGACCGAGTACTTGAGCTGCTCGCGCAGGTCGCGCAGGCGCTTCTTGGCGCCGGCGTAGGCCTCGGCCTGGGCCGGGTCGGCGTAGACGATGAGGTAGAGCTTGCCCGAGAGGTTGTCGATGACGGCCAGCTCCTCGCACTGCAGCAGCAGGATGTCGGGGCAGCCCAGGGTGTCGGGCGGGCAGCTGCGCTCGAGCTTCTTCTCGATGTAGCGCACCGCGTCGTAGCCGAAGTAGCCGGCCAGGCCGCCGCAAAAGCGCGGCAGGCCGGGGCGCAGCGCCACCTTGAAGCGCTGCTGGTAGGCGGCGATGAAGTCCAGCGGGTTGCCGGTGGCCGTCTCCACCACCTGGCCATCGCGCACCACCTCGGTGACGGCGTCGGCGCCGAAGCCGCTGGCGCGCAGCAGGGTGCGCGCCGGCAGGCCGATGAAGCTGTAGCGGCCGAAGCGCTCGCCGCCGACCACGGACTCGAGCAGGAAGCTGTGCCTGCCGCCGTCCTTGCTGTGGGCCAGCTTGAGGTAGAGGGAAAGAGGGGTTTCCAAGTCCGCGAAGGCCTCGGCCATCAGCGGGATGCGGTTGTAGCCCTGCTGGGCCAGGCTTTTGAATTCAAGTTCGGTGATCACGAGAGAAGCCTCCATCGAGCCTCGACAACCCTGTGGATTCTGGGCAAGGGTTGCGTTCATCCATCCTGTGCCCCGCGGCCAGAGGTGCCGGGAGCGCCTGGGCGCGGGCCTGCGGCCGCGCGGTCAGAAATGCACGTTACTCTGGCTTACGCCAAGGCCAGGCTCCCCGGCCTTGCAGGCCCGGCAGGCAAGCGCAGTGGAAAGTGCCGTGAATGAACATCGTGGCCAGAGTGTAGCAAAGCCGCGCCCCGGCGCGCCCCCGGATTCTCACCCAGCCAGCTCCCCCAGCGAGTCGACGAAGCCGTCGGCGTCCACGGCGCGCACCGGCTCGCCATGGTTGTAGCCGTAGGTCACCAGCAGCACCGGGCAGCCGGCCGCGCGCGCGGCCTGGGCGTCGTTGCTCGAGTCGCCGATCATCAGGGTGCGGCCCGGGTGGGTACCCAGCGCCTCGCAGGTCTTGAGCAGGGGCAGCGGGTCGGGCTTCTTGCGTGCGAAGGCATCGCCGCCGAACACCGGCCCGAAATAGCCGTCCAGGCCCTTGGCCTTCAGCAGCGGCCGCGCGAACGCGCCCGGCTTGTTGGTCAGGCAGGCCAGCGGCAGCCCGGCCGCCCGCAGGGCGTGCAGGCCCTCGATGACGCCGGGGTAGACCCGGCTGTGGCGGCCGTTGACTTCCAGGTAATGCCGCTGGTAGGCGCGCCAGGCCGGCTCGTACAGCGCATCGGGCACGGCCGCGTCCGGGCCGCCGCGCTCGCGCGCCTGGTGCGCCATCACCGAACGGATCAAATGCTCCGAGCCCTTGCCCACCAGGCGCTCGACCAGCGAGCGCGTGACCGCAGGGCGGCCCAGCTCGGCCAGCATGAGGTTCAGCGCGGCCTCGAAATCGCCCAGCGTGTCGACCAGGGTGCCGTCCAGGTCGACGATGCAGGCGTCTAGCTCGAGGCCTGCCAGCGAGGGAATGGACATCGGGGAAACGCGCTCTGGCCTGGTCATCGGCCGAGCATAGCGCCAATGCCATGCCCTGCGCCGGGGCCCGGCTGCTCAGTGCCCGATTGCCCGTGGCGCCGGCAGCAGCCGCCGGTACTCGCGCTCCACCGCGGCGTAGCACTCGCAGGCCCGGGCCTCCAGGCCCGCGCGGTCCAGCACCTTGATGTGGCCGCGCCGGTAGTTGATCAGCCCCGCGTGCTGCAGCTTGCCCGCCGCCTCGGTGATGCCCTCGCGGCGCACGCCGAGCATGCTGGCGATCAACTCCTGGGTCATCAGCAGATCACGCCCGGGCTGCCGGTCCACGCTCAGCAGCAGCCAGCGGCACAGCTGCTGGTCGATCGCGTGGTGGCGGTTGCAGACCGCGGTTTGCGACACCTGGCAGATGAAGGCCTGGGTGTAGCGCAGCAGCAATTGCATCAGGGCGCCGGCGCGGTTGAACTCTTCCTGCAGGCGCTGGGCGCTGAGCAGGAAGCCGCCGCCGCCATGCAGGACCACGGCGCGGCAAGGCCGCGGCTCGCCGCCCATCAGCATGGAAAATCCGAGCAGGCCCTCGGACCCGACCACGGCCACCTCGGCCGTCGCGCCGTTCTCCATCACATGCAGCAGGGACACCGTGCAGCTGACCGGGAAATAAGCCGAGCCCTGGGCGATGCCGGACTCGTAAAGCATCTGGCCCGGGTGCAGGTCCGCTGCCCTCACGTGCGGCAGCAAGCGCTGGAAAACCTCGTCCGGCAGGGCCGCCAGCAGATGGTTCTGCAAGGGTGACAATGGACTGGGCATAGGCTCCTTGGCCAAAGGCGGCTGGAAGCCGCTCGCCTGGGATGCGCGCTCAGCCTCCACTTTTTGGGCTCATTCTTGGCCGATCCATTCGATCCGGCAATACCCAGTTTTAGGTGCGCTGGCGCACATTGCGCCGACTGCCGCGTCCGATCATGCAGCGGTGCCATTGCCGGGTGACGCGGCGTCCAGCAGCTCACCGCCAAGCTCGACCGCCACGGTGTCGGCCAGACGCTGGGCGAGCTCGCCGGCCAGCTCAGGCTCCGGGGCCTCCACCACCACCCTCAGCAATGACCCGGTTTCGGACGGGATCAGCAGCACCCGACCCATGCCCGCCAGCGCGGATTCGACTTCGATCTTGCACCGCAGCAGGGCGGGATGGTCGCGCCAGGCGGCCTCGGGCGGCAGCCCCACGGGCACCACGCGCCGCGGGTACAGGGTCAGGTCCTGGGTCAGCCGAGACAGCGACGACCCGCTTTCACGCAGCGCCTGCAGGACCAGCAGCGCCGCGATGATGCCGTCGCCGGTGAACTGGCGGTCCAGGAAGATGATGTGGCCCGAGGGGTCGCCGCCGAGCCGCCAATGGCGCTTCAGCATCAGGTCCAGCAGGCCGCGGTCGCCGTCCACGGCACGCGCGAACGGGATGCCGAGGTCGCTGAGCCCATGGGCCAGTCCCAGGTTGCTCATCTGCGTGCCCACCACGCCGCCGGCCAGCGCGCCGCGCTGGCGCAGGTGCCGGGCAATCACGTAGAGCAGGTGGTCGCCGTCGTAGCTGGCGCCCTCCCCGTCCGCCATGCACAGGCGGTCGCCTTCGGCGTCGAGCGCGATGCCGAGCGCGGCACCCTGCCGCCGCACGGCCTGCGCCAGCGCGGCCGGCGAGATCTCGCCCGATGCGTCCCGGCCCGGATCGAGCACGGGGTCGAGCGCAAGCACCTCGGCGCCGAGCTCGCCGAACACCTGGGGGGCCAGCTGGTAGCCGGTGCCGGTGCCGCTGTCCACCAGCAGCCGCAGGCCCTGCAGGTCACGGCCCGCCGGGAAACTGCTCTTGCAGAAGTCCAGGTAGTGGCGGCTGGGATCGCGCATGCGCCTGGAGGTGCCGGCGCGGGGCGGCGGCACGCAGTCGATCGGGGCGGTCATTTCGGCCTCGATGGCCAGTTCCACGGCCTCGGGCAGCGGGCGCCCTTCGGAAGAGAAGAAATGGACCTCGTTGTCGTCGCGCGCCTGGTGCGAGGCATGGACCACGATGCCGGCCGACAGGTGCATCTGGCGGGTCAGGTAGGCCACGGCCGGGGGTGGCAGCGGCCCCGAATGCATCACGTCGACCCCGGTGGCGGAGAAACCTGCGCCCAGCGCCGCCTCGATCATGTAGGCCGAACTGCGGGTGTCGCTGCCGATCAGCACCGTGGGCCGCTCGGAACGGTGCTGGCGTGCGGCCTCATCGACCAGCACCTTGCCCGTGGCATAGCCCAGGTGCATGACCATTTCCGGCGTCATGGGCGCCTCGCCCATGCGTCCGCGCACGCCGTCGCTACCGAAAAGACGCCTGTCCATTTCCGCGCACCGCCTGCTGCCCCTGTTCCAGAGGCTTTACATCTAGGAACAATTATATTGAGCGCAGCCTCCGAGCGTGGTACGTGCGAGAAACCACAGTGGCGTCCAGGTTTAGGGCTCAGCGCGCCAGCTCGGCCCGCATGGCTTCGATCACGGCACGGTAGTCGGGCTTGCCGAAGATCGCGCTGCCGGCCACGAAGGTGTCGGCGCCGGCGTCGGCGACGCGGCGGATGTTGTCGGCCTTGATGCCGCCATCGACCTCGAGCCGGATGTCGCGTCCGCTGGCCTCGATGCGCTGGCGCGCCTGCTCGATCTTGCGCAGCGCCGAGTCGATGAAGCTCTGGCCGCCGAAGCCGGGGTTGACCGACATGATCAGCACCAGGTCGATCTCGTCGATCACCCAGTCCAGCGCGTCCAGCGGCTGGGCCGGGTTGAACACCAGGCCGGCCTGGCAGCCCTTGCTCTTGATCGCCTGCACGCTGCGGTGCACATGGGCCGAGGCGTCGGGATGGAAGCTGATCAGGTCGGCACCGGCCTCGGCGAAGGCGGCGGCCAGCGCGTCGACGGGCTGGATCATGAGGTGCACGTCGATCGGCACCGCGCTGCCGTCGGCGCGCTTGGCGTGCGGCTTGAGCGCCTGGCAGACCATGGGACCGAAGGTCAGGTTGGGCACGTAATGGTTGTCCATCACGTCGAAATGGATCCAGTCGGCGCCGGCGGCGATGACGTCGCGCAGCTCCTCGCCCAGGCGGGCGAAGTCGGCGGACAGTATGGAGGGGGCAATGCGGTAGGTCGAGCTCATCGCGGAATTGTCGCAGTTACCATGGCGCCATGTCCAAGTACCAGTTCAGCGTGGAAGTCGAGCCCCAGTACCTGCCCGAGCAGTCCGATCCCGGGCAGGACGCCTACGGTTTCGCCTACACCATCACCATCAGCAACACCGGCGAGATCGCCGCGCAGCTGATCTCGCGCCACTGGATCATCAGCGACGCGCGCGGCCACACCGAGGAGGTCAAGGGCCTGGGCGTGGTCGGCCACCAGCCCCTGCTCAAGCCCGGCGAGTCCTTCCAGTACACCAGCGGCTGCCGCCTGCGCACCGCCAGCGGCACCATGCATGGCAGCTACTTCTGCGTGGCCGAGGACGGCGAGCGCTTCGAGACCAGCATCCCGCTGTTCGTGCTCGAGGCCGACGGCCAGGCCCAGGGACGCGGGCGCGTGCTGCACTGAGCACATGGCAAGTCCCCCACCCGACCTGACACGACTGCTTGCCACGCTGGACCCCGAGGCCCCGCTGGCCGGGCGCCACCTCTGGCTGATCGACCTGGTGCAGTGGCTGCGCGGCGACGGCGCCAACGTGAGCGCCGCCGCGGCGCGCCTGCGCCTGCTGCTCGACGCGACCCTGGCCCACCCCGAGGAGGGGCAGCGCTGGCGCCGCTGGTGGCAGGCCTTCCTGGCCACGGTGGACGCCACGCCGCTGCTGGCCGACCACGGCTTCGCGCCGCGCTCGGCCTTCTTCAGCGAGTTCGGCCACCGGCTGCGGCGCAAGCTGCTGCCGGGCACGCCCGAGACCAGCGACCTGGGCGAGCTGTTCGACCTGCTGCGGCCCACGGCCTACGACGCCCAGTGGCTGCGCGCGCTCGACGCTGACACGCTGGCGCGGCTGCACCGCCTGCTGCTCGCCGCCGCCCCTGCCGACGCGCCGGCCGATGCGCCGGAACCCGGCAGCCGCCTGCTGATGGACGCGCTGACCTACAGCGTCAGCCAGGTCAGCGCTACCGGCTTCGCCTCCGAGATCCGCATCCGCATGTCGGACGCCGCCAAGCAGGCGCGCCCCTTCCATGATCTGCCCGCGCATTTCGAAGCCTTGCGCGCCGCCGTGGCCACCCACGGGGCGCAGAGCGCGCCGGCCCTGGTGGCAGCCGGCGTGCTGCGAGAGCAGCTCGACGCCTGCCGCCACGCCGCCTACACCGTCTACGCCCACCTCGACGCGCACGGCGTCTCGGTGGGCATCGTGTTCCGCCTGCGCCAGCTGCGCGAGCGCATCATCCGCATCAAGGCCCTGCTGGACTGCCTGAGCAGCGACCAGCCGGCCCAGGCCATGACCGAGCTGCTGGCCCAGCTGGCGCAGATCAGCGAGGACCGCCGCAGCCTGCGCGCGCTGATCACGACGAGCTCGCACCTCACGGCGGCCAAGGTGGCCGAGCGCAGCGCCGAGAGCGGCGAGCACTACATCACGCGCGACGCCGCCGAGTACCGGGCCATGCTGGGCGCGGCCGCCGGCGGCGGCGCGGTGCTGGCCTTCACCACCTGGGCCAAGTTCGCGATCTACGCGCTGGGCCTGTCGGCCTTCTGGAGCGGCCTGGCGGCGGGCCTGAACTACGCCGCCTCCTTCGTGCTGATCATGCTGATGCACTGGACCGTGGCCACCAAGCAGCCCGCCATGACGGCCTCGGCCATGGCCGCCAAGCTCAAGGACATGGGCGACGCCGGCGCTGTGGAGAGCTTCGTCGACGAGGTGGCGAACCTGCTGCGCTCGCAGATCGCTGCCATCCTCGGCAACCTGGGCCTGGTGGTGCCGGTGGTGCTGCTGATCTGCTGGGCGCTGCGCCTGGCCGGCCTGCCGCCCATGGTCGACCTGGCGCACACCCGGAAGGTGCTGCACGAGCAGCATCTGCTCGGCCCCACCGCGCTGTTCGCAGCCTTCACCGGGGTGCTGCTGTTCGCCTCCAGCATCATCGCCGGCTGGGTGGAGAACTGGTTCGTGTTCCACCGGCTCGACTCGGCCATCGCGCACCATCCGCGCTGCGCGCGCCTTTTGGGGGGCACGGCGCGCGCGCAGCGCTGGTCGGGCTTCCTGCGCCGCCACATCTCGGGCTTCAGCGCCAACATCTCGCTGGGCCTGATGCTGGGCCTGGTGCCGGCCTTCACCGCCTTCTTCGGGCTCGGCCTGGAGGTGCGCCACGTCACGCTGTCCACCGGCCAGGTCGCGGCCGCCGCGGCGACGCTGGGCCAGGCGGCATGGCAGCTGCCGGACTTCTGGTGGGCGCTCGCCGGCATCGCCGTGATCGGGCCGCTGAACCTCGCGGTGAGCTTCTACCTCGCGTTCCGGCTCGCGCTGGCAGCGCACAGCGTGACCCGGGTCGACCGGCGCCGCATCCACGCCGCGCTGCGCCGGCGCCTGCTCCAGGCCCCGGCCTCCTTCCTGCTGCCGCCGCGGCACCGGGCCGAGGCCGGGGCGGCCGGACCGCAATGACCCCTTTTGTAAAAAAGGTTGTTACAGCGTATCGGCGGCGCTCGGCGCCAATCCGTCCTTCCTGGGCCAAAATAGGCCTCGACAGCCCGGCCCGGACCATGAGACCGGGGCCGCCTGCTTCGTGCGCCGCGGGCCCGCCTCGCGCCGCGCCTCCCCTGTCGCGCGGCCCCGCCATCGAGCAGCGGCCGCGGCGCGACCGGCCTCCTGCCGGCCCGCCATCCCGAACCAGAGGAACAATCGCATGGACGAACTCATGGCCATCTGGGCCGAATGGGCCAAGCCCTCGGCCGGTCTGCCCACCCTCGAATGGTCGCTGCTGCTGGCCGTGGCCGCGGCCGCCGGCCACCTGCTGCAGCGCTTCACCGGCCTGCCCAAGCTGGCCGGCTATTCGGTCGTGGGCGCGCTCGCCGGCCTGGCCGGCTTCAGCGGCGCCATCTGGCCGCTGCAGGGCATAGGCCTGTTCCTGGTCGAGCTCGGCATCGCCGTGGTGCTGTTCGAGGCCGGGGCGCGCACCTCGGTGCGCTGGTTCCGCCACAACCCCATGGTGCTGGTGCAAAGCCTGCTGGAGGCCACGCTGACCTATGTCGCCGTGCTGGCCACGCTCAAGGCGCTCAAGGTCGACCTCGAGGTGGCCGAGGCCGTGGCCACGGTCGCGGTCGCCGCCTCGCCGGCCGTGCTCACGCGCGTGGTCATGGACATGCGCGCCTCCGGCCCCGTGACCGAGCGCGCCGTCGTGCTGTCCACCCTGAACACCTTGTACGCGCTGACCCTGAGCAGCGCCCAGGCCGGCCTGATGGGCCGGGCGCAGGACAGGCTGATGGACACGATCTACCCGCTCGCCGTGGTGCTGGGCCTGTCCTTCGTGGTCGCGGCGCTGCTGGCGCTGGCGCTGCGCATGGCCTTGCGCGTGATGAACCCCACGAGCGAGAACACCGCCATCCTGCTGCTGGCCATGATCGCGGCCGGCACCGCGCTGGCGGCGCAGTTCGGCGGCTCGGCGGCGCTGGCGGCCCTGCTCGGCGGCATGCTGCTCAAGCAGCTGCATCCGCGCCCCTGGGCCTGGCCGCGCCAGCTCGGCACCGCCGCCTCGCTGATCACCATGCTGATGTTCGTGCTGGTGTCCACCGTGGCCGCCCATGCGACCCAGAGCGGCTGGAGCCGCGCCGTCGCCGTGCTGGTGCTGGCGCTGCTGGCCGCGCGCGGGCTGGCCAAGGTCGCGGCGCTCACCGTGGCCAGCATAGGCAGCGGCATGGCCTGGAAGCAGGCCCTGTGGGTCGGCTGCGCCATGTCGCCGCTGTCCTCGGTGGCGCTGCTGATGACCTCGCAGTTCGCGTCCGCCTCGCCGCGCCTGGGCCCCGAGATCTCGGCCATCGCCCTGCCCGCCATCCTGCTGATGGAGGTGCTGGGCGCGGTGATCGCCACCTTCGCCCTGCTGCGCGCGGGGGAAAGCGCGCGCAGCAGGTCCGCGCCGCGCGCCGCCGCCTCGGGAGACCGCCATGTCGCTTGAACCCTTCCAGCAGTCGGCCGCGCTGTCGCTGGGCGTCGAGCTCGAGCTGCAGCTGGTCAACACGCACGACTACGACCTCGCGCCCTACGCCGACGACATGCTGCGCCTGATGAAGAAGCAGGCCCTGCCCGGCAGCGTGGTGCCCGAGATGACCTCGAGCATGATCGAGATCTCCACCGGCGTCTGCCACTCGGTGGCCGAGGTGCTGGGGCAGCTCAGCCTGATCCGCGACGCCCTGGTGCGCTGCGCCGACAAGCTCAACATCGCCGTGGTCGGCGGCGGCACGCACCCGTTCCAGCAATGGCACGAGAGGCGCATCTACGACAAGCCGCGCTTTCGCGAGCTGTCCGAGCTCTACGGCTACCTGTCCAAGCAGTTCACCATCTTCGGCCAGCATGTGCACGTGGGCTGCCCGGACGCCGACACCGCCCTGCTCACGCTGCACCGCATGTCGCGCTACATCCCGCACTTCATCGCGCTGTCGGCTTCCAGCCCCTATGTGCAGGGGCAGGACACGGCCTTCGACTCGGCGCGGCTGAACTCGGTGTTCGCCTTTCCGCTGTCGGGCCGCGCTCCCTTCGTGCTGAGCTGGTCCGAGTTCGGGCAGTACTTCGAGAAGATGACGCGCACCGGCGTGGTCAAGAGCATGAAGGACTTCTACTGGGACATCCGGCCCAAGCCCGAGTACGGCACCATAGAAATCCGCGTGTTCGACACGCCGCTGACCGTGGAGCGCGCGGCGGCCCTGGCCGGCTACGTGCAGGCCCTGGCGTCCTGGTTCATGCAGGACCAGCCCTTCCTGCCGGCCGAGGACGACTACCTGGTCTACACCTACAACCGCTTCCAGGCCTGCCGCTTCGGCCTGGACGCGATCTACGTCGACCCCGCCACGGGCAAGCACATGGCGCTGCGCGAGCACATCCTGCACACCCTGCACCAGATCGAGCGCCACGCCGAAGGGCTGGGCGCGGCCAGCATGCTACAGACCCTGCGCGACGACGTCCGGCGCGACCACAACGACGCGCGCTGGCTGCGCGAACGCCAGGGCCAGGAGCGCCTGCTGGCCGAGGTGGTGCGCCAGGCGGCGCGCCGCCTGCGCGGCCAGCCGGACGCTTGAGCGCCGCGGGTTATGCTCGGCCGCATGGGTGAATTCGAGCTGATCGACCGATTCTTCAAGCGCCCGGCGCGGCGCGCCGACCTCGGCGTGGGCGACGACTGCGCGCTGCTGCAGCCCGCGCCCGGCATGCAGTTGGCCCTGTCCAGCGACATGCTGGTCGAGGGACGCCATTTCCTGCCCGAGGTCGACCCCGCCAAGCTGGGCCACAAGGCGCTGGCCGTGAACCTCAGCGACCTGGCCGCCTGCGGCGCCCAGCCGCTGGCCTTTCTGCTGGCCCTGGCGCTGCCGCGCGTCGACGAGGCCTGGCTGGCGCCCTTCGCGCGCGGCCTGTTGGCCCTGGCCGACGCCCATGGTTGCGAGCTGATCGGCGGCGACACCACCCAGGGCCCGCTGAACCTCAGCATCACCGTGCTCGGCGAGGTGCCGCGCGGCCAGGCCCTGCTGCGCTCGGGCGCGCGCGTCGGCGACGAGGTCTACGTGAGCGGCAGCCTGGGCGACGCAAGGCTGGCGCTCGAGGCGCTGCAGGGCCGGCTGGCGCTGCCGGACCCGGTATTCGAGGCCGCGCGCGCGCGCCTGGAGCAGCCGACGCCGCGCCTGGCCCTGGGCCTGGCGCTGCGCGGCCTGGCCACGGCCGCGGCCGACGTCAGCGACGGCCTGCTCGGCGACCTCGGCCATATCCTCAAGGCCAGCGGCGTGGGCGCGCGCATCGAGGCCGAGGCGGCCGCACCGCTGCTGGCCGCCGCCGCGCCGCTGGCCCAGGCCGGCCGCCCGCTGGATCCCGAGCAGCAGCTGGCCTGGGTGCTGGCCGGCGGCGACGACTACGAGCTCGTGTTCACCGCCCCGCCCGCCGGGCGCCAGGCCGTGCAGGCCGCCGCCCAGGCCAGCCGGACCCCGGTCACGCGCATCGGCCGCATCGAGGCCGAGCCCGGCCTGCGCCTGGTCGACGCGCAGGGCCAGCCAATCAGCCAGCGCTACGCGTCGTTCGATCACTTCGCCTAGGGCGTCGGCGCGGGCCGGCTGCGCCTATGACGCGCCAGCCGCTGCGCCAGACGCGAGGCGCTGCGCTGCGCCGGACTCAGGGTCGCGGCGAAGGCCGCATCGGCACCGCGCCAGAAATCCTCCATGGCTTCGCGGCGCAGTTCAAGCGCCAGGCATCGCGCCTCGTCGTGCAGGCGATTGAACTCGGCGGGTGCCGGCGATGCGGGCCAGTCGGGGAAGGTCTTGGAGGGGCTCATGGCGCATCCCTTTCAGTTTCGGTGGAATCAACTTTATTGATTGATCCAACGAACGGAAACGGCAAAAAATGGGCGTTGGTTTTGCATTAATTGCAAAAGCCATGCAAAGTACCGCCATGCAACTGCAGCTCCAGGACGTCGCACTGTTCGCCCGCATCGCCGAACTCGGCAGCCTGTCTGCGGCGGCGCGCGAGCGCAACGTGCCGGTCAGCCAGGTCACGCGCGCGCTCGCGCGGCTGGAGGCCGCCTGCGGGCTGCGCCTGCTCAACCGCAGCACGCACGGCCTCTCGCTGACCGACGAGGGCGACATCTTCCTGGCCTACGGGCAGCGCCTGCTGGACGTCTCGGCAGAGCTGGCCAGCGAACTCAGCGGCAAGATCAGCGGACCCAGCGGCTGGGTGCGCGTGAGCGTCAGCCCCCTGCTGGCGCAGACCGTGATCGCGCCCAGCCTGCCCAGCCTCTACGAGCGCCATCCCCAGCTGCACGTCGACATCAACGCCGACGACCGGATCGCCGACATGGCGCGCGAAGGCATAGACATCGCGATCCGCACCGGCACGCCGTCGAGCGACACCGTGGTGGCGCGCGAGATCGGCAGCTACACGCGCACGCTCTATGCCTCGCCCGCCTACCTGACGCGCTTCGGCACACCCCGGCATCCGGACGATCTGCGGCAGCACCGCCTGCTGGCCAACAGCGTCAGCCCGCAGCTCAACCGCTGGCCGCTGACCGACAGGGAGGACCGGCGCGGCGGCGAGCTCCAGGTGCAGGGCCACACACGCACCGACAACTCGGCCGTGATGCTGAGCCTGGTGCAGCATGGCGTGGGCATCGCCCGGCTGATGGACCTGCTGGCCCGCCCCCTGGTGCAAGACGGCGCGCTGGTGCCGCTTTTGCAGGACAGCATGGCCGGCCCGCGCGTGACCATCTATGCCGTGATGCCGCGCCAGCGCCAGCGCCTGCCGAAAATCCGCGCCTGCATGGACCACTGGACCCAGTGGCTGGCCGACATGGCACGCCGATAATCAGCCCCATGACCGAGCGCACCGATACCGCCCTATTGCCTCCCGAGTCCCCCACGGCGCTGAACCCGCCGTTGCCGCCGGCACCGCCACGCGCCGACGCGCGCTTCATGCTGGCCCACCCGGCGCACTTCATCGCCATGGGCTTCGGCTCGGGCCTCTCGCCCGTGGCGCCCGGCACGGCCGGCACGCTCTGGGCCTGGCTGTCCTGGCTGGTACTCGAGCGCTGGCTGGCACCGGGCGCGCAGGGCCTGCTGATCGCCGCCGCGCTGGGCCTGGGCTGGTGGGCCTGCACGCTGACGGCGCGCCACCTGCGCCTGCTGGACCCCGGGCGCATCGTCTGGGACGAGATCGTGGCCTTCTGGCTGGTGCTCTGGCTGGTGCTGCCGACCGGCTTCTGGGGCCAGCTGGCGGCCTTCGCGCTGTTCCGCTTCTTCGACGCGGTCAAGCCCGGCCCGGTGGGCTGGGCCGACCGGCTGCTGCACGGCTTCGGCTGGCGCGGCGGCTTCGGCATCCTGCTCGACGACCTGGTCGCGGCCTTCTGCACCCTGTTCGTGATCGCGCTGTGGAGGGCCTGGTGAGCGCCGCCGCAATGCTCGAGCCACTGGCCGAGCGGCTCAAGCGGCGGGGCTGGATGCTGGCCACGGCCGAGAGCTGCACCGGCGGCCTGATCGCCGGCGCCTGCACCGAGCTGCCGGGCTCCAGCGACTGGTTCGAGCGCGGCTTCGTGAGCTACTCCAATACCGCCAAGACCGAGCTGCTGGGCGTGGACGCGGCGCTGATCGCGCGCCACGGCGCGGTCAGCGAGGCCGTGGCGCGCGCCATGGCCGAGGGGGCTCTGGCGCGTTCGCCGGCCCAGGTCAGCCTGGCCGTGACCGGCGTGGCGGGACCCAGCGGCGGCAGCGCCGACAAGCCGGTCGGCACCGTGTGGTTCGGCTGGTGCGTGGCCGGACGGACCAGCGCGGAGCGCCGTCAGTTTGCCGGCGACCGGGCCGCGGTGCGCGCCGCGACCGTGGACCATGCGCTGCGGCGCCTGGTCGAGTTGCTGGCTTAGGGCCCGTTCGCGCTAGGCCAGCGCGTAGCGCCTGGGATGCTCCAGGTGCTGGATCACCTCCTTGACGATGCCGTACATCAGGGCGCGGTCCTTGCTCGGGTGGTCGGCGAAATGCACGACCGTGGACCCGACGATGGCGTAGCTGTGGTCGGCCTGGCCGGGATCGTGGCCATAGCTGACGGGGATGGCGAAGCGCGCCAGCAGCGGGCCACAGGCCTGCCAGTCGCGCGTCCACTGCGGCAGGGCACGGTTGTTGTCCCACAGCGTGCCGGCGCTCTCGTAGCACTCCTCGACGTTCTTGTGGCCCAGCAGGTGCGCGAGCTGCCGCTCCTTGGCCACGCAGCTGCGGAAATAGTCCTGGTCGCTGACACGCATGGGTCTCCTCCTTGGCGTTTATGCGCGCCGCCGGGCCGCTGCGCCGCGGCGGTGGTGCCCCCATTGAACGCGCAGCGCCCCGCTTCGTCAAGCCGGGACAGCCAGGAGAGCGCACCCCGCTCAGTAGGGCACGACGCCCCTGAAGATGTCGACCACGACCTGGGTACGGGTGTTGCTGATCACGATGTCGCCGCCGATGACGATGCGCGCATAGCCCTCGGGCAGGCGCGTCAGCCGCGCCTCGAGGTCGCCGGGCAGGCCGCGCCCCTGCAGGCCCGGCGGCAGCCGGCCGTTGCGCTGCAGTTGCTTCTCGAGCCCGGGCGGCAGGCGGTCACGCTTGGCCAGGCCGGGCGGGGCGCGGCGCGCGGGGGCCGCGTAGTACTCGCTGATCAGCTGCCGGTCGCGGTCGCTGAACGCCACCGACACTGCGGCGTTGGGACCCGCGATGCCGACCTGTCCAGCCACGCCCGGCATGGTTTCGCAGCCGCTGATCAGCAGGGCCGCCAGGGTGACGACCCCCAGGGCACGCCAGGGTTGGGATGAAGATTTCATGCTCTGCCTCTCCTTTGCTTCATCCATGGCGGCCCGGCCCCTCAGGCCACGGCACCATGGCATTTCTTGTATTTCTTGCCGCTGCCGCAGGGGCAGGGGTCGTTGCGGCCGGGCTCGGGCGCCTTGCGCACGGTTTCCACGCGCGGGCCGATGCCGCGCCAGAGCTCGCGCAGGTCGTACACCGCCCACAGGGCCTCGGCGTAGGCGTTCAGGCGCGCCTCGCTGACGCTGGGCGGCCCATCCTCGCTGAGCGCCGACAGCGTGGGCTCCTCCTCGTCGTCCTCGGTCATGGCCACGATGGCTTCCAGCGAGGCATCGAGCCATTTGGCGGCCTCGCGGTCGCGCGGCGGCGCCCATTCCTCGGGCCAGTTCTCCACGGCGAACATGAAGCCCAGCGCCCAGACCTGGGCGAAGGCGGGCAGCAGCTCGCCCTCGAGCTCGGCGCGCTCGGCCTCGGGCAGGCCGGCGATCGCGCCGCGCACGTCCATGACCTCGGGCGCGTAGGCCTGCTCGTCGTCGAGCGACTCGGCCGGCGCGTCCAGCGCGGCACGCACCTCGTCCCAGCGCCGCTGCCACAGGGCCATGAAGCGCTGGCGCTGCGCCGCGTCGGCGAAGGTCTCGCCTTCCTCGCCGCCCAGCAGCACCGGCAGCCATTCGTCCTGCGGGAGGGAGCGGCGGCAGCAGACCAGGGCGGCCAGGAAGCCCTCGCAGAACTCCCACTGCGGGGTCTCGTCGTCGCGCTGGCGCAGCTCGTCCAGGATGGCGTCGAGTTCGTCGAAGTCCTCGGCGCGCAGGGCGCCGGCGTCGGCAGGGGATGGGGCTTGGGTCATGGCGGGGGGCAGGTAGGTCGAAGGGGCGGCCGGTATTGTTCTTTATGATGCGGCCATCCGGGCTTGCGCGCAGTGTAGCCGGCAATGCCCGGCAAGAACATTCCATGGCGTGAAGGAGACCTCGCATGCTGCAGACTCAGGCCACGAGCGGCGCCGGGCCGGTGCAAGGGGATCGCGAGATGCACGCCCGGTTCCTGTCCCACAGCCTGCCCATGCAGCCCGGCACCGTGGCCCGCCACCTGCTGCCCGACGGCCGCACCGCCTGGATCAAGAAAGCCGGGCCGCGCCATGGGCGCTGGCGCTACTGGCTGATGGGCGCGCTGGCGGGCCTGCTGCGCCTGGGCGTGCTGCGACCGGTGCCCAACCTGGGCGGCGAAGCCGCGATCGCGCGCGAGGCCCAGCGCCTGCGCGAACTCTGGGCCCTGGGCCTGCGCGTGCCCGAGGTGCTGGCCCAGCAGGCCGACGGCCTGCTGCTGGCCGACCTGGGCGCGCCGGGCCAGGCCGCGCGCAGCCTGGGCCAGGAAATGGACCAGGCCGTGGCCCAGGGTGCGGCCGCGCTGCTGCCGCTGTGGCAGGACGGGCTGGACGCGATCGCCCTGGTGCATGCGCGCGGCAGCTGCCTGAGCCAGGCCTTCGCGCGCAACCTGGTGCGCTGCCCGGACGGGGCGATCGGCTACATCGATTTCGAGGACGACCCGCGCCTGGCGCTGAGCCTGGCGCAGTGCCAGGCGCGCGACTGGCTCAGCTACCTGCACGCCACCGCCGTACTGCTGCACGAGGCCGGCGCCCTGCCCCAGGCGGCGGCGCTGTGGCGGCGCCGGCTCGACCAGATGGGCCCCGAGGTGCGCGCCGAGTTGCGCCTGAGCGCGCAGCGCATGGCCTGGATGCGGCGCCTGCCGGCCCAGCGGCGCTGGGGGCGCGACGTGCAGCGGCTGGGCGCGGCGGCACAGCTGATGGCCTTGGCCCGCGCCGATCAGGCCGCCTGAACGCAGCCCATGGTCCGGCCGGTCGGAACCTGCAGCGCCAGCAGCCGGCGCGTCAGGCGCAGCACGGCGCGGTCCTTGCTCAGCAGCAAGGCCCGGTGGGCCACGGCCAGGTCGATGAACTTCTGGTCGTCGGGGTCCTTGCAGACCACCTGGGCCCGGGGCGCCGTGGGCAGGATGCGGGCGTGGCGGTCGAAGGCCGCCAGCACCTGGGCGGCGTCGAGGGCGTAGTAGGCCAGGCGCGGCCGGATCTGCGGGTAGCCGAGCACGCGCGCGAGCTCCTCGCGCATGGCGGCGTCGGCGATCCACTGCAGACCGCCGTCCTGCAAGCGCTCGCGCAGCGGCAGGGCCGCTTGGTCGCTGAACACGAAGGTGTCCAGCACGATATTCGTATCAAGTACGACCAGACTCGGCGGCAGGCTTGTCACGGGCGGATCCCTGGACCAGGTCGAAACGGAACAGCCGGCATTCGATCGGGCCGTTCCACATCGGCACGCGGCGCGACTCCTTCAGGCGCATGCGGCCCGGCAGCTTGAGGTCGGGGGTCAGCATCCAGGCGGTCCAGCCGCTGTAGTGCTTCTTCCAGTGCGCGGCCAGCTGCAGGAAGAAGTCGCCGCCGTCGTCGGTCTGCGCGGTCTCGCGGCCGGCGCGCGCAGTGCGGGACAAGGCCAGGGCGCCGGGCTGGAAGCCCTCGCGGCCGCGGCCGGCCACGCCGGCGGCGGCGATGCGCTCGCCATAGGGCGGGTTCAGCAGCATCACGCCGGGCCGCTCGCTGGGCGGCATGCGCTGCAGCGCGTCGCCGCCGCGCAGCTGCACGGCATGGCTCACGCCGGCGCGCTCGGCGTTGCGCTGGGCGAAGTCGACCATGCGGTGCGCCACGTCGCTGCCGAACACCGGCGCCACGGGGGCATGGACGGCGGCCTGGGCCTCGGCCTTGAGCGCCTGCCAGACATGGGGCTGGAACGGCAGCAGCTTCTCGAAGCCGAAGCGCCGCAGGCCGCCGGGCGCGATGCCGCAGGCGATCTGCGCGGCCTCGATGGCGATGGTGCCGCTGCCGCAGCAAGGGTCGTACAGCGGCAGGCCGTCGGCGCACTGCTGGTCCCAGCCGCTGGCCGCGATCATGGCGGCGGCCAGCGTTTCCTTGAGCGGCGCCTCGCCCTTGTCCTCGCGCCAGCCGCGCTTGAACAGCGGCTCGCCCGAGGTGTCAATGTAGAGCGTGGCCTGGTCCGAGGTCAGGTGGGCATAGATGCGCACGTCGGGCCAGCGCGTGTCCACGTCGGGCCGCACGCCGCCCTTGTTGCGGAAGCGGTCGGCCACCGCGTCCTTGATCTTGAGCGCTGCGAAGTTCAGGCTCTTGAGCGGGCTGTGCTGGGCCGTGATCTCGATCTTGAAGCTCTGCTTGGTGGTGAACCAGATCTCCCAGGCCACGCCGGCGGCCGCCTCGTAAAGGTCGGCCTCACCGCGGTAGGGGCGCTGCGCCAGCTGCACCAGCACGCGCTGCGCCAGGCGGCTGTGCAGGTTGAGAAGCATCGCGTCGCGCCAGGAGGCGCGCGCCAGCACGCCGCCGCGGCCGGTCAGCAAGTCCTGGCCGGTAAGACCGGTCAGTGCATGCACCTCGTCGGCCAGCAAGCCCTCGACGCCGGCGGCGCACGGAAGAAAAAGTTGTAGTTGATTCATGTATTGAGCGCCGCCGGGCCGCCCCAAGGCGCGAAGGCCCCCTCGGGGGGCAGCGCAGTACACGCAGTGACAAGCGTGGGGGCCATCCTTACAGGGCTTTTCTGAGGTTGGCGGGCGCGATGCGCAGCGCCTCGCGGTACTTGGCCACGGTGCGGCGCGCGCACTCTATGCCCTGCTCCTTGAGCATGTCGGAAATCTGGTTGTCGGACAGCGGCTTCTTGGGGCTCTCGGAGGCGACGAACTGCTTGATCAGGGCGCGCACCGCCGTGCTCGAGGCGTTGCCACCGGCCTCGGTGCCCAGGGCCGAGCCGAAGAAATACTTGAGCTCGAAGGTGCCGTAGGGCGTGGCCATGTACTTGGCGGTGGTGACGCGCGAGATGGTGGACTCGTGCAGGCCCAGTTCGTCGGCGATCTCGCGCAGCACCAACGGGCGCATGGCGAGCTCGCCGTGCACGAAGAAGCTCTTTTGCCGCTCGACGATGGCGTTGGCCACGCGCAGGATGGTGTCGAAGCGCTGCTGGATGTTCTTGATGAACCAGCGCGCCTCCTGCAGCCGCTGCTGCAGCGCCTGGTGGCCCTCGCCGCGGCCACCGCGCAGCGCGTTGGCGTAGATGTCGTGCACGCGCAGGCGCGGCATCACGTCGGGGTTGAGCTGCACGCGAAACTGCGGCTGCGAGGCGCGTCCGGTCTTGACCACGATCACGTCGGGCACCACCACCTGGCGCTCCACGTCGACGAAGCGCCGCCCGGGCTTGGGCTCGAGCCGGGCGATCAGGGCGATCGCGGCGCGGATCGCGGCCTCGGGCTCGCCGCACAGCTGGACCAGGCGGCGCATGTCGCGCCGCGCCAGCAGCTCGATGGGCTGGGCGCAGATGCGCAGCGCGGTGCGCGCCACCGCGTCCTCGGGCGCCTCGGCCAGGCGCGCACGCAGCTGCAGGCTCAGGCATTCGGCCAAGTTGCGCGCGCCCACGCCGGTGGGCTCCAGCGACTGCAGCAGGTACAGCGCCAGCGTGAAGCGGTGCACCAGCTCCTCGAACTGCTCCAGGTCCTCGCGCCCGGCCAGGCTCTCGGCCAGCGACTCGAGCGAGTCCTCGAGGTAGCCGTCGTCGTTGATCGACTCGATCAGGAAGCGCAGGACCGCACGGTCCAGTTCGGACAGGCGCAGCGCCAGGGCCTGGCGGTGCAGGAACTCGGTCAGCGACTCCTGGCTGCGCGCCAGCTCGCCGGCGTCTGCCACCTCGTCGTCATCGCTGTGCTTGCGCGCCGGCGCATCGCCGCCCCACTCGCTGTCGTCGGGTGCGAGCTCCACGCTGCCATCGCCCTCCCAGCTCTCGGTGCCGTCGAGCTCGGCCTCGACTGTCGCCGCGGGCCCCTCGTCGGCACCCGTGCCGACGGGCTCGGCCGCGGCCTCGGACAGGCGATCTCCGGCGCTGGGCCCGGCGTCGGCCTGCTCGAGGCCGTAGTCCTCGCGCGGCGCCTCGTCGTTGGCCAGCTCCAGGAAAGGGTTCTCGTCGAGCATCTGCTCGACCTCCTGGCTCAGCTCCAGCGTGGACAGCTGCAGCAGGCGGATCGACTGCTGCAACTGGGGCGTGAGCGCGAGGTGCTGCGAAACGCGCAGCGAGAGACCCTGTTTCATGGCACGGCCTGTGGCGCTTACATGCGGAAGTGCTCGCCCAGGTACACGCGGCGCACTTCGGCGTTGTTCACGATCTCCTGCGGCGTGCCCTGGGCCAGCACCCGCCCCTCGCTGATGATGTAGGCGTGGTCGCAGATGCCCAGCGTCTCGCGCACGTTGTGGTCGGTGATCAGCACGCCGATGCCGCGGCTCTTGAGGAAGGCGATGATGCGCTGGATCTCGATCACGGCGATCGGGTCGATGCCGGCGAAGGGCTCGTCGAGCAGGATGAAGCGCGGCGAGGTCGCCAGGGCGCGCGCGATCTCGACGCGGCGCCGCTCGCCGCCCGACAGGGCCACGGCCGGCGAGTCGCGCAGGGGCTCGACGCGCAGGTCCTGCAGCAGGTCCGTGAGGCGGCGCTCGATCTCCGCGTCGGCCAGCGGCTTGCCGTCGGCGCCGCGCTGCAGCTCGAGCACGGCGCGCACGTTGTCGGCCACGCTGAGTTTGCGGAAGATGGAAGCCTCCTGCGGCAGGTAGGACAGGCCCAGGCGCGAGCGGCGGTGGATGGGCATGTGCGCCACGGCTTGGCCGTCGATGCGGATCTCGCCCGCGTCGGCGCGCACCAGGCCCACGATCATGTAGAAGGAGGTGGTCTTGCCCGCACCGTTGGGGCCCAGCAGGCCCACGACCTCGCCCTTTTTCACCGACAGCGAGACGTCGTGCACGACCTTGCGGCTGCCGTAGGACTTCTGCAGCTGCAGGGCCTCGAGCCGCCCGTCGCCGGCGGCCTCATGCGACCCGGTGGCCGCCGGGTGGGAGCGCGCCACCGCCGTCACGGGCGCTCCCCGCCCAGGCTGGTGCTGGGGCGCAGGTTCGGCGTCCCCTGGGGCGCTGCCGGCGCCGAGGCGGCCGATCGCGGCGCCAGCATGGCACGCACGCGGCCGCCGGGTGCGGCGGCGCCGCTGGCGCCGGCCGGGCGCGGCGTGCCGTCCACGGTGAAGACCTCGGTGCTGTTGTTGTAGACGATCACGTTGCCGGTGATCTCGTCGTTCAGCGTGCTGCCGCGGTAGCGCCGCAACTCGGCGCGGCGGGTGAAGCGCACGCTGTCGGCGCGCCCGTCGTAGTCGATGACCTCGCCCTCGCCCTCGATGTACTCGTCGGGCGCGCCGCGCTTCTGGCGGAAGAAGGCGCGCTGGCCGGCTTCGGCGGTCAGAGTGCCGTACTGGCGCCCCTCGGCGTCCTGGCGCACGTCCAGCCGCGCGCCGCGCATGACGATGGTGCCCTTGGTCACGACCACGCGCCCGGTGAAGGTGCTGGTCTGCTTCTGGTCGTCGTAGCGCAGCGTATCGGCCTCGATGTTCATGGGCTTGTCGCGGTCGGCACGCTCGGCGGCCGCAGGCAGCGCGCAAAGGACCAGGGACAGGGCGAGCAAGTGCTTGGCGTAGGGCGTTTTCATAAGGGCATGAATCTTGCTCGATTGTAGCGGCGCAGGCCGCGGAGACCTGGCGCCGCCGCATGAAAAAGCCCGCATCGCGGGCTTTCGACATGACCTGGCCGCGCGCTCAGCGGCCCTTGCGCGTCTCGTCGACCAGGTAGTTGACCACCTGCAGGGCGCGCTCCATGCTGCCGGCCAGCGAGCCATCGGTGTAGTAGCGGCCCGCGATGCCCAGCGAGGGCACGCCCTCGACCTTGAAGGCCTCCTGCAGCTGCACCGCGCGGCGCAGCTTGCTGGCCACGCCGAAGGACTTGTAGACCTCGGCAAACTTGGCCTTGTCCAGGCCCTGCTTCTCGGCCCAGGCCAGGATGGTCTCGTCGCGGTTCAGCGCCTGGCGCTCCACGTGCACGGCGTGGAACACCTTGCGGTGCAGCTCCTCGAGCTTGTTCATGGCTTCCAGCGTGTAGTACAGGCGCTGCTGCGGCGCGAAGTCGTCGCGGAAGGCCACCGGCACGCGGCGCACGCTCACGTCCTTGGGCGCGGCCTTGACCCAGGCGTCGAAGGCCGGCTCGAAGGCGTTGCAGTGCGGGCAGCTGTACCAGAAGAACTCGATCACCTCGACCTTGCCGGCCCCGGTCTCGACCGGCACGCGCTTGTCCAGCTCGATGTAGTCCTTGCCCTCGCGCGGCTTGAAGGCCTGGGCCGAGGAAAGGGCCGGGACACCCGCCAGCGCGACTGCGGCCGCCCCCATGGAAAATTCACGACGTTTCATTGATTGATTCACTCCTGTTCCTCACAGAGCCCGGCCGGTGGCCGAAGTTCCTCAGCGCTGCACGCGCACCAGGGCCGCCTCCACGCCGTTGCCCTCCAGCCGCTCCTTGAGGCGCTCGGCGGCATCGCGCTGGTCGAACGGGCCCACGCGCACTCGGTAGACCGTGCGGCCGGCCTGCTCGCGCTCGCTCACGCGCGCCTCCACGCCCATCAGCGAGAGCTTGGCACGGTGCGCCTCGGCGTCCTCGGGGGTGCGGAAGGCGCCGGCCTGCACGAAGTAGCTGAACGGGTCGGCCGTCGCGGCGCCCGCCTTGGCGCGCGCCAGGTCGCCCAGCGGGTCGGCCGAGGCGGCCGGCCGGCTCGCCGGCGGCTTGGCGGCGGGCGCCGCGTTGGGACCCGCGCCGCGCAGGATGGGGATCTCGGGCGCCGGCGCCGGCGTGGCCGCAGGGGCCGGCGCGGGAACCACGGCGCCGACGGGACCGCTGGCCGCGGGCGGCGCGGAGCGCGCCGGGCTCTTGCCGTACAGCGGCGCGTTCGGGTCCCAGTCCTTGTTCTTCCTGGCCTCGGCCGCGTCCTGGTCGGCCGAGCGCGGCTGGTTCTTGTTCAAGAAGGGCACGGGCATCTTGGTCACGTAGATCGCCACAGCCAGCGCCACGCCCAGACCCACCAGCAGGCCGACGATGAAACCGAGGAAGGTTCCGCCTTGTTGCTCTCGTCTCATCTGGGCCCTCACATCTTGCTCGGAGCCGACACGCCGAGCACCGCCAGGCCATTGTGCAGCACCTGGGCGGTCGCGGCGACCAGGGCCAGGCGCGCGCGCTTGACGGCCTGGTCGTCGACCAGGATGCGCTCGGCGTCGTAGTAGCTGTGGTAGCTGGCGGCCAGCTCGCGCAGGTAGAAGCTCACGTCGTGCGGCGCGAAGTCCTGCGCCGCCGCGGCCAGCATCTCGGGGTACTTGGCCAGCTGCAGCATCAGGGCCTGGGCGGCCGGGCTGTCCAGCGCCCCGAGCTCGGCGTCCTTCAGCGCGGCCAGGTCGCCGCCTTCCTTGTCCTGCCAGGCCGCGAGCACCGAGCAGATGCGCGCGTGGGCGTACTGCACGTAGTAGACCGGGTTGTCGCTGTTCTGCGCCAGCGCCAGGTCGATGTCGAACACGTACTCGGTGTCGGGCTTGCGGCTGAGCAGGAAGAAGCGCACCGCGTCCTTGCTGGTCCACTCGATCAGGTCGCGCAGCGTGACGTAGCTGCCGGCGCGCTTGGAGATCTTGACCTCGTGGCCGCCGCGCATCACGCGCACCATGGTGTGCAGCACGTAGTCGGGGTAGCCCTCGGGGATGCCCGCGCCCACGGCCTGCAGGCCGGCGCGCACGCGCGCGATGGTGCCGTGGTGGTCCGTGCCCTGGATGTTGACGACCTTGCTGAAGCCGCGCTCCCACTTGGTGATGTGGTAGGCCACGTCGGGTACGAAATAGGTGTAGGAGCCGTCGCCCTTGCGCATGACGCGGTCCTTGTCGTCGCCGTACTCGGTGGTCCTGAGCCACAGCGCGCCGTCATGCTCGTAGGTCTTGCCGGCCTCGCGCAGCTTCTGCACCGCCGCGTCGACCTTGCCGCTGGTGTAGAGGCTGGACTCGAGGTAGTAGTGGTCGAAGCGCACCTCGAAGGCCTTGAGGTCCAGGTCCTGCTCGTGGCGCAGGTAGGCCACGGCGAACAGGCGCATGCCGTCCAGGTCGTCGACGTCGCCCGAGGCGGTGAACTCGCGGTCGTCCGAGCGCACGGTCTTCCTGGCCATGAAGTCGGCCGCGATGTCGGCGATGTAGTCGCCGTTGTAGGCGGCCTCGGGCCACTCTGGATCGCCCGGCTTGAAGCCCTTGGCGCGCAGCTGCACGCTGGTGGCCAGGGTGCCGATCTGCACGCCCGCGTCGTTGTAATAGAACTCGCGGTGCACGTCCCAGCCCTGGGTCTCGAACAGGTGGCAGATCGCGTCACCCAGGGCCGCCTGGCGGCCATGGCCCACGTGCAGCGGTCCGGTGGGGTTGGCCGAGACGAACTCGACCAGCACGCGCTGGCCGCGCACCGGCTGAAAGCCGAAGCGGTCTGCGGCCGCCAGCACCTCGCGCACGATCTGCTGCTTGGCAGCCGGCTTGAGGCGGATGTTGAGGAAGCCGGGGCCGGCGATGTCGATGGCGTCGACCCAGGTCATGAACGGGGTCGTGGTCTGCAGGCTGGCGCTCAGGCTCTGCGCGAGCTGGCGCGGGTTCGCCTTGAGCGGCTTGGCCAGCTGCATGGCGGCGGTGCAGGCCAGGTCGCCATGCGCGGCCACCTTGGGTGACTCGAAGGCCGCCTTGGAGCCGGCACCGGGGGAGAGTTTTTCCAGCTCGGCCGCGAGCGCGGCGAGCAATTCCTGTTTGACGGAGAGCATCGCCAGATTCTAAGTGCCGCCCAGCCCGGCGCCGGGCTGCAAGGCCAGCGAGGACACGTCAGTGCCGAGCGTGGGGGCCATGTCAGCGCGCCAGGAACACCGCCGCCAGCGGGATCAGCGGCAGCAGATGGGCCTGGACCATGACCATGCGGCGCGCGCGCCGCACCTGCCCGGCATCGGGCAGGCCGCCGCCGGCGTCCAGCGCTCGCCGCCAGCGCAGGAACATCAGGGTGGGCCGGATCGAGAGCAGGCCGATGACGACGAACAGCGTGAGCTTGAGGTGCAGCAGCGGGTGGCTCCAGTACCAGCCGCTGCCCTTGGCGCCGAAATAGATGCGCGCCAGGCCGGTCAGCAGCACGGCGCCGGCCGACAGGCCGTAGACCAGGTCCACGCGCGCCAGGCGCCGCACCACGGCCTCGTTCAGCCACTCGACGCGGCACAGGGCGGCCTCGCTGGACAGGAACACCACCATGGTCAGGAAGGCCAGGATATGGGCGTAGGCCAACAGGGCTTCGAGGGTCATGTCTCAACTCCGGTGGGTGGCGCAGGCGGCTCGCGTTTCCAGAAGCCGGGCTGGCCGTAATGGTGCTTGAGGTAGTCGATCCACAGGCGCACGCGCAGCGGCAGGTGCTTGCGCTGGGGGAACACCACGTAGATGCCGTTGGGCGGCGCAGCGAACTCCTCGAGCACGGCCACCAGCTGGCCGGCCGCGATCTCGGCCTCGACCTCCCAGGTGCTGCGCCAGGCGATGCCGTAGCCGGCCAGGCACCAGTCGTGCAGCACCTGGCCGTCCGAGCAGTCCAGCGGCCCGCCGGGGCGGAAATGCACCACCTCGGTGGTACCGCCACCCTCCACGGGCAGGCCCGCGCCCGAAAGGGCGCCCTCCTGGTCCCGCCCAAGGGCGTTGCGCGAAACGCCCGCGCCCAAGAGGGCGCCGTCCTGGTTCCGCACAAGGGCGTTTCGCGAAACGCGAAACGCCCAGCCACGCGTCTGCGAGGCGTCGCTGGACAGGGTCAGGCAGTCGTGCTGCGCCAGCTCGTTGGGGTGGCGCGGCGTGCCGCGCCGGCGCAGATAGTCGGGCGTGGCCACGCACAGGCGCCGGTTGTCGGCCATGCGTACGCTGACCAGCGAGGAGTCCGGCAGGTCGCCCACGCGCACCGCGCAGTCGAAGCCCTCGCCGGCCAGGTCGACCACGCGGTCGCTGAGGTTCAGCGAGATCGTGACCTCAGGGTGCAGCTCGCGAAAGCGCGGCACCAGCGGCGCCACATGGCGGCGCCCGAAGCCGGCCGGCGCGGTGATGCGCAGGTGGCCGCTGGCGCGCACGCCGCCGGCCGAGACGCTGGCCTCGGCGTTGGCCACGTCGGCCAGCAGGCGCTGGCAGTCCTCGAGGAAGGCGCTGCCCTCGTGCGTGAGCGAGATGCGCCGCGTGGTGCGCACCAGCAGCTTGACACCCAGGTGCTCCTCCAGCGCGTCCAGGCGCCGTCCCATGATGGCGGGCGCCACGCCCTCGGCCTTGGCGGCCGCCGTCAGGCTGCCCCGGGTGGCCACGGACACGAAGGACTCGAAAACCTTGAGTTTGTCCATGGCCGCAGATTATGCGGATAAAAGTCAAAGATCCAGCGCATCCGCAGCCTTTTCGCAACACCAGACCGCGGTTCAGGCCTGCTGCACCACCCCCTGTGCCAGCAGTTCATCGATCTTCTGCGCGCCGAATCCAAGCTCGGCCAGCAGCTCGGCGCTGTGCTCGCCCAACTTCGGCGGCGGCAGGCGCAGGCCCGGCCGCTGGCCGCCCAGCGTGAGAGGCAGCAGCACGGTCTTGGTGGTGCGGCCGTCCGGCAGCGCCATGGGTGCCAGGCCGCCCGTGGCGTTCAGATGCGGGTCGTCCAGCAGGTCCTGCGGCCGCGTGATCGGCGCGAACGGCAGGGCGTGCCGCTCGAACACCGCGGCGAGTTCGGCCGCGCTGTAGGCCGCGAGGCGCTCGCGCAGGATCGGCATCATCCAGTCGCGGGCCCGCACGCGCTCGTTGTTGTACTTCAGACGCGGGTCTTGCTTCAGGTCGGCGAAGCCGAAAGCGTCGCAGAACAGGGCCCAGGCGGTGTCGCTGACCACCGCCAGGAAGATCTGCTCGTCGCCCCTGACCTTGAACACGTCGTAGACCGCCCAGGCCGAGATGCGCGCCGGCATGGGCGCGGCCGGCTGGCCGGTGACGGCGAACTGCATCATGTGCTGCGCCACCAGGAACACGTTGTTCTCGAACAGCGCGCTCTGCACCTCCTGGCCCAGCCCGGTCTTCTCGCGCTGGGCCAGCGCCGCCATCGCGCCTATGGCGCCGAACATGCCACCCATGATGTCGTTGACGCTGGTGCCCGCGCGCAGCGGGTCGCCCGGGCGGCCGGTCATGTAGGCCAGGCCGCCCATCATCTGAACCACCTCGTCCAGCGCCGTGCGGTGCTCGTGGGGCCCGGGCAGGAAGCCCTTGTGGCTGACGTAGATCAGGCGCGGGTTCAGCGCCTTCAGGCTGTCGTAGTCCAGGCCCAGCTTCCTCATGGTGCCGGGCTTGAAGTTCTCGCTGACCACGTCGGCGGTGGCGATCAGGCGCAGCACGGCCTCCAGCCCCTCGGGCGTCTGCAGGTCCAGGGCCAGGCTCTTCTTGTTGCGGTTGAACATGGGGAAGAAGCCGGCCCCCGAGCCGAGCAGCCGGCGCGTGGCGTCGCCATGGCGTCCGTGGCCTACGGGCTCGACCTTGATCACCTCGGCGCCCAGGTCGGCCAGCACCATGCCGCAGGTGGGGCCCATGACCATGTGGGTGAACTCGACGACGCGCAGGCCCGCGTAGGGCAGGGACTGGGTCTCAGACATGGCGCGCCTCCTGCTGCCAGCCCAGCGGCAGGCCGGCTTCGGGTGTCATGCCGTAGAGCGGCTCGCCGGGCAGTCCGGCCTTGAGCGGCTCGCGCGCGGCGATCAGCTTTTCCAGGTTCACGCCGGTCCTCACGCCCATGGCCTCGAACATGAACACCAGGTCTTCTGTGACCACGTTGCCCGAGGCGCCCGGCGCGTGCGGGCAGCCGCCCAGGCCGCCCAGCGAGCCGTCGAAGCTGCGCACGCCCACGTCCCAGGCCGCCAGGCAATTGGCCAGGCCCAGGCCGCGCGTGTTGTGCATATGGGCCGATCCGGCGCGCTCGCCGAGCTCGGCCCGCAGGCGCGAGAACAGGCGCCGAACCTGGGCCGGGTTGGCCATGCCCGTGGTGTCGGACAGGCCGGCCTCTTCGGCACCGGCGGCCACGCAGGCCACCGCGAGGCGGATCACCTCGTCCTCGGGCACCTCGCCCTGGAGGGTGCAGCCGAAGGCGGTGGAGATGCCGGCTTCTATCTGCACGCCCGGCGCAATGTCGTCGCGCAGGCGGGCGATGGCGCGCACCACCTCGACCATCTGGTCCGGGGTCTTGCGCACATTCGCCAGCGAGTGGGCATGGCTGGCCGAGACCGGGATGGTGAGCTTGTGCACCCCGGCCCTGAGCGCCGCCTCGGCGCCCTTGGCGTTGGGCACCAGGGCCAGCACCGTGAGGCCGGGGTGGGTCAACGCATGGCGCACCACCTCGGCGGCGTCCGCCATCTGCGGCATCAGGCGCGGCGGAACGAAGGAGCAGACCTCGATCTCGCGCAGGCCGGCCGCGACCAGGGCGTCTAGCCACCTGAACTTGTAGCCCGTAGGCATGGTGGCCTGGACCGACTGCAGGCCGTCGCGCGGACCGACCTCGCTGACCAGGATTTCGGGTTTGGGGGGCATGGCAAGTTCTCCAGAAATTCCGTAAGATAGAACATAGTTCTTTCTTTCAAAATATTCGCAGACCCTGGGCCGCCTTGTCAAGCCGCGGCCGGCCCTGCCTCAGGAGTTCCCACCATGCCCCGCAAAGCCCAGACCGAATCCCTGGCCGACCAGCAAGCCGCCCCCGGCGGCGCCGCCGCCGTGGACCGCGCGCTCTCGCTGCTGGCCGCTTTCCGCACCGGCGACAACGCCCTGGGCCTGGCCGAGCTGGCCGCGCGCACCGGGCTCTACAAGAGCACGGTGCTGCGCCTGCTGGCCTCGCTCGAGCACGCACAGCTGATCCTGCGGCTGGACGACGGACGCTATGCGCTGGGCATCGAGGTGGCGCGGCTGCACGCCGTCTACGCGGCCTCGTTCTCGCTGGACCGCCTGGTGCTGCCGGTGCTGCGCCAGCTCGTGGCGCAGACCCAGGAAAGCGCGGCCTACCATGTGCTGCAAGGGCATGCGCCGCAGCTGAGCCGCCTGTGCCTGTACCGCGTGGACTCGCCGCAGCCGATCCGCGACCATGTCCGCGTCGGCGACCTGCTGCCGGCCGAACGCGGCGCGGGCGGGCGCGTGCTGATGGCCTTCGGCGCCCAGGGCCTGGGCCCCGGCCTGTCGGCCCAGGATCGCCAGCGCTATGCGGCGATCCGCGAGCGCGGCTACTACGCCGGCGTCGGCGACCGCGCCGCCGAGCTGGCCGGCATCTCGGCCCCGGTGTTCCACGCCGACGGCCGCCTTGCGGCGGCCCTCACGCTGACCATGCCGGCGCACCGCTACGACGAGCGCCATGTCAGGCCGGTGCTGGAGGCCGCGCGCCAGCTCAGCGCGCAGCTGCCCTGAGGCCAGCAACTTTTACGAAAAAGTCACTGGTTTAGAGCTTTCTTGCTTATTTATAAACCCAAAAAATTCGAATAAAGTCCAGTCATGCTGGCACCCGGCAGGCGTGCCTGACCGCTTCCCACTCTCACTCGTCGAGGTTTTTCACATGACCGCACGCACCCAAGTCCACCGACTGCAAGTCGCCACCAACCTCTACCGCTTCGTCGAAGACCAGGTGCTGCCCGGCACCGGTGTGGACAGCGCACGCTTCTGGCAGGGCTTCGACGCCATCGTGGCCGACCTGGCGCCCAAGAACATCGCCCTGCTGGCCGAGCGCGACCGCCTGCAGGCCGAGCTCGACGCCTGGCACAGCGCCCACCCGGGTCCGGTCACCGACATGCCGGCCTACCGCGCCTTCCTGGAGAAGATCGGCTACCTGGTGCCGCAGCCGGCCCAGGTTCAGACCACCACCGCCAACGTGGATGCCGAGCTCGCCACCCAGGCCGGCCCGCAGCTGGTGGTGCCAATCACGAACGCGCGCTACGCGCTGAACGCCGCCAACGCGCGCTGGGGCTCGCTCTACGATGCGCTGTACGGCACCGACGCCATCCCCGAGAGCGGCGGCGCCGAGAAGGGCAAGGGCTACAACCCGGCGCGCGGCGCCAAGGTGATAGCGTTCGCGCGCAATGTGCTCGACCAGGCCGCGCCGCTGGCCAGCGGCTCGCACCAGGACGCCACCGGCTATGCCGTGCAGGGCGGCCAGCTCGTCGTCACGCTCAAGAACGGCAGCACCACGGGCCTGCAGGACCCCGCCCAGTTCGTCGGCTACCTGGGCGGGACGGCGGCCCCGTCGTCCGTGCTGCTGCGCCGGCACGGCAACCACCTCGAGATCCGGATCGACCGCAGCACCCCGATCGGCGCCAGCGACTTGGCCGGCGTCAGCGACCTGGTGCTCGAGGCCGCGCTGTCCACCATCCTGGACCTGGAAGACTCGGTGGCCGCGGTGGACGCCGAGGACAAGGTGCTGGGCTACAGCAACTGGCTGGGCATCAACAAGGGCAAGCTGACCGAGACCTTCGAGAAGGGCGGCAAGCAGCTCACGCGCGGCCTCAACCCCGACCGCGTCTTCACCGCGCCGGGCGGCGGCGAGCTGCGCCTGCACGGCCGCTCGCTGATGTTCGTGCGCAACGTGGGCCACCTGATGACCAACCCGGCCATCCTCTACACCGCGGCCGACGGCTCGGTGAAGGAGATCCCCGAGGGCATCATGGACGCCGTGGTCACCACCACGATCGCGCTGCACGACCTGCAGGGCCATGGCGCCCTGCCCGACGGCACGGGCCTGCGCAACTCGCGCACCGGCAGCGTCTACATCGTCAAGCCCAAGATGCACGGCCCGGCCGAGGTCGGCTTCGCCAGCGAGCTGTTCGGCCGCGTCGAGCAGCTGCTGGGCCTGCCGGACAGCACCGTCAAGCTGGGCATCATGGACGAGGAGCGCCGCACCAGCGTCAACCTCAAGGCCTGCATCGCCGCCGCCGCCAGCCGCGTGGCCTTCATCAACACCGGCTTCCTGGACCGCACCGGGGACGAGATGCACACCGCCATGCTGGCCGGCCCGATGATCCGCAAGGGCGACATGAAGACCAGCGCCTGGATCCAGGCCTACGAGAAGAGCAACGTGCTGGTCGGCCTGTCCTGCGGCCTCGCTGGCCGGGCCCAGATCGGCAAGGGCATGTGGGCCGCGCCGGACCTGATGGCCGCGATGCTGGAGCAGAAGGTCGGCCATCCCAGGGCCGGCGCCAACACCGCCTGGGTGCCGAACCCGACCGGCGCGACGCTGCATGCCCTGCACTACCTGCAGATCAACGTGGCCCAGGTGCAGCAGGAGTTGGAGAAGATCGACGCCGAGGCCGAGCGCGAGACCCTGCTGACCGGCCTGCTGACCGTGCCCGTGGCCTCCGCGCCGAACTGGAGCGAGGCCGAGAGGCAGCAGGAGCTGGACAACAACATCCAGGGCATCCTGGGCTATGTGGTGCGCTGGATCGACGCCGGCGTGGGCTGCTCCAAGGTGCCCGACATCAACGACGTCGGCCTGATGGAAGACCGCGCCACGCTGCGCATCTCCAGCCAGCATGTGGCCAACTGGCTGCACCACGGCGTGGTCAGCGAGGCCCAGGTGCGCGCCACCTACGAGCGCATGGCGGCCAAGGTGGACGGCCAGAACGCCGGCGACCCCGGCTACAAGTCCCTGGTGGCCAACCCGCAAGGCGCCGCCTTCCAGGCCGCGCTGGACCTGGTGTTCAAGGGCAAGGCCCAGCCCTCGGGCTACACCGAGCCGCTGCTGCACGCCTGGCGCCTCAAGGTCAAGGCCGGCGCGGCCTGAATCCCGGCCCCGCGCTGACGCAGGCAACGGCACCTTCGGGTGCCGTTTTTTTATGATGTGGACGAACAGCCCGAAGGAGACAAGCCCATGAGCCCATTCAAGGCCTACCTGATCGAGCAGGACCCGCAAAGCGGCCAGGTCGCCGGCCGCCTGAGCATGCTGGACCCTGCCCAGCTCGACGCCGGCGCGGTGACGATACGCGTGCACTACTCGAGCATCAACTACAAGGACGCGCTGGCCGCCACCGGGGCGGGCAAGATCATCCGCCGCTTTCCCTGCGTGGGCGGCATCGACCTGGCCGGCGAGGTGGTCGAGAGCGCCGACCCGCGCTTTGCGCCCGGCGACCCGGTGATCGCCACCAGCTTCGACATCGGCGTGGCCCACCATGGCGGCTACGCCGAGTACGCGCGCCTGCCGGCCGGCTGGGTGCTGCCCCTGCCGGCGGGCCTCAGCCTGTTCGAGGCCATGGCACTGGGCACGGCCGGCTTCACCGCGGCGCTGGCCATACAGCGCATGGAGGACAACGGCCTCGCGCCGGAGCGCGGCCCGGTGGTCGTCACCGGCGCGACGGGCGGGGTCGGCGGGCTGGCCATAGACATGCTGGCCGGCGCGGGCTACCAGGTCGCGGCCCTGACCGGCAAGGCCGAGGAGGCCGACTACCTGCGCGGTCTCGGCGCGGCCGAGGTGCGCCTGCGCTCGGAGATCGCTTTCGACAAGCTGCGCCCGCTCGAAGCCGGTCAATGGGCCGGGGCCGTGGACAACGTGGGCGGCCAGGTGCTGCACTGGCTGCTGGCGACCATGAAGCAGGCCGGCACCGTGGCCAGCATAGGCAATGCGGCCAGCCACGAGCTGCACACCACGGTGTTCCCTTTCATCCTGCGCGGCGTCAGCCTGCTCGGCGTGGATTCCGGCTACATGGGCTTTCCCACGCGCCAGCGCGTCTGGGACCGCCTGGCCAGCGACCTCAGGCCGCGCCACCTGGCGGCGATGACGCGCCAGATCGACTTCGACGCCCTGCCCGGCGCCTTCGAGGATTTCGTGCAGGGTCGCGTCAGGGGCCGCACCGTGGTCAGGATTGGGGGCTGAGCAGACGCGCCCGCCCCGCGGCGGGGTCAGCGAGAATCAAGGCCGCCATTCACAACCGCACCCTGCCTCGATGATGCCGTCCACAGCCCCGCGCAAGCCCAGATCGAAATCGAAAGCGAAAGCCTCCCAGCCGCCCGAACCCCGCCTCTCGCGCACACGCCGCCCGCCCGAACTCGAGGTCGCCGACTGGCAAACCGCGCTGCGCCGCCAATTCGGCAGCGAACAGCCATTCGGCCTGGAGAACCTGGGACAGGAGCCGGTGTACTCGGACTTCCGTGTGCACAACCCCGCGAGCGGCACGCACTACCGCGTGGCCATCCGCGGCCAAGCCCCGGGCCAGAACTTCTGCACCTGCCCCGACTACGCCACCAACGACCTGGGCACCTGCAAGCACATCGAGTTCACCCTCGCCAAGCTGCGCGGCCGGCGCGGCGGCAAGGCGGCGCTGGCACGCGGATTCGAGTCCGTGTACAGCGAGATCTGGCTCGACTACACGCAGGCACGCCAGCTGCGCTTTCGCGCCGGCACGGGCTGCCCGCCCGTCCTGCAAAACGAGGCCGCAAGACTGTTCGACGCCGCTGCGGGCGGTGCGCTTGCGCGCCACAGGCTCGATGGTCTGGAGCAGCTGATGCGGACCGCCCAGGCTTGCGGCCACGAGCTGCGCTGCCACGACGACGTCTGGCAGTTCGTCGCCCAGCTGCGCGACGGCGAGCGCCGCCAGGCGGCCCTGCTGGAGGCCTACCCCAAGGGCATCCGGGACCAGGCGCTCGCCCGGCTCTTGAAAGTCAAGCTCTACCCCTACCAGGCCGAGGGCGCGCTGTTCGCCGCGCGTGCCGGCCGCTCGCTGATCGGCGACGAGATGGGCCTGGGCAAGACCATCCAGGCCATCGCCGCGGCCGAGCTGTTCGCGCGCCACTTCGGCGTGCAGCGCGTGCTGGTGGTGTGCCCGACCTCGCTCAAGCACCAGTGGAAAAGCGAGTTCGCACGCTTCACCGAGCGCCAGGCGCAGGTGATCCACGGCCTGCGCGCGCAGCGCCAGCTGCAATACCGCGAAGAGGCCTTCTGCAAGATCATCCACTACGAAAGCCTGGCGCGCGATGCGGACCTGATCGCCGACTGGGCACCGGACCTCGTGATTGCCGACGAGGCGCAGCGCATCAAGAACTGGAACACCATCGCCGCGCGTGCCCTCAAGCGCATCGCCAGCCCCTATGCCTTGGTGCTGACCGGCACGCCGCTGGAAAACCGGCTGGAGGAGCTGATCTCTATCGTGCAGTTCGTCGACCAGCACCGGCTCGGGCCCACCTGGCGCCTGCTCGACGAGCACCAGCTGCGCGACGAGGCCGGGCGCGTGATCGGCTACCGCGCGCTGGACCGCATCGGCCAGACCCTGGCGCCGGTAATGCTGCGCCGACGCAAGGCCGAGGTGCTGGCGCAGCTGCCCGAGCGGGTCGACAACCGCATCTTCGTGCCGCTGACACCTGAGCAGCGCGTACACCACGACGAGAACGGCGCCATCGTCACGCGCATCGTCTCGCGCTGGCGCAAGACCGGCTACCTGTCGGACGCCGACCAGCGCCGCCTGCAGTGCGCCTTGCAGAACATGCGCATGGCCTGCAACAGCACCTGGCTGCTCGACCACGAGACCGACCATGGCCACAAGGTCGACGAGCTGGTGACCTTGCTCGACGAGCTGCTCGAAGACCCGGCGGCCAAGGTGGTGGTGTTCAGCCAGTGGCTGGGCACGCATGAGCTGATCGCGCGCCGCCTGGTGCAGCGCGGCTGGGGCCATGTGCTGTTCAGCGGCAGCGTGCCGGGCGAGCAGCGCGGCGCCTTGGTGGAAAAGTTCCACGAGGATCCGGATTGCCGCCTCTTCCTGTCCACCGATGCGGGCGGGGTGGGGCTGAACCTGCAGCACGCGGCGGCCGTGGTGGTCAACATGGACCTGCCCTGGAACCCGGCCGTGCTGGAGCAGCGCATAGGCCGCGTGCACCGCATGGGCCAGTCGCGCGGCGTGCAGGTGGTCAACTTCGTCGGCCAGGGCAGCATCGAGGAGGGCATGCTGTCGGTGCTGGCCTTCAAGAAATCCTTGTTCGCGGGCGTGCTCGATGGTGGCGAGCGCGAGGTGTTCCTGCAGGGCACGCGCCTGTCCAAGTTCATGGAAAGCGTGGAGCAGGTGGCCGGCGCCATGGGCGAGGACGAAGCGGATGTGATCGCAGAGCCGATTGCACCCGGCGTCGCACAGAGCCATGCCCTCGGCGAACCCGAAGCTTCAGCCAGCCCCAGCGAAGCGAGCGCGGCACCCGTCGCCGAGCCTGGCAGCCCCACTGATGCCGCCGACCCCTGGGCCGCCGTCCTCGAAGCCGGCGCGGCGCTGCTGCAGGGCTTGGCGGCGGCTCGTGGCGCCGCTGGCGCGGCACCGATAGCCATCGAGCGCGACCCCGTCACCGGCCAGGCAAGCATGCGCCTGCCGCTGCCCGAGCCGGCCGTGCTGCAACGGCTGGCCAAGGCCTTCGAGCCCTGGCTGCGGTAGCCTCGCCGGCCTGGCCTTACGCCGCCTTCAGCAGGAAATCCACATGCACCGCGTCATACGGAAACTCGATCTTTCCGTCAGCGGTCTTGTCCAACACGCCGCAGGCCAGCAGGGCGTGCACATCACCATGCACCGCCTTCACATCGCGCCCCACCCGGCGGGCGGCTTCGCGAAGGGTAACGGGGCCGGCGCCGCTCAGGGCCTGGATCAAATCGAAGCGCTTGCCGCCCAGGGTGCGCATGAGCGCCTGCGCGGAGGAAAAACTGTATCGCGGTCCTACCTGCGCCTGTCCTGTTTCCATGGCTCGGGCGGCTTCAGCCAGGCTCTCGGTCAGAGAACAAACGTCAATCGTCAGCGTGTTCATGGTTGTACCTCTGGATATCACCGAAAAAATCGGCCATCAGTTGGCGCGGGGAGCTGAATGCATAGTCGGTTTCGATCTGTCCCAGGTGCCGGTGATCGCCCTTGCCGGCTTCGTTGTCATACCTGAGCACACAGACACCGTCCACCACATAAGCGAGCCGGTATTTGAAGCGGTGCACACTGCCCTTCAGCGGCACCGGCAGTTGCCAGATCACCAGTTCGGCAAATGCAAAGGCATGGACTTCAATACGCTGCCGGACCAGTAGCCGCGCTTTCATGTTGGAGATTTTGACAACACTTTGAACGGTTGTCAAAGGCAGCCGTCCCGGTCCGCCCGGGCCGGGGCGCTCAGGCGTGCCGCCGCCACCAGCCGAACAGCGGGTTCACGAGCAGCAGCACCGCCACCAGGCGGCAGACCTGGAAGGCCGTGACCACGGGCACGCCGAGTTGCAGCACCTTGGCCGTGATCGCCATCTCGGCGATGCCGCCCGGCGCGCTGGCCAGGATCATGGTCGCCGGGTGCAGGCCAGTGGCCCAGGCCAGCAGGCCGGCCAGGCCCGCGCACAGCAACAGCATGAACACCGTGCCCAAGGCCACCGAGAGCAGCCAGCGCGGCGCCGTGTGCAGGAACTCGGCCGTGAAGCGCACGCCCAGGCTCACGCCGATCACCAGCTGGGCGGCATTGGACAGCCAGGTCGGGATAGGCGAGAGCTGCAGGCCGGCCATGGCGAGGCCCATGGACACGGCCAGCGCGCCCATGAACCAGGGGTTGGCGCGGCCCAGGCGCTGCGCCAACCAGGCGCCCGCGCCGGTGGCCAGCGCCAGCCAGAGCAGGCCCGGCCATTGCGCGCTGCGCGGGCCGGGCGGCGTCATGTCCAGGGCCTGCAGCCCCCAGTGGCTGCGCGCCCACTGCATGGCGAAGGGGATGGCCAGCACCACGACCACCAGCCTCATGCTGTGCGCCGCCGCCACCAGGTCGGTGCGCGCGCCCTGGCGCTCGGCCAGCAGGGTCATCTCCGAGGCGCCGCCGATGGCGCCGGCGAAATAGGTCGTCGCGCGCATGGCCGGCGCCGCGACCTCGGGCATGGTCGGCGCGTGCAGGCGTTCCAGCCACAGGCCGAACAGGGCACCCAGGCCCAGGGCCCAGACCACGCCCAGCGCGATGGCCCACCACAGCCCCGCCACCAGGGCCGTGACCTGCGGCGTGAAATACAGGCCCAGGGCAGCGCCTATGACCCACTGGCCGCCGTTGCGCAGCGCGCCCGAGCTCAGGGTCGGCAGGCCGGCCATGGAGGCGAAGGCGGTGGCCAGCAGAGGGCCGATCATCCAGGGGATGGGCGTCTTGAGCCAGACACAGAGCTGGGCCGCCGCCAGGGCCAGCCCCAGCGTGGCCAGCACGCGGACAGCAGTTTGAAATCGCATGAACGGGAATCGGGAGTGCACGTAGTATCGCGGCATGCCCTGTCGATTCGCTGTCACCGCCCTGCTCGCCTCGGCCATGTTGCTGGGCGGCTGCCGCTCGTTGACGACGCCGGCCCTCGCGGCCGGCGAAGACCAGCGCCTGGCCGGCTTGCGGCCAGTCGATCTGCTGCTGTTCGGCGAGCAGCACGACGCGCCCGAGCATGCGAGCTTGCAGCACCGGCTGGTCGACAAGCTGGCCGCGCGCGGCGCCCTGGCGGGGCTGGTGCTGGAGATGGCCGAGCAGGGCCGCAGCACGGCCGGCCTGCCGCCCGCGGCCGACGAGGACCAGGTGCGTGCCGCGCTGGCCTGGCAGGACGCGGCCTGGCCCTGGGCGCGCTATGGCCCGGTGGTGATGGCCGCGGTGCGCGCCGGCGTGCCGGTGCTGGGCGCCAACCTGCCGCGCGCGCAGATGGGCGCGGCGGCGCAGGACGCCGCGCTCGAGGCGCGGCTCGACGCGGCGGGCCTGACCCGCCTGCAGGCGCTGATCCGCGACGGCCATTGCGGCCTGCTGCCCGAGCCGCGCATCGCGCCCATGCTACGCGTGCAGATCGCGCGCGACCAGGCCATGGCGGACACCCTGACCCGGGCGCGCAGCTCCGGCCGCAGCGTGCTGCTGATCGCCGGCAGCGTCCATGTGCGGCGCGACCTCGGTGTGCCGCGCCACCTGCCCAGCACGGCCTCGCTGCAGATCGTGCTGGCCCGCTCCGGCGGCGCCGAGCTGGCGCCAGCCGAGATCGGACTCGCCGATGGCGACCTGCTCTGGCCCACGCCGGCCCTGCCGCCGGGCGACCCCTGCGCGGGGCTGCGCGAGCGCCTGCCGCCCCGCCCCTGAGCGAGGCTGCGCTCAGGCCTGGCGCCGGATCGCCTCGGCCAGGGTGCCGACCAGCTGGTCGATCTGCGCCTGCTCGACGATGTAGGGCGGCGCCAGCACCAGGTTGTCGCCGGCCGGGCGGACCAGGGCGCCATGGTGGAAGCAGTCGAGGAAGACCTCGTAGCCGCGCTTGCCCGGCGCGCCGGGCCGCGGCGCCAGCTCCACCGCGCCGGCCAGGCCCAGCGTGCGTATGCCGACCACGTTGGGCAGTCCACGCAGGGCCTGGTGCATGGCGTCGCCTAGGGCCAGCCCCATGCGGCCGGCACGCTCGAACAGGCCCTCCTCGCGGTACAGGTCCAGCGTGGCGATGGCCGCGGCGCAGGCCACCGGATGGCCCGAGTAGGTGTAGCCGTGCAAGAACTCGACCGCATGCGCCGGGCCGCCGGCGCTCATCACGGCCTCGTGGATGAAGTCGCGGCAGATCACGCCACCCAGCGGCACCACGCCGTTGGTCACGCACTTGGCGAAGTTCAGCATGTCGGGCTGCACGCCGTAGAAGTCCGCCGCGAAGTTGGCGCCCAGGCGGCCGAAGCCGGTGATCACCTCGTCGAAGATCAGCAGGATGCCGTGCTTGTCGCAGATCTCGCGCAGGCGCTGCAGGTAGCCCTGGGGCGGCAGGTACCAACCGGCGCTGCCGGCCACCGGCTCGACGATGATGGCCGCCACGTTGGACGGGTCGTGCAAGGGCAGGATGCGGGTTTCCAGCTCGAGCAACGGGTCCTCGTCCCAGACCGGCTCCTGGTTGTGGATGTAGGCGTGCCGGACCGGGTCGTGGATGAAGCGCATGTGGTCCACGCGCGGCAGCAGCTGCCCGCCGAAGGCCTTGCGGTTGGCCGGGATGCCGCCCACGCTCATGCCGCCGAAGCCCACGCCGTGGTAGCCGCGCTCGCGCCCTATGAAGACCTGGCGCTGGCCCTCGCCGCGCGCGCGGTGGTAAGCCAGGGCCAGCTTGAGCGAGGTGTCGGCCGCCTCGGAGCCCGAGTTGCAGAACAGCACCTGGTTGAGGTCGCCCGGCGCCATCGCGGCGATCATCTCGGAGGCACGGAAGGCCTGGTCGTTGCTGGCCTGGAAGGCCGTGGCGTAGTCCAGCGTATCCAACTGCTTCTTGATGGCCTCGTTGATGGCCCGTCGGTTGTGGCCCGCGCCCACGCACCAGAGGCTGGACACGCCGTCCAGCACCTGCTTGCCGTCGTGGGTGCTGAAATGCATGCCGTCGGCGGCAACGAACACGCGCGGGTCCTGGCGGAAATCGCGGTTCGACGTGAAGGGCAGCCAGTGGTGGTCCATGCGGAAATCGTTGTGGTCCATGCGCTTGTCTCCTCAGCTGCCGAACGCGGCCAGGGGCTCATTCTGGCACCGAAGCCGGGCCGCCGCAGCCCCGGCGCCGGGCGCCCGGCCGTCCTGCGACAATTCGAGGCTTATGAACCACGCCTACATCCTGAACCTGTCCTGCCCGGACCGCCCCGGCATCGTGCACGCGGTCTCGGGCTTCCTGCTGGAGCGCGGCGGCAACATCGAGGAAGCCGCGCAGTACAACGACCACGACACCGGCCTGTTCTTCATGCGCGTGCAGTTCGCCTGCGACCAGGTCGCGCCCGAGGAGCTGCGGGCGCAGCTGCGGCAGTTCGCCGAGCCCTTCCAGATGGCCTGGCACCTGCACGCCACCACCGAGCCCATGCGCACCGTGATCATGGTCAGCAAGGAAGGGCATTGCCTGAACGACCTGCTGTTCCGCTGGAAGAGCGGCCTGCTGCCGCTTCATATTGCCGCCATCGTCAGCAACCACCGCGACTTCTACCAGCTCGCGGCCAGCTACAACGTGCCCTTCCACCACATCCCGGTGACGGCCCAGGCCAAGGCCCAGGCCGAGGCCCGGCAGTACGAGATCATCGAGGCCGAGGGGGCCGAGCTGGTGGTGCTGGCGCGCTACATGCAGATCCTGTCGGACGAGCTGTGCCGCAAGCTCGCCGGCCGCGCGATCAACATCCACCACAGCTTCCTGCCCAGCTTCAAGGGCGCCAAGCCCTACTACCAGGCGCACGACCGCGGCGTGAAGCTGATCGGCGCCACCGCCCACTACGTGACGGCCGACCTCGACGAGGGCCCCATCATCGAGCAGGACGTGGCGCGCGTGGACCACACGCACACGGTGGAGGACCTCACCACCGTGGGCCGCGACACCGAGAGCCAGGTGCTGGCGCGCGCCGTCAAGTGGCACAGCGAGCACCGCGTGCTGCTGAACGGGCACCGCACGGTAGTGTTCCGCTAACCCCCTGCCCCGAAAGCGTCACGCGAGACTCAGACATGACCATCAGGATTCCCCCGGTGCAATGCCTGCTGACCTTCGAGGCGCTGGCGCGCCTGCGCAGCGTGACGCAGGCGGCCGAGGAGCTGTGCGTGACGCCCAGCGCCGTCAGCCACCGCGTGCGCCAGCTCGAGCAGATCATTGGCACCAAGCTGTTCGGCCGCGCCGACTTCTCGCTGACCACCGAGGGCAGCGAGTACCTGGCCCATGTGCGCGAGGGCCTGGCCTCGCTGCAGAGGTTCCCCGGCGCCGCCGCCTCGCCGGGCAAGCGCAAGCTCAAGCTCGCCGTGACGCCGACCTTCGCGCGCTCCATCCTGATGCCGCGCCTGCGCCAGTTCGCCGAGGCCTACCCCGAGATCGACCTCACGCTGCAGGTCAGCATCCCGCTGCTGGACGTGGTGGCCGAGGACGCCGACCTGACCATACGCTTTGGCACCGGCCGCTACGCCGACGTCGAGCACCTGTGCCTGATCAAGGACGAGGTCACGCCGCTGGCCTCGCCGGCCTGGATACGCGAGAACGGGCCGTTCGACGCGCCCGAGGACCTGCTGCGCGCGCCGCTGCTGCGCAGCCCGCTGGAGCCCTGGCGCACCTGGTTCGCCGCCCACGGCCTGGACTGGCCCGAGCCCATGGAGGGATCGTCGTTCAACGACATCGGCCTGATGTGCGACGCCGCGGCCCAGGGTCTGGGCGTGGCCCTGGTGCGCCTCAAGCTCGGCGCGCCCTGGATAGAGAACGGCTCGCTCGAGCGCCTGTACGCGCGCAACGTGCCCAGCCCGCACGCGCATTACCTGTGCTGGCGCACCGGCGCCATGGAGCGCTGGGAATGCGCGGCCTTCGCCGAGTGGCTGAAGAAGAGCGTGGCCTGATCCCGCTCAGGGCGCGGCCGGCGCCTCGACCGAGGTGACGGGGCCGGCCGATTCGAGCAACTGGGGCGCAGCCGGCGCCACCGCATCCGCCGGCGCCTGGTCTTGTGCCGCCGGCTCCGGAGCGGCCACGGTCGTCTGAGGCAGTTCGCTCGAATGCACGGCCAGCGCGCGGTATTCGCAGTCGCGCTGCCAGCGCTGGCGCTCGGCCGGCGCCACGCGCGCCTCGCGCAACCGCTGGCGGCATTCGCGCAGCACCAGGCGCTCGCCGTCGGCGCGGCGTACCAGGCATGCGCGCAGCAGCTGCCGCCGCTCCTCGCCCTCGGCGCCCTGCAGTTCCTGCTGGCAGAACTGCATGCGCGTGGGCAGCGGCCCCTCGAACAGGGCGGTCTGTGCGCCGGCCCAGAGGCTGGCGCTCCCCAGCAGGCAGGCCAGCAGGGGCTGGGCAATGGTAGAGGGACGGACAGAGGGCACCATGGTCCGAGGTTAGGCCTGGGCCGCGGCCCGGCGCACGGTCACCACGTTTTTCCTGTAACTTTCTGTGCCGGCGGCCGCCATGCCGAAGAAAGCGCTTCAGCCTCCGCTGTAAAAATCCTCACGCGCCGGGCCCGCGCTTTCGCCTACAGTGACGGATGAATTCAGCCCGTCCCGCGCCATGAACGACCCAGCCACCCCCACCTCCCAGCCCGTGCCCGACAAGGCCCAGCGCCAGGCGCAGATCGTGCAGGCCCTGTCTACCGTGCTGCCCGGGCACGCCATCCTCTACACGCCCGAGGACACCGTGCCCTACGAATGCGACGGCCTGACCGCCTACCGCGAGCGCCCGCTGGTCGTGGCCCTGCCCGAGAGCTACGAGCAGGTGCAGGCCGTGCTGCGCACCTGCCATGCGCTGCAGGTGCCGGTGGTGGCGCGCGGCGCCGGCACCGGCCTGTCGGGCGGCGCCATGCCGCACCGCCTGGGCGTGACCCTGTCGCTGGCCAAGTTCAACCAGATCCTGAAAGTGGACCCGGCGAGCCGCACGGCCGTGGTGCAATGCGGCGTGCGCAACCTGGCCATCAGCGAGGCCGCGGCGCCCCATGGCCTGTACTACGCGCCCGACCCCTCGAGCCAGATCGCCTGCACCATAGGCGGCAACGTGGCCGAGAACTCGGGCGGCGTGCACTGCCTCAAGTACGGCCTCACGGTGCACAACGTGCTCAAGGTCAAGGGCTTCACGATCACGGGCGAGCCGGTGGAGTTCGGCGCCGACGCGCTCGACGCCCCGGGCTACGACCTGCTGGCCCTGGTGATAGGCAGCGAGGGCATGCTGGCCGTGACCACCGAGGTCACCGTCAAGCTGGTGCCCAGGCCCCAGCTGGCGCGTTGCATCATGGCCAGCTTCGACGACGTGCGAAAGGCCGGCGACGCCGTGGCCGCCGTGATCGCGGCCGGCATCATCCCGGCCGGCCTGGAGATGATGGACAAGCCCATGACGGCGGCCGTGGAGGATTTCGTGCATGCCGGCTACGACCTCAGCGCCGAGGCCATCCTGCTGTGCGAGAGCGACGGCACGCCCGAGGAGGTCGAGGAGGAAATCGGTCGCATGAGCGCCGTGCTGCGCGAGGCCGGCGCGACCGCCATCGCGGTGAGCCGCGACGAGGCCGAGCGCATGCGCTTCTGGAGCGGGCGCAAGAACGCCTTCCCGGCCTCGGGCCGCATCAGCCCCGACTACATGTGCATGGACTCGACCATCCCGCGCAAGCGCCTGGCCGACATCCTGCTCGCGATCCAGGACATGGAGAAGAAATACGGCCTGCGCTGCGCCAACGTGTTCCATGCCGGCGACGGCAACCTGCACCCGCTGATCCTGTTCGATGCCAACGACCCCGACCAGCTGCAGCGCTGCGAGCTGTTCGGCGCCGACATCCTCGAGACCAGCGTGGCCATGGGCGGCACGGTGACCGGCGAGCATGGCGTGGGCGTGGAGAAGCTCAACAGCATGTGCGTGCAGTTCTCGGCCGCCGAGAACGAGCAGATGTTCGGCGTCAAGCGCGCCTTCGACCCCCAGGGCCTGCTCAACCCCGGCAAGGTCATCCCCACGCTCAACCGCTGCGCCGAGTACGGCAAGATGCTGGTGCGCGGCGGCCGCCTGGCCTTCCCGGGGATCGAGCGGTTCTGAAGGGCGCCGCTTCGGCAGCCGCCGTCATGCCTGCGCCGCGACCTCCTGGGATACGCCCAGCGGCCGGCCCTCGGCGTCCCGGCGCAGCCGCGTGAACGGCGGCAGGCCCTGCAGCAGGCGCTGGCCGTAGGCGGTGCGCGTGAGGCGCCGGTCGTAGCAGGTGACCTCGGCGCGGTCGGTCTCGGTGCGGATCGCGCGCCCCGCCCATTGCGCCAGGCGTATCGCGGTGGCCGGCACCACGAGCTCGCTGAAGGGGTCGCGCCCGGCGCCGCGCAGCCACTCGGCGCGCGCCTCGCCCACCGGGTCGTCGGGCGGCGCGAACGGCAGCTTGGCGATGAACAGCGATTCGCACAGCGCCCCGGGCAGGTCCAGGCCCTCGCCGAAGGACTGCATGCCGAAGATCACCGAGGGCCCGCCGGCCTCCACCCGCTCGCGGTGGCGTCGCAGCAGCACGGCGCGCGGCAGCTCGGTCTGCACCAGCACGGTCTCGCGCAGCGCGGCCGGCAGGGCCTGCACGGCCACGCGCATCTGCTCGCGCGAGGTGAACAGCACCAGGGCGCCGCGGCGCACCGCGGCCAGGTCGCGCACCAGGGCTTGGGCCATCTCGGCGTTGAAGCCGGCCGCGTCCTTGGGGTCGGCCAGGGTCTCGGCGGCGATGAAGCGGCCCTGGGCCGCGTAGTCGAAGGGGCTGGCCACTTCCAGCGTGGCGACGGCCGGGTCGCCGTGCAGGCCGGCCTCGCGCAGGAAGAAGTCGAAGCGGCCGCAGCTGGTCAGCGTGGCCGAGGTGACCACGGCGCCGCGCACCGCCGACCAGAGCTGGTGGCGCAGCGTGGCGCCGGGCAGGATGGGGCTGGCATGGGCCTTGACCACGATGAACTCGCCGTCGACCTCGCAGCTGAACCACTTGGCGGCCGGCACCTCGCCGGGGCCGGCCTCCTGCAGCAGCAGTTGGGCCGTGGCGTGCACGGCCTCCAGCCGCGGCGCCAGCATGCCGATCTGCGCGTACAGCGTCGACAGGCGCCGCGCCTCCCCGGGCTTGTCGCGGATCTCGGCGCGCAGGGCCTTGGCCACCGCGCTCACGCAGGCCAGGAAGGACTCGGCCGTGACCGACAGCAGGCGCAGCGGCTCGTCGAGTGCCGCCGGCAGCTCGCCGCGCGGCAGGCGCGCGCGCGCCGGGCCGCCGCCGCGCGGCGCCTCCTTGAGCGCCGAGCCGTAGAGGTCCATCACCAGGCGCGACAGGTCCAGCAGGGTCTGGCGCAGCTGGGCCGCCAGGCGCGGCACATCGGCCACCTCGGACACCGCGACCAGGCCGCCTATGCGCAGCGTGCGGCGCGCCAGTTGCTCCACCCAGTGGCTGCGGCTGAGGTCCATCTGGCAGGCGAACTGGTCGAGCGCCGTGGCGGGCAGGTGGTGGCCCTCGTCCAGCACCAGCAGGCAGTTGTCGAGCTCGGGCAGCAGGCGCGAGCCCAGCGAGGACAGCAGCAGGTCGTGGTTGGCCACGATGACCTGGGCGCCGACCAGCTCCTTGCGCTTGTCGTAGTACGTGCAGTTGGCAAACGCCGGGCAGTGCTTGCCGGTGCAGGAGCTGGCCTCGGCCGAGACCGGACGCCAGAGCTCGGCCTCGGGCGGATCGGCCAGGCTGTCGCGGTCGCCGTCCCAGGCGCCACCGGCCAGTTCGCGCGCCATGGCGGCATAGGCCTGGCGCTGTGCCTCGCTGTCCTGGCGCGCGGGCGGCGGGCCGCCGGCCTCGGCCTCCTCGTCGGCGAACAGGTCCTCGTCCGCCTCGGCCTCGGCCTGGCCGGCCAGGCGCGCCAGCTTGAGCTTGCAGACATAGCGGCCGCGCCCCTTGGCCAGCGCATGGCGGAAGGGCTGGGGCATCTGCGCCGCCAGCGCCGGCAGGTCCTTGTGCACCAGTTGCTCCTGCAGGGCCACGGTGGCGGTGGCGATCAGCACCCGGGTGTTGCGCGCCAGCGCCAGGGCGACGGCCGGCGCGCAATAGGCCAGCGACTTGCCCACGCCCGTGCCGGCCTGGATCACGGCCACGGCGCGCGCCGGCTCGGCCTCGTCCTCCTGCGCCTTGCCCAGGCCGGCCTGGCTGAAGACGCGGGCGACCTGCTCGGCCATCTGGCGCTGGCCGGGGCGGTCGCGCAGCTCCCCGCTGGCCTGGACCAGGTCGTCGAAGGCCTGCAGGGCGGATTGGGCGAGCGCGGAGGGAGAAGACATCGGGGGCCGGGGTCTGAAAAACCCTCGAGTGTGGCACGAGCGCGCCCCACTCTCAGCCCCGGGGCGTCAAAGCCAGCAGATCGCCACCAGCACCAGGCCCGCCATCCACAGGGTCTCGGTCAGCAGCAGCAGCAAGGGGCGCCAGCCGGCGCTGGCCAGCTCGCGGAACGAGGTCTTCATGCCCAGGGCGGCGATGGCCGTGACCAGGCAGGCGCGCGAGAGGTCGCCCATCCCCTGCTGCAGCGCCGGCGCCACCGCGCCCAGCGAATTGGCCAGTACCAGGCCGACGAACAGCCACAGGAACCAGGGCACGAGGCGCTGGCGCCGGGCCGTGGGGCCGCCGTCCGCGGCCTCGCGCTGGCGCTTGAACGCCAGGGACACCACGAGCACGACCAGCGCCAGCATGGACACGCGGAACAGCTTGACGATGGTCGCGTAGTCGCCCGCCTCCTGGCCCAGGGTGTAGCCCGCGCCGACCACCTGGGCCACGTCGTGGATGGTGCCGCCCAGGAACAGGCCGGCCAGCTCGGGCGGCAGGTGCAACAGCCGCGCCACCAGCGGGTAGAGCACCATGGCCAAGGTGGACAGCACGGTCACCGTGACCACCACCATCAGGGTGAAGCGCTCGCCGTCCTTCTCGCGCGGCAGCACGGCCGAGATGGCCAGCGCGGCCGAGGCGCCGCAGATCGCGACCGCGCCGCCCGAGAGCACGCCCTGGGCGCGCGTCAGGCCCAGGGCGCGGCCCAGCAACCAGCCGCACAGCAGGGTGGTGAGCACGGCCGCGATCACGATGGCCGCCGTGTGCCAGCCCAGGCCTGCGATCTGGGCGGCCGTGATGCGCGCGCCCAGCAGGCCCACGCCCAGGCGCAGCACACCGCGCGCGCAGAACTCTATGCCGGGCCGGGTGCGCGCCTCCTGGCTCAGGTAGTGGAAGGCCACACCGAAGAACAGCGCGTAGAGCAGCTGAGGCCCGCCGTGCAGGGTGGAAACCAGGGTGGCGGCCATGGCCAGCACGGCCGACAGGCCGGCGCCGGGCAGCAGCCGGGCCAGCGGCGCGAAACGCGTGGCGGGTCCGGCCAGGGCGGCGGTATCGGGCAAGGCGCTCATGCGAGCCCCCACGCTTGCCACTTCGTGTGCGGCGCTGCCCCCCAAGGGGGCCTTCGCGCCTTGGGACGGCCCGGCGGCGCTCATGCCGCCTGCTCCAGCGGTGCGGCGGCGGCGCCCATCAGCACCGCCAGCGCGCAGGAGGCGATGCGGCTGGCCACCGAATCGGAGCGGCTGGTCAGCACCACGGGCACGCGCAGGCCCAGCACCAGGCCGGCGCATTCGGCGCCCGCCATGTAGACCAGCTGCTTGTAGACCATGTTGCCGGCCTCCAGGCTGGGCACCAGCAGCAGGTCGGGGCGGCCCGCCACCTCGGAGACGATGCCCTTGTTGCGCGCCGACTGGGCCGAGATCGCGTTGTCGAAGGCCAGCGGGCCGTCGAGCACGCCGCCGCGGATCTGGCCGCGGTCGGCCATCTTGCACAGGGCGGCCGCGTCTATGGTGCCGGGGATGGCCGGGTTCACGGTCTCCACGGCCGACAGCACGGCCACGCGCGGCCTCGCGATGCCCAGGGCCTGGGCCAGCTCGATCGCGTTCTGCGCGATGTCGCGCTTGTCCACCAGCGTGGGCGCGATGTTGACCACGCAGTCGCTGATCAAGAGCGGCCGGTCCATGCCCGGCACGTCGAGCACGAAGACATGGCTGGCGCGGCGCACGCCGCGCAGCCCGGCCTCGCGCGCCAGAGCCGCGGCCAGCAGCTCGTCGCTGTGCAGGCTGCCCTTCATCAAGGCCTGGGCCTGGCCGTCGCGGCACAGGGCGGCGGCGGCCGCCGCGGCGGCAACCGGGTCGTCGGCGGTCTCGTGCAGGCGCAGCGCGCCCAGGTCGACATCGGCCTCGGCGGCGGCGGCCGCGATGCGCGCGCGCGGCCCGACCAGGATGGGCTGGGCCAGGCCGGCGCGGGCGGCCGCGCGCGCCGATTCCAGCGAGTTGCGGTCGCAGGGGTAGGCGATGGCGAGGGGCAGCGGGCCGCGCTCGCGCGCGGCCTCGACCAGGGCGTGCAGGTGCGGATGCGGGTGCGCCGTTGCGGGTTCAGGGAGGGCCATGGCGGGTCTCGTGGAGGTGGGACGGGGCGCGCCGCTGGCGGTGAAGCCGGGCGGCGCGCGCAGGCTCAGACGCGGCGGCTCAGACGTAGTCCTTGTACTTCTCGAGCAGGCGCACCGGCTTGGCCAGGGCGTCGCGGCGGAACGGGTCGCCGAGCTCGCGCGTACACATGACCTCGATCACGCAGGTCTTGCCCTGGTTCATCTGCAGGTCCACCGCCTTCTTGAGCGCCGGGCCCACGTCCTCCAGCCGGTCGACCACGATGCCCTCGGCGCCCATGGCCTTGGCGATGCCGGCGAAGCTCTCGCTCTCCAGCTCGCCGGCGACGAAGCGGCGGTTGTAGAAGTCGACCTGGTTCTTCTTCTCCGCGCCCCACTGGCGGTTGTGGAACACCACGGCCGTGACCGGGATGTTGTGGCGCACCGCGGTCATGGTCTCCATCAGGCTCATGCCCCAGGCGCCGTCACCGGCGTAGGCGATGGCCGGGCGGTGCGGCGCCGCGACCTTGGCGCCCATGATGGTCGGCAGGGCGTAGCCGCAGTTGCCGAAGCTCATGGGCGCGAAGAAGCTGCGCGGCTTCTCGAAGCGCAGGTAGCTGTTGGCCACCGAGTTGATGTTGCCGATGTCGGTGGAGACCATCACGTCGGCCGGCATGGCCTTCTCGAGCTCGCGCAGCACCTGGCGCGGGTGCAGGTACTGGCCGCCCGAGAACGGCTTCTCGTTGGCGTTCTCCTCGATCATGTCCAGGCTGTAGGGGTCGCGCTCGTGCGTCCACTCGTCGAGCTCCTGCTCCCAGGCCGCCTTCTCGGTGGCGATGCGGTCGGCGCGCTGGCCGCGCGTGGCATCGCAGGCCAGGGTCTTGCCGGCCAGGCGCTGCACCAGGGCCACGGCCGCGGCCTTGGCGTCGCCGCAGATGCCGACCGAGATCTTCTTGACCAGGCCCAGCATCTTGTGGTCGGCGTCGATCTGGATGATCTTGGCGTTCTTGGGCCAGTAGTCCATGCCGTGCTGCGGCAGGGTGCCGAAGGGGCCCAGGCGCGAGCCCAGGGCGATCACCACGTCGGCCTGGGCCATCAGCTTCATCGCCGCCTTGCTGCCCTGGTAGCCCAGCGGGCCGCACCACAGCGGATGGCTGGCCGGGAAGCTGTCGTTGTGCAGGTAGCTGTTGACCACCGGCGCGCCCAGGCGCTCGGCCAGGGCCTTGCATTCCTCCACGCCGTCGGCCATGACCACGCCGCCGCCCGAGAGGATGACCGGGAACTTGGCCGTGGCCAGCAGCTCGGCCGCCTCGTTGAGGCTGGCTTCGCCGCCGGGGCCGCGGTCCAGGCGCTGGGGCTGGGGGATCTCGGCGCTGATCTCGCCGTAGAAATGGTCGCGCGGGATGTTGAGCTGGGTCGGGCCCATCTCGCTCATCGCGCGGTCGAAGCAGCGCGCCGTGTACTCGGCCATGCGCTTGGGGTTGTTCACATGGCCCTGGTACTTGGTGAACTCCTGGAACATGGGCAGCTGGTTGGCCTCCTGGAAGCCGCCCAGGCCCATGCCCATGGTGCCGGTCTCGGGGGTCACGATGACCACCGGGCTGTGCGCCCAGTAGGCGGCTGCGATGGCGGTGACGCAGTTGCTGATGCCGGGGCCGTTCTGGCCGATCACCACGCCGTGGCGGCCCGAGACGCGGGCATAGCCGTCGGCCATGTGGCCCGCGCCCTGCTCGTGCACCACGGGGATCAGGCGGATGCCGGCCGGCGCAAAGATGTCCATGGCGTCCATGAAGGCCGAGCCCATGATGCCGAACATGTCGGTCACGCCGTTGGCGACCAGGGTTTCGACGAAGGCTTCCGAGGGGGTCATCTTCTGCACGCCGCTGGCAACGCTGCGGCTATCGCGGGAGGGTTGGCTCATGAGGGTCTCCTGTGGTCTAGGATCGGTTGCACAAAAATTCGATACGTTTCATTCCGAATTTCGAAATGTGAGCGAAATATAGGATGGGAAACGGCGAAAGTCAACACAAATCTCGGAATTCAGAATTTTTTTCACTGTTTTTCGGAATTCGACTATCATGAAGCCATGGAAATCGTGCCCAACCCCAAGTCGGACCTGGTCGAGATCAACGGCGACACGCCCACCATGCGGCTGTTCGCCCTGCTCGAGGTGATCGCCTCCAAGGACCAGCTGTTCTCGCTGCAGGGCCTGGCGGAGGAGACCCGCCTGCCCAAGCCCACCCTGCACCGCATGCTGCAGCAGCTGGAGAGCGCGGGCCTGCTCGAGCGCAGCGTGGACGGCCGCCACTACGGCACCGGCGTGCGCCTGCGCCGGCTGGCCGAGAACCTGCTGCTCAACGACACCTTGCACGGCGCGCGCCACGCCGTGCTGCGCCGCCTGGTCGAGGAGGTCGGCGAGAGCTGCAACCTCACCGCCCTGTCGGGCAGCGAGGTGGTCTACCTGGACCGGGTCGAGACCGTCGCGCCGCTGCGCTTTTACCTGCACCCGGGCTCGCGCGTGCCGGTGCACTGCTCGGCCAGCGGCAAGGTCTTCCTGGCCGAGATGACGCCCTCGCAGCGCCAGCGCCTGCTCGCGCATGCGCCGCTGGAGGCCTACACGCCCAAGACCCTGACCGAGATGGCGCTGCTCGAGCAGGAGATCCGCGAGGTCAAGCGCCAGGGCTTCGCGCTCGACAACGAGGAGTTCCTGCCCGGCCTGCTGTGCGTGGCCGTGCTCGTGCCCTCGGCCAGCGGGCGCTCCAACCTCTGCGTGGCCGTGCAGGCGCCCATCATGCGGCTCACGCCGGACAAGGCCCTGCAGCTGCTGCCGCCGCTGCAGCGCGCCGCCGCGGCGCTGAGCCGCATCGAGGGCGACGCCATTCCCACGCACGGCGCCGCCAGCGCCTGAGACCCACCCCGAGGAGAAGCCATGGTCGAGCCCTGCACCGCCCGCCCCCAGCGCATGGTGTCCGTGCGCGAGCTGTTCGGCATAGACAGCGATCTGCAGGCGCCTGCCTTCGTCGAGCGCGACGAGCATGTGCCCGAGATCGACCCGGCCTACCGCTTCAACCCCGACGTCACCCTGGCCCTGCTGGCCGGCTTCGGCCGCGACCGGCGCGTGATGGTGCAGGGACTGCACGGCACGGGCAAGTCCAGCCACGTCGAGCAGGTGGCCGCGCGGCTGAACTGGCCCTGCGTGCGCGTCAACCTGGACGGCCACATCAGCCGCCTCGACCTGGTCGGCAAGGACGCCGTGGTGCTGCGCGAGGGCCTGCAGGTCACCGAGTTCCAGGAGGGCATCGTGCCCTGGGCCCTGCAGCGCCCGGTGGCGCTGGTCTTCGACGAGTACGACGCGGGCCGCCCCGACGTGATGTTCGTGATCCAGCGCCTGCTCGAGCGCGACGGCAAGTTCACGCTGATGGACCAGAACCGCGTGCTGCGCCCGCACCGCCATTTCCGCCTGTTCGCCACCTGCAACACCGTGGGCCTGGGCAACCTCAACGGCCTCTACCACGGCGCCCAGCGGCTGAACCACGCGCAGATCGACCGCTGGAACATCGTGGCCACGCTGAACTACCTGCCGCCCGAGGAGGAGACCGCCATCGTGCTGGCGCGCGTGCCGCGCCTGGACGACGAGGCCGGCCGCGCCCTCGTGGGCCGCATGGTGGCGCTGGCCGAGCTCACGCGCCGCGGCTTCGCGGCCGGCGACCTGTCCACGCTGATGTCGCCGCGCGGCGTGATCACCTGGGCCGAGAACCTGGAGATCTTCCGCGACCCGGCCCTGGCCCTGCGCCTGTCCTTCGTCAACAAATGCGACGAGGCCGAGCGCCCTCTGGTCGCCGAGTATTTCCAGCGCTGCTTCGACCGCGAGCTGGCCGAGTCCTACGCGCTGGCCTTGCCCGCCGCCTGATGCCATGGCCACGCCCCAGGCCGCCGCGCGCCACCAGCAGCGGGTCGAGGCGCTCTGCGCCGGGGCGATACGCGCGCTCTGCGGCGACCCGGCCCTGCATTTCCGCGGCCGGCGCCTGCACCGCGGCCAGCGCGCCCTGCCCTTGTTCGCCCCGCACCTCGCCCCCTCGCTGGAGCAGGACGACTTCGCCTCGTTTCGCGGCGCGGCCGACGGCATGGCGCTGCGCCTCGCGCATTCCGACGCCGCGCTGCACGCCGCGCTGAGCCCGGCCGAGCCGCTGCCGCGCCTGCTGTTCGAGATGCTCGAGCAGCTGCGCTGCGAGGCCCTGGCCGCGCCGCAGCTGCCTGGCCTGCTGAGCAACCTGCGGCACCGCCACGCGCAGTGGTCGCTGGCCTTCCACGACAGCGGCCTGACCGAGACCGCCACCGGCATCCTGCTCTACACCGTGGCCCAGGTCTGCCGCGCCCGCGTCACGGCCGAGCCCGTGCACGAGGCCACGGAGGACCTGATCGAGGCCACGCGCATGGCCCTGGTGCCGCGGCTGGGCCACGCGCTGGCCGGCCTGCGCCGCAGCCGCTTCGAGCAGGCCGCCTACGCGCGCCATGCGCTGGCCATCGCCGACGCGGTAAGCGGGATGATCCGCGAGGCCGGGCAGGAGGCCGGCGCCGCGCCAGGCGAGCAGGCGCCCGAGGCCGGGCGGCCACGGCGGCGCCAGGGCTTCAGCCTGTGGCCGGACCTCGAGGGCGGCGACGGCGGCGGCATCGCGACCGTGCACTCGGCCGACAGCCGCGTGCTCGCCGAGGCCGAGGACGGCTACCGCGTCTACACCCGCGCCTACGACTGCGAGCTGCCGGCGGCCTCGCTGGTGCGCGCCGCCCTGCTGCGCGAATACCGCGAACGCCTGGACCGCCGCATCGCCGGCCAGGGCCTCAACCTGGCGCGGCTGGCGCGCGAGCTCAAGGCCAGCCTCGCGCTGCCCCGGCGCGAGGGCTGGGAAGGCGGCCAGGAGGCCGGCCACATCGACGGGCGGCGCCTGCCCCAGCTCATCGTCTCGCCCAGCGAGCGCCGCCTGTTCCGCATCGAGCGCCAGGACCCGGCGGCCGAGGGCGTGGTGAGCTTTCTGATCGACTGCTCGGGCTCGATGAAGCAGCATGTCGAATCCGTGGCCCTGCTGGTCGACGTCTTCGTGCGCGCGCTCGAGCAAGCCGGCCTGGCCAGCGAGGTGCTGGGCTTCACCACGCGCGCCTGGAACGGCGGCCGCGCCCAGCGCGACTGGCTGCGCGCCGGCCGCCCCAGCCACCCGGGCCGGCTCAACGAGGCCTGCCACCTGGTGTTCAAGCATGCCGACCAGCCCTGGCGCCGCGCGCGACCCGGCATCGCGGCCCTGCTCAAGGCCGACCTGTTCCGCGAAGGCATAGACGGCGAGGCCGTGGACTGGGCCTGCGCGCGCCTGGCCGCACGCGGCGAGCCGCGCAAATGGCTGGTCGTGGTCTCGGACGGCTGCCCCATGGACAGCGCGACCCAGCTGGCCAACGACGCCCATTACCTCGACCAGCACCTGCGCGAGGTCGTGGCGCGGCGCGAGGCCGAGACCGGCATCGCCATCTGCGGCCTGGGCGTGGGCCTGGACCTCAGCCCCTATTACCGCCGCAACCTTGCCATCGATCTCCAAGCGCCGGTGGACAACGTCTTGCTCGGCAGGCTCGCCGCGATACTTGCACGCTGCCGTCCTTCCTATTCCGCCTGAATCCGACCACGGACGACCACCTCCGAAAACTTCTTCTCCTCGCGCTTGAGAAAGGCCGCGAAGTCCTCGGGGCCCAAGCCCAGGCTGGTCACGCCAGCCTCGGCGAATTTCTTTTGCAAATCGGGAGAACGAAGGACTTCCGTCAGTTCCCGATGCAGCCGGGCGATGATCGCGGCGTCGGTGCCGGCGGGAGCGAAAATGCCCTGCCAAACCGAAACCTCCACGCCCTTCCAAGCCGGCACCTGGGCCAGGGGAACGATGCCGGGCATGGCTGCAGATGCCGAGGCGCTCATGACACCGTAGGCCCGGATTTTGCCGGCCTGCACCTGCTGCATCACCAGCGACAGCGGCAGGACAGCCAGGTCGATCTGGTTGCCTGCCAGGTCGGTCACGATCTGGGCCCCTGCGCGATAGGGAATATGCACGACGGAGATGCCGCCCTGCTGCTTCAGGAGTTCGCCGCCCAGGTGCAGCGAAGTGCCCACGCCGGAAGTGGCGTAGCTGTACCTGCCGGGAGCCGCCTTGATGGCCGCATAGAGGTCGGCGGCCGTTTGGGGAGCGAGTTCGGGCTTGCCCACCAGCACCAGCGGCTGCGATCCGAGCAGCGTCACCGGCATCAAGTCCCTCAGGCCGTCGTACTTCACGGTCGAGGGCGTAACCATCTTGGCAATCACCACCGAACTCTCGACCGACAGCAGCAGGGTGTGGCCGTCCGGTTTGGCGCGTATCGCCTTCTCGGTGCCGATGACGCCGCCCGCACCGGCCACGTTCTCGATGACCACAGGCTGGCCGAGCCGTCTCGCGAGGTCGGGCGCCACCCAGCGCGCCATGAGGTCGACGTTGCCTCCGGCCGCGTAGGGCACGATGAGCGTGATCGGTCGGGACGGCCAGGGATCGGCCATGGCCGACAGGGCAGCCATCGCGGTGACCAGGGCGAATGCAGAGCGCAGCAGGGGGCGCAGGAAGGAACGGATATTCATGATGAAGTCTCTGGGCAGGATCAAACGGTTTCGTGATTCGGGGACGGGGCTTCCAGCGCAGCGATCTGGCACAGGAAATCCTGGCGCAGCTCGGCCTTCGCGGCAGCGTCCAGCCAGCAGGCGTCCACACCGGCCAGACTGAAGCGCTTGGCTTCGTCCCAGCCCCAGTTCAGCCCCTCGAGAACATGGCGGTAGGTGTGGGCCAAGTCCGTATGGAACATCGCAGGGTCGTCGGTGTTCAGCGTGACCTGGAGACCGGCCGAGGTCATGCGCTCGATGGCCGCCAAGCGGCGCGACCGGTTCGCCGCGACGCTCGTGATGCCGCAGACGGCGAAATAGATGCCGCTGTCGCGCGCACGGTGCACGGCCGACTCACAAGCCAGCAGGTTGTAGCCATGGTCCAGACGATCGCAGTGAAGAATGTCCAGGCAGGCGTCGAAGTTCGAAGGCGGCGCCTCGGCGAGCGTCTGGTTGTCTTCGCAGACATGCGCGGTCTTCTTCAGGCCGGCCCGCGTCGCGCGCCTATAGATGTCCTCGAAGCGTGCCGGTGGGCCGGCGCGCTCCGGGCCGTCGAGGCCAATGCCGACGATGCGCTCGTGCCGGTGACCAACGATCAGGTCCATCGTTTCGTTGGCGCTGGCGACACTCCATTCGCGGTCGAAAGAAGCCAGGAGCAAGGCAGAGACGGGGAAGTCACGCTCCGCGGCCTCGATGCCCGCGACCAGCCCTTCGACCTGCGCCGCATAGGCGGCGCCCGCGGGAATGAAGTACTGGGGATTGAACGACATCTCGATGTGACGGACATTGCTCGACCGGAACGCGTCCTCGATGGCTTCATACGCCACCCATTCGAAATCCTCTGGACGCCGCAGCACCCGGGCAACCAGCCGCAGCAGGTCGATGAAGTCATAGAAGTCGCGGTAGACATACAGCTCTTCCACCGGCCGGGGCAGAGGCTGGCCATACTTGCCGGCCAGCGCTGCGAGCGTCGCCGGCCGCAGCGTTCCGGCCAGATGGCAGTGCAGTTCCACTTTAGGCAACTGCGTGATGAGCGAGGGGATAGCTGGCATGTCTTGGGACTCCTTGGATGAGGATGTCCAAACATTAAGCAGTCGATGCGTCGAACGCCAGACCGCTTGAAGTACTTTGGCCTATAGCAGGGCTGTTATGACCGGTCCGTTGCGCGCTTCAAGGCGCGGGCCGCCGCCACGAGTTCCGAGCGGAACCACGCCAGCGCGCGATTCCTGTGCGTCCGTTCGTGCCAGACCAGGTTGTAGCGCAAGGGTTTGATGGCCACCGGGAACGGCAGCAGTTTCAGCGCATGGTCGCGCGCGAGCTGCTCGGCGAACAGCCGACCGGTCGAGAAGACCAGATCGCTGCTGGCCAGGATCTCGGGCGCCAGGCCGAGAAACTGGGTTCGCACGGCGGTATGGACCGACACCCCCAATTCCGCCAGCAGCGCGTCCATCACCGACCCTTGCCCAGCCAACTGCTCGAGAGACGCCAGGTGCGCCGCCCGGCGGTAGGCTTCCAGCGTCAGCGGCGCTTGCGTCAGCGGATGTCCTTCCCGCACGACGCACACGAATTCGTCGCTCAGAAGACGGGTGGCGCGCAGGTGCGGCGGCAGTTCAGGCCAGACCGTGATTGCCATGTCGATGTCACCCTCGCCCAGTTGCTTGTAGTAAGCGAACCGCTCGCCCAGTCCACGGATGACAATCTCTGAATCCGGTGACGCCTGGGACACTCGGCGTATGAGCTCGGCGTAGAAAGGCCGTGGCAGAAAATCGTAGGCGGCCAGAACGAAGCGCTGCCGCGCCGTCGCAGGACAGAACTCATTGCCACCGCCGCTCAGCAGGGAAAGGTCAGCGAGAATCCTGCGCACCGGAGCCCGCAGCGATTCGGCCTGCTCGGTCAGCACCATGCGGTTGCCGACGCGCACCAGCAGGGCGTCGCCCGTCAATTCCCGCAACGCCTTCAGATGCCGGCTGAGCGCCGGTTGCGCAATGCCCAGCCGCATCGCGGCTCCCGAGACACTCGCTTCCTGCAGCAAGGCATGGAGCGAGCGGATCAGGGATTCGTCAAGGCGGCGCCCGGGTTCTATTTCGTGGACGGTGGTCGCAGATTTCATGGGGCCAAAGATGCACCACTCGGGCATGAGTGGCAAGACCCGCCGTCACGCGCGCGCATCCTCGCGCACCATGTCGGCCGCCTTTTCGGCCGTCATGACGATGGGCGCGTTGGTGTTGCCCGAGACCAGGTGGGCATGGCCGAGCCGTCGACGACGATGTCGTCGAAGCGCTCGCTCATACCTGTGCCTGCGCCGCCGCGGCGCCGAAGACCGCATCCAGGGCGGTCGCTGGCAGCCGGTCGGCCAGGGCGATGGCGACCACGGCCGCGCCCTCGGCTGGCGCCCCGCCCGCCGGGCGCAGCGCGCCATGCCGGCCCGCGAACTGGATTTCGGCCCAGCCATGCTCGTCGGTGCGCACGATGCCCTTCAGGCGCAGCACACCGGCCGGCATGTCGCGCAGCACCGCGCGCAGGACCTTGGCCGACATCAGACCCGAAGGCCGGTAGCACCAAGTCTCGAACTGGCCGCCGTGGTCGGGCCCGGCTTCCGGCCCATGGTGGGCATGGCCGCAGCCGGGGTCGGCGCAGGCCTCTGCATGCGGCAGGGCCGCGCCGCTCAGCAGCGCCAGCGGCAGCTCGGCCTGCACGGTCTCGCAGACCGGCGCGCGCGGCGCCGCCTCGGCCAGCCAGTCGCGCACGCGCTGCAGCCCGGCGCCGTCGGCCACCAGGTCGGTCTTGTTGAGCACCACCAGGTCGGCCTGGGCCAGCGGGCGCCGCAGCGCATCGGCGAGCAGCGGGTCGGCGGCCTGGGCCAGCGCGGCACTGGCGTCGACCAGCACGATCACGCCGTCCAGCACCAGCTCGGGCGCGGCCATGCCGAGCTGGGCGATGCGCCAGGGGTCGGACACGCCGCTGGCCTCGACCAGCACGGCGTCAAAGGGCGGCTGCGCCTCCAGGACTTTGATCAGCGCGGCGCTGAGGTCGCCGCCGATGCTGCAGCAGACGCAGCCGTTGGTCAGGGCGATGGTGTCGCCGGCGCTCGAGGCGACCAGGCCGGCGTCGATGTTGAGCGCGCCGAAGTCGTTGACCAGCACGGCCAAGCGCCGCCCCGCCGCAGCGCGCAGCAGGCGGTTGAGCAACGTGGTCTTGCCGGCACCGAGGAAGCCGCCGATCACGGTGAAGGGGATGCCGGGCGTCATCGCCACCTAGCCCGCGGCGAACACGCGGCCCGAGAGCACCGTGCCCCAGACGCGCAGGTCCTTGAGGCGCAGCGGGTCCATGACCAGGGGGTCGTCCTCGAGCACGCAGAAGTCGGCGCGCTTGCCGCACTCGATGCTGCCGATCTCGTGGTCGAGCTTGAGCGTCCAGGCCGCGCCCAGCGTGATCGCGTGCAGGGCCTGCGGCACGCTCAGCCGCTCGGCCGCGCCGAGCACGCGGCCCTTGGGCGTGAGCCGGTTGACCGCGCACCAGGCGGTGAACAGCGGGCCCAGCGGCGTGACCGGCGCGTCCGAGTGGATGGCCAGCGGCACGCCCGCGGCGAGCGCGCTGGCGCAGGCGTCCAGGCGCTGCGCGCGGTCCGGACCCATGGTCATCTCTGCATGCTGGTCGCCCCAGTACCAGAGGTGGTTGGCGAACAGGTTGGCGCAAAGGCCCAGCGCCGCCATGCGGCGGAACAGGGCCGCGTCGATCATCTGGCCATGCTGCAGCGTGTGGCGGTGGTCGGGGCGCGGGTGGCGCGCCAGCACGCGCTCGATCGCGTTCAGCGCCACCTCGCTGGCCTCGTCGCCGTTGGTGTGGCTGTGGATGGTCAGGCCGGCGCGGTGATAGGTCTCGAAGTCGGCCTCGTACTGGGCCGGCGCCGTGACCCAGATGCCGTTGGGCGCGCCGTTGAAATAGCCCGGCCAGCGCAGCCGCGCCGAGAAGCCCTGGATCGAGCCGTCGAGCATCATCTTGACCAGGCCGTAGCGCAGGCGGTCGCTGTTGCGCGCCATCAGCGTGCGCACATGCTCGGCGCCCTCCCTGGCGCCATGCGTGCCGTGAAAGGCCTGGAAGGCCGGCAGGATGCGCACGCTGTAGTCCTCGCGCGCGCAGGCGCGCTCCAGCGTCGCGCAGTCGGCCTCGCCCAGCTTGTTGACCAGGTCGGTCGCGGTGGTCACGCCCTGCATGCGCGCGATCGCGGCGAAGCCTTCCATGCCGGCGTCGTCCATGGGCGCGAGCAGGCCGGCGTTGCCGACCTTGCGCAGCACCGGGAACATGGCGGCCGGCTCCTGCAGCTCGCCGGTCGGCTCGCCGTTGGCGAACTTGATCACGCCCTCGATCTCGCAGTCGCGCGTGATGCCGGCCAGGCGCAGCATGGCGCTGCTGACGTTCATCAAATGGCCGTTGGCATGGGCGATCACGATGGGCCGGGTGGCCGAGGCGCGGTCCAGGTGGACCACGCTCATGCGTTCGGCGCCGAAATAGATCGGGTCGAACCCCCAGGCGATCAGCGGCGCGTCGGCGGCCTGCCCCTGGTCCTGCATCTGGCGGTCGACTTCGGCGAGCCGCGCCACCACCGCGTCCATGGAGCGCAGGCCGGGCCAGACGCGGCCCTGCGGGTCGCGCCGCTCGAACCAGCCCAGGTAGGGCAGGCTCCACATGCCGCCTTCCTTGAGGTGGCAATGGCCCTCGACCAGGCCCGGCATCAGCACCTTGTCGGCAAAGCGTTCGTCGAGCTCGAAGTCGCCCCAGGCGCGCATGGCGGCCAGGTCGCCCACGGCCAGGATGCGCCCCTCGCGCACCGCCACATGGCTGGCCTCGGGCTGCATGGGGTTGAGGGTGAGGATCTTGCGGGCGACGTAGACGGTGGTGGGCATGCGGGGCGATGGGGTCAGGGGTAGGGAGAAGCTCAGTCCAGCGGCGGCAGCAGATCGCGGCCGTCGCGCGCGACCACGCGGCCGCGCTTGAGCACCCAGCGCGGGCGCGGGTGCAGGGCCACGGCCTCGGCCGCGCATTCGGCCGGCACCAGCACCAGGTCGGCCGCGCAGCCGACCTCCAGGCCATAGTCCTGGGCGCCCATCAGCTGGGCGCCGCCGTAGGTGGCCATGCGCAGCGCCAGTTCCAGGCCGGGGTCGTCGCGCAAGCCGTTGAGGTAGGCGATCAGGTAGGCGCGCTCCAGCATGTCGCCGGTGTTGAGCGGGCTCCAGCAGTCGCGCACCCCATCCGAGCCGGTGAACAGGCGCACGCCGCGCTCGGCCAGCAGGCGCACCGGCGGGAAGGGGATGCCGCCGACCGGGCCGTGGCTCATGATGGCGATGTCGTTGTCGAGCAGCAGCTCGATCATCTGCTCCAGGCGCTCCGGCTCCAGCCCGCCCAGGCAGAAGGCGTGGCTGATCGCCACCCTGCCCTTCAGGCCCAGGGTGCGGGTGCGCTCGGCAATCATCGCGATCGTCATGGCGCCGGTCTCGCCGCGGTCGTGCAGGTGGATGTCGATGCCGCAGCCGCGCCGCTCGGCGATCGCGAAGATGGCGTTGAGCTGGCCCTTGGGGTCCTGGTCCACGCCTATGGGGTCTATCCCGCCTATCACCTGCGCGCCCGCCAGCACGGCCTGGTCCAGCAGGTCCAGGGTGCCGGGGCGGATCATCACCCCGGTCTGCGGGAAGGCGACGATCTCCAGGTCGATGAACTCGCTGTGCGCGGCATGCATGGCCTGCACGCCGTGCAGGTAGGCCAGGCCCATGTCCAGGCCCACGTCCACATGGGTGCGCACATGGGTGGTGCCGCGCGCCACCATGTGGCGCAGCAGGCGCGCGCTCTGCAGCTCGGAGGACAGGCGCAGCTCCTTCATGACGCGGCGCTCGTTCTCTATGCGGTCGAGCAGCGTGGGCCCGGCCTGGTGCGGCTGCCAGGGCAGGCCCCACAGCGTCTTGTCGACATGGGCATGGGCATCGACATAGCCCGGCAGGGCCAGGCAGCCCGCAGCGTCGATGCGCTCGGTGTCCGGTCCGGCGTCGAGGCCGGTGCCCAGGGCGGCGATGCGCCCGCCACGGACCAGCAGGTCGGCGCGCGGCCCGCCCCACAGCCGCGCGCCCTGGATCAGCAGTTCAGGACCCTTCATGTCAAGCCGCCTTGGGCAGGAACAGCAGGGGCCTGGCCACGCCGCCGACCACCTCGATGCGCCGGCAGCGCACCCAATGGCCGGGCGTGAGCTCGCGCAGCGGCGGCAGCTCGGCCGCGCAGGCCGGCTCGGCCGCGGGGCAGCGTCCGGCAAAGCGGCAGCCGGGCGGCGGCGCGATAGGACTCGGCGGGTCGCCGACCAGGCGTATGCGCTGGGCCGCGCGTTCGCGCCCGCCCTTGACCGTGGGCACGGCCGACATCAGGGCCACGCTGTAGGGGTGCAGCGGGTTGGCGAAGAAGGCGCGGCGCGGCGCGCGCTCGACGATCTGGCCCAGGTACATCACGGCGATCTCGTCGCACAGGTGCTCGACCACGGCCATGTCGTGCGAGATGAACAGATAGGTCAGGCCCAGCTCGCGCTGCAGCCGCGCCAGCAGGTTGAGGATCTGGGCGCGTATCGCCACGTCCAGCGCCGAGACCGGCTCGTCGCAGACCACCAGGTCGGGCTTGGTCGCGAGCGCCCGCGCGATGTTGATGCGCTGGCGCTGGCCGCCCGAGAACTGGTGCGGGAACAGCTGCTGCTGCTCGGGCCGCAGGCCCACCTGGGTGAACAGCTCGGCCACGCGCTCGGTGCGCTGGGCCGGCGTGCCGACATTCATCAGGTCCAGCGGCGCGCGCACCGCGTCGCCCGCGCGCTGGCGCGGATTCAGCGAGGAGAACGGATCCTGGAAGATGATCTGCACGCGCCTGCGCGCCTGGCGCAAGGCCTCGCCTTCGAGCGTGCCGAGGTCGGTGCCGCCCAGCGTGACCTGGCCCGAGCTCATGGGCGCGAGCCGCATCACCGCCAGGGCCGTGGTGGTCTTGCCCGAGCCCGACTCGCCGACCACGGCCAGCGTGGTGCCGCGCGCGATCTCGAAGGACACGCCGTCCACGGCCTTCACGACCTCGGGCGGCTTGAGCCAGCCCGTGCGGGCGCGCGGGAAATGCACCTTGAGGTCGCTGACCTGGAGCAGCGGGGAGGAATTGGCTCTCATCATGCTGCCCTCCGCAAGGGTTGCGCCTGCAGCCAGCAGGCCACGCCGTGGCCGGCGCCGGTTTCGAGCATGGGCGGCACCTCGGCCGCACAGCGCGCCATGGCATGCGGGCAGCGCTCGCGGAAGGCGCAGCCGCTGCCGATCTCCCAGATCGAGGGCACGACGCCCGCGATCTCGGTCAGCTCTACGCGCTCGGCATGGCGGCTGCTGCCGAGCTCGGGCAGGCAGTCGATCAGACCCTGGGTGTAGGGGTGGCCGGGGCGGGAGAGCACCTGCTCGGCCCGGCCCTGCTCGATCACGCGGCCGGCGTACATCACCATCACGCGGTCGGCCATCTCGGCCACCGCGCCCATGTCGTGCGTGATCATCACGATGGCCGTGCCCTTGTCGCGCTGCAGCTCGCGCAGCAGGTCGAAGATCTGGGCCTGCACCGTGACGTCGAGCGCGGTGGTCGGCTCGTCGGCGATCAGGATGTCGGGCCGGCAGGCCAGGGCCATCGCGATCATCACGCGCTGGCGCATGCCGCCCGACATCTGGTGCGGGTATTCGTCGACGCGCCGCTCGGGCGCCGGGATGCCGACCTGGCGCAGCATCTCGATGGCGCGCTCGCGCGCCTGCTTGGCGTCCAGCCCGGCGTGCAGGCGCAGCGACTCGGCGATCTGGTCGCCCACGGTGTAGACCGGGTTCAGCGAGGTCATGGGCTCCTGGAAGATCATGGAGATGCGGTTGCCGCGCACCTCGCGCATGCGCGCCTCGCTGGCCTGCAGCAGGTCCTCGCCCTGGAAGCGGATGCGGCCACCGCGTATGCGTCCGGGCGGCGAGGGAATCAGGCGCAGCAGGGCCAGGGCGGTCATGCTCTTGCCGCAGCCGGACTCGCCGACCACGCACAGGGTCTCGCCGCGCCGGACCTCGAAGTCCACGCCGCCCAGCACCAGGGCCGTGCCGCGGCGCGTCCTGAATTCGACCTGCAGGTCCTCGACCTGCAGCAGGGTGTCGGGGGTAGCCATCAGCGTTCCCTCAGCTTGGGGTTGAGTGCGTCGTTCAGGCCGTCGCCGATCAGGCTGACGGCCAGCACGGTGAGGAAGATGGCCGCGCCGGGGAAGGCCACGGCCCACCAGCTGGTCAGCACGTAGGGGCGGCTGGAGCCTATCATCAGGCCCCAGCTCATCTGGTTGGGGTCGCCCAGGCCGAGGAAGGACAGGCCGGCCTCGAACAGGATGGCCGAGCCGACCGCCAGCGTGGCCGAGACCACCAGGGGCGGGAAGGCATTGGGCAGGATGACTTTCCAGATGATGCGTGCGTCGCGCGCGCCTATGGCGCGCTCGGCGCGCACGAACTCCATGCCGCGCACCTTCATGAACTCGGCGCGCGCCAGCCGCGCCGTGCCGGTCCAGCTGACCACACCTATGGCCAGGGTCACGGTGAGCAGCGAGGGCGAGAACAGCGTCACCACCACCATGGCGAACAGCAGGGCCGGCAGCACCTGGAAGAACTCGGTCACGCGCATCAGCAGGGCGTCGACGCGGCCGCCGTAGTAGCCCGCCATGGCGCCCAGGGTCACGCCTATGCTGACCGAGAGCAGGGCCGCGACCACGCCGACCAGCAGGGTGGCGCGGCCGCCGTGGATCAGGGCCGCGAGCACGTCGCGGCCCAGGTAGTCGGTGCCCAGCCAGGCCTCGGCACTGAACGGCGGCGTCAGCGGCGCCGCCACGATCTCGAAGGGGTCGGCCGGCCACAGCCAGGGCCCGAGCAGGGCCAGGGCCAGCACCATCGCCAGCAGCAGGCTGCCGGCGATGGCCGAGGGGTTGCGCGCGAACATGCGCAGCGCCTCGCGTGTGGGGCTGTAGCCGCGCGCGGGCGCTAGCCGCGGCGCCGGGCTGGGCTTGCCCTGTGCCTGCGGAAGGGTCAGGCTGGTCTTCATGATGTCTTGATCCTCGGGTCGATCAGGCGGTAGGCGTAGTCGGTCAGCAGGTTCATCACCACCACCACGATGGCCGAGAAGAGCAGCACGCCCAGGATGGTCGGGTAGTCGCGCCGCAGCACGGACTCGAAGGCCAGGCGGCCCAGGCCGGGCCAGTTGAACACGGTCTCGACCAGGATGGCGCCGGCCATTACGTTGCCGAACTGCAGGCCCAGGATGGTGACCACGGGCAGCACGGCGTTGCGCAGCGCATGCTTGTAGAGCACCACGCGCTGGGCCAGGCCCTTGGCGCGCGCGGTGCGGATGTAGTCCGAGCCCAGCACGTCCAGCATGGAAGCGCGCGACAGCCGGCTGTACTGCGCCAGGTAGACCAGGCCCAGGGTCAGGGCCGGCAGCACCAGGTGGTGCAGCACGTCCAGCGCATCGACCAGGCCGCTGGCGCCGGCCGAGTCGATGGCGCGCATGCCCGAGATCGGGAACAGCGGCAGGGCCGAGGCCAGCAGCAGCACCAGCATGATGCCGGTCCAGAACACCGGCGCCGCGAAGCCGACCAGCGACAGCGCGTTGATGCACTGCGACAGCAGGCCGTTGGGCTTGCGCGAGGACAGCACGCCCAGCGTGGTGCCGACCACGAAGGCGCCGAGCACCGCGCTGAGGACCAGCAGCAGCGTGGCCGGCACCCGCTCGGCGATCAGCTCGGCCACCGGCAGGTTGAAGAAGTAGGAATGGCCCAGGTCGCCGCTCGCCACCTTGCCGAGGTAGACGCCCAGCTGGGTGTGCAGCGGCTGGTCCAGCCCGTACTGCCTGCGCAGCTCGGCCTTGAGCTCCTCGCTCATGCCGCCGCTGGCGCCGGCGATGGTTTCCACCGGGTCGCCGGGCGCGGCATGCACCAGCACGAAGTTGAGCACCACCACGGCCAGCACCAGGGCCAGGGCCTGGCTGAGGCGCGACAGCGCGAATTGAAGGGCACGCATCAAGCTCTCCTGAGTCGCCGCTTACTTGAGGTAGACCTCGTCGTAGGGCGCCAGCGGCCCCCAGATCGTGGTCGGCAGGTTGCCCAGCTTCTTGCTCGCGGCGGTGTGGAAGGGCACCTGGTTGATGAAGTGGATGGGCAGGTCGTCGGTGACGAGCTTCTGGAAGGTCGCGTAATAGGCCTTGCGCTGGGTCGCATCGAGCAGGCCGCCGGCGGCGTTGAGCAGTTCGTCGACCTTGGGGTTGTTGTAGGACTGGGTATTGGTCCAGACGATGGGCTTGATGTTGCTCGACAGGTAGGTGCGGTGCACGCCGATGATGGGGTCGCCCCAGTTGAAGACCACGTCCATGGTGAGGTCGAAGTCCTGGCTCGCGATGCGCTTGGCCCAGGCCGGGAAGTCGGCCGAGGCGCGCGTCTCGGCGATGACGCCGATCTTCTTGAGCTGGGCGCGCACGTACTCGGCCACGGTCTTCTGCTGGTCGTCGCTGCCCGGCGCGTAGTCTATGGTCAGCTTGAAGCGCTCGCCGTTGGCGCCCGGCTTGTAGCCCGCCGCGTCGAGCATGGCGGCGGCATTCTTGAGGTCCACCGGGTACTTGACGACATCCGCGGTCGCGAAAGGGCTGGCGGCGACGATGGGGCCGTCGGCCGGCTGGGCGAAGCCGCCCATCAAGGCCTTGGCGACGAAGTTCTTGTCGATGGCCGTGGCGATGGCCTTGCGCACCTGCGGGTCGGAGAAGGGCTTGCGCGCGGTGTTGAAGGCCAGCCAGTTGAGCGCGCCTATGCCTTCGTAGCCCTTGGGCGTGAGCGTGACCTGCGGGTTGTCCTTCAGGCGCCGCAGGTCGGTAGGCACGCTGACCATGGGCAGCATCTGTATGCTGCCGCGCTCGAAGCCCAGCATCAGGCTGGAGGCGTCGGGCGTGTAGTCGATCACCAGCTTGTCCAGGTAGGGCTTGCCGGCCAGGAAGAACTTGTCGAAGCGCTCCAGCGTGACGCGCTGGCCGGGCTTGAAGTCGACGAACTTGAACGGGCCCGAGCCCACGATGTCGGTGCTGTTGCGCGGATGGCTCTTGAGGTCCTGGCCGTCGCCGTAGACATGCTTGGGCAGGATGGGGCACAGGGCCGGCGACATGGCCAGCACGATGGCCGGGTGCGGCGTGCTCATGCGCACGATGGCTGTCTGCGGGTCGGGCGTGTCGACCTTCTCGACCGGGCCCAGCATGGTGGTGAACGGATGGTTGGCCTTGATGGCCATGATGGAGAAGGCCACGTCGGCCGAGGTGATGGGCTTGCCGTCATGGAACAGCGCGCCCTTGCGCAGGTTCAGCGTCAGCGACTTGCCGTCCTTGGACAGGGCCCAGCTCTCGGCCAGGTAGGGCTGGGCGTTCCACTTGTCGTCGAAGCGCAGCGGGCTCGCGAACAGCTGGGTCGAGGGCAGGGCCGTGGCCACGCCCGACTGCACGGCGCCGTTGAGATGGCGCGGCGTCTGCGTGTAGCCGACCACCAGGGTGCCGCCGCGCTTGGGCGCCTCCTGTGCCTGGGCGGCGGACCAGGGAGCGGCGAGCGCGGCGCTCAGCCAGAGCAGCGCGGCGAGGCTGCGGCGCCGGGGGGCTTGGGGGGTTGGCATGGTTTGTCTCCTGGAGTATTCGTGCAGCGCGGAACGGCTTGGCATGCAACGAAGTCTCGTCAAGGCCACCGGTGCGGCGTAGAGCCAAACGCCCGCATTCGATGGGGCCAGAGGCCTGGGGTTTTCACGGGTGCGTGCCCCCCTGGGGTGCAGGCGCGCACGGACCCGGTGCGGCGGGGCCGTGCGCAGAAGCTTTTGGGGACCCGCCGCCGGAGCTGGCGGCGCGAGAAAGGGACGGCGAGGCCTAGCGCGCCGCGCCGCTGGCGCGCGACACGTAGAGCGCCAGCGCCTGGATCTGGGCTTCGGACAGGCTGTCCTTGTAGGCCGGCATGCTGCCCAGGCCGTTGCGCAGCGCGCTGGCCACGCGCGCGGCGTCGGGCCTGAGCTCGTCGAGCACCGGGCCCACGGCGCCCTGACTGCCCGCGTCCTTGAGCGTGTGGCACAGGGCGCAGGCGGGCTGGGCCGCCTGGGTGAAGAGCTTCCTGCCCAGCGCCATCTGCTCGGCCTCGCCGGCGCCCAGGGCCGGCAGCGCCGCAGCGGCCAGGCCCAGGGCCGCGGCCAGGCGCCGCAGTGCGCAAGCGCGCGGCCTCATGCGACCGTGAGCTGGACCGCGTGGTCGGCCCAGCTGGTGTTGTTGTAGCCGCCGGCGTTCTCGAGCCGGGCCTCGGGCTGCACATGGCCCGCCATGTCGGTGGCGCGGCTGGCCAGCTGGTAGCGGCCCGGCGCGAGCCGCGCCTCGAGCACGAACTGGCGCCAGGCGAAGCGGCCCAGGTCCGGGCCGACGAAGCGCGCCTCCTGCCAGCGCCGCCCGCCGTCCAGCGAGACCTCGACGCGCCGCACCGCGTGCAGGCCGCCGAAGGCCACGCCGTGGATCTGCACCAGGCCGGCCCGCAGCTCGCCCTCGGGCGCGTTGATCCAGGACTTGACGCCCATCTCGAGCACCGAGGGCTGGCTGGGGTCGGCCTTGGCGCCCGGCGGCGAGATCCGGTAACCGTGCGACATGATGCGCGCGTCGGTCTCGGCCGCGGTGAAGGCCAGGCGGCGGATGTACTTGATGTTGTTGACCCCGGTGTAGCCGGGCACGATGAGGCGCAGCGGCCCGCCGTGCGCGAGCGAGAGCGGCGCGCCGTTCATCTCCCAGGCCAGCAGCGCGTCCTCGAGCGCGCGTATCGGCAGCGAGCGCTCGACCACGATGCTCTTGGGGTCTATGCCCTCGGGCAACTTCTCGCCGCCGGTGCCGGTGAGGTAGCGCATGCCCTGGTCCACGCCGCCCAGGGCCTGGGCCACGGCCTTGAGCGGCACGCCGCTCCACAGCACGCAGCCGGCCGCACCCACGGTCCAGGGCGTGCCGCTGGGCTTGTTGGGGAAGAAGCCGCGGCCGTTGCCCGAGCATTGCAGCACCGTGGCCACGGTCTCCACGCCCAGGGTCCGCAGCTCGCGCAGCGTGAGGCTGCGCGGCTGCTTCACGCCCTCGATCGCGATCTGCCAGCCCTCGCGGTCGTCGAGGATGGAGGCGTCGGGCGCCGGCAGGTTGTTGCGCACGTAGAGCCGCTCGGCCGGCGTGACGACGCTGGTGCCGAAGGCACTGCGCTTGGTTTCGAGGGTGCCGGCGCTGTGCACGATCAGGCTGGCGGGGTCCTTCCAGGCCGCGTAGGCGGGCAACGGCTTGGCCGCCACGGGCGCCGCGGCCGCCTGCGCCGCGGACTTGCCGCTGAAGCCGGCCAGGCCGGCGGCGGCCAGGGCGCCGGCGCTGCCGGCCAGCCACTGGCGGCGCCCGAGGGCGGAGGTCTTGAGGGTGTCGCTCATGGCTGTCTCCCGGAGTTTGGTTTTGTCGTTATGGCTCACAGGTGCTCGTCGCGCAAGTGGTACCAGTGGTAGAGGAAGCGCTGGCCCAGCCGCCGGAAGGGCGCGAAGGCGCGCGACTCGACCAGGTTGAACACGTTGGGATAGGGCAGCGGCGAGTTGTAGATCGGCAGCTCGAAGGCCGGGTTCGGCTTGCCGGCGATGCGCTCGGCCATGCGCCGTCCGGCATGCGCCGAGAAGCTGACGCCGTTGCCGCCATAGCCCAGGGCGTAGAACACGCTCTGCTTGGCGTCGGGCTGCCAGACGCGCGGCATCATGTCGTGGCTCACGTCCACCCAGCCCCACCAGGAATGGTCTATGTCTATGCCGCGCAGCGCCGGGAACTTGCGGTGCAGGCCTTCGACCAGCACCTGCATGTGACGCGGGTGGGGCGCATCGGCGCCGGTGATGGCGCTGCGGCTGCCGATCTGCACGCGGTTGTCGGGCAGCTTGCGGTAGTAGTAGCGCAGCGTGCGCGTGTCGGTGATGAAGATGTTGGTCTTGAAGCCGGTGGCTTCGAGCTCGGCCGGCGTGAGCGGGCGCGTGACCAGCGAGTTCGACAGCACCGGCATGATCTTGGAGTCCAGGCTCTTGTGCAGACCGTTGCTGGTGTAGCCGCCGGTGGCGAAGCCCACGGCGCGCGCGCGCACCGTGCCGCCCGGCGTGCGCAGGTGGTGCACGCCGTTGCGCGTCTCGCAGGACAGCACCGGGCTGGCCGGGTGCAGCTTGACGCCCAGGGCGCGCGCCGCGCGCAGGTAGCCGAAGGCCAGCTTCAGCGGGTGCACGCCCACGCCGTCGGGCTCGAGCATGGCGCCGCGCGCCTCGGCCTCGTCGACATACTGCTCGCGCAGCTCGGCGGGGCTGAGCATGCGGGTGTCGTAGCCGAACACCTCGCGCATCACGCGGGCCTCGTTGCGCAGGAAGTCCATCTTCTTGTCGCGGTGCGCCAGGTAGAGGTGGCCGCCGGGCTGGGCGTCGCAGGGGAACTCGGAGACCAGGCTCTTGAAGGTCTCGAAGCCGGCGCGGATCTCGGCGTCGAGCTTGAGCGCCGTGGCCTTGCCCCAGCGCTCTATCCACTGCGAGCGGTAGAGCCGGCCACTGGCGTTCTGCCCCTGGCCGCCGTTGCGGCTGGTGCAGCCCCAGACGCTCTGGTTGGCCTCGAGCACGGTGGCCTTGATGCCATGCTCGCGCGCCAGGAACAGCGCCGTGGCCAGGCCGGTGAAGCCGGAGCCGACGATGACCACGTCGGCGTCGGTGTCTTGCGTGATGGGACCGTCGTCCGCGGGCGGCTGGCCGGCGCTGGCCACCCAGTAGGTGGGCGCATAGTCGCGACCGTGGCCGGGGTGCGGCGCGACCAGGGGGTCGTACTGCGGGTCGAAGGCCGACAGCGGCTTGGACGGCCGCAGGTGGTCTGATTCGGCGTGGCGGCCCTGGGGGCCGGCGGGATTGCGCAACAGCCAGGTATCCATGGCTCAGGCTCCTTGCAGTGGCGGACGGTCCTTGCGGAAGGCGTTCTTGACGGCGATCAGGCCGTCGCGGAACTGGAACAGGTCGCAGCCGTCGGCCTCGATGCGCGTGCCGTCGGCACGGGTGCCGGTGAAGGTCCACTCGGAGACACCGCGCTCGCCCGCGACGAAGTGGCGGCCGTTGCGCCATTGCGCGTCGGGGAAGTTGACCCAGGCCTGTGCGAAGGCCGCGCGCACGGCCTCGCGGCCCTCGTGGCGCGCGCCGCAGGCGCTGGGGCCGGCCGCGGCCTGGAACACGCAGTCGTCGGTCATGAACGACATCAGGGCGTCGATGTCGTGGCGGTTCCAGGCATCGGCAAAGGATTGCAGGGTGGCGGCGTCGACTTGCTCGCCCGGCGAAGGTTGGCTCATTGCAGCTCCGGTCTACTGAGGTGTGTGACTCGAAGCGTAGGCGCAGGCCTGGCGCGGCCATAGCGCCAGATGCGCGGATTCGCTGGGGCCAGCCGCGGCCCCAGCCCCGGTCAGCGCCGGCGCTCGCGTTCGCGCTCGAGATCGCGCACCAGACCGCCCAGCACCTCGATGCCGGGCTCTATGGCCTGGGGCGCGATCGAGGCATAGCCGAGGCGGAAGAACGCGGCCGGCGGCGGCTCGGCCATGAAGAAGACCGCGCCGGGCTCGATCACCACGCCCAGCGCCAGGGCCCGCGTCGCCAGCTCGGTGGCGCTCAGGCCCTCGGGTAGCCGCACCCAGCAGGAGCCGCCGCCCGAGGCCGGAACGACCTCGCATTGCGGCAGGTGGCGGGCCAGGGCGGCGCGCAGCAGGCCCGCGCGCTCGCGCTGGGCGGCGGCGAGCCGGCGCAGCAGCGCGTCGTGGTGGCCCAGCGAGAGGAACAGCGCGAAGGCGCGCTGGATGTAGGCCGGCGGATGGCGCAGCATGAGCCGGCGCAGCGCGCGCAGCTCGGCGATCAGCTCGACCGGCCCCACCACGTAGCCTATGCGCAGGCCCGGCGCCAGGGTCTTGGACAGGCTGCCGACGTAGATCACGCGGTTGCTGCGGTCCAGGCTCTTGAGCGCGGGCGTGGGCTCGCCGTCGAAGCGGTTCTCGCTCTCGTAGTCGTCCTCGATCAGGATCAGGTCGGACTCGTCGGCCAGCTTGAGCAGGGCCTCGCGCCGCTCCAGCGGCATGGTCACCGTGGTGGGGCACTGGTGGCTGGGCGTGGTGTAGACGTAGTCGAGGCCGCGCAGCACCTGGTCGACCACCAGGCCTTCGCGATCCACGCGCAGCGGCACGAGCTGCGAGCTGCGGCTGGCGAAGATGTTGCGCGCGTCCGGGTAGCCCGGGTCCTCCATGCCCACGCGCGTGCCCTCGCGCACCAGCAGGTCGGCCACCGAGTACAACGCGTGCTGGGCCCCCACCGTGATCACGATCTCGTCGGCCTGCGCCCAGACGCCGCGGCGCGGCAGCACGCGGGTGCGGATCTGCTGCACCAGGGCCTCGTCGTCGCGCGCGATCTGGTCGGGCGCCCACTCGCGGATGTCCAGCACGCTCAGCGCCTTGATGCAGCACTCGCGCCAGTCGGCCGTCGGGAACAGCATGGGGTCGAACTGGCCGTAGAGAAACGGATAGGGGTACTGCTGCCAGTTGGCCGGCTTGACGATGCTGCGCTGCAGCGAAGGGCGCTGCTTGAAGCGGCGCGACCAGTCGGGCTCGCGGTTCGGGCTGGACGCGGGCGGCGCCGGCCGGGCGCGCTCGGCCGGCATGTGGCCGGTCAGCATTTCCGGGTTGACGAAATGGCCGCTGCGCTGGCGCGAGATCAGGTAGCCCTCGTCGGCCAGCTGCTGGTAGGCCAGCACCACGGTGTTGCGCGCCACGCCGAGCTGCTCGGCCATCTCGCGGCTGGAGGGGATGGGCACGCCGGCGGGCAATTGGCCGTCCAGGATGGCGCTGGCCAGCATTTCGCGGATCTGAGCCTGCAGGCTCAGGTTCTGGCGCGCCGAACGCTGCAGCAACTGCTTCCACAAGGCATCGTTCAGGTGTTGGGCCATCGTGTCAAACTGCGGTGATGAAGTGGCGCGATTGCACCGGAACGGGAACTTGCCGACCCTGGGACTTTCCCTGAGGCACGGCGATGGTGCCAAGGTGGTCTCATCGATTGGTCGCATCTGGCGCTATCGACGCGCCGGCATGCCGACCAAACTTCAAGCGCTTGCAGACCAAGCTGTCAATTCAGTTTAGCAATTTTGCACGCCAATCAACATCCACTTCGGAGACGAGACATGAGCAGCATTCGAGCATTGAGCCGCCGCGCCGCACTGGCGATCGGCATTGCCGCCGCCCTGGGAGGGGCCCAGGGCGCCCTGGCGCAGGGCAAGGAGGTGACCATCGCCTACCAGCAGATCGCCGGGCCCATGATCGCCGCCATGAGCAGCGGCAGCATAGAGAAGGCCACGGGCTACAAGATCCACTGGCGCCAGTTCGAGTCGGGCGCCAAGGTGGCGACCGCCATGACCTCGGGCGACGTGCAGATCGGCGTGATCGGCTCCAGCCCGCTCGCGGCTGCCGTCAGCCGCGGCGTGGAGCTGCAGCTGTTCTGGATCCTGGACGACATCAACGAGGCCGAGGCCCTGGTGGTGCGCAACGGCTCGGGCATCGCCAAGCCGGCCGACCTCAAGGGCAAGAAGCTGGGCGTGCCCTTCGTCTCGACCACGCATTTCCACGCCATGTACGCGCTCGAGCAGTGGGGCATCAAGCCCAGCGAGCTGCAAGTGCTGAACATGCAGCCCAACCAGATCGCCGCGGCCTGGGAGCGCGGCGACATCGACGCGGCCTTCGTCTGGGACCCGGCCCTGGGCCGCATCAAGCAAAGCGGCAAGGTGCTGATCACCTCGGGCGAGCTCAGCCGCAAGGGCAAGGCCACCTTCGACGGCATGGCGGTGCAGAAGAAATGGGGCGAGGCCAACGCCGAGTTCATGGCCCGCTTCGTCAAGGCCCTGGCCGAGGCCGACGCCGCTTTCCGCGCCAACCCGGCGGCCTGGGACGCGGCCTCGCCCCAGGTCAAGGCCATCGCCGCCAAGATCGGCGGCGAGCCGCGCGACATCGCCGACGCGGTCAAGCTCTACGCCTACCCGACGGCCGAGCAACAGGCCTCGCCGGCCTGGCTGGGCGGCGGCAAGGACGGCGGCGCAGCCAAGGCGCTGAAGTTCACCGCCGAGTTCCTCAAGGAGCAAAAGCGCATCGACGCCGTCGCGCCCGACTACAGCCTCTTCGTGACCTCGAAATACGTCGAGGCCGCGCTCAAGCTCAAGCAAGCCCCCTGAGGAGAAGCCGCCATGAGCCTCGAACAGCTGCGTGTCCAGGGTGTCAGCGTGGTCTACCCGGGACGCGATCCCAGCGAGCGCGTGCACGCGCTCGACAACATCAACCTCACCATCGACCCGGGCAACTTCGTGGTGGCCCTGGGCGCCTCGGGCTGCGGCAAGACCACGCTGCTGTCGCTGATGGCCGGCTTCATCTCGCCGACCCAGGGCGAGATGCTGCTGGGCGGGCGGCGCATTGAGGGCCCGGGCGCCGACCGCGGCGTGGTGTTCCAGAAGCACGCGCTGCTGCCCTGGCTCAGCGTGATGGAGAACACCGAATTCGGCCTCAAGCTGCAGGGCTGCCCGAAGGCCGAACGGCGCGAGCGCGCCGCGCGCAACCTCAGGCTGGTAGGCCTGCAGGACTTCCACAAGCACATGATCTACCAGCTCTCGGGCGGCATGCAGCAGCGCGTGGGCATTGCGCGCGCGCTGACCTGCAACCCGGCCATGCTGCTGATGGACGAGCCCATGGCGGCGCTCGACGCGCTGACGCGCGAGACCATACAGGAGCTGCTGCTGGACGTGTGGCGCCAGACGAACAAGATGTTCTTCTTCATCACGCACAGCGTGGAGGAGGCCCTGTTCCTGGCCTCGCACCTGATCGTGATGTCGCCGCGGCCCGGGCGCATCACGCACCGCTACGAGCTGGACTTCAACCGGCGTTTCCTGGAGAGCCGCGACGCGCGGGCCATCAAGTCCAGCCCCGACTTCATCGAGATGCGCGAGACCGTGCTGGGCATCATCTACGGCGACGAGCGCGCCGGCCATGCACACAAGGAGGCTCTCCATGCCTAAGATTGCAGCATCCCGCAAGCGGCAACGCGGCGCGGTTTCCATCACCCAGGCACCGACCATGAACCCCATGCATTCCAGCGGCTTGCTGCGGCGCCTGTTCGCCAAGCGCTCGGCGCGCCCCGGCGAGCAGTTCGGCGCCCCCGGCCAGGGCCGCGCCGGCGGCATCGCCACGGCGACCGTCCTGGCCACGCTGGGCCTGTGGCTACTGGTCACCCAGATGGGCTGGGTCAAGCCGCTGTTCCTGCCCTCGCCGCAGGCGGTGCTGGCCAAGCTGGTCCAGGTCTCGACCGAGGGCTTCGCCGGCGCCACGCTGCTCGAGCACACGCTGACCAGCCTGACGCGCGTGTTCGGCGCCTTCACCCTGGCCTGCCTCACGGCAATCCCTATCGGCGTGCTGATGGGCGTGAGCCGCGTGGCGCGCGGCATTTTCGATCCGCTGATCGAGTTCTACCGCCCGCTGCCGCCGCTGGCCTACCTGCCCATGGTCATCATCTGGTTCGGCATAGGCGAGTTCTCCAAGGTCTACCTGATCTTCCTGGCCATCTTCGCGCCCATGGCGATCGCCGCGCGCTCGGGCGTGCGCTCGGTCTCGATCGAGCAGATCCACGCCGCCTACTCGATGGGCGCGACGCGCATGCAGGTGATCTGGCACGTGATCCTGAAATCCGCCCTGCCCGAGATCTTCACCGGCATGCGCATAGGCATAGGCGTGGGCTGGACCACGCTAGTGGCCGGCGAGATGGTGGCCTCCACGCGCGGCCTGGGCTTCATGGTGCTCAACGCCGCCGAGTTCCTGGCCAGCGACATCGTGATCATGGGCATCATCGTGATCGGCCTGTTCGCCTTCGCCTTCGACATGCTGATGCGCCACCTCGAGAAGGTGCTGGTGCCCTGGAAGGGCAAGGTCTGAACCGCTGATCCGGGAGGGGGCTGCGCGCGAAGGCCGCGCTTGGTAGACTGGGGCGGCCGAGTCAAGGAGATGCCGCCATGCGCTCTGCCCCCCTCGCCCTCTTTTGCGCCCTGCTCGCGCTGTCGGGCGCGGCCCAGGCCGCCTCCGACACCCCGCCCAGCCCCGCGCAACTCGACGCCGACGGCGTGCAGCGCCTGACCCTGGTCGGCGGCAGCTATTTCTTCCGCCCCGAACGCATCGCCGCGCGCGCCGGCCAGCCGCTGGAGATCACGCTGCAGATGGAACCCGGCATCGTGCCGCACCGCTTCGTGCTCGAGGGGCCGGACGGCCAGCCGCTGGCCGAGGTGGCCATGGGCAGCGAGCCCAAGACCGTGCGCCTGACCCTGCCGGCCGGCGACTACCCGTTCTTCTGTCCGAACCGGCTGCTGGGCTTCAAGAGCCACCGCGAGCGCGGCATGGCCGGGCTGCTGCAGGTGCGGGAGTAGCCGGTGCGATGGGGCCTGCTGCTCGCCCTGGCCCTGACCGCTGAGGCCATGGCCGACCCGCTGGACGAGGCACAGGCCCGTTTCCAGGCATTGGGCGGCTACCAGCTCATACTGCGCTCGACCGCGGCCGACGGCCAGCGGCAGCAGCTGCGCTATTTCTTCCGCCGCCCGGGCTGGGTGAGGATGGAGTTCCTGGAGCCGCACCGCGGCCTGGTCCTGGTCTACGACCCCGAGGCCCAACGGATCAGCCTGTGGCCCTTCGGCCCGGGCCGCTGGCCCAGGCTGCGCCTGGCCCCGGACAGCCCGCTGCTGCGCGAGCGGCACGGCCACCGCATCGACCGCTCCGACGTCGGCGCCCTGCTGGAGAACCTGCAGGCCCTGCGCGCGCGCGGCCGCCTGTCGCCGCTAGGCGAGGCCGCCGTGGGCGGGCGGCAGGCCAGCGGCTGGGAGATTGCCGGCGACGCCAGCACCAGCGTGGCCGGCGTGCAGCGCTATCGGGTCTGGTTCGCGCGCGACACCCTGTTTCCGCTCCAGGTCGAGAGCTTCGGCCCCGGCGGGGCGCCGATCGAAACCGTGACCATGGACGAGATCGAGACCAACCCCGTCTTTTCCGCGCAGGTCTTCGCGCCCTGAGCCAGCGCCGCCCCATGCCCCCCGCCGCCAGCACCTCCTACCGCCTGACCACGCTGTGGCAGTTCGAGGCGCCGCTGGCGCCGGTGTGGGAGGCCATCGTGCTCGCCGAGGCCTGGCCGACCTGGTGGCCAGGCATAGAAAGCGTGGTCACGCTCGCGCCGGGCGACGCCCACGGCCTGGGCGCGCGCCGGCTGTGGCGCTGCAAGAGCGCCCTGCCCTACCGCCTGAGCTTCACCACCTGCGTGACCCGCATCGAGCCGCTGCGCCGGATCGAGGGCCAGGTCGAGGGCGAACTCGAAGGCCGGGGCTGCTGCCGCCTGTGGACCGAAGGCGGCCTGACCCAGGTGCGCCACGACTGGCAGGTGCGCACCACGCCGCTGTGGATGAACCTGCTCGCGCCGCTGACCAGGCCGCTGTTCCGCTGGAACCACGATGCGCTGATGCGCGCAGGGGGACGGGGGCTGGCGCGGCGGCTGCGTGCCTGAGCCGCCGGTGCCGCTACGATGTCGCGAATTGTTTCTTGGAGCAACACATGAAGATCGCAGTGATGGGCGCGGGCGCGGTGGGCTGCTATTACGGCGGCACGCTGGCGCGGGCGGGCCACGAGGTGACGCTGATCGGGCGGGCCCAGCATGTGCAGGCCGTGCGGCGCGATGGCCTGTGGCTGGACACGCAGGGCTTCGAGGCCCATGTGCCCATGCAGGCCAGCACCGAAGCCGAGGGCGTGCGCGGCGCCGAGCTCGTGCTGTGCTGCGTCAAGTCCACCGACACCGAGGAAGCCGCGGCGGCCATGGCCCCGCACCTGGCGCCCGGCGCCCTGGTGCTGAGCCTGCAGAACGGCGTGGACAACGCCGAGCGCCTGCAGGCCCTGCTGCCGCAGCGCGTGGTGGCGGCCGTGGTCTACGTGGCCACCGAGATGGCCGGGCCCGGCCATGTCAAGCACCACGGGCGCGGCGAGCTGGTGATCGGCCCCCTGCCCGGCAGCGAAGCCCTGGTCGCGCAGTTCGCCGCGGCCGGCGTGCCGGTGCAGGTCTCGGACAACGTGGCCGGCGCGCTGTGGGCCAAGCTGATCCTGAACTGCGCATACAACGCCTTGTCGGCCATCACCCAGCTGCCCTACGGGCGCCTGGTGCAGGGCCAGGGCGTGGAGGACGTGATGCGCGACGCGGTCCAGGAATGCCTGGCCGTGGCCCAGGGCTGCGGCGTCACGGTGCCGGACGACACCTGGGAGGCGGTGCAGCGCATCGCGCGCACCATGCCGACCCAGTATTCGTCGACGGCCCAGGACCTGGCGCGCGGCAAGCTCAGCGAGATCGACCACCTCAACGGCCTGGTGCTGCGCCGCGGCGAGGCGCTGGGCATCGCGACCCCGGTCAACCGCGTGCTGCACTGCCTGGTCAAGCTGCTCGAGGGGCGGCCGCTGCCGGGCAGCCCGGCCGCCTGAGCGGCGACGGCTCATACCGACTTGCGACCAGAAGAAGAAGTCCCTCACTGCGTCGAGTGAAGCGGGGAGGGCGGGCGAACGGCTCCGTTCATGTCCCCCGACGAGGGCGTGCCGCCCTCGTCTCCTCCTTGACTTCACTGCGCCGTTCACCCACCCTCCCCTTCGGGTCCACCAGCGCTCCCACGCCATCGCTTCGCACACCACGACGTCGGCTGGAGCGCTGCGGCGCGGTGTCGTGTGCAGTGAAGTCAAGGAGGAGGCGGCGGCCGAAGGCCGGCGCCGGGGGACATGAACGGAACACGGCACCGCGTCGCAGCGCGATGAGGCTATCTCATTGCATGCAAAACCGTATCAGACCAGCTGGTCCAGCGCGATCTCGAAGGCAGTGCGGGCGATGCCGGTACGCGCCGGCGAGCGCGCGTGGCAGCGCTCCAGCGCCTGGGCGATGGTGGCCGAGACGTCGCCGAAGATCGCCGCGTCCGAGACTTCGGCGTCGCCCTGCATCAGGAAGGCGAAGGCGCGCGCCATGCCGCAGTTGGCGATGAAGTCGGGCACCACGGAGACCTGGGCATCGGCCTGCTCGTAGATGGGACCGTAGAAGATCTCGGGGTCGGCGAACGGCACGTTGGCGCCGCTGGCCACGAGCTCGAGACCGCCCGCGACCAGCTGGTCCAGCTGCCCGCGCGTGACCAGGCGCGAGCCGGCGCAGGGCAGGAAGATCTCGGCCCCGGCCTGCCAGATCGCGCGGTTGACCTCGTCGAAGGGCAGCAGGCCCTCGGCGGCCAGCTGGTTGCCCTTGCGGCCCAGGAACAGCGCGCGCACCTGCTCGAAATCCAGGCCCTGGGGCGCGAGCAGCCCGCCCTCGCGGTCGATGATGCCGACCACGCGGGCCCCGGCCTGGGCCAGGTAGTAGGCCGCGGTCGCGCCCACGTTGCCCCAGCCCTGGACGATCACGCGCTTGCCCTCGAGCCGGCCGCCGTAGAGGCGGTGGTGGTGGCGCACCGACTCGGCCACGCCCCAGCCGGTGATCAGGTCGGCCACGCGGTACTTGCGCTCGGGCGCCGGCGTGTAGCGCAGGTCCTCGACCCGCTTGGCCACGCCCATGCGCAGCTGGCCGACCTTCTGCACGCGCTCGCTCTCGCTGGGCAGGAAATGGCCGTTGACCACGCCCTCCTGCGGGTGCCACAGGCCATGGCTTTCGGTGATCGGGATCACCTCATGCACCTCGTCGACGTTGAGGTCGCCACCGGTGCCATAGTAGGTCTTGAGCAGGGGCATCACGGCCTTGTACCAGCGGCGCAGCACGCCGTCCTTGCGCGGGTCGGCCGGGTCGAAGTCTATGCCCGACTTGGCGCCGCCTATGGCCGGGCCGCTGACGCTGAACTTGACCTCCATGGTCTTGGCCAGCGACTCGACCTCGCGCCGGTCCAGGCCCGGCCGCATGCGCGTGCCGCCGCCGGCGGCGCCGCCGCGCAGCGAGTTGATCACCACCCAGCCGCGCGCCGGCGTCTGGTCGTCGTGCCACTCGAACACGATCTGCGGGGCCTTGGTTTCGAAACGGTTCAACAGTTCTTTCATGGCATTCTTTCCTTCCGTCAGGGGTGCTCAGGCGAGCAGCAGCTTGTCGTCGTCCAGGGCTTCGCCGCGCGTCTTCTCGAACAGGTGCAGCAGGTCCTCGACGCCCATGTTGCTGCGCTCTTCGCCCGAGACGTCGAGGATCACGCGGCCCTCGTGCAGCATCACGGTGCGGCTGCCGTAGTCCAGCGCCTGGCGCATGCTGTGCGTGACCATCATGGCGGTGAGACCGGCGCCCTCGACGATGCGCGCCGTGAGCTCGAGCACGAAGGCCGCGGTCTTGGGGTCCAGCGCCGCCGTGTGCTCGTCCAGCAGCAGGATGCGCGAGGGCTTGAGCGAGGCCATCAGCAGGCTCACGGCCTGGCGCTGGCCGCCCGAGAGCAGGCCGATGCGGTCTGCCAGGCGCATCTCCAGGCCCAGCTTGAGCGTGGCCAGCTGCGCGCGGAACTGCTCGCGCAGGGCCCGGTTGAGCGAGAGCCCCAGGCCGCGGCGCTCGCCGCGCTGGCTGGCCAGCGCCATGTTCTCCTCTATGGTCAGGCCCTCGCAGGTGCCGGCCATGGGGTCCTGGAACACGCGCGCCACGAGCTGAGCGCGCTGCCAGGCGGCCTTGCGCGTGACGTCGACGCCGGCGATCTCGATGCTGCCGCGGTCGACCATCAGGTCGCCGCTGACCGCGTTGAGGAAGGTGGACTTGCCGGCGCCGTTGGAGCCGATCACGGTGACGAACTGGCCGGCCGGGATCTCCAGGCTGAGGCCGCGCAGCACGCGGTTCTCGATCGGTGTGCCGGGGTGGAAGGTCAGCTCGAGGTTCTTGGCGCACAGCATCACTTGGCCTCCTTGCGGTTCACGGTCACGGGGCGGCGCCCCACCGGCAGCAGGCGCGCCAGCTTGCGCTGGGAGCCGGGCACCAGCAGGGCCAGGGCCACCAGCACGGCGGTGACCAGGTTCAGGTCCTGGGCCTTGAGGCCCATGAAGTCGGTGTTGAGCGCGGTGGCGATGAAGAAGCGGTAGAGCACCGCGCCCAGCACGCAGGCCAGGGTGGTGAGCCACAGGCTGCGCGCGGGCAGCAGGGTCTCGCCGATGATGACCGCGGCCAGGCCGATCACGATGGTGCCCACGCCCATGGAGATGTCGGCCCCGCCCTGGGTCTGCACGAACAGCGCGCCGGCCAGCGCGACCAGGGCGTTGGACAGCGCCAGGCCCCAGACCGTGAGGCGGTCGGTCGAGATGCCCTGGGCACGCGCCATGCGCGGATTGCCGCCGGTGGCGCGCATGGCCAGGCCGGTCTCGGAGGCGAAGAACAGGTCCAGCAGCAGCTTGGCCAGGACCACGATGGCCAGCAGGATCAGCGGCTTGAGCCAGTACTCGGGCAGGTCGGCGAAGGCCAGCAGGCTGAACAGCGTGGGCTCGCTGATCAGCGCCACGTTGGGCTTGCCCATGACGCGCAGGTTGACCGAGTACAGCGCGATCATCACCAGGATGCTGGCCAGCAACTGGGTGATGCGCAGGCGCACGTTGAGCCAGGCCGTGAGGTAGCCGGCCGCGCCGCCGGCCACGATGGCCATGGCCGTGGCGGCAAACGGGTTCCAGCCCGCGACGATCAGCGCGGCCGCGACCGCGCCGCCCAGCGGGAAGCTGCCGTCCACCGTGAGGTCGGGAAAATTGATGACGCGGAACGACAGAAAGACGCCGAGCGCGACCAGTCCGAAGATCAGGCCGATCTCGATCGCGCCCAGGGAGGCGATGAGCGACATGGGAGCACCTTGAGGGGAAATGGCGGCGGTGCGCGCAGGCGCCGGCCGCCGGGGCCAGGGGATGTGTGACAGCGGGATAGCGGGCCAGGCGCGCCGGGCGGCGCCTGGCGGGGTGGCTTACTTGACCACGACCTTGGCGGACTTCACGAGCTCGTCCGGCAGCGTCACGCCCTGCTTCTGCGCGGCGCCGGGATTGACGTGCAGCTCGAAGCTGTGGCTCAGCTGCGAGGCCATCTTGCCGGGCGACTCGCCCTTGAGCACGCGCACCACCAGCTTGCCGGTCTGGCGGCCCAGGTCGTAGTAGTTCAGGCCCAGGGCGGCGACGGCGCCGCGCTTGACCGCGTCGGTGTCGGCCGCGACCACCGGCAGCTTGGCCTGCTGCGCGACCTTGGCAATGCCCTCGAAGGCCGACATCACGTTGTTGTCGGTCGGTGCGTAGATCACGTCGACCTTGCCGACCAGGCTTTGCGCGGCGCTGGGCACGTCGACCGTGCGCGCGGCCGCGCCCTCGACCAGGCTCAGCCCGGCGGCCTGCGTGGCCTTCTTCAGGGCCTCGACGATGGCCACCGAGTTGGCCTCGCCGGGGCTGTAGATCACGCCCACGCGCTTGGCGCCCGGCACGACGCGCTTGATCAGGTCCAGGTGCTTGTCCAGCGGCGAGAGGTCCGACACGCCGGTGACGTTGGTGCCCGAAGCCTCCCAGCTCTTGACCAGCTTGGCCGCCACCGGGTCGGTCACGGCGCTGTAGACCACCGGCACCTCCTTGGTCGCCGCCACCACGGCCTGGGCCGAGGGCGTGGCCAGGGCCACGATCACGTCGGGCCGGTCGCCCACGTACTTGCGTGCGATCTGGGCCGCCGTGCCGGTGTTGCCCTGGGCACTCTGGTATTCGAATCGGAGGTTCTTGCCGGGCTCGAAGCCGGCGGCCTTGAGCTCGTCGCGCACGCCGTCGCGCGCGGCGTCCAGCGCCGGGTGTTCGACGATGGCGGTGACGGCCACGGACTTGTCGGCGGCCAGGGCCGGGGCGGCCATGGCGCCCAGCGCCATGGCCAGGGCGGCAAGCCGCCCTTTGAAGAAATAATATTTCACTCGCTAGTCTCCTTGTGGGAATTCGGCCGGGCCGGGCCGCGATCGGCGGGCCCGGCGTTGATTCACCGAGACCCTGGGGTGGGGAGGTCTTCGGCAGGGAGAATTCTAGGGTTGGCGCGACAAAATTGTGTTGCGTAAGCCCCCCGGGAGAACCCCGGTTCATGCAATATGATTTCTTCCAACCCGTCAAATACGGAGGCGAGATTGCATCGACTTGATCTGGATCGAACCGACCTCAAAATCCTGCGCTTCCTGCAGGCCCATGGGCGCGCCTCCAATCTGGAGCTGGCCGAAGCCGCCAGCCTCTCGCCGGCGCAATGCCTGCGCCGCCACCGCCGGCTGGAGGAGCTGGGCCTGATCGCGCGCTACGAGACGCGCCTGGACCCGGTGGCCATGGGCTTTCAGGTGGTGGCCTTCATCCACGTGGCGATGGAGAAGGGCCATCTCCGCGAGATGCCCAAGTTTCGCGACCTGATCGCCGACATCCCCGAGGTGCAGGAGTGCTACTCGGTCACCGGCGACTTCGACTACGTGATCAAGATCATCGCGCACGACCTCAAGTCGCTGTCGGTGTTCCTGATGAACACGCTGATGCCCCTGCCCGGCGTGAGCAGCGTGCGCTCCAGCGTCTGCCTGGACGAGATCAAGTGCACCAGCGCGCTGCCGCTGGCGGAGTGAGGCGCGGGACTGCCTCGGTGAATCAGGCCTTGCCCAGGCGGGCAGCGGCCTCGCGCTTGCCTAGCCCCCGGATGGCGGCGATGCGCTCCAGCTGGGCGGCGCGGGGCTGGACCTTGCCGGACTCCCACTTATAGACCGACAGGGCCGAGGCGCCCAGCAGCTCGGCCATCTGCGCCTGGGAAATCCCCAGCTTGGCGCGCTGGGCGGCAAAGGCCTGGGCGCTGAACCGCACGCGCCTGGGCTGCTCGGCGGCCGCCGCCGCGTCGACCTTGGGCGCTGCCACCTTGACCGCGCGCTGGGCCAGCTTGACCTGGGACGCCAGTGCCTTGAGCTCGCGCTTGAGGGCCGCGATCTCGGTGCGATGGCTGGACGCTGCCTTTCTCAAGGCGAGCATTTCATCCTTGAGCTCCTTGCGGGCCACGCGGGCGATTTCTGACTTGAGGGCGTTTGAGAATGAGTTCATGCGCGCCATCCTAACCTCAGCGGCTTGCATAGGCACGAAAAGCGCGGCAACGCGGGATGATGGCGGTGCCATCCCGCCTTCGGATCTGGCCCAGGTGCCATCGACAGGCAGCGGGCGAATCCAAGCTTTCCGCAACGTTTCAAACCGAATGCTTACGCTTCGTACAGGGCGCCCGGTAGCGCTTGCGCCTGGAAACAAAGTCGCGCCATGTCCTGCGTCCAGGGCGTCAACCCCGCATCCTGCCCCAGGGTTAAGGGGGCGTGCTGCCACCGTTCGGCGGCATGTTCACAACACCATGAAAGGTTTATGAGATGACGAAGCTGCTCTCCGCATTGATCGCCGGCCTGTTCGCTGCCAGTGTCTTCGCCCAGGCAACGCCTGCCACCCCCGCGACGCCCGCCACGCCTGCTGCACCCACGACGGCCACGGCCCCGGCCTCCCCGGCAACGCCTGCCACGCCTGCTTCCGCAGCCACGCCCGCCAAAGCCGACGCCAAGGCCGGCATGAAGGCCGACGAGATGAAGGACGGCGCGCAGGGCAAGGCCAAGGGCAAAGCCAAGGAGCATGCCGGCAAGGCCAAGAAGACCTCGCAGGGCGAAGCCAAGCAGACCACGAAGAACTGACGGCGGCATAGGCCTCCGCTAGCCCATGCCCGCGAATGCGGGCATGGGTTCTTTCAGGGATGCCTCTGGATAAGGGCGGGGATCACTTGATCAGTTGCGCCAGCAGGTTCGCGACCTGCTTGCGCAGGGCCTCGTTCTCGGCCGTGAGTTCGGCCACGCGCGCCTGCAGCGCCCGCAGCTGATCGCCCGTGGGCGCCTCGGCCGGGCTGCCCTCCTCCACGAGCTTGGCCTCGCGCGGCTGGCGCCTGGCCTCGCGCACGCGCTTGGCCGCCTGCTTCAACTCGACCGCGCCGCCACTGGCGGCAGCCTGCTGCTCTTCCGGCGGCAGGGTGGCCACAGCCGCTGCAGCACTGAGCGACAGGGCCCCGGTCTTGAGGGCCGCCACCACCTCGGGTGCTGCCTGCTTCTGGATCTTCTCGATCATCAGCACCTGGCTGCTACGCAGGCGTGCCGCCCGCGCGATGTCCTCGCGGCTCTTGAGCGGCTCGGGATCGGCAGGCGCGGCCGCCAGGCCTTCCGAGGGCGCGGCCGGCGAAGGAGCGTCGTCCCAGGGCGGCTCGTCGCTGGCGTCCGCGCCTTCCGCCTGGCCGGCGGCCTGGCTGGACGCGGCCAGCATGCGCGCGCGCCGCTGCGCGACGATCTCGCGCTTGCGCAAGGCCAGGACGCCGCGCTGGAAGTCCGAGACGCTGCGCCGGCCCAGGTGCTGGTCGATCATCCACAGGTGGACGTCCTCCAGGCTCAGGAACAGCTGGCTTTGCTGGGTCCGGAACGGCAGACCGTGCTTCTGGCAGATGGCGTAGCGGTTGTGGCCGTCGACCAGCAGCTCGCCCCAGAGCACCAGGGCGTCGCGGCAACCTTCGGCCAGGAGGCTGCGCTCCAGCGCCTCGTGCTCCTCGGGCGTGAGCGGATCGATGTAGGCCTTGAGTTCTTCGTTGACGACGATGTTCATGGATTCTGGATTCGGGGCGCCGGCATGCGAAGCGGCGCAGAAAAGCAAAACGCCCACTGTTGAGTGGGCGTTTTGCTTGGCGGAGACCGCCTTGTCTTGGTTGCGCGAGGAGGATTTGAACCTCCGACCTTTGGGTTATGAGCCCAACGAGCTACCAGACTGCTCCATCGCGCGGTAGACGGGAATTATAGCATCATTCTGCGGCGTTGCTCTCGGCGGCTGCAGTTTCCACCACGGCCGGACGATCCACGAGCTCGACCAGGGCCATGGGCGCATTGTCGCCAACACGGAAGCCCATCTTCAGGATGCGGGTGTAGCCGCCCGGACGGGTCGCGAAGCGCGGGCCCAGGTCGGCGAACAGCTTGGTCACGCTGTCGCGGCTGCGCAGGCGGTCGAAGGCCAGGCGCTTGTTGGCCACCGTGGGCTGCTTGGCCAGGGTGATCATGGGTTCGATCACGCGGCGCAGTTCCTTGGCCTTGGGGACCGTGGTCTTGATGACCTCGTGCTCGATCAGCGAGTTCATCATGTTGCGCAGCATGGCGAGGCGGTGCTCGCTGGTGCGGTTGAGTTTACGGAGGCCGTGTCCGTGACGCATGGTGCTTTCCTTTCTTTATCAAAAACGGGCAGCCGTATCAGGTACTGCCCGGTGCACTCCCCAATGACGTGGGGACCGTTATTTTAAATCAGCGCTTCTCGAGGCCGGCGGGCGGCCAGCTTTCCAGCTTCATGCCCAGGGTCAGGCCACGCGAGGCCAGCACTTCCTTGATCTCGTTGAGCGACTTGCGGCCCAGGTTCGGGGTCTTGAGCAGCTCGTTCTCGGTGCGCTGGATCAGGTCGCCGATGTAGTAGATGTTCTCGGCCTTGAGGCAGTTCGCGGAACGCACCGTCAGCTCGAGCTCGTCCACCGGACGCAGCAGGATGGGGTCGAAGCGGTCGCTGCCGCCGCGCTGGGCCGGCTGGTCGAAGGCGGCCAGTTCGCTGCCCTCGAGCTGGGCGAACACCGCCAGCTGCTCGACCAGGATCTTGGCCGAGGCACGCACGGCCTCTTCGGCCGTGATCGCGCCGTTGGTCTCGATCTCGACGACCAGCTTGTCCAGGTCGGTGCGCTGCTCGACGCGGGCGCTCTCGACCGTGTAGCTGACGCGCTTGACCGGCGAGAAGGAGGCGTCGAGCACGATGCGGCCGATCGACTTGGTGGCCTCGTCGCCGTAGCGGCGCATGGTGCCGGGCACGTAGCCGCGGCCCTTCTCGACCTTGATCTGCATGTCCAGCTTGCCGCCCTGCGACAGCGTGGCGATCACGTGGTCGGGGTTGATGATCTCGACGTCATGCGGCGTCTGGATGTCGGCGGCGGTGACCAGTCCCTCGCCGTCCTTGCGCAGGCTCAGCGTGACTTCGTCGCGGTTATGGAGCTTGAACACCACGCCCTTGAGGTTCAGCAGGATGTTGACAACATCCTCCTGCACGCCGTCGATCGACGAGTACTCGTGCAGCACGCCGGCGATGGTGACTTCGGTTGCTGAATAGCCGACCATGGACGACAGCAGCACACGCCGCAGCGCGTTGCCCAGCGTATGGCCATAGCCGCGCTCGAAGGGCTCCAGCGTGACCTTGGCACGGTTGGGACCCAGCTGCTCGACGTTGATGGCTTTGGGTTTCAGCAATGTTGTTTGCATTAAGACTTCCTCTCAATACCCCCGGCTCGTTACACCGGTAAGGCTGGTGAAGCACCTGGAAGGCGGTGCCCCGCGTTCCAGGAACGTTGCGATCGGTAAAGGAAACCGATCAGCGCGAATACAGTTCGACGATCAGCGATTCGTTGATGTCGGCGGCGAACTCGTCGCGGTCCGGCACCTTCTTGAACGTGCCTTCGACCTTGTCGGCGTTGACATCGACCCAGGCCGGCAGGCCGACTTGCTGAGCCAGCTGCAGCGCTTCCGCGATGCGGCCTTGCTTCTTGGACTTCTCGCGCACCGCGATCACGTCGCCGGTCTTGACCATGTAGGACGGGATGTTCACGGACTGGCCGTTCACGGTGACCGCCTTGTGCGAGACCAGCTGGCGCGCTTCGGCGCGCGTGGAGCCGAAGCCCATGCGGTAGACCACGTTGTCCAGGCGGGACTCGAGGATGAACATCAGGTTGGCGCCGGTGTTGCCCTTGCGGCGGTCGGCTTCCTCGAAGTAGCGGCGGAACTGCTTCTCGAGCACGCCATACATGCGCTTGACCTTCTGCTTCTCGCGCAGCTGCAGGCCGAAATCGGAGGTGCGCTGGCCCGAGGTGCGGCCGTGTTGGCCGGGCTTGGAGTCGAACTTGGCCTTGTCGCTGATCGAGCGGCGGGCGCTCTTCAGGAACAGGTCCGTGCCTTCACGGCGGGAAAGTTTGGCCTTGGGGCCGAGGTAACGTGCCACTTGAGCTTCCTTTTAGTCATCTGCCGCGAACTGATCGCGGGAGCCACCAGCCTTGGCTGATGGCGGTGGGCTTGGTGAGTGAGATTAGATGCGGCGACGCTTCTGCGGACGGCAACCGTTGTGCGGCACGGGCGTCACGTCGGAGATCGAGGTGATGCGGATGCCGAGGGCAGCCAGGGCACGAACCGAGGACTCGCGGCCGGGGCCGGGGCCCTTGATCTCGACGTCCAGGTTCTTGATGCCCTGCTCCACGGCAGCACGGCCGGCCACTTCCGACGCGACCTGCGCGGCGAAGGGGGTGGACTTGCGCGAGCCCTTGAAGCCCTGGCCACCGGAGGAAGCCCAGGACAGGGCGTTGCCCTGGCGGTCGGTGATCGTGATGATGGTGTTGTTGAACGAGGCGTGCACGTGGGCAATGCCGTCCGACACGTTCTTGCGGACCTTCTTGCGCACGCGCTGCGCGGCGTTACTGGCGGGAGCTTTTGCCATGTTGAACTCTCAATCCCAATTATTTCTTCAAAGCCTGAGCGGCCTTGCGCGGGCCCTTGCGGGTACGTGCGTTGGTACGCGTGCGCTGGCCGCGCATCGGCAGGCCGCGGCGATGGCGGAAGCCGCGGTAGCAGCCGATGTCCATCAAGCGCTTGATGTTCATCGTGGTTTCACGGCGCAGGTCACCTTCGATGGTGAACTGTGCGATCTGGTCGCGGATTTTTTCCAGATCACCGTCGGTCAGGTCCTTGACCTTCTTGGAGTACGCAATGCCGCAGGCCTCGCAAATTTTGCGGGCGCGGGTGCGACCAATGCCGAAAATGGCCGTCAGACCAATCTCAGCATGCTGATGCGGCGGAATGTTGATGCCAGCGATACGTGCCATGTTCGTCCTCTAAAACTCTTGCGATCAGCCTTGACGCTGCTTGTGACGCGGATCCGTGCAGATCACGCGGACAACGCCCTTGCGGCGGATGATCTTGCAGTTGCGGCAAATTTTCTTGACCGAAGCCGAAACTCTCATTTCTTTCTCCTAAAACTCGTGGCCTGTTTACTTGGCGCGGAACACGATGCGTGCCCGCGTCAGGTCGTAAGGCGTTAACTCAACCGTGACCTTGTCCCCGGGCAGGATGCGGATGTAGTGCATCCGCATCTTCCCCGAGATGTGTCCCAACACAATATGACCATTTTCCAGCTTCACTCGGAAGGTGGCGTTGGGCAGGTTTTCAACCACCTCGCCCTGCATCTGAATGACGTCGTCCTTGGACATTCCCGATCCGATCAACCACCCAGCGTAGTCTTGAAATTCGCCTTTTTCAGCAGCGACTCGTATTGTTGGGACATCAGATAGTTCTGCACTTGCGCCATGAAGTCCATGGTCACGACCACGATGATCAGCAAGGACGTGCCGCCGAAGTAGAACGGCACGTTGTACTTGAGGATCAGGAACTCGGGCAGCAGGCACACGAAGGTGATGTAGACCGCGCCGGCGAGCGTCAGGCGCACCAGGATCTTGTCGATGTAGCGCGCCGTCTGGTCGCCCGGACGGATGCCCGGGATGAAGGCGCCGCTCTTCTTCAGGTTGTCCGCTGTCTCACGGCTGTTGAACACCAGGGCCGTGTAGAAGAAGCAGAAGAACACGATGGCCGCGGCGTACAGCATCACGTAGATCGGCTGGCCGGGGGTCAGCGCGCCCGCGATGTCCTTGAGCCACAGCATGGACTCGCCCGAGCTGAACCAGCTCACCACCGTCGCCGGCAGCAGGATGATCGACGAGGCGAAGATCGGCGGGATCACGCCGGCCATGTTCAGCTTCAGCGGCAGGTGCGAGGACTGGCCGCCGTAGACCTTGTTACCGACCTGGCGGCGCGCGTAGTTGACCAGGATCTTGCGCTGGCCACGCTCGACGAACACCACGAAGTAGGTCACCAGGACCACCAGGGTCACGATGAACAGCGCGGCCAGGATGCTCATGGCACCGGTGCGCACCAGCTCGAACAGGCCGCCCAGGGCGTTGGGCAGACCGGCCGCGATACCTGCGAAGATCAGGATCGAGATGCCGTTGCCCAGGCCGCGCTCGGTGATCTGCTCGCCCAGCCACATCAGGAACATGGTGCCGGCGGTCAAGCTGACCACGGCCGTCATGCGGAAGCCGAAGCCGGGGCTCAGCACCAGGCCGGCGGAGGCCTCCAGCGCCAGGGCGATGCCCAGCGACTGGAACACGGCCAGACCCAGCGTGCCGTAGCGCGTGTACTGGGTGATCTTGCGCCGCCCCGCCTCGCCCTCCTTCTTCAGCTGCTCGAACGCCGGAAGGACGTAGGTGAGCAGCTGCATGATGATGGAGGCCGAGATGTAGGGCATGATGCCCAGGGCAAACACCGTGAACCGCGACAGCGCGCCACCCGAGAACATGTTGAACAGGCTCAGGATGCCGCCCTGCTGGCCCTTGAAGAGCTGCTGCAGCTGGCCCGGGTCTATGCCCGGCACGGGGATGTGGGCGCCGATGCGGTACACCACCAGCGCGAGCAACAAAAAGACCAGCCGGCGACGCAGGTCGCCGAACTTGCCCGTTTTTGCGATTTGAGCCGCGCTAGTTGCCACTGCGATCTTCTTTCACCGATGTCAGGCCAGCGAACCGCCAGCAGCTTCGATGGCCGCCTTGGCGCCGGCGGTCGCGCCGATGCCCGTGAGCTTGACGGCCTTGCTGAGGGTGCCGGACTTGATGACCTTGACCACTTTCGCGATCTCGCTGACCAGGCCGGCCTGCTTCAGGGCCAGCAGGTCGACTTCGGACGCACCGAGCTGCTCCAGCGCCGTCAGCGTGACTTCGGCGTTGAACTTCAGCAGGTGCGACTTGAAGCCGCGCTTGGGCAGACGACGCTGCATGGGCATCTGGCCGCCTTCGAAGCCGACCTTGTGGTAGCCGCCCGAACGCGATTTCTGGCCCTTGTGGCCACGACCTGCGGTCTTGCCCAGGCCGGAGCCGATGCCGCGACCGACGCGGCGCTTGGCGTGCTTGGCGCCCGCCGCGGGTTGGATGCTATTGAGTTCCATCAACGGCCTCTTTAGAGAACTTTGACCAGGTAGCTGATCTTGTTGATCATGCCGCGCACCGCAGGGGTGTCCTGCAGCTCGCTCACGCTGTTCAGCTTGCGCAGGCCCAGGCCGCGCACGGTGGCACGGTGCGATTCCTTGCAGCCGATCGGGCTGCGAACCAGCTGGATCTTGACGGTTTGTTGCGTAGTCATATTCAAACTCCCGATCAAGCGAAGAGTTCTTCGACGGTCTTGCCGCGCTTGGCCGCCACTTCCGCCGGGGTGGTGGAATTGGCCAGGGCGTCGAACGTGGCGCGAACCATGTTGTAGGGATTGGACGAACCGTGGCTCTTGGCCACGATGTCGGTGATGCCCATGACTTCGAAGACTGCGCGCATCGGGCCGCCGGCGATGATGCCGGTACCCTTGGGAGCCGGCGCCATCATGACGCGGGCCGCACCGTGGTGACCCACCACGTTGTGGTGGATCGTGCCGTTCCTGAGCGACACCTTGGTCATGTTGCGGCGGGCCTCTTCCATGGCCTTCTGCACGGCAGCCGGCACTTCCTTGGACTTGCCCTTGCCCATGCCGACGCGGCCGTCGCCATCGCCCACCACGGTCAACGCAGCGAAACCAAGAATGCGGCCACCCTTGACCACCTTGGTGACGCGGTTGACCGCGATCATCTTTTCACGCAGACCGTCTTCGGGACCGTCACCTTGCGTTTTTGCCTGAAACTTAGCCATTTGAATTTCCGATCCGCTTAGAACTGCAAGCCCGCTTCACGTGCGGCGTCAGCCAGGGCCTTCACTCGGCCGTGGTAGGCGAAGCCGGCACGATCGAACGCCACCTTCTCGACACCGGCCGCCTTGGCCTTCTCGGCAATGCGCTTGCCGATCAGCTGCGCGGCGGCGGCATTGCCACCCTTGCCGGTGGCGCCGAGCGACTTGCGCACATCGGCTTCGGCGGTGGAGGCGCTGGCCAGCACCTTGCTGCCGTCGCCGGAGATCACGCTGGCGTAGATGTGCAGGTTGGTGCGGTTCACCGTCAGACGGGCAACGCCTTGCGTGGCAATGCGGATGCGGGTCTGGCGGGCACGACGAAGACGCTGCTCTTTTTTGGTCAACATGCTGCGGCTCCTTACTTCTTCTTGGTCTCTTTGATCGTGATCTTCTCATCCGCATAGCGGATGCCCTTGCCCTTGTAGGGCTCCGGGGGACGAATCGCACGGATCTCGGCGGCCACCTGGCCCACGCGCTGGCGGTCGGCACCCTTGATCACGATTTCCGTGGGGACCGGCGTTGCCACCGTGATGCCAGCCGGCATGTCCTTGTTCACCGGGTGGGAGAAGCCCACCGACAGGTTCAGCTTGGCGCCCTGGGCCTGGGCCTTGTAGCCCACGCCGACCAGGCTCAGCTTCTTCTCGAAGCCCTTGCTCACGCCGATGACCATGTTGTTCACGAGCTGGCGCAGCGTGCCGCTCATGGCATTGGCTTCGCGCGACTCGTTGGCGGGGGCGAAGCTCAGCTTGCCGCCCTCGTTGCTCACCTTGACCAGAGCGTGCTGGGGCAGCGACAGCTGGCCGCCGGCGCCCTTGACGCTGATCTGGTCGTCCTTGATCGACACGTCCACGCCAGCGGGGACGGTCACAGGCATTTTTCCTACGCGGGACATTTCAGTTTCTCCTCAATGCCACGTTAAGCCACATAGCAAAGCACTTCGCCGCCGACACCGGTGGCGCGCGCCTTGCGATCCGTCATCACGCCCTTGGGGGTGGTGACGATGGCCACGCCCAGGCCGTTCTGGACCTGGGGGATGGCATCGCGGCCCTTGTACACGCGCAGGCCGGGGCGGCTCACGCGCTCGATGCGCTCGATCACCGGGCGACCGGCGTAGTACTTCAGGGCGATTTCAAGCTCGGACTTGCCGGCTTCGGTCTTGACCTGGAAGCCGTCGATGTAGCCCTCATCCTTGAGCACCTGCGCAATGGCCACCTTCACCTTGGAAGAAGGCACGGACACGGTGGACTTGGCCACCATTTGCGCGTTGCGGATGCGGGTCAGCAGATCGGCGATGGGATCACTCATGCTCATGTTGTATCTCTCCTGCCGACTTACCAGCTGGCCTTGGTGATGCCGGGGATGTTGCCCTCGAAGGCCAATTCGCGGATCTTGGCGCGGCCCAGGCCGAATTGGCGGAAGGTGCCGCGCGGGCGACCGGTGATCTCGCAACGGTTGCGCTGGCGCGTGGGGTTGGCGTTGCGCGGCAGCTTCTGCAGGCCCAGGCGGGCGGCAGCGCGCTCTTCGTCGCTACGCTTGGCGTCGTTGGCGACGGCCTTCAGTTCCGCGTACTTCTTGGCGTACTTGGCAGCCAGTTTTTCTCGCTTGAGCTCGCGCTCGATCAAAGCTACTTTAGCCACAAGTCACCTCAGTTCTTGAACGGGAAACGGAAGCCGGCGAGCAGTGCCTTGCACTCGTCGTCGGTCTTGGCCGTCGTGGTGATGCTGATGTTGAGACCGCGCAGGGCATCGACCTTGTCGTACTCGATCTCGGGGAAGATGATCTGTTCCTTGACACCCACGTTGTAGTTGCCGCGGCCGTCGAAGGCACGGCCGGAGATGCCGCGGAAGTCACGCACGCGCGGCAGGGCCACGGTGACGAAACGGTCCAGGAATTCGTACATCTGCACGCCACGCAGGGTCACCATGCAGCCGATGGCCTGGCCTTCGCGGATCTTGAAGCCCGCGATGGCCTTCTTGGCCTTGGTCACCACCGGCTTCTGGCCGGCGATCTTGGTCAGGTCGCCGACGGCATGGTCCATGACCTTCTTGTCGGCCACGGCCTCGCTCACGCCCATGTTCAGCGTGATCTTGGTGATGCGCGGCACTTCCATCGGAGACTTGTAGCCAAACTTGGCCATCAGCTCGGGAGCGACCTTTTCGCGATAGTGTTGTTGCAGTCGTGCCATGGTCATGCCACCTTGATTTCTTCGCCGCTGGACTTGTAGACACGCACGCGCTTGCCGTCGGCCAGCAGCTTGATGCCCACGCGGTCCGCCTTGCCCGTGGCGGCGTTGAAGATCGCCACGTTGGACTGGTGGATCGGCATGGCCTTCTCCACGATGCCGCCGGTCGTACCCTTCATGGGGTTCGGCTTGGCGTGCTTCTTGACGAGGTTGACGCCCTCGATCACGAGATGCGAATCGTCGGTGCGCAGCGAGACCTTGCCGCGCTTGCCCTTGTCGCGCCCCGCGAGCACGATGATTTCGTCGCCTTTGCGAATCTTGTTCATGGCGCGTCCTTACAGAACTTCGGGAGCCAGGGACACGATCTTCATGAACTTCTCGGTACGCAGTTCACGCGTGACCGGGCCGAAGATGCGGGTGCCGATGGGCTCCAGTTTGTTGTTCAGCAACACGGCAGCGTTGCCATCGAATTTGACCAGCGAGCCATCGCCGCGGCGAATGCCCTTGGCGGTACGCACCACCACCGCGCTGTAGACCTCGCCTTTTTTGACGCGGCCGCGCGGAGCAGCTTCCTTGATGCTCACTTTGATGATGTCGCCGACACTGGCGTAGCGGCGCTTGGACCCGCCGAGCACCTTGATGCACAGCACGGACTTGGCGCCGGTGTTGTCGGCAACGTCTAACCGAGATTCAGTCTGGATCATTTCAATATTCCCAACTTGCATCCGAGATTCCCGCCGCCCCACTCAAGGTAAAGACGGCAAGTCACCCGGATCAGTCTTGGGCCCGTCGTCCACGCCACGAACCACTCGCGGCGCTTTTGCTGGGCAGAAATTTCCGCTAGTTAAAGCGAAGCCTGCTATTGTGGCAGCGCTTCGGCAAGCTGTCAAGCGCCTTCACTCGGGTAAATGCTGATAACGCGACGCCAAGGCCAGAAAGGCCTCGGCCTGCGGGTCCTGGCCGGTCTCTTCCCGCAGGATTTCCGCCACGGCCGGCGCCAGCCTGGCGGCCAGGGCCGCGTCCAGGAACAGCAGGCGGCTGCGCCGCGCCAGCATGTCCTCCACGGTGCGCGCGTACTCGTGGCGCGCCGCAAAACGCACCATGGCTTCGCTCAGGCCGCCGCCCAGTTCGCGATCCGCGCCCGGCAGGGCCTGCACCGCCGGCGCCTCGCTGCCGTAGGCGTGCAGGCCCGGCGGATCGCTGATGCGCGGCCGCCCGGCCGGCGCAGGATCGGCGCCGAGCAGCGGAAAGTTGGCAGTCACTTTCGATTCCGGCATTTCGAGCAGGCGCGCCTCCCCGCATTTGGCCAGCACGTCCTCGGCCATGGCGCGGTAGGTGGTCCACTTCCCGCCGGTCACCGTGACCAGGCCGCTGGCGCTGACCAGCACGGTGTGCTCGCGGCTCAGGCCCTTGGTGCCGCCCGCCTCCTCTTCCTGCGGCTTGACCAGCGGACGCAGCCCGACCCAGCAGCTGCGCACGTCGGCACGTGTCGGCGCGCGGCGCAGGTAGCGCGCCGATTCGCGCAGGATGAACTCGACCTCGTCGCGGAACGGCTCGGGTTCGCGCGCCAGGTCGTGGCGCGGGGTGTCGGTCGTGCCCAGGATGAGCTTGCCCAGCCAGGGCACGGCGAACAGCACGCGGCCGTCGGCGGTCTTGGGCACCAGCAGGGCATGGTCGGTCGACAGGAACTCGCGGTCCACCACCAGGTGCACGCCCTGGCTCGGCGCCACCATGGGCCGGGCCGGGCGCCCGGTGGCCCGGCCGTCCATCTGCCGGACCTCGTCCACCCAGACCCCTGCCGCGTTGACCACGCAGCGCGCGCGCACGGTGTAGGTTCGCCCGGTCTCCCGGTCCTCGCAGACCAGGCCCGCGACCCGGCCGGCCTCGTGCACCAGGCCGGTGGCGGCGCAGTAGTTCAGCAGCAGCGCGCCCTGGGCCGCAGCGGTGCGCGCCAGCACCAGGGCCAGGCGGGCATCGTCGAATTGACCATCCCAGTACTTGACGCCGCCGCGCAAGCCGTCGGCCTGCAGCCCGGGCAGGCATTGCAGCGTCCGGTTGCGACCGAGGAACTCGGTCTTCCCCAGTCCGTCGCGGCCAGCCAGCGCGTCGTAGGCCTTGAGGCCCAGGCCATAGAACGGCGCCTCCCAGCAGCGGTAGGACGGCATCACGAAGGGCAGCGGCTGCGCCAGGTGCGGCGCATTGCGCAGCAGGGTCGCGCGCTCGTGCAGCGCCTCACGCACCAGGCCGATGTCGCCCTGCGCGAGGTAGCGCACGCCGCCGTGCACCAGCTTGGTGGCGCGCGAGGAGGTGCCCTTGGCGAAATCGTGCGACTCCAGCAGCACCACGCGCAGGCCGCGCAGGGCCGCGTCGAGCGCCACGCCCAGGCCGGTGGCGCCGCCGCCGATGATGGCCAGGTCGTACAGGCAGGGCTCGGCCAGGCGCGCCATCAGGACATCGCGCGGGGTCGGCAGGGGGGTCGGTTGGTCGGTCATGGAAGCAGCTGGGCCAGGCGCTCGCGCCAACCGCCATCGGCCAGCCAAGGTCGGCGCCTTATTTTTCTATTTTGTTCGATTTTGATCTTTTATTGCAATCGTTTTCCCTAATAAAATTCCTTTTGTTTCGTTTTAGAGTCTGCTCCAGCCCCAACCGCCTCATCCCAGTCCCGCAGTGAACCCCAATCCCCGCCAGATTCGGCTGGTCGAAGCCGTACGCAGCCATGGCGCCATGAGCGTCGAACAGCTGGCCGAGATGCTCGGCGTGACGCTGCAGACCGTGCGCCGCGACGTGCAGCGCCTGGCCGAGGCCGGCTTGCTGGCGCGCTTTCACGGCGGGGTGCGCGTGCCCAGCTCCACGATAGAGAACATCGCGCACCAGCAGCGCGAAAGCCTGCATGCCGACGGCAAGGCGCGCATCGCGCGCGCCGTCGCCGCCCAGGTGCCCAACGACTGCTCGCTGATCCTCAACATCGGCACCACGACCGAGGCCATCGCCCGGGCCCTGCTGCGCCACCGCGGCCTGCGCGTGATCACCAACCACCTGAACGTGGCCGCCATCCTCAGTGCCAACCCGGACTGCGAGGTCATCGTGGCCGGCGGCCTGGTGCGCACGCGCGACCGCGGCATCGTCGGCGAGGCCGCGGTGGACTTCATACGCCAGTTCAAGGTCGACATCGCGCTGATCGGCGTCTCCAGCATAGAGTCCGACGGCTCGCTGCGCGACTACGACCTGCGCGAGGTCAAGGTGGCGCAGGCCATCATCGAGCAGGCGCGCGAGGTCTGGCTGGCCGCCGATGTCAGCAAGTTCAACCGCCCGGCCCTGGTGCGCCTGGCCACGCTGGAACAGATCGACCGCCTGTTCACCGACGCCGAGCCGCCGCCGCCGTTTCCGGCCCTGCTGGCCGAGGCCCAGGTGCGCTGCGAGATCGCCGCCTGAGCCCCGACCGCCCCCGTCCATCCTTCATCGCCGCTTCCCATGACCTACCTGCTCGCGCTCGACCAAGGCACCTCCAGCTCCCGCAGCATCGTGTTCGACGCCGGCGGCCGCCTGGTCGCGCAGGCCCAGCAGGAGCTGCCGCAGATCTACCCCCAGCCCGGCTGGGTCGAGCATGACCCGCAGGCGATCTGGCGCACCCAGCTCGCCACGGCGCGCGAGGCCCTGGCCAAGGCCGGGCTCCAAGCCCACGCGATCCGCGCGGTCGGCATCACCAACCAGCGCGAGACCACGCTGCTGTGGAACCGCGCCAGCGGCCAGCCCCTGCACCACGCCATCGTGTGGCAGGACCGCCGGGCCGAGCCGACCTGCGCCCGCTTGCGCGAGCAGGGCCTGGCCGACCTGGTCCAGTCCAGGACCGGCCTGCTGATCGACGCCTATTTCTCGGGCACCAAGCTCAGGTGGCTGCTCGACCATGTGCCGGGCGCGCGCGCCCAGGCCGAGCGCGGCGAACTGGCCTTCGGCACGGTGGACAGCTGGCTGGTCTGGCAGCTGACGCGGGGCCGGGTGCACGCCACCGACGTCAGCAACGCCTCGCGCACCATGCTGTTCAACGTGCACAGCAACCAGTGGGACCAGGAGCTGCTGCGCCTGCTGGACATTCCGGCCGCGCTGATGCCGCGCGTGCTGCCCTCGAGCGCGGCCTTCGGCGAGCTGGACGCCAGCCTGCTGGGCCACGCCATCCCCATAGGCGGCGTGGCCGGCGACCAGCAGAGCGCGCTGTTCGGCCAGGCCTGCTTCAGCGAGGGCATGGCCAAGAACACCTACGGCACGGGCTGCTTCATGCTGATGCACACGGGCAGCCGCTTCCAGACCTCGCGCAACGGCCTGCTGACCACCAGCGCCGCCCAGCCGGGGCCGCAGCCCGAGTACGCGATCGAGGGCAGCGTCTTCGTCGGCGGCGCCGTGGTGCAGTGGCTGCGCGACGGCCTGCACGCCATCCAGGCCAGCAGCGAGGTGCAGGCCCTCGCACAGAGCGTGCCCGATTCGGGCGGCGTGATGATGGTGCCGGCCTTCACCGGCCTGGGCGCCCCCTACTGGAAGCCCGAGGCGCGCGGCACCATCACCGGCCTCACGCGCGGCACCACGGTGGCCCACATCGCGCGCGCGGCGCTGGAGAGCATCGCCTACCAGAGCGCCGCCCTGCTGCAGGCCATGAGCCGCGACGCGGTGGCGGCCGGCGCCGCACCGGTCAGCGAGCTGCGCGTGGACGGCGGCGCCTGCGTCAACGACCTGCTGATGCAGTTCCAGGCCGACCTGCTCGGCATTCCCGTGGTCCGCCCGGCCGTGGTCGAGACCACGGCCCTGGGCGCGGCCTACCTCGCGGGGCTGGCCTGCGGCGTCTGGCGCGGCACCGACGAGCTGTCCGCGCTGTGGCGCGCCGAACGCCGCTTCCTGCCCACGCTGGACGCGGCGCGCGCGCAGGAGCTCATGGCGCAATGGGAGCATGCGGTGCGCCAGGCGACCCTTTCATAGGCCCTGGCCAGCGGCGACAATGCGGGATGCGGCCGCCCATCCGTTCGCGGCCTCTGAATTCCTGGAGCGACCACGATGAGCATGAGCACAGCCCCCTTCCCCGTATCCCCCATCGCCTTCATCGGCGGCGGCAACATGGCCAGCGCCATCATCGGCGGCCTGCTGCGCCAGGGCATGCGCGCCGAGCAGATCGAGGTCGTCGAGCCCTGGGCCGAAGCGCGCGAGCGCCTGCAGTCGCAGTTCGGCATCGCCGCCCTGCCCGAGGCCGGCCCGGCGCTGGCGCGCGCCGCGCTGGTGGTCTGGGCCGTGAAGCCGCAGACCTTCAAGGAGGCCGCTCAGGCCGCGCGCGAGCACACCGGCGCCGCCCTGCACCTGAGCGTGGCCGCCGGCATACGCTCGGACAGCATCGCCGCCTGGCTGGGCAGCGAGCGCATCGTGCGCTCCATGCCCAACACGCCGGCCCTGGTCGGCAAGGGCATGACGGCGCTCTACGCGCGGCCGGCCGTGACGGCCCACGACCGCGCCCTGGTCGAGCGCGTGATCAGCACCACCGGCGAGTTCCTGTGGGTCCAGGAAGAAGCGCAGCTGGACGCGGTCACGGCCCTGTCGGGCTCGGGCCCGGCCTATGTGTTCTTCTTCCTGGAAGCCATGACCGAGGCCGGTCTGGAGATGGGCCTCACGCGCGAGCAGGCGCATCGCCTGGCCGTTGGCACCTTCGTCGGCGCCTCGGAACTGGCGCGCGCCTCCGACGAACCGCCCGAAGTCCTGCGCCAGCGCGTGACCTCCAAGGGCGGCACCACCTACGCCGCCATCAGCGCCATGCAGCACGACGGCGTCAACGCCCTGTTCATCAAGGCGATGCACGCGGCGCGCCAGCGCGCCAAGGAGCTCGGCGACGAGTTCGGTTCCGCGTGAAGAGCGCTCAGCCCAGCGCGTAGGCCAACACGATGCCGGCGAACACGGCAAAACCCACCCAGTGGTTGAGCCGGAAGGCCTTGAAGCAGCCCTCGCGCGTGCGGTCCCGGATCAGGGTGTAGTGCCAGGCGGCCAGGGCCAGGGCCGCGGCGATGCCGGCGTAGAAGACCGGGCCGGGCAAGCGGCCGGCCAGGGCCAGGGCCCAGATCGCCAGGAACAGGCCGTAGCTCAGCATCACCCCCACCACGTCGTAGCGACCCAGGGTGATGGCCGAGGTCTTCATGCCTATCCTGAGGTCGTCGTCGCGGTCCACCATGGCGTACTCGGTGTCGTAGGCCAGCACCCAGAACAGGTTGCCCAGCAGCAGCAGCCAGGCCAGCCAGGGCGTCTGGCCGGTCGTGGCCGCGAAGGCCATGGGGATGCCGAAGCTGAAGGCCAAGCCCAGCACGGCCTGCGGCATGGACACATAGCGCTTGGCGAACGGGTAGACCAGGGCCAGCACCAGGCCGGCGAAGGACCAGGCGATGGTGGCGGCATTGGTGGTCAGCACCAGGCCGAAGGCCAGCAGCGCCAGCACCGCGCCCACGGCCAGGGCCTCCTTGACGCCGATCCGGCCGCTGGTCACGGGGCGCTGGGCCGTGCGCTTGACATGGCGGTCGAAGTCGCGGTCGGCCACGTCGTTGACGCAGCAGCCGGCGCTGCGCATCAGGATGGTCCCCAGCGTGAACACGGCCAGCAGGTGCCAGCCCGGAAAGCCGCCCGCCGCCACCCACAGGCCGCCCAGGGTGGGCCACAGCAGCAGCAACCAGCCGGCCGGCCGGTTCCAGCGGATCAGGTCGAGGTAGAGATTGAGTCGCTCGCGCATCAGCATCACAGACCGAGGGCGCTGAGGTCCAGGCGGCCGCCCCGCACCGGCGGACACCAGAAATAGGCCCCCGACAGGGGCCTGGAGATGCGGAACAGCGCGTCGGCGATGCCGTCGTCCAGGCCCAGCATGCGGCGCAGCTGCGCCTCGAAGGCGTCGAAGCTGCGGCCGAAGGCGACGAACACCAGGCCGGCCTGGGCACCGGCGGCCCAGGGCATGGAGCGGCGCAGCACGAAGGCCTCGGGCTCGAAGCTCTCCTGGGCCGTGCGCTTGACATGGGCGGACGCGTGCGCTTCGCCGAGCTCCTCGTTGTCGCTGCGCCGCCGGCCTATCACATGGTCCTGGGCGCCGGCGGACAGCGCCTCGAAGGCGTCGAAGTCGTGCTGCCATTGCTGCAGGGCCATGAAGCTGGCCCCGTCCTGCCCCGCGCCCTGGCCCTGCACCAGGGCCGCCGCCGCCGCGGCCTCACCCTCGGGATTCTCGGTGCCGTCCTCGTAGCCCGTGAGGTCGCGGCCATGGCCGCTCTCGCCCAGGCCATGGCGGAAGGCGTCCAGCGCCTGGTCCAGGCGCAGCGCCGGCGCCAGCGCCTTTTCCAGTCGGCGCGTGAACAGCACCAGGTCGCCGGCGTCGCCGCCCTCGCCGCGCAGCCAGCACAGCAGGGCCACGGGCGTGCTCGGCACCGCGATGCCGGGCGCCGATAGCGCGGGGAATTCGTGCAGGCCCGGCAAGGCGCGGTCGAGCGCGGCCGTCAGCTGCGGGCCCAGGCCGACCACCACGGCGCCCGAGGCGACTTGGGCCACCTCGGCCAGGCGGCGCAGGGCCTCGGGCAGCGCCGCGGGCTGGGCCACGGAAAACATCAGGTAGCGCCCCAGCGCCGGGATGGGGCGCAGGATGCCGGCTTGCGCCAGTTCGGACATGGACAGGCTCCTCGGTTTCAAACGTTCAGGACAGGCGCTTCACGCCCGGCAGCGCGCAGGCGTAGATCGCGTTGCGCAGGGCGGCGATCGCCTCGTAGCGGGTGAAGCTGCGCCGCCAGGCCAGCACCACGCGGCGGCTGGGCGGCGGTCCGCCCTGCTCGTCGGTGATGGTCAGGTACTTGACGAAGGGGTCCTCGTCCTTCTTGCGCCGCGGCTTGGGGTCCAGCGCCTCCTTGGGCACGGACAGGCGCGGCACCAGGGTCACGCCCATGCCGGCGGCCACCATGTGCTTGATGGTCTCCAGCGACGAGCCCTCGAAGCTCTTGCGTATGCCCTCGGCGTTGGACGAGAAATGCGCGAACTCGGGGCAGACCTCGAGCACATGGTCGCGAAAGCAGTGGCCCGTGCCCAGCAGCAGCATGGTCTCGCTCTTGAGCTGCTCGGCCGTCACCGAGGTCTGCGCCGCCAGCGCATGGTGGCTGGGCACGGCGGCCATGAAGGGCTCGTCGTAGAGCTGCGCCGTGGCCAGGCCGGTGTCGGGAAAGGGCTCGGCCATGATGGCGCAGTCGATCTCGCCGGTGCGCAGCATCTCCAGCAGCCGGGCCGTGAAGTTCTCCTGCAGCATCAGCGGCATTTGCGGCGTGTGCGCGATCGCCTGGCGCACCAGGTCGGGCAGCAGGTAGGGGCCGATGGTGTAGATCACGCCCAGGCGCAGCGGCCCGGCCAGCGGGTCCTTGCCGCGCTTGGCGATCTCCTTGATCGCCGCCGCCTGCTCCAGCACGCTCTGCGCCTGGCGCACGATCTCCTCGCCCAGCGGCGTGACCGAGACCTCGGAGGCGGCGCGCTCGAACAGCTTGACCTCGAGCTCGTCCTCGAGCTTGCGTATCGCCACCGACAGCGTGGGCTGCGAGACATAGCAGGCCTCTGCCGCCTTGCCGAAATGCTTCTCCCTGGCAACGGCGACGATGTACTTCAGCTCGGTGAGAGTCATAGGGGTCAGGCTTTCAGATACTCGGATTTTCCACCCAACCAGCGCGAAATGTGCCGCTCGGCCAGTTCGCGATGGCGATCGAGCATGAAGGGGGCCAGCTCGCGCGCCCATTCCAGCAGCGCGGTGTCGGCCTGCAGGTCGGCAAAGCGCAGCAGCGGGGCGCCGGACTGGCGCGCGCCCAGGAACTCGCCGGGGCCGCGGATCTCGAGGTCGCGGCGCGCGATCTCGAAGCCGTCGGCCGTCTCGGCCATGGCCCTGAGGCGCTCGCGCGCTGTCTCGCCCAGCCGCCCGCCCTCGGGCGCGCTGTAGAGCAGCACGCAGGCCGAGGCCGCCGCGCCGCGGCCGACGCGCCCGCGCAGCTGGTGCAGCTGCGACAGGCCGAAGCGCTCGGCGTGCTCGATCACCATCAGCGAGGCGTTGGGCACGTCGACGCCGACCTCGATCACCGTGGTGCTGACCAGCACGCCCATCTGCCCGCTGCTGAACAGCGACATCACGGCCTTCTTCTCGGCGGGCGGCATGCGCGAATGCAGCAGGCCGACCATGACGCCGGCACCGCCGCCGGGCCGCCCCAAGGCGGGGCCAGCCCCCTCGGGGGGCAGCAACCCGCGCAGCGGTGGAGCGTGGGGGCTATTGAGCGCTTCGTTAAGAGCCTCGTGCGTGGCCGTGGCGTTGGTCAGGTCCAGAACTTCGCTCTCCTCGATCAGCGGGCAGACCCAGTACACCTGCCGCCCCTGGGCCAGCTGGGCGCGGATGCGCTCCACGAGCTCGTCGCGCCGCTGGTCCGAGACCAGCTTGGTGACGATGGGCGTGCGCCCCGGCGGCAGCTCGTCCAGCGTGGACACGTCCAGGTCGGCGTAGTAGCTCATGGCCAGGGTGCGCGGGATGGGCGTGGCGCTCATCATCAGCATGTGGGGTTCGAAGGGGAGACTCCCCATCGGCTCGCCGATGGGTTGACCCCTTCCCTCCCCCGCTTGGCGGGGGAGGGCCAGGGAGGGGGTGTCGTCAGCATCCGCCAAGGGCGGTCGGGCTTTAGCCCGAATCGCCAGGCGCTGCGCGACGCCGAAGCGGTGCTGCTCGTCGATCAGGGCCAGGGCCAGGTTCCGAAAGCGCACCTGGTCCTGGATCACCGCATGCGTGCCGACCACCAGGGCCGCCTCGCCCGAGGCGATCAGCGCCAGCATCTCGCCGCGCGCCTTCTTCTTCTGGCTGCCGGTCAGCCAGGCCACCCGCACGCCCAGCGGCTCCAGCCAGCCGACCAGCTTGCTGAAATGCTGCTCGGCCAGGATCTCGGTGGGCGCCATCAGCGCGCACTGCCAGCCGCCGTCGATCGCGATCGCCGCCGCCAGCGCCGCCACTACGGTCTTGCCCGAGCCCACGTCGCCCTGCAGCAGGCGGTGCATGGGCACGGGCCGCGCCAGGTCGCGCGCGATCTCCTCGCCGACGCGGCGCTGCGCCGCCGTGAGCTGGAACGGCAGGGCCGCCAGCAGCCGCTCGTGCAGGCCACCGGGCCGCGCAGCCAGCCGCGGCGCACGCAGCGCATCGCGCTCGCGCTTGGCCATCAGCTGCGACAGCTGCTGCGCCAGCAGCTCCTCGGCCTTCAGGCGCTGCCAGGCCGGGTGGCTGTGGTCCTCGAGCTGGGCCAGCGCGACGTCCGGCGCCGGGTGGTGCAGGAAGGACAGCGCCTCGCGCAGGCCCCACAGCGGCCGGCCGCCCGGCGGCGCAGCGCCAGGCGGCAGCGTGTCCGACAGGTCGGCGCGCGCCAGCCCGCCCGCCACGGCGCGCCGCAGGTAGGCCTGGGGCAGGCCGGCCACCGTCGAATAGACCGGCGTGAGCGCCGTCGGCAGCTCGCCGCCAGCCGCCTTGAAGCTGGGGTGCATCATGGTCAGCCCCAGGAAGCCACCGCGCAGCTCGCCGCGCGCGCGTATGCGCGTACCCACGGCCAGCGCCTTCTGCTGCGAGGGGTAGAAGCTGAAGAAGCGCAGCAGGCAGGTCTCGGAGCCGTCGTCCACGGTCACCAGCAGCTGGCGGCGCGGCCCGGGCCGGATCTCGCTGGCCGTCACCTGGGCCTCGATCTGCACCGTCTCGCCCTCGCGCGCGTCGGCCAGGCGCCGGATGCGCGTCTCGTCCTCGTAGCGCAGCGGCAGGTGCAGGGCCAGGTCGATGTCGCGCGCCAGGCCCAGCTTCAGCAGGGCCTTCTGGGGCGCGGACAGCGATCGGGTGTCGGATGAACTCACTTGGTGTGCAGGGTGGGCAGGCCGGCTAGGGCCAAGCCCGCGCCTGGCGCAGCTCTATTATCGGCATGCGCGCAGCGGGCCCGCCCCATGGCCCGGGTTAGGATCGGCGCCTGCCCGGCCGCTGGCCACCGCGAACAGCCCCCAACCCCCATAGCCTGGAAAACCATGCAAGCCGACAACGCCGTCCTCGCCGACTACGAGCACATGTTCGAGCTCGCACCGGTCTCCCTGTGGCTGGAAGACTACAGCGCCCTGCGCGAGCTGTTCGGACACTGGCGCGAACAGGGCGTGAGCGACCTGCGCGCCCACCTGCGCGAAGACCCGCGACGCGTGGCCGAGTGCACCGCCTGCCTGCGCGTGCTCAAGGTGAACCAGCGCACGCTGGAGCTGTTTGCGGCGGCCTCGCAAGAGCAGTTGCTGGCGAACCTGGACCAGGTCTTCGCCCAGGACATGCTCGCGCAGGTGGTGCCCGAACTCGCCGCCCTGTGGGAAGGTCAGCTGGCGTTTGCCAACCAGACCGTGAACTACACGCTGGACGGCCGTCGCCTGGACGTGCAGATCCGCGCCCGGGTGCTGCCCGGTCACGAAGAATGCTGGGACCGCGTTCTGGTTTCGCTGGAGGACGTCACCGAACGAACCCGCGCCACCATGGAGCTGCAGCGCAGCGAGCGCTATGCGCGCCACCTGTTCGAGCGATCGCCCGTCTCTCTGTGGGTCGAGGACTTCAGCGGCGTCAAGCGGCTGCTCGACGAGGTGCGCGCACAGGGCATCGAGGATTTCCCGGTGTTCCTCAAGGTGCACCCCGAGTTCGTGACGCGCTGCATGCGCGAGATCCGCGTCATCGACGTCAACCAGCTGACGCTGCGCATGTTCGGCGCGGCGAGCAAGGACGAACTGCTCAACGAGCTCGAGCGCGTGTTCCGCGACGAGATGCAGGCCTCTTTCGCCGAGCAGCTGATCGACCTGTGGAACGGCAAGCTGTTCCAGCAGCGCGAGGTGCTCAACTACGCCCTGAGCGGCGACGCCATCCACATCCACATGCAGTTCAGCGTGCTGGCCGAGCACGCCGAGCACTGGGACCTGGTGCTGGTCTCGCTGGTGGACATCACGGCGCGCAAGAAGGCCGAGGCCTACCTCGAATACCTGGGCAAGCACGACGTGCTGACCAAGCTGCGCAACCGCTCCTACTACGCCGAGGAACTCAACCGCCTGGCGCGCAAGGGCCCGTGGCCGGTCAGTGTGCTGTCCATAGACCTCAACGGCCTCAAGCAGCTCAACGACGAGGAAGGCCACCAAGCCGGCGACGCGCTGCTGCGCCGCGCCGGCGAGGTGCTGGCCAAGGCGGTGGACGCGCCGGCCTGCGCGGCGCGCGTCGGCGGCGACGAGTTCGCGGTCCTGCTGCCCGGCACCGACGCCCAGGGGGCGCAGGCCACGCAGGAGCGCATCGAGTCTCTGCTGGAGCTCAACAACCAGTTCTACCCCGGGCACGTGCTGAGCATGGCGATCGGGCTGGCCAGCTGCCAGGAGGGCGAACAGCTCGAAACCGCGCTGCAGCAGGCCGACCGCGCCATGTACGCGGCCAAGCAGCGCTACTACGAGCTCAGCGGGATAGAAAGGCGCACCCTCCCGCGCCCGGCTCGGCAAGAGCCTGCCACATAGAGGCTGGCACAATAGCGTTTTCCCCTTGGCACGGGCCCGTCCGGCCCTCAAGCAGCATGAACGACAGCCCCTCGAACGCCGTTCGCGCGTTCAGCCTCTCCGACTTCGATTTCGCGCTCCCTCCCGAGCTGATCGCCCAGCATCCCGCGCCCGAGCGCAGCGGCTCGCGCCTGCTCGACGGCCGCGGCCCCAACCCGGTGGACCGCATCTTCCGCGAGCTGCCCGCCCTGCTCTCGCCCGGCGACCTGCTGGTGTTCAACGACACCCGCGTGGTCAAGGCAAGGCTGTTCGGCGAGAAGGCCTCGGGCGGCAAGCTGGAGCTGCTGATCGAGCGCGTGCTGCCCGGCCACGAGGTCGTGGCCCACATGAAGGTCAGCAAGAAGCCGCCGATAGGCGCGACGCTCTACCTGGCCGGGGGCACGCGTGGCGGCCGCTTCACCGCCGGGCCGCCCCAAGGTGAAGGCGCGCCCCCTCGGGGGGCAGCGACCCGCGCAGCGGCGAAGCGTGGGGGCGCAGCGTTCAGCGCCACGCTGCTGGGGCGCTGGCCCGACCAGGACGGCGCGCTGTTCCGCCTGCGCCTGTCCGACGAGCCGCACGCGCTGATGGAAAGGCACGGCCATGTGCCGCTGCCGCCCTACATCAGCCACGCCGACTCCGAGGAGGACGCGCGGCGCTACCAGACCGTGTTCGCCAAGAACCCCGGCGCGGTCGCCGCGCCCACCGCGGCCCTGCATTTCGACGAGGCCCTGCTGGCCGAACTCGACGCGCGCGGCGTGCAGCGCGCCAGCGTCACGCTGCATGTGGGCGCCGGCACCTTCCAGCCGGTCAAGACCGAGAACATCGCCGAGCACCGCATGCACAGCGAGTGGTACGAGGTGCCCGAGGCCACGCAGCGCGCCATCGCCGAATGCCGCGCGCGCGGCGGCCGCGTGGTCGCCGTGGGCACGACCACGGTGCGCACGCTGGAATCCTGGGCGCAGTCGGGCCAGGCCAGCGGCGACACCCAGATCTTCATCACCCCGGGCTTCGCCTTCCAGGTGGTGGACCGGCTGGTCACCAACTTCCACCTGCCCAAGTCCACGCTGATGATGCTGGTCAGCGCCTTCGCCGGCTACGAGCATGTCATGGCCCTGTACCGGCACGCGATCCGCGAACAGTACCGCTTCTTCAGCTACGGCGACGCCATGCTGCTGGACCGCCAAGAACGAGCCTGAACATGCTGCAATTCGAACTCCTCACCACCGACCCCGGCTCGCACGCGCGCCGCGGCCGCCTCACGCTCAACCACGGCGTGGTCCAGACGCCGATCTTCATGCCCGTGGGCACCTACGGCACCGTCAAGGGCGTGATGCCGCGCAGCCTGGAGGAGATGGGCGCGCAGATCATCCTGGGCAACACCTTCCACCTCTGGATGCGCCCCGGGCTGGACATCATGCAGAGCTTCGGCGGCCTGCACAGCTTCGAGAACTGGCGCAAGCCCATCCTGACCGACTCGGGGGGTTTCCAGGTCTGGAGCCTGGGCGAGATGCGCAAGATCAGCGAGGAAGGCGTGAAGTTCGCCTCGCCGGTCAACGGCGACCGGCTGTTCCTCACGCCCGAGATCTCGATGCAGATCCAGACCATACTGAACTCGGACATCGTCATGCAGTTCGACGAGTGCACGCCCTACGAGACCCAGGGCCACCTGACCACCGAGCGCGAGGCGCGCGCCTCGATGGAGCTCTCGCTGCGCTGGGCCAAGCGCTGCCAGGCCGAGTTCGCTCGGCTGCAGAACCCGAACGCGCTGTTCGGCATCGTGCAGGGCGGCATGTTCGAGCAGCTGCGCCAGGAATCCTTGGACGCCCTGGTGGCCATGGATTTCCCCGGCTACGCCGTCGGCGGCGTCAGCGTGGGCGAGCCCAAGCCCGAGATGCAGCGCATCATGGCCCACACCCCGCACCGCCTGCCCGAGCACAAGCCGCGCTACCTGATGGGCGTGGGCACGCCGGAAGACCTGGTGGAGGGCGTGGGCGCGGGCGTGGACATGTTCGACTGCGTGATGCCCACGCGCAACGCGCGCAACGGCCATCTGTTCACGCGCTTCGGCGACCTCAAGATCCGCAACGCGCGCCACAAGAGCGACCCGCGCCCGCTGGACGAGACCTGTACCTGCTACACCTGCGCCGGCCATACGGCACCCGACGGCCGGGTCACGGGCGGCTTCTCGCGCGCCTACCTCCACCACCTGGACCGCTGCGGCGAGATGCTGGGCCCCATGCTGACCACCATCCACAACCTGCACTACTACCTGAACCTCATGCGCGAGCTGCGCGAGGCACTGGATGCGGGTCAGTTCGGCGCGTTCCGCCAGAAGTTCGCGGCGGACCGGGCACGCGGGGTCTGAGGCGCGGACTGCCTCGCGCGGTTCAGCGTCCGCCCGGGAGCGGCCGCGCCGCCGTGCCACAAGCGTGGCAGAAATGCGAGAACGCGCTCTTGCGCGCCTGGCAGTGGCCGCAGTGGTCGTGCAGGCCGATGCCGCAGTGCGGGCAGAAATCGTTCTTCTGGTCCTTCAAATCCACCGCGCGCTCGCAGCCCGGGCACACGCCCTTGGCCAGGCGCGCCAGCGCCACGTCGTAACTGAGCTCCTCGCGGCGCTGGGCGTCGGGCAGGGCCTCGGCCATCTTCTGCCGCTCCAGGTAGCGCTGCAACGCCAGGATGGCGTAGCGCCCGACCAGGGCCGTGAGCAGGATGCCCACCGTGTAGCGCACATAGCCGCCGTAGCTCGGCAGGTAGGGCACGAGCTCGACGAAGAAGGCGAACAGCGCGAAGTAGATGAAGCCCCAGACGAAAGGCCAGTAGGCGCTATTGCGCTTCTTAGCGAACAGCCAGCCGGCCACCACCAGCAGCGGCAGCGTGAGCGCCAGGCGGTAGAGGAAGATGCGCAGCTCCTGGGCGCGGCGCGCGCCCTCCAGGCCTTCGCGGGCGCTGCGCTCGAGCTCGGCCAGCCGGGCCTGGGCCTTGGCGGTCGCCTGGCGCGCGTCCAGAGCGATCTGCTGCTGCGCCTCCACGGCGGAAAGCGCCTCGCGCTCGGCACGGCGCAGCTGGTCCAGCTGGCTCGTGCGCTGGATCAGCTCGGCGTCCTGCTCGGCGCGGGCCGTTGCCTGGCGCGTGGCCAGCCAGTTGTTGAAGCTCTCGCGCGCCGCGCGGTTGTCGGCCTGGGCCACCTTCAGGCGCTGCTGCGCCTGCTCCAGCGCGTCCTGCGCGTCCCGGCCGCTGCGCTGTGCGGCCTTCAGGGCCTCGCGCAGCGGCGGCGTGGCCACCGGGTCCATGAAGTCGTCCAGCTGCTGGCGCTGCTCGACCTTGGGCAGGTCGCCCACGACGGTGCCGCCCAGGCCGATCAGGAACCAGGCGAACACCAGGGCCACGGCCCACAGGCCGCGGCGGAACCAGGTTTCGGACAGGCGAAGCGCTTTGCTCATGAAGTACCTCTTGCTGCGTTGAACACGGGGCGAAGCATGGCCGGCCAGCGGGCCGATGGCGTGGATTTTCCATGCCGGTGGCGGGCCGTCGCATGCCGAGTATCGGTACACGATACCCGACACGCGGCCAGGCTCGCGGCCGGGCCCTGGCGCGGCGCGCCAGCCGGGCGCAAAATCGACGGTCCGTGCCACGGAGACCAACTTGCGACCGAGCAAGCCCACCACCGCCAGGCCGGCCGCCACGCGGCTCGTGCGCGGCAGGCGCCGGGTCGGACCATGGCGATTCGCGTGAGCTGCCATGCCGGCCATCGCGGCGAGGCCGAGCCGCGCAGCTTCTGGCTCGGCGAGCGCCGCGTCGAGGTGCAGGCCATCCTCGACCGCTGGCTGGCGCCGGACCACCGCTACTTCAAGCTGCAGGGGGACGACGGCGGCACCTACATCCTGCGCCACGACGCGGCCGCGGACGAATGGGAGATGACGATGTACAGCGCCTGGGGCCCGCGCGGGCCGGCGTAGCGCCCGCCGGCCAGGCCTCGCGCGTCAGCCCCGGTCGAAAAAGGGGCGGGTGTGAAATATGTCCGTCGCCAGCCGCTGGCGCCCCCGCGCCAGGCTGCGCTTGAGCACGAAGTCGAACAACAGGGGGTTGTACCTGCGCAGCGCCTGCAGCGGCGCCACGGCCGAGTCCGCGAGCAGCCTGGCGGCCGCCAAGGCCTCCAGGTCATAGAGCGGCAGCACCCCGGGCAGGGGGTAGTCGGAGCCGTGCAGCAGACGGCCATGCCAGTCCTGTCTTTGCAGCAAGGCGCGCCAGATGCGGGCACGGCGATTGGCCTGGAACAACGCAGAGATGTCCCCCCAGAGCAGGGGCTTGCCGTTCGACATCTGCTCCTTCATCAGGCGAGCAAACAGGTCGAACGCGGCCACGCGCGGCTGCGAGCGCGCATCGAGGTCGACGGCCCGGCCCAGCGAGGCGCAATGCGCCATCACCACCCGCACACCCGACGCCAAGGGGGCGCGTGCCAGCAAGGGCGTGCCATAGTCCTCCTGCCCCGCACCGGGCGCTGCCATTTCTTCGCCGCAATGCACGATCAGCGGCATCCCTGTGGCGGCCAGCCAGTCGTACAAGGGACGGCAACGGGCATCGCGCATGTCGATGTTCATGGCGCTGGGCAGCCACTTCAAGGCCACGGCGCCGTCGCGGCGAGCCTGCTGCAGCTGGGCCAGCGCGTTCTCGGCATAAGGGTGGACCGAGGCCACCCAGGCAAAGCGCTCGGGATGGCGCTGCGCGACGGCGGCCGCATAGGCGTTGGGCACGTGAATCGTGCTGACGTCGGGCCTGGGCCGGCCCTGGTCGCTGTGGGCATGCGCGAACGCGTACAGCATCCATTTGGCGCCTTCGGGAAAGTCCTGCGTCAGGTGGTGCAGACGCGCGACATAGTCGGCATCGACCGAGCCGCTGTCGCGGGGCACGCAGGCGGCGTTCATGACGATCTTGCGCCGCAGCACTTCGATCGGATGCCACAGCGAGTACAGGTCCGGGTTCACGGTACAGCCGCTGCCGCTGTCGCCCGTGCCCAGCAAATGCGCGTGCATGTCCCAGAGCCGGCTCGCATCGATGCCCTCGAACGCCGCCAGCACCAGTTCGTGCCGCGCCCATTCGCTGGGCATGCGCCCCAGGCAGGGATTGAGCAGACCATCGGCCAGGGTGATCGCCTGGGCGGGGCGGATCCGCGCCGTGAACAGCCCCGCCCCCAGTGCCAGCGTGCAGCACAGCATGTGACGACGAGGCATGGCACTCATGGCGTTTTTCTCCCCGTCAGGGGCACGGGCGACGCGGGCCGGCTCAGGCGCCGCGCGCGTCCGGGCGAATCCGCTTCGAGGCCAGCCAAGCTACCACAAAGCGCGGCGCCTGCACCAGTCGGTCGATCCGGGGGCGACGGGGGCGCTGATGCCGCAGCGGGCCCGCCGGCGCGTTCAGGCCGCGAGCAGCGCGCCCACCCGCTCGCGCAGCCCTTGCGGCGTCACCGTCGCGGGAACCAGGGCGGGGCCCACGTTCAGGCCCACGCGGTTGTACAGGCCGCGCCGGAACGGCCGCACCATGGCCACGTTCTCGCCGTCGCGCACTTCCACGCGGCTGAAGAAGGAGCCCCAGAGGTTGGTCAGGGCCATGGGGATCACAGGCGGGTGCAGGCCTTGTTGCGCGGCATGCTCCAGGATCTTCATGACGCCGCCCTTGAATTCCTGCAGCGCCCCGTCGCGCGTGATGCCGCCCTCGGGGAAGATGGCCAGCAGATCGCCCTCGCGCAGCACCCGGGCGGCGGTTTCGAAGGCGGCCTCGTAGGCGATCGGGTCTTCGCTGCGCGGCGCCACGGGAATCGCCTTGGCGAGCCGGAACAGCCAGCCCAGCAGCGGCACGCGGAAGATGCGGTGGTCCATCACGAAGCGGATCGGGCGCGGGCTGGCGGCCATCAGCAGCACGGCGTCGACGAAGCTCACGTGGTTGCAGACCAGCACGGCCGCACCCTGCACCGGGATGTGCTCGTCGCCGCGGATGCGGAAGCGGTAGGCCAGGTGCGAGGCCACCCAGGCGACGAAGCGCAGCAGGTACTCGGGCACCAGCAGGAAGATGTAGCCCGCCACCAGCGCGTTGGCCAGGCCGGTGAACAGGAAGATCTGCGGGATGCTGAAGCCGGCCTCGAGCAGCCCGCCCGCGATGAGGGCGCTGGCGATCATGAACAGCGCGTTGAGGATGTTGTTGGCCGCGATGATGCGCGCGCGGTGCGTAGGCTGGGCGCGCAGCTGGATCAGCGCGTACATGGGCACGCTGTACAGGCCCACGCTGAGGCTCAGCAGGGCCAGGTCGGCCATCACGCGCCAGTGTGCGGGCCGGGCGAGGAACTCGGCGAGCGTCAGCGCCTCGGCCGGCGGCAGCGCGTGCGAGGCAAGGTACAGGTCGACCGCGAACAGGCTCATGCCGATCGCGCCCAGCGGCACCAGGCCGATCTCGACATGGCGGCGCGAGAGCTGCTCGCACAGCAGCGCGCCCGTGCCTATGCCGACCGAGAACACCACCAGCAGCAGCGAGGCCACCTGCTCGTTGCCGTGCAGCACCTGCTTGGCGAAGCTGGGGAACTGGCTCAGGAACACGGCGCCGAAGAACCACATCCAGCTGATGCCCAGCAGCGAGCGGAACACGACCAGGTTGCCGTGCGCGAGGCGCAGGTTGCGCCAGGTCTCGCTGACCGGGTTCCAGTTGACCTTGAGGCCCGGGTCGGTGGCCGGCGCGCCGGGAACGAACTGCGCCACCAGCCGCCCCGCCAGCGCCAGCCCCAGGCAGGCGATGGCCACGTCGCGCGGGCCGACCACGGGTATCGCCACGAGCAGTCCGCCCGCGACATTGCCCAGCAGGATGGCGACGAAGGTGCCCATCTCCACCATGCCGTTGCCGCCGGTGAGCTCGCGCTCGTTCAGCACCTGCGGCAGGTAGGCGAACTTGACCGGCCCGAACAGCGTGGAGTGCAGGCCCATCAGAAAGGTGCAGGCCAGCAGCAGCGCGACGTTGGCCGAGACGAAGCCCCAGGCGGCCAGGGCCATGATGGCGATCTCCAGGTTCTTGACGAGGCGGATCATGCGGGTCTTGTCCCATTTGTCGGCCAGCTGGCCCGAGGTGGCCGAGAACAGCAGGAAGGGCAGGATGAACAGCGCGCCGATGGCCAGGCCCGCCATGGCCGGCGGCAGCCAGGCCAGCTGCAGCTGGTAGGTCACCATCACGGTGAAGGCGAACTTGAACAGGTTGTCGTTGGCCGCGCCCGCGAACTGCGTCCAGAAGAAGGGGGCGAAGCGGCGCTGGCGCAGCAGCGCGAACTGGCTGGGGTGAGCCGCCGCGCCCGAGGGCGCCTCAGGGGGCTGGTGCTGCGTGGACATGGCTTTTCTCCTCCTTCAGGCTTTCGTGGGTTTGCGAGGGCTCCTGCTGCCGCGATCGTAGCCAAGGGCCGGTGGCGCCAGCGCAGCCAGGCCTCGGGCGAGTTTGCGCGCGCTGTCGTCGAAGGTCTTCATGCCGGCTCCGGTGGGTTCAACGGTGCGAAGTCTGCTTGCTAAGCCTGGGCCAGGAATCGAAAATCGATACGGAAGAAAAAATCAAATCCCTCGGCATCAGAATTCAATACCCATGAGCACCACCGCCGACCTGGTCACCCTGCTGAAGAAAGAGCTCAAGGCGGCTCAGATGACCTATGCCGACTTGGCCCGGGCGCTGGGCCTGGCCGAGTCCAGCGTCAAGCGCATGCTGGCGCGCGGCGACATGCCGCTGTCGCGCATCGACGCGATCTGCCGCGCGCTCAAGCTCGATTTCGCCGAACTCGCACGCCGCCTGGCCGACGCGCAGCCGCTGCTCAAGGAGCTCACGCAGGAGCAGGAAAAGGCGGTGGTAGCCGACAAGAAGCTGCTGCTGGTGGCGATCTGCGTGCTGAGCCAATGGACGCTGGAGCAGATCACCAGCGACTACCGGCTCAGCGAGGCCGAGGCCATCAAGTACCTGGCCCAGCTCGACCGCATCGGCATCATCGAGCTGCGGCCGCTGAACCGCTACCGGCTCAAGCTGGCCAAGGCCTTCCGCTGGCGGCCGCACGGGCCGGTGATGGACTACTTCCGCGAGCACGCGGTGCTCGACTATTTCTCGGGCGGCTTCGACGGTGCGGGCGAAGGCCTGCTGCTGGTGCACGGTTCGGTCGCCCGCGCTCTCGCGCCCGCCTTCCTGGAGCGCATGCAGCGCGTGGCGCAGGATTTCGCGCAGCAGCACCTGGCCGACCAGAAGCTCGCCCCCGCCGACCGCGAGGGCTACACGCTGCTGCTGGCCATGCGCAGCTGGGAGTTCGCAGCCTTCGCGGCCCTGCGGCGCTGAAGCCGGCACGGGGCCTCGTCTATGGCGCCTCGTCGGTGAACACCGTCAGCACGCCGGTATAGCCGTAGAGGTGGTCGCGCGCGATCTCGCCGCCCGCGAAAAAACCCACCAGCGGCACGTCGCCGAGGGCGCGGCGCACGATTTGCAGCTCGGCGCTGGGCCCGCCGAAATGCGGGCCGCCGCGGCCCGCGCAGCTGACGTAGAGCGCGCCGGCGATGCGCCGCGCGGGGTGCGGCGCCGACTCGGCCTCGGACGCGGCCAGGGCGCTGGCCGCCTCCACGCTCATGGCCTCTGGCTCGAGCTCCTCGCGGATTTCGGCGCAGATGCGCACCAGGTCGGCCCGCGCCGCCTGGGCATGGCGCTGGCAGAAGGCCAGGCGCGTGCCGACGTCGGGCTGGTCCGCGATCGCCACGCCCTTGCGCGCGGGATCCAGGCCAATGATGTGGCGCACCACCACGTCGCTGCCGAAATGGCCGGTGCGGCCCACGGCCTCATGGCCCGGCTCGCTGAGCCCGACCAGGGTGGCGCGCACCGCGGCCAGGGCCTCGCGCGGCAGCCCGGGCGAGACGCCGAGGTCGCGCAGCAGCACGTCGAGCGCCGGCTCGTCGCCCAGCGTCAGCAGCACATGGCCGTCCACCGCCGTGAGCACGCGCTGCGGCGCCACCGGCTGGCAACCCTGGGTGACACGCGAGACCAGGTGCACGCCGGGCCCGAAAGCCACGCCGGACAGGCCGCCGCTGAACACACCGCTGGCCGCGCCCTGCCCGCGCATGTTGCCGTTGCCGCCCACGGCGAACTGGACCACGGCGGAGCGGCTGGAGGCCAGGCCGCCGAACAGGTAGCCGGTCTCGGTGCGCGCCGCCATCTCGGCGATCAGCTCGGCCAAGTCGGGCGTGCCGGCGTCGGCATGGACCAGGGCCGTGTGCGCGGCAAAGCCCGGTCCCAGCGGGGCCACGCCGGAGAACACGCGGTACTGGTCGTGCGGCAGCTCGCAGAGCATGACGGCCAGCGCCGGCTCGTCGAAATACTCGACGTTGTTGGACGCGATGCCCACCCCGACGGTGCCGGACCAGTCGGTCACCTCGGGCAGCTCCGCGCTCAGGAAGTCCAGGATGTCCGGCGCCTGGCCGGCATAGTGGTCCGTGATGTAGAGCAGGCCCAGCGTGGGCGCACTGGCATGGTCGGGCAGCGCCATGCGCGCGCGCAGCTGGGCCAGCACCAGGGCGGCCGCCATGCGCCACTGCGGATGGGTGGCATGGGCGTAGGGGAACAGCTTCATGGCAGACCCTGGCGCGGCGCGGGCGGCCGTCTCAGGCGCGGCGCGGCGCGCGCTTGCGCGCCGGCCGGGCCGCCGGCTCGGCCGCGCCGGGGTCGGCCTGGGGCGCGGCAGTGCCCGCCTTGGGCGTCGCGGCGGCCTGGGCCACCGAGCTGGCCATGTCGCTGGCCGTCTTGAAGGCGTCCTGAGCCAGGCCGCTGGCCATCTGGCGCGTGGTGTCGAAAGCTTTCTGCGTGGCCGCGTCCTGCATGGCGCTGGCGGCAATCTGCTGGAACTGCTGGGTCAGCGCGCCCCACCACTGCAGCGGATCGACCACGCCCTCGCCGGCCGGCCCGTCGGTCGGCTCGGCCGCCTTGGCCTTGGGGCGTTTTTTCGGGGCCGGCTTGGCCGCCGCCTCGGCGGGCGCGGGCGCCGCTGCCTCGGCCTGGCGCTCGGGCGCACTTTCGGCAGCAGGCTTGATCTTGAAGGCCTCGGCCACTTCGCCGAGCTGGAAGTTCATGCCCTTGAGCGCGGCCAGGGTCATCTTCTGCACCTCCAGCGCCTGGATGGTGGCCTTGAGCCCGGTCGCGTTCTGGTCCAGCCAGAACTGCACGGCCTTGAGCTCCTGGATGCGCTTGTCGAGCTCCTCGACGCTGAGCGTGGGCGCGACCCAGTTGGCCAGGTTCGGCAAGGGACTGGTGCCGGCCGCGCCCTTGACCGCGGAGCCGGCCAGGCCCTGCAGGAAGTCGAAGCCGGGAATGAACTTGCCGAAGCCAAAGGGGGTGGTGTCGCTCATGGTCGCTCCAAATCGACGGGGGTCATCACAAGCGCAGCTTACTCCAAGGCAAGCCGGCCGGCGACGGCCTTTGGGGCAGCGCGCCCTGCGCGCCCCGCTACGCCGACGCGAGCAGGGCGCGCAGGGCCGGCACCACCAGGCCCGTGCTGACCAGCAGCAGCAGCACGCACACCACGCGGCGCACCGTAGGCGGCTCGAACGGCGGCGGCCGGCGCGCCATCCAGCGGGTCTGCAGCAGCACCAGCGGCGCCGCCTCGACGCAAAGCCAGACGGCCGAGACGCTGAAGCGCTCGCCGGCCACCATCATGGCCAGGCGCAGCACGCCGTTGGCGGCGAACACGCCGACCAGGGCGTCGCGGATGGCGGGCAGGCTGGAGCTCTGGGTCGGTGGCATGACGCGCCGTTCGAACACCGGGCGGCTGGTGCGAAACAGCATCAGTGCGTTGACCAGGGCCGGCACGCTGGCCACGTTGACCACGTCGGTCGTGGACGCAAACCGCTCTCGCAGCACGAGGCCTGTAAGACCAAGCCACGGCGGTGCTGCTCGCAGCGGCAGACGAACTCGAGCTGACGGACGCGGCCAGTGCGGCGCTGCTGCGCCACACCTACGCGCGTACCTTGTGCTCGATAAGCGCGTGCCGCTGCCCAAGGCGCAGGCGCTGCTCGGCCACGCGTCGGTGCAAACGACGGGAGCTCGCGGAAATGAGCTTCGGCTCGACAGGGGGTGACCGAACGAATAACTCGGAGCCGCCCTTCGATCGCCTCGGGCAGGCCGCCGGAAGCAGTCCCGTGGGCTACCCACCCCTTCACCAGCCGTCCAGACACCGCATTCGGGTTTGTCCCATGGATCGCTCGGCGCCTGCACGGCACAATTATTTTCTACTAGGTAGTAATTAATGAATCCACCCAAGCGCACCCCTGTCGAGCAGATCCGCGTCGAGCACCGGCTCAAGGTGATCCGCGCCCTGCGTGACCATGGCCCTCAATCGCGGGTGGAGTTGTGCGAATCGCTCAGCCTGGCGCCGACGACCATGACCAAGCTGGTCGCCGACCTGCTCCAAGAAGGGTTGATTGACGAGTCCGGCGTGCAGACTCAGAGCGGCGGCGTGGGGCGGCCGCGGCTCGAGTTGCGACTCGTGCCCGAATCTCGCCACATCGTCAGCGTCGCCATTGCGCCCGAGGGGCTCGACTGGGCGATGGTGAAGCTGGATCTCAGCGTGGCGAGACAGGGCCGAGTTGCGTTCCCTGTCGCGAGCCGGCCACCCCAGGACACGCTCGACGCCGTCGCGGCCCTCGTATCCGAGCTGGTCGGTATGCCACGCGGCAAGCACAACGCCGGGCCGAGCGGTGTGGCAATCGCGGTGCCGGGATTCGTGGATGATCAGATGCGTGTGAGCCTGCGCGCGCCTCACATCGGCTGGAGCCATGTGGCGATCGCCGATCACCTGGAGGCGCAGCTCGAGCTCCCCGTCGTCGTGCACAACAACGCGCGCGCGATGGCGCTCGCGGAGCTGCAGCAGCTGCGCGCCGACGGCGTGCCCCCCCTGCTCTACGTGCAGGCCAAACACGGCATGGGCGCTGCCATCATCGACAGCCCCGCATCCGTGCTGCAGCGCCACTACGTTCTCAGCGAACTGGGCAACATCCCGGTCCAGCGCCATGCCTCCGCCGCGGACGGCCCGGATGACCTACGGCTCGGCGCGGTCGTCAACGAGCAGTACCTGCAGTCCGTGCTGGGTTTGAAGGCGGGCGCTGCGGACGTCGTTCCGGAGTTGGAGCGGCGCGCGCTCGCGGGCGAGGAGGCCGCCGCCCGGCTATACGCGCAGACGGTGCATTACCTCGCCATAGGGCTCGGCATAGCGATCGACCTTCTCAACCCAAGAACCATCGTCCTCGGAGGCATCTACGCGCTCGCCTCCGACCGCTTTCTCGACGATCTACTGGCCGACATCAAGCGGCAGGCGCTCGGCGAATTCACACAGCAGATCAGGCTGCTGCGCAGTTCACTTGTCGGCCAAGGCGCCCAGATCGGGGCGGCCATGGTCGGCATGGAACGATTCCTGGCACTCCACTGAAAGAGAGGCAACCATGTCTTCCAACCCGAGCACCATGACGAACGGGCAGGCGCCACGCCTGCGTTCGTCAAGGCCGGCCGACAGGCTGATCACACTCAACATTGCATCGGTAGCGATCGGGCTCGTCGCCTGGTGGCTCGTCTCGAAGCTCGATCTCAACGGCCTGCCCGGACCGCAGGCCGTGCTTGAGCGATGCCTTCAATTGATCGGGAACGGCTCGATCTTCGTGGACATCGGTGCCTCGCTGAGGCGCGTCTTCCTCGGTTTTGCCATCGGCACCCTGCTCGCCGTTCCGATAGGCTTTCTGATGGGGTGGTACGGCTGGGCGCGCGGGCTGCTGGAGCCGTACATCCAGTTCTTCCGCACCATACCGCCGCTGGCCATCATTCCGGTCGCCATCGTCTTCCTTGGCATCGGCGAGGTTCCGAAGGTCTTCGTGATCACGCTGGCGGCCTTCCTGGTGTCCGTCATCTCCACCTTCCAAGGCGTGATCACGGTAGACAAGGTGCTGATCAACGCGGCGCGCGTGCTCGGCGCGGACGACTTCACGGTATTCCGGCGCGTGGTAATTCCGGCATCGACGCCGTTCATCCTGGTCGGCATGCGCGTCGGTCTGGGTGCCGCATGGTCGACGCTGGTCGCGTCCGAACTGATCGCGGCACAGGAGGGCCTCGGCCACCGCATGCAGCAGGCACAGGTGTATTACGACTTGCCCACGATCTTCGTTGGGCTGGTGCTGATCGGCGTCCTCGGCATGGTCATGGACCGCGCCATCCTTTGGGCCGACAAACGATTGACCACATGGCAGGAGCGGCGATGAACCCCAAGATTTCCTTTCAGCAGCTCAGCTGCGCCTTCGAGCTCAACGGGCGCCGGTTCAAGGCCCTCGACCAGGTATCCCTGGACATCGCAGACGGCGAGTTCGTGACGGTGGTCGGCCCCTCGGGGTGCGGCAAATCGACGATGATGAACGCGGCAGCCGGGCTGCTCGAACCGACGGCGGGTCGAGTGCTCGTCGAGGGCAAGCCGGTGCACGGGCCGAGTCCCGAGCGGGGCGTCATCTTCCAGCAGTACGCGCTCTTTCCCTGGCTCACGGTGCGGCAGAACATCGCCTTCGGGCTCGAGATCGCCAAGGTGCCGTCGCAGGAGCGCAAGCGCATCGTGGACCGCTGCATCGAGTTGGTCGGCCTGACGCCGTTCGCGGACGCGCTGCCCAAGACCCTGTCGGGCGGCATGAAGCAGCGCTGCGCCATTGCACGCGCTTACGCGGTGGACCCGGCCATCCTGCTGATGGACGAGCCCTTCGGCGCGCTCGACGCCTTGACCCGCGTGACGATGCAGGACCAGCTGCTCGCGACGTGGGCGAAGGACACGCGCACCGTCATGTTCATCACGCACGACGTCGAGGAAGCGGTGTACCTCGCCAACCGGGTCATCGTGATGGCGGCCCGCCCGGGCCGCATCCACCGGATCGTCCCGGTCGATCTGCCGTACCCGCGCACCGAGGCAATGCGACTGTCCCCCGAATTCATGCGCATCCGCAACGAGGTATGGGATGCCGTGTACCACCAACCCGAGCTCCGGCAGGACGAGAGCTCGCCTGAAGTTCAATGATGACGAAAGACCAGACCATGAATTCCAGCGGAACGAATGACGCGTGCAGCAACACGATCCCCCGGCGCGCCGTGCTGTCGCTTGGCCTCAGCGCCGGCCTTGCATGCCTCGGTGCACGAGCGCAGACCGGCAAGCCGCTTGCCGCCAGGATCGGCTACATCGGCGATTTCAACGGCGCCTCGATAGTTGCGATCGCCAACAAGCTCAACCTCTGGGCCAAGCACGGCATCGCGCCCGAACTGAAGATCTTCACCAACGGACCGCTGCAGATCCAGGCGCTTGGAACCAAGGACCTCGATTTCGGCTACATCGGGCCTGGCGCGCTGTGGCTGCCGATGTCGGGCCGCGCCAAGATCATTGCGATCAACAACCTCGGCTTCTCGGATCGGGTGATTGCCCAGCCCGGCATCTCGTCAATCAAGGAACTCAAGGGCAAGACCGTCGCCGTGCCCGAGGGCACGACGGGCGACATGTTGCTGCGCCTGGCGCTGCAAAAGAGCGGCATGACGCTGGACGACATAAAGCGGGTGGCGATGGACCCGAGCACCATCGTCACGGCCTTCTCGTCGGGACAGGTGGACGCGGCCGGGATCTGGTATCCGCTGGTGGGAACCATCAAGCTGCGCGTCCCGAAGCTCCAGGAACTGTTCTCCAACAGCGAGCTTTACCCCACTTACTGCTTTCCCACCTCGTTCGTTTCGCGCGCCGATCTCGCGGACTCGAATCCCGCGCTGGTCGAGGCGATGATCCGCGTGATCAAGGAGGCGAACGACTTCCGTGTCAAGAACCTGAAGCAATCGGTCGAGATCACGGCGGGCCTGCTCAATGCGCCGCTGCCGGCGCTCGAGTCGGAGGCCGCGGTCACCAAGAATTTCACGACGGAGGAATTGGTCAAACTGACTCGCGACGGGACGGTCAACCGCTGGCTGGCCGGGATGAACGATCTGTTCAAGGGCCTGGGTCGCGTGACGGAATCGGTGAATCCCGACAAGTACTTCCTGGCCGCCAAGTACGCCGAAACCAAGCTGTAAAGGAAGATCGACCATGACGCACAAGCGCCCCAACATCGTCTTCATCATGGCGGACGATCACGCCGCGAAGGCGATCGGCTGCTACGGGTACAACCTCAACCGAACACCGAACATCGATCGCATCGCCAACGAGGGCATGCGCTTCAATCACTGCTACGTCACGAACTCCATTTGCACGCCAAGCCGGGCCAGCATCCTCACAGGCACCCACAACCACGTCAATGGCGTGCAGACTCTCGCGAGCGCAATCAACAACCGCGGCCCGAACGTGGCGAAGCAGCTTCGGGCGGCCGGCTTCCAGACCGCGATCATCGGCAAGTGGCACCTCGGCGAAGGCAAGGACCACGAGCCGACGGGCTTCGACCACTGGTCCGTGCTCCCGGGACAGGGCGACTATCACGACCCGGTGTTCATCGGTCCCGATGGCCCCGCCGTCGTACGGGGCTACGCCACCGACATCATCACCGACAAGACGATCGACTGGCTTGAGCAGCGCGACAAGGACCGGCCCTTCTTCGTGATGTGCCACCACAAGGCGCCGCATCGGTCGTGGGAGCCGCATCCGCGACACAAGCACCTCTACGATGAGGACATCGACCTGCCGGAGACATTCAGCGACGATTACAAGAACCGCGCGAAGGCCGCGGCCGCCGCCCGCATGCGCATCGCCGAGGACATGACCTACCTCGATCTCGGACTGGTGCAGCCGGAAGGCGGCGCGGAGGTCGGCGAGCCGATGTGCCCGGGCTCGCCGGAGCGCAAGTTGCCTAACCCCGACGACGTCCGCGCCGTGCGTCTCATCGACAAGGACACGGCCGAGGTGTTCACGTTCGAGACGAGCGAGCAATACACCTGCTTCAAGTTCCAGCGCTACATGCAGCGCTACCTGCGCACGATCGCCGCGGTGGACGAAGGCGTCGGTCGCATCCTGGACTACCTCGACGCGAACCGGCTTGCCGAGGACACGCTGGTCATCTACACGTCCGATCAAGGATTCTTCCTCGGCGAGCATGGCTGGTTCGACAAGCGCTTCATGTACGAGGAATCGTTCCAGATGCCGTTTCTCGTGCGCTACCCGCGCGAGATCGCGGCAGGCAGCGTCTGCGACGAGATCATCACCAACGTGGATTTCGCGCCCACGTTTCTCGATGTCGCGGGCGTCGTGCAGCCAAGCTACATGCAGGGCCGCAGCTTCCGCCCGCTGTTGCAAGGCCAAGTGCCGCCCGACTGGGAGCAACTGGCCTACCACCGCTACTGGATGCATCGCGACGCAACGCACAACGCCTACGCGCACTACGGCATCCGCAACAAGCGCTACAAACTGATCTACTGGTACAACCAGGGACTGGGCCTGCCCGGGACGCAGACCGGCGACGAGCCACCCGAGTGGGAGCTCTTCGATTGCGACGAGGATCCGCTCGAACTCATCAACTGCCACGACGACCCAAGGTACCGCGACGTGGTCGGCGAGATGACCCGGCTGCTCGAGCGCAAGATGGCCGAGATCGGCGACGAGCCGGTGCACCCGCGCGCGGGCGCGGCGGTCTCCCACGCGTATCTGGCCGGCGTGCCGCCGAAGAGCATCGCCTGAGCACGGGCGACAACATGCTGAAAAGGATGGCACAGATGTCCAGTGCCTGCCGTCGCATGGGGCCCGTGGCCCTGGCCGCCATGCTTGCACTCTCGGCTTGCGACGCAGGCGCGGACGCTGCGAGCGAGTCCACGTCCCGCCAGGCGACGCTGTCCGCCGCGCGGACGAACGCCGCGCCGAGCGCGAGTCTCTCGCCCGAGGCGCGGGCGCAAGCGCTCGTCGATTCCATGACCCTCGAGGAAAAGTCCGCGCTGCTGTACGGCTACGGCACGAAGGCCGTCGGCGGGCAGACCTGGCAGGTCTACGTCAAGGGCAATGCGCGCCTGGGCATCCCCGATATGGTCCAGGGCGATGCGCCCAGCGGCATCTGGCAGGGCAGTGCGGCGGTGACGCAGATGCCGAACTCGGCCGCGCTGGCCGCGAGCTTCTCGCGCGAGGTCGCGCACGCCTATGGCGAGACGCTGGGGGCGCAGACACGGGCACTCGGCTATGGCGTGCTGCACGGCCCGAACGTCGACGTGCTGCGCGACCCGCGGCATGGGCGCGCGCACGAGTCCTTCGGCGAGGACCCGTATCTGGTCGCGCAGACCGCCACCGCGTACGTAAAGGGCCTGCAGAGCCATCGCGTGATTGCCGACGCCAAGCACTTCGCTGTCAACACGGTCGAGAAGGACCGCACGCGAGTCGACGCGGTGATCGACAACAGGACCCTGCACGAGCTGTACACGGCGCCATTCCAGGACGTGGTACAGGACGCGCGCGTGGGCATGGTCATGTGCGCCTACACCAAGATCAACGGCGTCCAGGCCTGCGACCACGAGGACCTGTTGAACGGACTGCTGCGCCGAGCCTGGGGCTTCGAGGGCATCGTGCGCACCGATGCCGGCGCCGCGCATGCGCTGCAGTCTCTGCGCTACGGGGTGGACCAGGAGTTCCGCAGCGAGTCGCAGTTCGGCAAGGTGCTGATCGAGGCCGTGCGCGCCGGTACCTTCCCGCTCTCGGCCGTCGACGAGGCGGTCAAGCGCATCCTGCGCACGATGATCGCCTACGGCATCTACGACGACCCGCCGCAGCGCACGGGCGCCGACCTGCAGGCCGGCGCGGCCGTCGCGCAGCAGGTGGCAGAGCACGCGATCGTCCTGCTGCGCAACCAGGGCGGGCTGCTGCCGCTGGACGCGTCGCGCCTGCAGCGCATCGCCCTGATCGGCACCAGCGTGGACGACACGCTGACGGCAGGCGGGCCGGCCAATCCGGCGCCGCAGGGCAAGGACACGATCCTGCAGGCGATCCGCGACCGCGTGCCGGGCGCCGTCGTGCTGCATGCGCGCGGCGTCGATCCGATCTACCCGATCGCCGTCGCGCCGGGCTATCCCCAACTGCCCTCGGGGGCGCTCACCGCCGAGGATGGAAGCAGCCGCGGCGCCAGCGCGGTGTATCACGCCGCCGACGGCTCGCGGCTCGCCAGCCGCGTCGACACCTGCCTGTGCTATACGCCGGCGAACAATTTCTCAAGCAGCGTGACGGCCCGACAGGACCCGCCGGCCGGCACGACGCGCGCCAGCTGGACGGCCACGCTGCAGGCCGAGGTCGCCGGCAGCTACGGCTTCGACCTGGCGACCAATGGCGCGGCGCAACTGTTCATCGGCGGCCGGCTCGTCGCGAAGACCGAAGGCCGCACCGACCTCGCGCCGGCGGCCGTCGAGCTCCAGCTCGCGCAGGGTGCGCACGCAGTGCGCGTCGAGTATGCGCTCGGCGCCGCCCCGAGCCCACAGCTGAAAGTGGGCTGGAGGGCGCCTTCAGCAGCGATGGACGCGAACATTCGCGCCGCAGCCGAAGCGGCGGCGCGCGCCGACGTGGCGATCGTTGTCGCGCGTGACCTCGAGTCTGAATCGGTGGACCGCCCTAGCCTGACGTTGCCCAACGACCAGGATCGCATGGTCCAGGCCGTGGCGCGCGCCAACCCGCGCACCATCGTCGTCCTCACGACAGGCAGCGCCGTCACGACGCCTTGGAACGCGCAAGTGCCTGCCATGCTCGAAGCCTGGTACGGCGGCACGCGCGGCGGCGCGGCTCTGGCCCGCGTGCTGTTCGGCGACATCAATCCGTCGGGCCGCCTGCCTGTCTCCTTTCCCAGGGCCGACGCGGACCTGCCGACCTACGCGCCCGAGCAGTTCCCTGGCGTGAATCAGGTGCAGCGCTTCAGCGAGGGCCTGCGCATCGGCTACCGCCACTTCAACACCCCTGGCACCCCCCGCGCCGAATACCCCTTCGGATTCGGCCTGTCGTACACCCACTTCGCGTACTCGGACCTCGTGCTGGACCGCGTAGCGTTCAACGCGGGGACCGCAGGCGCGGATGGCACGCTCAAGGGTCGGCATGGCGTGACCGCCACGTTCACGGTGACCAACACCGGGCGCCGGGCCGGTGCCGTCGTGCCCCAGCTCTACGTCGAGTACCCGCGCGCGGCCGGCGAACCGACGCCGTTGCTCAAGGGCTACGACAAGGTGGAGCTGCGGCCCGGCGAATCCAAGCGCGTATCCATCGCGCTCGACCAGCGCGCCTTCTCGGTGTACGACGCGAGCGCGGGCAAGTGGGCGGTCGTGCCCGGCTCCTACAGGCTGGCCATCGGAGACTCTTCGGTCGACGCAGCCCTGCTCTCATCCGTGCAGGTACGCACCGGCTCGCCTCAGTGAGGAGCTGGTAGGTCCATGATGTGGAATTCCAAATGGCGAAGCGAGGGTCACGATCCTGACTACTGACCGGCTGGGCGCCATGCGGCTGCTGCTCGACGCGCGGGACGCGGGCACGCCGGTGCTCGAGATCTGGGACCATCGCAGCCTGCCGGCCGAGGCCGAGGACTTCCGGGCCCACGAGCGCGGCGACGGCTTCGAGGCCGAGGCGCGCGCGTCAAGCGGCTGCGCGCCGCGACCGGCGACGCCTTCGATGCCGGCCGCCAGATGCTGGCGCCCCTGCTGTCGGCCGCCGGCCCGCGGATCACGGCCGCGGCGTTCGCCAACGACCACCTGGCCTGCGGCACGCTGATGCAGGCCGCGAGCCAGGGCGTCGCCGTTCCCGGGCGCATCGCCCTGCTGGGCTTCGGAGATTTCCCCATCGGGCGCCAGCTGCAGCCCTCGCTGTCGACCCTGCGCCCGCCCACGGCCGAGATCGGCCAGGTCGCGGCGCAGGCCGTGCTGGAGTCGGTCGGCGAGGGCCTGGACCCGGCCAGCCGCGCCCTGCCCTGCCAGCTGATCGCCCGCGACAGCACCGGCGGCGCGGCAGCGGCCGACAGCGCCGCACCGCACTGAACCGGCGCCGGCGCGCGCTCAGTGCTTGTGCACGCCGTGGGTATGGCCGTCGGCCGCCGCGCCGGGGGGCGCGACGCTGACCGGCAGCTGGAGCTCGAGCTTGCTTTCCGCGCCGCGCGCGTCCTTGAACACCAGGGTCAGCGGCACCTGGCTGCCCTTGGGCAGGGCGGCCTTCAGGTTCAGCAACATGATGTGCAGGCCGCCGGACTTGAACTCCACGGTCTTGCCGGCCGGGATGTCGACGCCGGACAGGGCGCGCATGCGCATCACGTCGCCGTCCATCTTCATCTCGTGCACTTCCAGCTGCCCGGCCACCGGCGTCGAGCCGCCGACCAGGCGGATACCGCCCGGGGCGCTGATCTTCATGAAGGCGCCGGTGCTCTTCTGGCCCTGCACCGAGGCGCGGACCCAGGCGTCCCTGACCTCGATGGATTGCGCCAGCGCGGCACCGCCCAGCAGGCACAGGGCCAGGGCGACAAAACTGTTTTTCATGGGTTTCTCCAAAAGCGAGCGGATGGGTTTAGTGCGCATGATGGCCGACAGTTTCCGAGGGCAGGATGTCCAGCGCTGCGGCCGGCGACTTCAGGCCCTGGGTCGAGCTGCCGCTGGCCGGCAGCTGCGACCAGTCCAGGCTGCCTTTCTCGCAGGTCTGCAGCACCTTGAACCACAGGGTGCCGGCCTGCGCGGGCAGGGTGCCGCGCAGCACGAATTCGTCGAAATGCGCATCGGGCAGCCAGCTCTCGCGCGAGGCGGCGGTCCAGCTGATCTCGGCCACGTCCTCGCTGACCTGGCGGCCGTGGTCGTCGTAGGGGCTGGCCAGCTTTTCCCTGCGCAGGGACAGGGTCCAGCCGGGCTTGGGCATGGGCTTGGCGCCGCGGAAACCGGCCGGGATCAGCACCCGCACGGCCGTGGTCGGCGAGCCCGCGCAGCCGTGGCTGACGCGCAGGGCCGCCTTGTAGCCCTGGCCGGCCAGCGCCGCCGGCTCGTCGAGCACCACGTGGGAAAAGGCGCTGGCGCTGGCGGCCCAGAGGGCGACAAGGGTCGTGGACTTGAAGATCAAAGAAAAAAGGTTCATGAACAGGCTCTGAAAACGCGGGGGATCGCGCCTGCGCCCGGCCGGCCGCCCTCATGGGCTGGCGCGGCGGGTCCTTGGCGCGGCGACAGCGCGAGCGGCCGACTGGTACGGCACTCAGGCGCTGTGGATCAAGGCATTCAGAGCAGGGGCGGCCCGCGCGCGGGCAGGGGCGCGGCCGTGAGCCAGGCGATATGTGCCGCGGGAATGGCCTGCAGCACATGCGCCAGCGGCTGCGCCGGCTCGGCGCCCCCGCGCGCCAGGGGCGGCGGCGCACCGAGGTTGGCGCACAGCGGGCAGTCCAGCGTGAGGGCGGACGCCGGGGCCTCGCCGTCGCCGGGCTTGAGCACCAGCTTCATGCTGCCCGCGCCCGAGCAGACCAGCTCCAGGGACTGGGGCTGGACCAGCGGCGAAGCGATGGCCGCGCCCAGCGCCAGCGCGAACCACACCAGCACCAGGCGGGCGAGAAGGCGGGCGGAGCGCAGAGTCTGCATGGCCTCGATTATCGCCCAGCGCCCGCTTCGGGCCGATACGCGGCGGGCGAGGCCCCGGGCGCAAGAACGCGCGGGCAAAACCCCTGATTTTCCGCCGGAAACACCATCGGCGCCCAGCCGGGGGGCCGCGCCCCCGGGGATGCGCCCGGCTTGACCCTGGTCATGGACATGGCGCCGGCCTCGGCGCATCATGCGTACTTGCACAGACAAGGAGCCGACGCGATGGACAAGCAGCAAGCCGCCCCCTACCGCAAGCAGTTGCTGGACATGCGCGCCGGGCTGCTGGCCCAGATGGCCGAGCAGCGCGGCGGCGTGGTCGGCCGGGCCGAGGTGGCGGCCGAGCATTTCGGCCGTCCCGAGGACCCGCGAGCCCAGGCGGCGACCGAGCGCGAGCTGGCCTTCGCGATCGACGAGCACGAGACGGCCGAGCTGGCGGCCATCGACGCCGCGCTGGCCCGCATCGAGGCCGGCCACTACGGCCAGTGCACCGACTGCGGCGTGGACATTCCGACCGCCAGGCTGCACGCCGCGCCCGAGGCCTCGCGCTGCATCGTCTGCCAGGAGAAGGTCGAACACCGGCATGCCGGCAGCGCCTGAGCTGTGCGCCCGTCATCACCCACGACAAGGGGATCACCATGAGCACCTACCACGCCGTCGTCTGGATCGACCGCTCCGAAGCCCATGTCCTCATGTTCGACCGCGAGCATGTGGAAGCGCAGCGCATCGCCTCGCGCAGCCACCACAAGGCCAAGGGCGGGCATGTGGGCTCGCACGGGCTCAAGCACGGCCGCGGCGACAGCGCCAGCGGCAGCCACTCGCCCGCAGGCGGCCATGCCACGAGCGACGAGGATTTCTACCACGAGGTGGCGCAGGCCCTGGCCGGCGTGCGCGAGATCCTGGTCACCGGGCCGGCCCAGGCGAAGGACGAGTTCCACGCCCACTGCAAGCGCCACGACCCGGCCATCGACCAGGCCATCGTGGGCGTGCAGACCTGCGACCACCCGAGCGACGCCCAACTCGTGGCCATGGCGCGCCAGTACTTCCTCAAGTACGACCGCATGGCGGGCAACCCCGGCTCGCCGACCTGAGGCGGCGCACCCGGCTGCTATGCTTTGCGGCATGCGCAGCCTGTTCCACTTGGCCTTCAACGTCAGCGACCTCGAGGCCGCGCGCCGTTTCTACGGCGGCGTGCTGGGCTGCCAGGAAGGGCGCTCCACGGCCACCTGGGTCGACTTCGATTTCTTCGGCCACCAGATCTCGCTGCACCTGGGCGAACCGTTCAAGACCGCGCGCACCGGCCATGTGGGCGAGCACCTGGTGCCCATGCCGCATTTCGGCCTGATCCTGGAACTGCCGGACTGGCAGGCCATGGCCGAGCGCCTGCGTGCCGCAGGCACCGATTTCGTGCTGGCGCCCCAGGTGCGTTTCGAGGGCCAGCCCGGCGAGCAATGGACCATGTTTTTCCTCGACCCCTTCGGCAACCCGATCGAGGTCAAGGGTTTCCGCTCGCTGGACGCGGTCTACCAGCGCTGAAACCACGCCCGCAGGACCTTACTTCGCCACCGGCGCGGCGATCTCCTGGTCGATCGCGCCGAAGATGCTCTGGCCGTCCCGGCCCTTCATCTCGATGCGGATGGTGTCGCCCCACTTCATGAACTCGGTGCTCGGGCGGCCGTCCTGGATGGTCTCGATGCAGCGCTTTTCGGCGATGCAGCTGTAGCCCTTGGGCCACTCGGGGCGGCCGTTGACTTCCACGCCCTTGTTGCTGACGGTGCCCGAGCCGACGATGGAGCCGGCGCGCACGTTGCGCGTCTTGCAGATATGGGCGATCAGCTGGCCGAAATGGAAAGTCATCTCGGGGCCGGCCTCGCACATGCCGACCTTGCGGCCGTTCCAGATGCTTTGCAGCGTGAGGTTGACGCGGCCATGGTCCCAGGCGTCGCCGAGCTCGTCCAGGGTCACCGCGACCGGGCTGAAGGCCGTGGCGGGCTTGCTCTGGAAGAAGCCGAAGCCCTTGGCCAACTCGCCCGGGATCAGGTTGCGCAGGCTCACGTCGTTGGCCAGCATGACCAGGCGCACGCCCTCCAGCGCCTGCTCGGGCGTGCTTCCCATGGCCACGTCGGCCGTCACCACGGCGATCTCGGCCTCGAAGTCGATGCCGAAGGCCTCGCTGGCGACCACCACCGGGTCGCAGGGGCCGATGAAGTCGTCGCTGCCGCCCTGGTACATCAGCGGGTCGGTGTAGAAGCTGGCCGGCACCTCGGCGTCGCGCGCCTGGCGCACCAGCTCCACATGGTTCAGGTAGGCCGAGCCGTCGGCCCACTGGTAGGCGCGCGGCAGCGGCGCCATGCATTGCGCCGGATCGAAGGGGAAGGCGTGGCGCGCCTTGCCGCTGTTCAGGGCCTGGTACAGGTCCTGCAGCTGGGGCGCCAGGAAGTTCCAGTCGTCCAGCACCTGCTGCATCTTGGCTGCGATGCCGGTCGCATAATGGGCGGAGCTCAGGTCACGCGAGACCACGACGAGTTGGCCGTCGCGCGAGCCGTCTTTGTAGGTGGCGAGTTTCATGGAAGCGATGTCCCCATCAAGATGAATCGGTGGCATGGCGCACCAGGCAGGCCCGGCACGCCATAATTACGCATTGATAAATCAGTTTAACTAAACGAAAACGGATTCTAGTTCATATGGAGGCAGAACGCACGGAAGCCCCTGACAAGGAACGCGCCGGCATCCAGTCGGTGGAGGTCGGCTTCGCGCTGCTGGAGGTGCTGGCCCAGGCCGCCGGCCCCCTGATGCTGCGCGACCTGGCTGCCGCCGCCGGCATGAGCGCGGCCAAGGCGCATCGCTACCTGGTGAGCTTCCAGCGCCTGGGCCTGGTGACCCAGGACGCGGCCACGACGCGCTACGACCTCGGACCGGCCGCGCTCAAGCTGGGCCTGGCTTCGCTGTCGCGGCTGGACGCGGTCAAGATGGCGCGCGAGCGCGTGGCCCGCCTGCTTGCCGAGATCGGCCACACCATGGCGCTGGCGGTCTGGGGCAACCACGGACCGACCATCGTGCACTGGGCCGAGTCGCCGCTGGCGCCGCCGGTCAACCTGCGCCTGGGCGACGTGATGCCCCTGCTGTCCTCGGCCACCGGGCGCTGCTTCGCGGCCTTCCTCTCGCGCGAGGGCCAGCTGGCCAAGATCGCCCCCATGATCGAGCGGGAGCTGGCCAGCGCGCGCAAGCTCGGCCGCAACGACATGCCCACCAGCCAGGCCGAGGTGCAGGCCATGCTGGAGGAAACCCGCCGCCACGGCCTGGGCCGGGTGGTTCATGTGCTGCTGCCGGGCATCGTGGGCTTGTGCGCCCCGGTGTTCGACGCCGACGGCCACATCGCCCTGGGCATCCTGGCCATGGGCTCCTCGGCCAGCTTCGACCCGAACTGGGACGGCGCCGTGGCGCGGCCGCTGCGCCAGGCGGCGGCCCGGCTGTCCAGCGACCTGGGGTACGCCGGGTCATGAACACCGGCGGGACGGCCTTGCCACTGGCCATCCCATGGCAGCGGCTGACCGCGCTCACGCTGGCGGTGCTGGCCGCTCACCTGCTGCTGCTGCAGGCGGCGCCCGAGGCCTGGCAGCCCGCCGAGGCGCCGGCGCCGCGCGCCCAGCCCATGATCACGCGCACCCTGGCCCCCGCGGCCGCGCCGGCCC